>NZ_JBITZU010000001.1:1282262-1343682 GCF_044547075.1 Kitasatospora sp. NPDC052896
CGGTGACCGGGACCGGGACAACCGTGGTGGTTTCGGCGGTGGCCGGGACCGCGACGACCGTGGTGGCCGCTCGTTCGGTGACCGTCCGGCCCGCCCCTTCGGCGACCGGGACAACCGCGGCGGCGGCAGCAGCCGGCCGTTCGCCCGTCGGGACGACCACCGCTCCGGCGGTCGTCCGCAGGGTGGCTCCTCGTACGGTGACCGGGACAGCCGTGGCGGCCGTTTCGGCGACCGCGACAGCCGTGGCGGTAGCTTCAACGGCGGCGACCGCAAGCCGCGTTGGAAGAACTGACGACCGGTAGGTCGAACCCTCGGCGGGCCCGTTCCACTTCGGTGGGGCGGGCCCGCCGCTTTCGCGCCGGCAGTTGTTCTCCGGCTGAGAACAATTCGGTGGCGGGCCGGCACCGGGCGCGCGTACCGTCGGGCGCATGAGCAGCAGACTGCACCGGACAGCGGTGGAGAACGAGGAGATCGCCGAGCGGGGGAGCTACCGGACCCCGGGCGGCGCGGTGGTGGACGTCGCGGCGCGGCTGGCCGCGGCGCGGGCGGGGACGGTCTCGTACGCGCCCGAGCGGCTAGCCGGGCTGCTGGCCGCCGAGCCGGTACCCGGGCCGGGGGCGCCGGTGGTCGAGGTGACCGCGGAGGGGAGCATGTCGGCGGCCCGCCGGCTGGCCGGAGCCGGTGACGGGGCCGCCGGCCGGGTCGGGGTGCTCAACTTCGCCTCGGCGCGCAACCCCGGCGGCGGCTACCTGCGTGGCGCGAAGGCCCAGGAGGAGGACCTCTGCCGCAGCGCCCTGCTGTACCACTGCCTGCTGGCCGCCCCCGACTACTACGCGGCGCACCGGGCCTCCGCCGATCTTCGGTACAGCCATCGGGTGATCTTCAGCCCCGACGTGCCGGTGATCCGGGACGACCGCGGCGAGTTGGCGGCCGGGCTGGGGCAGGTCTCGTTCCTGACCTCGCCCGCGCCCAACGCCGGCCAGTTGCAACTGCGTTCGGATGCCCCGGTCGACCTGGCCGACGTCCTGGCCGAGCGCGCCGCCCGGGTTCTCGCGGTGGCCGCCCGGCACGGTGTCCGGCAGCTGGTGCTCGGTGCCTGGGGCTGCGGCGTCTTCCGCAACGATCCGGCCGAGGTCGCCGAGGCCTTCGCGGCGGCCCTCGGGTCCTACGGCGCGGCCTTCGAGCGGGTGGTCTTCGCCGTCTGGGACCGCGCCGAGCCCTCGGCCAACCGCACCGCCTTCGAGCGGCGGTTCACCCCCTGAGCGGTGGCGTCACCGCCTGGCGGGCACCACCGCGGAGGCCGCGGCCACCACGCCCGTGACGGCGAGCACCGACGGCCAGGCGCCGATCTTCTTCGCCAGCGGGTGCGACCCGCCGAACGCCGCCACGTACAGCCCGGTCAACGCCACCGCGGCGGCTGTCCCGCTCTGCCGCTTCCACTGGTAGGCGGACGCGGCACCCGCCGCTGCCAGCACCGCACCGCCCGCCTCCCGCCGCCCGCTCCACCGCGCGACCCCGTAACCGCCGATCAGCCCGGCCGCCGCCACCGCGGTACTGATGCCCTTCGCCATGCCGCTCTCCTCAACATCCGCACACGTCTGTCTGCCCCAGGGAAACCTCCCGGGCGCCCCCACGGTTCCCGCCGGCCGTTAATGGGTCGCGGTCGGGGGTGGGGCCGGCCGAGACTGGAGTGGAAAGAGGGGGGCTGGGATGCGCGTTCTGTTGTCGGGCGTGGTGGGGTCGACCGCGTACGGGTTGGCGCGCGCGGGGTCGGACGTCGATCGGCTGGGCGTCTTCGCGGTGCCGACCGAGGAGCTGCACGGTCTGTGCCGGCCGGTGGAGTCGCGGGTGACCACGGCACCGGACCGGAGTTGGCACGAGGCGGCGAAGTGGTGCCGGTTGGCCCTGGCGGGCAATCCGACGGTCTCCGAACTGGTCTGGCTGCCCGACGAGTTGTACGAGGTCAGGACGGCGCTGGGCGACGAGCTGATCGGGTTGCGACGGGCCTTCCTGAGCGCGCCGGCGGTACGGAGCGCGTATCTCGGTTATGCCACCCAGCAGTTCAGGAAGTTGCTGAACAAGGAGCGGGCGGACCCCGCGCGCCGGGCCAAGCACGCCCGGCACCTGGTCCGGCTGCTGGAGCAGGGGACCGGGCTGCACGAGATCGGCGAACTGCGGGTCGCGCTCGCCGATCCGGAACGCGTGCGCGCCGACGGGGAACGCTTCGCGCGCGACCCGGGGCCGGCGGCCGAACTGCTGGCGGACGCCGAGCGCCGTTTCGACCGCCCGGGCGCGCTCCCGCCGGAACCGGACGAGCCGGCGGTCGAGGACTGGCTCCGCCGGGTCCGCCGGGCCCACCTGACCGCCGCCTGACGGTCGCTCCGGCGCGGCACGGAAAGGCACTGGCCAAGCCCTGGGTATCACCGGGTAGGATCTCCCCGGCAGGTGCCGTACCACCTACACGGTGGTCGGCCCGGCTGCCCGGGCCGCTAGCTCAATCGGTAGAGCTGCGGACTTTTAATCCGTAGGTTCAGGGTTCGAGCCCCTGGCGGCCCACGTACGGCGAGGGGGTTACACCCCCTCTGACCTGCAGCACAGCACCCCGGCTAGTTGCCTTGGCCGGGGTGCTGCCGCGTTTTCGGGCCGTCCGCGCGAGCGATGCGTGAGCGGACTGTGGATCAGCGCCGGGTGCGGTGGCGGACTGGGCGTCCTTCGGTGACCGTGCCCGGGGGACCGTGCCGGGACACCCGGCGTCGGAGGCGATGGCGTTGCTGCCGTGCCCTCGCCTCGGCCGGCAGCCGGGCGGTCAGCGCTCCTCGCCCGGTGTGGTGGCGATGGAGTGGGAGCAGACGTCTGTGAGGGCCGTCTGCCCTGCGGTAAACGCAATCTGTTTGCTTTAAGGCGTCGGAGAGCCTACAGTCAACTAAAGCAAATCGTTAGCTTTTGGTGCGGGTGTGCGCTCTGCTGCTCCCACCCCGATCCGGAAGGACGTCGATGTCAACGTCCCTGACCGCCGTCGAGCTCACGCCGCCGGAGGCGGCCCGTTGGGCCGCCCGGGCCGGGCTCGCGCTGCCCACCGACCGTCATGCGGTGGTCGCGGCCACCGCCGACCACATCCACGCCGTCGTCGCGGTCCTGCGGGAGCTGGACTTCGGGGACACCCCGCCGGCCAGCGCCTACCGCGCGGGAGGGGAGACGCACGATGCAGCCGTATGAACTCTCCCTCGCCGCCGCCGCGGAGGCGATCCGGACCCGGCGGCTGTCCCCCGTCGAACTGGTGGACTCGCTCCTCGGCCGCATCGAACAGGTGGAGCCGCTCCTCGACGCCTACGTCACGGTCGACGCGGAGCGGGCACGCCGGGCGGCGCGCGCGGCCGAGCACGATTCGGCCCACGGCCGTCACCGCGGGCCCCTGCACGGCATCCCGATGGGACTCAAGGACCTGATCGACGTCGCCGACTGGGCCACCACGGCCAGCTCCCGCGTGCGCGCCGATCACCGCGCGCGGGCCGACAGCGCGGTCGCCGCGCGCCTGACGGCGGCCGGTGCGATCCTGCTCGGCAAGACGCACACCCACGAGTTCGCCTACGGCCTGACCACCCCGCAGACCAGGAACGCCTGGGACCGCGGCCGGGTGGCCGGCGGTTCGAGCGGCGGGTCCGCCGTCGCCGTCGCCTCGGGCACGGCCACCTTCGCCCTGGGCACCGACACCGGCGGATCGATCCGGGTGCCCGCCGCGCTCAACGGCGTCGTCGGCCTCAAGCCGACCTACGGTCTCGTCCCCCGCCACGGCGTGACGTCCCTGTCCTGGTCGTTGGACCACGTCGGCCCGATCACCCGCACCGTCGAGGACGCGGCCCTGGTACTGACCGCACTTGCCGGGCACGACCCGCGAGACCCCGCCTCGCTGGCCACCCCCGCCGTGGACTACCGGCCCGGCGCGGGCACGGACCTGACGGGACTGCGGATCGGCCTGCCGCGCACCTACTACTTCGACCACCTCGACCCGGAGGTGGAGGCCGCGGTCCGCCACGCCATCGGGCAGCTGGAAGCCCTCGGCGCGCGGCTCGTCGAGGTCGACATCCCGATGACCCGATACATCCAGCCCACCCAGTGGGGACTGATGGTGCCGGAGGCCACCGCCTACCACGAGCGCACCCTGCGTGCGGTGCCCGAGCTGTACCAGGCGGACGTCCGCGTCCTCCTGGAGGCCGGCGAGTTGATGACGGCCGGGGACTACCTGCGCGCCCAGCGCTCCCGGACCCTGATGCGGCGGGAATGGGCGCGCGTCCTGGAGACGGTCGACGTGATCGCCGCCCCGACGGTCCCGATGACGGCGTCCGCGGCCGACCAGGCGACGGTCACCTGGCCCGACGGCACGGTCGAAGGCGTCTCCGACGCTCTCGTACGCCTCTCCGCCCCCGCCAACATCACCGGGCTGCCCGCCCTGTCCATCCCGGTCGGCCACGACTCGGCGGGCATGCCGATCGGAATGCAACTGCTCGGCCGACCACTCGGCGAGCGCGCGCTCCTGCGAGTCGGCCACGCCCACGAGCAGACACAGCCCGCCCGAGCGCTCGCGCCGGTGGCCTGAGCACGGCGCGTGGGCCGGCCCGGAACCCGCCGGCCCGGCCCACGCGCCGTCCGACCCCGAAGTGCCCGCCCTTAAACGCAATGACTGCGCTTTAAGGCGGTGTGATGAGTCGCAAGCAGGACCGGGTGGGAGCCGCTATTCGAACCCCTGGCGGCCCACTTGGGGAGCCCAGGTCGGATCGCATCCGACCTGGGCTTCCGTCATGCGCGGCGGGTTCGTCGGAGGTGGCGCAGCAGCTGTTCCAGGGCGGTCCAGGCGGGGCCGGGGGCGCCGCCGCCATGGCCCTCGAGGGGGTAGAGGAGGCCGGGGCGGTTGGCGGGGCCGAGCGGGCGCGGGGTGGCGGCGATCGGGGGGCGGCGGGCGTGCGAGAGACCGACCTGCTGGACGGCGTCCGGGCCGAGGGCGAAGCAGAGCGGGACCGGGATCGACTCGAACCGCGCGGGCACGCCGAGGTCGCGGCGGCCGGTGCGGCGTTGTGCCAGCAGCGAGCGGACCCGGTGCGAGCCGGTCAGTTCGGCGGCCAGCTCCGGGAGGGCGGCGAGCGGCGGTTGCTCGTCCGGGCCGTGGCCGATGACCAGCGTGATGTCCTCCTCGACGCCCTCGGTGGTGCGGGCGACCCGGACGGTGGCCAGGGCGGGCCGGTCGGGTGCGCCGACCAGGAGGGCCAGGGTGGCCCGCGGCGAGCGCCGGTGGGCGAGTTCGGTGAACTCGGCGGCGGACCAGGGCAGTCCGACCGGTTCGGCGGTGCCCCAGCCGGCCGGCGGCGCGCCGGTCAGGGCGCGCCAGGCGGCCTCGACCGCGCCGCCCAGCACCAGCTGCTCGTCGGCGGGGTGCAGGGTGCGCAGGGAGAGCACCAGTTGGGTGCCGTCGGCGGGAGCCGCGGCGGTGAAGGCGGCGGCCACCGGCACCCGGCCGTCGGGGCCGGCGGCCACCGGCTGGAAGGCGCCGTCCGTCCAGTGCAGCACCGCGCCCGACAGACCGTCGTAGTAGCCGCCGGACTCGTCCCGGACCACCCAGCGGGAGTCGCGGCCGGTCAGCAGCATCCGGGTGGGCAGACTGAGCACGGTGTCGCCGGGGGTGACCAGTTGCAGGCCTCGGCCCTCGGCCAGGCAGGCCCGTACCGCGTCGGCGAGCCAGGAGGTCAGCGCCACCATCGGCCGGTCCTGCATGACCACGGCGACTCGCTCGGTGAGCACGTCGACCGCCGGGTGACCCGGCGCGGCGGCGGGGACGGCGACCGCGGGGGCCACCGCGTCCGGGACGGGGTCCGGGACCGCGTCCGCCGGCCAGACCCGCCCGTCGAGCCCGGCCGCGAGCCGCCCGGCGAACGCTCCGGCGATCCGCTCGGCGTCCGTGGCGGCGGTGGAGGCACGGGCCTCCACCCACCAGCCGGGGGTCGGCACCCCGGCCGCCGCGGGCCCGAGCAGCCGTTCGGCCTCGCCCGGCACCTGGAGCAGGATCGGCGACTCGACCGAGACCAGCGGCCGGCCCCGCTCGTCGCAGAGCTGCAGCACCGCGCCGTCGGCGATGGTCTGCAGCCGCAGCTCGGGCCCGGCGGCCCGCAGGGCGGCCAGCAGGGTGCGGGCGTCCGGCAGCTGCCGGGTCAGGGCGATGACGTCCTTGGTCACGGGCCCTCCTGGGGTGCCGTCGGGGTGCAGAGGGCGGTCTGGACCAGCCGGTGCGGCTCGCCGCGGCGGGCCAGCACGCCCCGGCCGGCCGGCTGGGCCGCGGCGTACAGGCCGGGGAAGAGCTCGCCCTCGCCGCGGTCGCCGCGCATCACCAGGCCGGCGGTGCCGCTCTCGCGCAGGGTGAGCAGGAACGGGTCGTACAGCGCCCGGGACGCCCCGGCCACCCGGCGGGTGACCACGAAGTGCAGGCCGATGTCGGGTGCGGAGGGCAGGAACGGCAGGAAGGGTGCCAGCGGCGTCTGGCCGGCCGTGGTGAGCACGTCGTAGTCGTCGATGACCACGACCACCCGAGGGCCGCTGTACCAGGAGCCCTCGGCGAGGACCCGCGGGTCGGCGGTCTCGTCCGGGAGCCGCTTGGCCAGCTCGGTGGCGATGCCGGTGGCCAGCCCGCCGGCGATCTTGGTGTTGTAGGCGTAGCCGCCCTGGTACTCCTCCGGGACCAGGTCACGCAGCCCGCGCCGCGGGTCCATCACGGCGAAGACCAGCTGGTCGGGGGAGTACCGGTCGACCAGGCCACGGGCGATCAGCCGCAGCAGGTTGGTCTTGCCGCACTCGTTGTCGCCGAGCACCAGCAGGTGCTGGTCGCGCTCGAAGAGGTCCAGCGGGATGGGGGAGAGGGTGCTCTGGTCCAGGCCGATCGGCACCCGCCGGGGTTCGGCGGCCGGGCCGGGCAGTCCGGCGGCGTCCAGTCGGGCGGGCAACACCCGCACCGGCTTGGCGAGTTCACCGGTCCAGGCGGACCGGACCGCCAGCACCGCCTGCTCCAGCGCCGGGCCCAGATCCGCGCCGGCGGCCAGCCCGTCGATCCGGGGCAGCGCCACCTGGGCGGTCAACTGCCCGTCGGTGAGCGCGCGTCCGGGCTGCCCGGCGGGGAGCGTCTGCGCGAGTCGGCGGTCGATGCTGCTGTCGCCGGGGTCGTTGAGCCGCAGCTCGATCCGGCTGCCGAAGGTGGCCTGGGCGGCGATCCGCACGTCGTTCCAGCGCAGCATCCCGGCGACCACGTGGATGCCGTAACCGCCGCCGCGCTGCAGCAGGTCGGTCACCAGGTCGTCCAGCAGGTCGAACTCGTCGCGCAGCGCGCCGAAGCCGTCGATCACCAACACCACGTCGGTGGAGCCGAGTTCGGGCACCCGGCCGGCGGCCCGGGCGGCCCGGAGCTGGTCCACCGAGTCGATGCCGTGCTCGCGGAAGAGCGCCTCACGCTCGGCGAGCATGCCGTGCACCTCCTCGACCGTGCGCCGGACCCGCTCCCGGTCGGCCCGCCCGGCCATCCCGCCGACCTGCGGCAGCCCGGCCAGCGCCTGCAGGCCGCCGCCGACCAGGTCGACGCCGTAGACGCCGGCCTCGGCCGGGGTGTGGGTGAGCGCCAGCGAGAGCACCAGCGAGCGCAGCAGCGTGGTCTTGCCGGACTGTGGACCGCCGATCACCGCGAGGTGGCCGCCGGCCATCGTGAGGTCGACGTTCCAACGGCCCTGCCACTGTCGGGCGGGGTTGTCCAGCAGCCCCAGCGGGATCTGCAGGGCGCCGGCCCGGCGGGCCAGTTGCATGCCCCGGTAGCCGATCTCCACCGGCCCGGCGACCGCGTCCAGGGTGAGCGCGGTCGGCAGCGGCGGCAGCCAGATCCGGCGCACCGGCTCGGCGGCGGCGCGCAGTTGGTCGACCATCAGGCCGAGCACGGTCGGGCCCAGGGCGCGCTTGGGCATCGCCGGAGCGTCCCCGTCGCTCGCCGTCCCCGGTTCGTCCGCGCCTTCGCCGAGCAGGTTGTAGGCGGGGTACGGGAGCACCCGCGGCCCGCTCGGCGCCGCCTCCGGTCGCGCGGGGCCGCGGTACGCGCCGGAGACGAAGCCCGCCTTGAACCGCTCGTAGTGGCTGGTGTCGACCTTGAGGTAGCCGAAACCGGGCAGTGGCGGCAGGTGGAAGGCGTCCGGTGTCTCCAGCACCGTCCGGCTCTCCTCGGGGGAGAAGGTGCGCAGCCCGAGCCGGTAGGAGAGGTAGGTGTCCAGCCCCTTGAGCCGGCCGCCCTCGATCCGCTGGCTGGAGAGCAGCAGGTGCACGCCGATGCTCCGGCCGATCCGGCCGATCGACAGGAACAGCTCGATGAAGTCGGGCTTGGCGGTGAGCAGTTCGCCGAACTCGTCGATCACCACCAGCAGGTGCGGCAGCGGCGGCAGGTCGGGCCGCGGGTCGCGCAGCGCGCGGTAGTGCGAGATGTCCGCGATGTTGCCCGCGTCCTTCAGCGCCTGCTGGCGGCGCTGCACCTCGCCGGCCAGGCTGGCGTGCACCCGCTCGACCAGGCCGGCGTCGTTCTCCAGGTTGGTGATCACCCCGGCGACGTGCGGGACCTGCTCGAACGGCGCGAAGGTCGCGCCGCCCTTGTAGTCGACCAGCACCATCGAGAGGTCCTCGGGCGGATGGGTGGCGAGCAGCCCGAGTACCAGGGTGCGCAGCAGCTCGCTCTTGCCCGAGCCGGTCGCGCCGACGCACAACCCGTGCGGGCCCATGCCCAGTTCGGCGGACTCCTTGAGGTCGAGCAGCACCGGTTGCCCGGCGTCGTTCACGCCGATCGGCACCCGCAGGAAGGCGCGTTCGCCCCGGGCGGCCCAGAGCCGGCGGAAGTCCAGGGCGGCCGGGTCCGGGGCGCCCAGCAGGCCGGTGAAGTCGACCGGGCCGGCGGTGCCGGTCTCGGCGGCGGAGTCGGCGGAGAGTCGCAGCGGCGCGAGCAGCCGGGCCAGGCCCTCGGCGCCGGCCGGGGAGAGCTCGTCCACCGTGCCCCGCGTGGTCAGCGGCTGCTCGCCGCGCAGGTCCTCGACGGTGACCTGGTCGCCGTCCACGGTGAGCCGGACCGCCACCTGACCCGGCTCGGCGACCCGCTCGGTCACCAGGTGCAGCACCGTGACGCCCATCTCGGCGAGCCCCACCGCCTCGTCGGGGCGCGGCAGTTCGCCGGCCGTGCCGCCGTGGCCGTCGCTGACCACCAGCAGCCGGGCGGTCAGCGCCCGGGCGTCGCCGCCGCCGGTCAGGCCGCGCCGGGCCTCGGCCGCGTAGGAGGCGCGCCGGCGCAGGTCGTCGCCGAGCAGCGGGGCGAGCGCGGCCAGGTCGGGGGCGATCCGGCGGGCGCTGACCGGGCCGTCCCACTGCTCGGGATCGAGCAGCTGCGGCAGCCACTTGGCCCACTCCCAGTCGGCCAGCCGGTCGCCGGGGCAGGCCAGTGCCAGTCGGAGGTCGTCGGGCGCGTGCGCCGCCGCCGCGTGCACCAGCAGCGTCCGGGCCACCCGCAGCACGTCGGCGCGCTCGCCGACCACGCTGACGTCGCCGACCCGGTCCAGCGGGACCGGCAGCGGCAGGTCGGTCGCGGTGCCGAAGCGGTGCAGCAGCGCCCGGGCCTCGTTCAGCATGAACGGGTCGGTCGGGGTGAGCACGGTGGAGCCCGAGCCGGCCAGGGTGAGCGGACGCACCGGGAGCTCGCCGGTGCCGATCCGCACCTGCAGGAAGTCCGGGTCGGTCCGGCGCCGCTCCCAGAGCCGGGCCGGGTCGCGGACCAGGTCGTACAGCCCCTCCGGCGGCGGCGCCAGCAACCGTGCGGTGACCCGCAACTCCCGTTCCTCGGCGGCGAGTTCCTCGCGCAGCCGCTCCAGGTACTCCAGGTAGCGTTCGCGCTGGGCACGCCGGGTGCGCTGCGCCTTGCCGCGCTGGGAGAAGAGCATGCCGAGAGTGCCGCAGAGGGTGACCACCAGGGTGACCGCGCCGATCGCGGCGTACTGGCCGCTGCGCACCACGGCCATCATCACCACCGAACTCATCACCCCCAGCACCGGCAGCAGGGCCTGCGCGAGCCCGCCGGCCTTGCCCTCGGGCAGGTTCGGCGGGGCCTCGACGACCCTGGGCTCGGTGTGCACCAGGGGACGTGTGGTACGGGTGGGACGGTGGACCAGCCGGGTGGTCATCGGCTCCAGCTCACTGATAGGAACAGCGGATGAGTACTCAGAGGGAGATCGCGGCGGCGGTCCGCGCGCTGGTCGCCGACCTGCTGCCGGTGCTGGCGCCGCACGCGATGCTCGACGCCGACAGCGGCCGCCTGGTGCTGCTGGTCGACGCCGCGCACGCGGACGTCTCCCTGGACGGGATCGTCGCGATCTGCGCGGACCTGCCCCAGCACACCTGGCCCAGTCGGGTGCAGGACTGGCTCGCCGAGAAGCGGCGGCAGGTCGCCGAGGCCGTCCGGGAACGGCGCGAACTCGGCGAGGTCGAGACGCTGCTGCGGGTGCAGGTGGCGCCCCGGCTGCCCGCGGCGGAGCGCCGGCGGCTGCTCTGCACCGCGTACGGCGAGCTGCTGGACCTGGTGGTGGTGCTCGACCACGCGGACGGTGGGCGGCTCAGCCGGGAGCGCGCCGAGCGGCTGGTGCTGGCCGACCCGGGCGGGCACGCGCTGGCCAACACGCTGCGGATCGAGCTGCCCGCCTTCACGCTGGCCGAGCGGCCGCCGGCCGGCGGGGCGCCGGTCTGGGCGGTCGGCCGGGCCGGCAGCCCGTTCGCCACCAGCGCGCTGCTCGGCCTGGACCGGTTCCTGCCCGGTCCGTGCCCGTACGGCGTGCTGCTCGGGCTGCCCCGGTACGGGGAGTTGCTGCTCTGCCCGGTGGTCCCGGACCAACTGGCCGTGGCGGCCAGGGAGCTGGCCGAGCAGGTCGGCGAGGCGCACCGGGTGGCCGCGGACCGCTGCGACGAGCGGCTGTTCTGGTGGGCCGAGGAGCGGTTGTACGAGCTGCGCTTCGGCCGGCTGACCGGCCGGCCCAAGGTGCCCGCGCCGCTGCGCCGGCTGCTGCGCGGGCGCGGGCGGTGAGCTGACGACGGTCGGCATGGTCACCCGCGCACGGCCCGGTTGAGCAGCTCGGCGGCGAGCCGGCTGGTCCGCTCCCGGGTGCCGAGGGCCAGCCGGGCGGTGTCGATCCGGCCGCCGGCCGCCAGGTGCCGGTCGTACGGCAGCCCGATCACCTCGGCGCCCTCGACCCGCAGGTGCGCGCTGGCGGCGGCGAGGTCCAGCCGCGGGTGCGGGGTGGTCTCGGCCAGCACCACCACGGTGGTCGGCAGCAGCGGACGCGGCAGGCCGCTCATCCAGCTCAGCACGGTGTGGGTGCTGGTCACCCCCTCCACGCTGGCCGGTGCCACCAGTACCCGGGCCTGCGCGGCGGAGAGCGCGCTGCGGGCCAGCTCGCCGGGGAGCGAGCCGCAGTCCAGCACGGTGATCGCGAAGTACCGGCGCAGCGCGACCGCGACCTGTTGGAAGGTGGCCAGATCCAGCCGGGCGCCGATCTGCCCCCGGCTGCCGGGCAGCAGCCAGCCGCCCTCGGGCAGTTTGGTCAGATAGCCGAGCACCTGGTCGAACGGCATCGACGGGGTGATCAGCTGGGCGAGGTCGTCGAAGGTCCAGCGCAGCTCCTGGGCACCGGCCCGGATCGGCAGCGAGCCCAGCGCCGGCTCGGCCTCCATCAGCAGCACCGGGTCGCGGCGGTAGTGCGTGAAGGTGGCGCCCAGTAGCGCGGCGACGGTGGTCTTGCCGGCGCCGCCGCGGATGCTGGTGACCGCGATCTGCCGGCCGGTGGTGACCGGTTGCTGGATCTCCCGGGCGAACCGGGCGGCCCGCTCGACCTCCTGGGCGGCCGAGGAGGAGAGCAGCCGGCGCAGTGCCCGGCCGGTCCGCACGGCCGCCGAGTCGCCGCTCCGGGGCTTGCCGCGGACCAGGCCCAGCGCCGGGTCCAGGGTCGGCACCGGGCTGGGTGGCTCGACCTTCGCCAGCCGCGGGGCGAACCGGGCGGCGGGCGGCACGGCCTGGGCCGGCGCGGCCGGTCCGTGCGCCGGCCGGTCCATCGGTCCGTCCATCGGTCCGTCCATCGGGACGGCCGCCGGTACGGGTGCGGGCGCCGCGGCACCGCCGAGGTCGCCGAACAGGGAACGCTGCCAGTCGTCGGACACGGGTCCTCCCCTTCTCAGAACGCGCCGAGGAGCCGCGCGTACACGCCGAACACCCCGACTGCCAGCGGGAACAGGGCCACGATGCCGATGGCCTCGACCAGGTCGGCGGCGCGCCGCAGCCGGACCTGGACGTGCTCCGGCGGCTGCACGGCCAGCACCGCGAGCGGGAGCAGCACGAGCAGACAGAGCACGACCAGCCGGGTGTGGGCGCTCCCGTGCGCGGGGTCGGGCCAGACCGTGACCAGCCGGACCAGCAGCACCAGGGCCGCCGCCAGCAGCGTGCCCACCTCGGCCACCAGCGGATAGGCCCGGGCCCGGGCCAGCAGCACCACGGCGGTCAGCACGGCCAGCAGCACGGTCCACGGCTCGCGCACCGAGACCAGCAGCCAGCCCGCGGCCGCCGCCGACCCGGCGCCGGCCACCGTGGCCAGCGCCAGCCCGCGGTGCGCGGCGGCCAGCGCGGTGGTCACCGCGTGCCGGCTCACCGAGACGCCGCCGGCCCGCCGGTCGTCCAGCCCGGTCAGCCCGGCGGCGACCAGCGCGAGCCGCGGCAGCACCCCGAGCGCGACCACCGAGCAGACCGCCAGCACCGCGCCCAACTCGGCCTGCCCGCGCGGGTGCGGAGCGCCGTGCAGCAGCGCGGCGGTGACCTCCCAGAGCACGGCGAGCGCCAGCACCGCCGCGCCGCCGATCAGCCCGCCGCGCCCGATCGGCGAGAACAGGCCCAGCAGGGCCAGGGTCAGCACCGCCACTCCGGCCAGCAGTCCCCAGCGCCCGGCCGGTGGCCAGCCCTGCGCGTCGGCCAGCGTCCAGGCGCCGAGCAGGCCCAGCACGCCGCCGCCGATCAACAGCGTGGTGCCCAGGCCGCGGTTGCCCAGCAGCCGGGTGGCCGGCACACCGGCGACGGCCAGCACGGCGGCGGCGCCGAGCAGCCAGCCGGCGGCGGTCGCCGCGCCCAGGTCGGCGACCGCGATCCGGCCGGCGGTCAGCGCCAGGACCAGGGCCACCAGGCCGGCGGTCGGCCGGCGGACCTTCGGGCGCCAGCGCCAGGCGCGCAGGTCGAGATCGTCGGCGACCTCGTCGGTGACGTCGTGCACCACCGGCGCCGACGGGGCGTCCTGGGTCCGCACCAGCCGCAGCACCGCGCCGTCGGTGACGCCCGCGTCGGCGAGCGTGGTGTCCTGCGGGAGTACGGTGCCGTCGGTGGTGACCAGGTGGCGCAGCATCGGCCGGGCGGCGGCCTGGTCGTTCAGCAGCGGCAACACCTCGGGCAGCAACAGCCCGACCGGCTCGTCGGAGGGCAGCAGCAGGTCGACCCGCCGCCCGGTGCCGACCAGGGTCACCCGGCTCAGTCCGGCCGGGCGTTCCCCTCCTACCTTGATCATTTCTTGCTACCCGTCATCGTGGTGGTGGTCGAGCCGGTGGTGGTCGGGGACGGTGTGGAGGAGACCGTGCCAGGAGTGGTCCGGTGCAGCAGCCGGTGCTCGACGAAGGACCAGCCGACGCACCCCGCGCAGAGCACCGCGGCCAGCGCGACCCCGCCGAACACCTTGCCGAGTTGCTCGTCGGTCGAGCGGCGGGTCCGCATCGCACCGTGCAGCAGCGCGTCGCGCAGCCGCCGGCGGCGGACCGACACCGACTCCAGCAGCTGGCTGTCGAAGTCCCGGGCCGTCACAGTTCCTCCAGGTCCGACCATTCGACGGCGAGCGGGCGCCCCGTCACGGCTTCGGTGAACGTCGCGCTCACTGCGAATGCCACCAATCCAGAATCGTTTGAGCCAACATGCCGATGTTCGAGGGATCGCCTGCTTCGGGTGTCGTGGTCGGCGGTGGTCAGAGCTCGTCGGCGCGGTCCGGTCCGCGCCCGTCCCGCGGGTGTTCCGACGGATGGATCCGGTAGCCCTCCGCGACGCCGAAGTGCGTCGGCCCGCCGGGAACCGCCGGTACGCCGAGCACCGGGTCGAGCTTCTCCAACGCGGCCGCGAGGCGCGGAGCAGCGCGTCGCCGGATCTCGGAGCGGGGATCTCCGGCGAATGCGTACCAGGCCCGGACGTCGTGGTGGACGCCGGGTTCCGCGGCCGGGAAGCCCACGGGCCGGCTCTGTTCGATCCGCTCGACCCGTGTCGTGGCCGCCGCCCGAACCGTCATCGTGACCACCGGAGTTGCCGCCGCCACTGCTGCCACCGCGGAACGTCGTCCGAACCGGTCACTTCCCGGGCTTCTTCCCGCCGGCGGGCGCCTTGCCGCCGGCCGGCGGGGTGGTGGCGATCGGTGGGTCGGCCAGTGCCGCCGACTGCGCGTCCTGGGCCATCTGCAGATCGCCCGTCAGATACGCCTTGGTCGCGTCCACCGCGCCCTGCATCGACTTGCCGGTCCGGTCGGCCAGGAAGTTCAGCTTCCCGTCCACCGCCTGTGCGAACTGCGCCAGCGCGACGGCGACCAGGCCCGCCGGGCCCTGGCTGCCACCGCCCTTGCCGCCGCCGCTGCCGCTCTGGCCGCCCTGGCTCAGACCGCCGGCCGACGTCGCCGCGCTCTGCAG
Source organism: Kitasatospora sp. NPDC052896 (assembly GCF_044547075.1). Taxonomy (NCBI): domain Bacteria; kingdom Bacillati; phylum Actinomycetota; class Actinomycetes; order Kitasatosporales; family Streptomycetaceae; genus Kitasatospora; species Kitasatospora sp. NPDC052896. The sequence goes on from NZ_JBITZU010000001.1 coordinate 1,297,050, forward strand.
GTGCTCGCCGTACGACTTGGCCTGGCCGGCCAGACCGTCGGCGACCGTACCGGTCTTGCTCAGCACGCTGCCCACACCGGCTGGATCGATGTCCCACTGTCCCACGAAACGCTCCCCCGTGAATCACCCGAGCCTCACCCGCGAACGGGTCAACCGATCGCGTCCACGGCCGACTTGGCGCGCGACAGGGTCTGCTGCGCCGTCCCGTCGTTCTTCTCCAGCGTGCCCTTGACCAGGTTGATGATCCCGCGCACCTCGGTCGCGGCCCGGTTCCAGCGCTGCTCCTTGCCCTGGTACTGGTCGGAGACCCCGTCGGCCTGGAAGTCGGCCATCGCCGCCTTCACCGCCTGGTCACGCTCGTTGATCACCGCTTCCAGCCGGGCGATGATCCCCTGCAGGCTGCCCTGCACCTCGCCCGAGGCAGCGGTGTCGTAACTGCGCCGATCCGTGTTCGCCATTTCGAATTCCCCCGTGATTCCTAGCAGCTGGAGAACTTGGCCGCGTCGAAGTTGGCCGCGCCCATGGTGGAACGAGCGGTATCCGACATCTCGGTGTCACCGCTGCTGAACGACTGGTTCATGCCACCCTGACCGCCCAGGATCGCGCTCAGCGAGCCGTTGAGATCGGCGGTGATCTGGTCCGCGCGGGACTTGAACGAGTCGAAGGCGATCCGCCCGGCGCCGTTGAACTTGCCCTCCAGCGGCTGCACCGCGGCGATCAACTGCTTGATCAGCGTGCCCAGGTCGTCACTCGATCCCTGGGTGTGCTTGATCAGGGTCGCCAGCGTCTGACTTCCCATATCGAACTTCACAAGCCATCCCCCGTTCGGCGTGAAAGCTTCACATAACGTCAATCCCTGCCAAATTCACGGGAAATCAGTCACTAGTGAGCGATTTCCCAGCGAAATGGATATCAGCCCGGCCCGCGTCCCTGCAACCCGCTTCACCAGCAAGTGTCGTCGCCCCCACCGACAACGGCGGTGGGGGCGACGGCGGGACTCAGCCCAGGCCCAACTCGGCCGCGCCCAGCCCCGCGAAGTGCCGCTCGACCTCCGCCGCGCCCACCTCCGCCAGGGTGGCCGGCTTCCACCGCGGGTTCCGGTCCTTGTCGACCACCTGGGCACGGATCCCCTCGACGAAGTCCGGATCGGTCAGCCCCGCGCAGGAGACCCGGTACTCCTGGTCGAGCGCCGCCCCCAGCGACGGCAGCCGGCGGGCCCGACGCAGCGCGGCCAGCGTCACCTTGAGCGCGGTCGGCGACTTCGTGCCGATCTGCCCGGCCGCCTCCTTGGCCTCGGGCACGCCGCTGTCCAGCAGCCGGGCGACGATCTCCTCGACGGTGTCGGCCGCGTAGCAGGTGTCGATCCAGTCGCGCTGCCCGGCCAGCTCCGAGGCGGGCACGGACAGTGCGAACTCGGCCACCGCGCGGGCCGGTTCGGTGTCCGCCAGCGCGGCGGTGAAGGCCGGCAGCCGGTCGGACGGCAGGTAGTGGTCGGCGAAGCCGCAGTACACCGCGTCCGGACCGGTCATCCGCCCGGCGGTCAGTGCCAGGTGGGTGCCGAGCTCGCCGGGCGCCCGGGCGAGCAGCCAGCTGCCGCCGACGTCGGGGACGAACCCGATGGTGGTCTCCGGCATTCCGACGCCGGAGCGCTCGGTGACCACCCGGACCGAGCCGTGCGCCGAGACGCCGACCCCGCCGCCGAGCACCAGCCCGTCCATCACCGCGACGTAGGGCTTGGGGTAGCCGGAGATCCGGTGGTTGAGCAGGTACTCGGCGCGGAAGAAGGCGCGCGCCGCGTCCCCGCCGAGCTTGGCGTCGTCGTGGAAGAACCGGATGTCGCCGCCCGCGCACAGCCCGCGCTCGCCCGCGCCGGTGAGCACCACGGCGGCGACCTCGTCGTCCCGCGCCCAGTCGGCCAGTACCGCGTCCAGCCGGCTGACCATGGCGTGGTCGAGCGCGTTGATCGCGCGCGGGCGGTTGAGGGTGAGCCGGCCCACCCGGCCGTCCCTACGGGCCAGCACCAGGTCGTCGTGGGAGGTCATGGGGGTAGCTCCTTGCGGTGAGCGGGCCGTGCCGGTGCCACGGTACGCGCCCGCCCGGCGCCCGTGCCGGGCCGCCCCGGCTCCGGGCCCGGACCGAACGAGCTACGACGCGCCGTCGCGAATCGGCCCGGGGCCGGGCGTCTTCGGCCAGACTGCTAAGCATGCTGGGGCTACCGGACCATATCCACGCCTTCCTCTTCGACCTCGACGGAGTGCTGACGCAGACCGCCAAGGTCCATGCCGCCGCCTGGAAATCGATGTTCGACGCCTTCCTCCGGGAGGAGGCCCGCCGGACCGACGAGGAGTTCGTCCCGTTCGACCCGGTGCAGGACTACGACCGGTACGTGGACGGCAAACCCAGGCTCGACGGCACCCGTTCGTTCCTCGCCTCCCGGGACATCAAGCTGCCCGAGGGCAGTCCCGACGACCCGCCCGGCACCCGCAGCGTGTACGGGCTGAGCACCACCAAGAACGACCTGGTGCTGCGGATGATCCAGGAGCAGGGCGTCCAGCCGTACTCGGGCTCGGTGGAGTACGTGCACCGGCTGCGGGTGCTCGGCCTGCCCCGCGCGGTGGTCTCCTCCAGCGCCAACTGCCGGGACGTGCTGAAGGCGGCCGGCATCGACGGCCTCTTCGACGTCGTGATCGACGGCACGGTGGCCAGGCGCGAGGGCCTGCCGGGCAAGCCGGCCCCGGACACCTACCTGTACGCCGCCCGCGCGCTGAACACCCCGCCGGAGCGGGCGGCGGTCTTCGAGGACGCGCTGGCCGGGGTGGAGTCCGGCCGGGCCGGCGGCTTCGGCGCGGTGGTCGGCGTCAACCGCACCGGCCAGGCCGCCGAGCTGCGGCAGCACGGCGCCGACCTGGTGGTCGACGATCTTTCCCAACTCATCGAGGGGGCAGCCGAATGACCGCACAGGAAGGCTTCGCGGTCGATCCGTGGGGCGTCACCGAGCAGCGGCTCGATCTGGCGGGCCAGGCCCGCGGCGAGTCCATCTTCGCGCTCTCCAACGGCCACATCGGCCTGCGCGCCAACCTGGACGAGGGCGAGCCGCACGGCCTGCCGGGGACCTACCTGAACGGGGTCTTCGAGCTGCGCCCGCTGCCGTACCCCGAGGGTGGCTACGGTTTCCCCGAGTCCGGCCAGAGCGTCATCAACGTCACCAACGGCAAGATCATCCGGTTGCTGGTCGACGACGAGCCGTTCGACCTGCGCTACGGCGACCTGCACGGCCACCGGCGGTCGCTGGACTTCCGCGAGGGCGTGCTGCGGCGCGAGGCGGAGTGGACGTCGCCGGCCGGGCGGACCATCCGGATCCGCACCGGGCGGCTGGTCTCGCTCACCCAGCGCGCGGTCGCCGCGATCGAGTACGAGGTCGAGGCGGTCGGCGCCGCGGTGCGGATCGTGCTGCAGTCCGAGCTGGTCGCCAACGAGCAACTGCCGGCCTCGGACGGCGACCCGCGCGCCTCGGCGGTGCTGGAGGCCCCGCTGGTGGCCGAGTCGCACCACGCCACCGAGACCCGGGCGACCCTGGTGCACCGCACCCGCTACAGCGGGCTGCGGGTGGCGGCCGGCATGGACCACGTGATCCACGGCCCGGACGGGGTCAGCGTCACCTCGGAGAGCCGCCCCGACCAGGCCCGGGTCAGCGTGACCGCGGTGCTGCAACCCGGCGAGAAGCTGCGCCTGGTGAAGCTCCTGGGCTACGGCTGGTCGGCGACCCGTTCGCTGCCCGCGGTGCGCGACCAGGTGGAGGCCGCCATCACCGCGGCCCGCTACTCCGGCTGGGACGGTCTGGTGACCGAACAGAAGACGTACCTGGAGGAGTTCTGGGCTTCCAGCGACATCGAGATCGACGGCGACGTCGAGCTGCAGCAGGCGGTCCGGTTCGCGCTCTTCCACGTGCTGCAGGCGGCCGCCCGCAGCGAGGAACGGGCCATCCCGGCCAAGGGGTTGACCGGCACCGGCTACGACGGGCACAGCTTCTGGGACACCGAGACCTTCGTGCTGCAGGTACTCACCTACTCGCTGCCCGCGGCGGTCGCCCAGGCACTGCGCTGGCGGCACACCACGCTGCCGCTGGCCCGCGAGCGGGCCGCCCAACTCGGCCTGCAGGGCGCGGTGTTCCCGTGGCGGACGATCCGCGGCGAGGAGTGCTCGGGGTACTGGCCGGCCGGCACCGCGGCGTTCCACATCGGTGCCGACATCGCGGTGGCGGCGGCCCGCTACGTCCGGGCCACCGGGGACGTCGACTTCGAGCGGGAGTACGGGCTGGAGCTGCTGGTCGAGACGGCCCGGATGTGGCGCTCGCTCGGACACCACGACGCGATCGGCCAGTTCCGGATCGAGGGCGTCACCGGGCCGGACGAGTACAGCGCGGTGGCGGACAACAACGTCTACACCAACCTGATGGCCCAGACGAACATGCTCGCCGCCGCCGACTCGGCCCGTCGGTACCCGCAGGAGGCCGCCGCGCTGGGAGTGGACACCGAGGAGACCGCCGCCTGGCGGGACGCCGCCAACGCGATGTACATCCCGTACGACGAGAAGCTGGGCGTGCACCCGCAGGCGGACGGCTTCACCGACCACCAGGTCTGGGACTTCGAGGGCACCCCGCCGGAGAAGTACCCGCTGCTGCTGCACTACCCCTACTTCGACCTGTACCGGAAGCAGGTGGTCAAGCAGGCCGACCTGGTGATGGCGATGCAGGTCCGCGGCGACGCCTTCACGGCGGAGCAGAAGATGCGCAACTTCGCCTACTACGAGCGGCTGACGGTCCGCGACTCCTCGCTCTCGGCCTGCACCCAGGCCGTGATCGCGGCCGAGGTGGGCCAGCTCGACCTGGCCTACGACTACACCGCCGAGGCCGCCATGATGGACCTGCACGACCTGGGTGGCAACACCCGGGACGGGCTGCACATGGCCTCGCTGGCGGGCGCGTGCATAGCGTTGGTCGGCGGGCTCGGTGGCCTGCGCGACCACGGCGGGCTGATCTCCTTCCGGCCGCGGCTTCCCGCCGGTCTGGTCAGCCTGGCGTTCTCGATGCGGGTCCGGAACCACCTGCTGCACGTCCGGATCACCCACGACACCACCACCTACACCCTGCGCGAGGGCTCCCAGCTGCGGATCTCGCACGACGGGGAGGAACTGGTGGTGGTGGTCGGCGAGCCGCAGGAGCGGCGGACCACCAAGCCGGGTGTGGTCGAGCGGCTCAGCCAGCCGCCGGGACGCGAACCGGCCCGGCGCGCACCGCAGGCCGGGCCGACCGTGGGCGGTGGGCCGGGCGTGGAGCACCTGCCGGCCGAGTGAGCGAGGGGAGGGTTCCGCCGTCGCGGCGGAACCCTCCCCTGCTCCGTGCTCGCCCTCACCCGAGGTGGATGAGGCCCGCCTCGCCGCCGCCGGTGGCGGTGCTGGTCGCCCAGCCCTGCTTGGCGCCGCCCGCGAAGGTGTGGTCGGTGGCCGCGAAGCCCTGCTCCGCGCCTGCCACGACCGGCGGGTTGGCGGTCGCGACGCCCTCCTTGCCACCGCCGACCACCACCTGCGCCGAGGCCGGCGCGGCGACGCCGGCGATCACCAGCGCGCCGACCGCGATGAGCAGGGTCTTGCCGAGCGTGCTCTTCATCAGTCCTTACCCCTCTCCTTGACCCCTCTGTCCTGGCCGGTCGTGGTGACCGGAGGGCTACTAAAGGTGAGCACACAAGCGTGCCGGCCAAGGGGAGCACCCGCCGCCGCGCCGATCTGTCACCCGGACGGGGGCGGGACCGGGGGATCAGTCGCTCAGTGCCAGGTCCACTTCTGGTTGTTCCAGCCGTTGCAGGCCCAGAGTTGTACCTTGGCACCGTTGTTGGGGATGGTGTTGGTGTCGCCGTCCAGGCATTCCCCACCGTCGGCGTTCTGCAGGTTGGAGCCGTTCCAGTACCACCTCTGGTTGTTCCAGCCGTTGCACCCCCAGAGTTGTACCTTGGCGCCGTTGTTGGGAATGGTGTTGGTGTCGCCGTCCAGACACATCCCGCCGTCGCCGTTCTGGATGGTGTAGTAGCCGACGGGCATGCCGGCGACCGGCGTCCAGTACCAGTTCTGGTTGGACCAGCCGTTGCAGGCCCAGAGTTGGACTTTGGCGCCGTTTCCGTGGGGGATGGTGTTGGTGTCGCCGTCGAGACACTCGTTGCCGTCGTTGTTGGTGAACGCGGTGGTGTGGTACGTGGTCTCGGGGCTCGCGGGTGTGGCCGGCTTCTGCACCAACCTGCGACCACCGGTCGGGAGTTGGGCGAGGGAGGGGAGGTCGACCACCCGCGCCCCGGCGGCCGGACCGGCAGCTGGGAGCAGCTGGCCGGCGCTGTGCGGGACGGGGAGGGCCTGTGCCGTTCCAGCGGGGGCGACGGCCCAGGAGAGGGCGCCCAGTCCGAAGGCCAGGCCGAGTCCGAGTCGAGTCCTGCGCATGGTGCTGCCTCAATTCTCCGAGGGGGGACTGCACGGAAGGAAATCTGCGCGCGGGCACACGTTTGCCCGGTGCCGTTGCGAGGCGGGCAGGGAGAGTCGGGAAGGGAGGATGGGCGAATTCTTTTCGCCTGCAGAGTATTGCGCAGGAGATGAGAGGTAATCAAGGAGAATTAATTAGTGGGACGATAATCAAATTAGGGCCGCGCATGGCGTCCCCGGATCCCCGATCCCCGGGCGTCGGCCGCTCGGGCGCGGGACGGGTGCGGTCGCGCCACGCGCGGGTTCAGCCGCGGTCCCACTGGATGACGTCCGCCCAGGCGGTCCCGTCCCGGCGCCGCATGGGGGGCGGCTGTTCGGCCGCCGGGTGGCCGAGGCAGATGATCAGCTCGGGGCGGACCTGCTCGGGCAGGTTGAGCAGCGTGCCGACCGCCGCCCGGCTGAACGAGGTGACCGGCCCGGCGCCCAGTCCGACGGCGTGCGCGGCGAGCAGCATGGTCGCGGTGGCGGTGCCCACGTCGACGTGCGGGCCCGGGCTGGTCGCGGCGAAGCCGTAGCCGCTGACCCGGGCCCAGTCGACGCAGACCACGATCGCGGCCGTGGGGCGTTGCAGCATCCCCGGCGAGACCATCCGCAGGGCGCGCAGCAGCGCGGGGCGGGTGACGGCGACGTAGCGGTGCAGCCGGCGGTTGCCGGCGTGCGGGGCGTGGCGGGCGCTGTCGAGCACGGTCACCAGGTCCTCCCGCGCGACCGGGTCCGGGGTGAGGGCGCGGACCACGCGGCGGGTGCGGATCGCCTGCAGGACGGCGTCGTTCACAGGGTCTCGTCCAGGTCCAGCCGGGCGACCAGGTACTCGGCCAGTGCCCGGCACAGCGCGTCGAGCCGCTCGGGGTAGCCGGCCGGGTCGCCGGCCCGGACGGCCGTCTCCCCGACCCCCTCCCGGAGCTCGTCCAGCAACGGGTGCAGCCCGGCGCCGGCCCGCGGGCCGATCATCTCGGCCAGCCGGCCCGCCGCGGTGAGCAACCGCAGCGGCGCGTACTCGGCCGCCTCGTCCAGCTGGATCCGGGCGGCCGAGAGCAGGTAGGCGAGGAGCTCGACCGCGTCCTCCTCGGTGAGCACGAGGGCCGGGGTCGCTGGTGGTGCCGGGGGTACCGCGGGCGCTGGGGACACGGTCAGCAGTCTCCCGCCGGAGTGCCGCGGCGGCCTCCCGGACGCCCGTCCGTACACCCGTTCCGGTGGCCGTCGTCCCGGTGCCGGTCGCGAGGCTTGACTTTGAGCGCGCTCCAGCTCCTAGCGTCGAAGGCATGACGAATCAGCAGCACGCGATCGGGTCCGGCTTCGGCGCTCAGAGCACGACCGAGGAGGTCCTGCGCGGGATCGACCTCACCGGGCGGCTCGCGATCGTCACGGGCGGCTACTCGGGTCTCGGGCTGGAGACCACCAGGGCCCTGGCCGAGGTCGGGGCCCGGGTCGTGGTGCCCGCCCGCCGTCCCGCGGTCGCGCTGGAGGCGGTCGCGGGGATTCGCGGTGTGGAAGTCGATGAGCTCGACCTCTCGGATCTGTCCAGCATCCGTGGTTTCGCCGAGCGCTTCCTCGCCGACGGTCGCACCATCGACCTGTTGATCAACAACGCCGGGATCATGGCCTGCCCGGAGACCCGGGTCGGACCGGGCTGGGAGGCGCAGTTCGCGACCAACCACCTCGGTCACCACGCGCTGGTCAACCGCCTCTGGCCGGCGATCGCGGCGGGCGGGGCGCGGGTGGTGACCGTGTCGTCCAACGGTCACCAGCTCTCCGGCGTCCGCTGGGACGACGTGCAGTTCGAGCGCGGCTACGACAAGTGGCGGGCGTACGGGCAGGCGAAGACGGCGAACGCGCTGTTCTCCGTGCAACTCGACGCGCTGGGCCGGGAGTTCGGCGTACGGGCATTCGCGGTCCACCCCGGCGCCATCGTCACGGAGCTGGCCCGGCACGTCCCCAGGGAGGAGATGGCCGCCGCCGGTTGGCTCGACGAGGCGGGCAACTGGGCGATGGGTGGCTTCAAGACGCCCGCCCAGGGTGCGGCGACCCAGGCGTGGGCGGCGACCTCCCCGCGCCTCGCGGGCCTCGGCGGGCTCTACTGCGAGGACTGCGAGGTCGCCGGGATCGCTTCTGGTGACGCCGTGTTGACCAGTGGGGTGCGGGAGTACGCGATCGATCCGGAGCAGGCCGCCCGGTTGTGGGCGCTCTCGGCCGAGCTCACCGGCCTCAACGCCTTCGCGTCGACCAGCTGAGGTCGGACCAGCTGAGGTCGACCAGCGGACCGGGCCCGCCGACGACGGTGTCGCCGACGGGCCCTGGGCACTGCCGGTCTACAGCAGACCGCCGCCGCCCGAGAGGCCGCCGAGCAGGCCGCCGATGATCGGAAGGCCCCCGGCGGCACCGGAGTTGGCCCGGTGCTGGGCACTGGCGGCGGTGGCGGGCCGGGCGTAGGCGGGCAGGGTGGTGATGGTCGAGGTGAGCGCGAGGGCTCCCACGAGAACGGCAAGGGCGCGGCGCATGGGCGGATCCTGTTCGACGAGCGCGGTCGGCGCTGAGGCGGACGTGACGTCGGCCAGCGTGCCCGCTCCCCGTCTCACCTGCTCGGCCACCACGCCGGTGATCACTCGTATGCTGCCGATCGGGGCGTCAGCAGGCGGAATGCCCCCGTCGTCCACCGGAGTCCGTCCGAATTGCGTGCATCGCCCCCCCTTTGCGTGGAGATCAGCAGGACGAGCGGATATTAAATTCGGATAAGAGATCACTGAGCCTCATACTGTTCCCGCCAGCGGCGCGTTCGCCGCCGCGGAGGCCTTTGCACACCCTCAGTCAGAAGGAAGCCCATGCCCTCTCAGCGCCTCATCCGAACCGCTGTCATCTGCGCGGTCCTGGCCACGGGGGCCACCGCGTGCGGTGGGCAGAAGGACGCCAAGTCCACCGCCGGTGCGGCCGTCGCCCCGGCTTCGGCCTCGGTCTCCGCCTCGGCTCCCGCTTCGCCGACCGCGAGCCCCACCCCGACCATGGCGACCGACTCGCTCACCGCGGAGCAGATCTCGACGCAGGCGAAGACCGCGATGAGCCAGCTCTCCTCGATGAAGATCGCCGGGACCATGACCTCGGACGGGCAGAAGATGGGGATAGACATCACGGCCGACAAGCAGGGCGACTGCGACGGCACCATCTCCATCGGCTCGACCGGATCGATCGAGATCCTGCACACCGGATCCAACACCTGGATGAAGCCGGACGCGACGTTCTGGAAGAGCATGTCCGTCCAGGAGGGCTACTCGAAGGCCGGCGACACGATGGCGATGCTCTTCCAGGGCCGCTGGCTCACCGGTGGGCAGAACGACCCGGACCTCAAGGACGTGGGCTCCATGTGCGACTTGATGAACCAGATGACCAAGGACGACGGGTCGAAGAGCACGGTGACCAAGGGCACCACCGGTGTCACCGACGGAGTCCCGACCATCAGCCTCACCGAGACCGACAGCGACGACCCCACGCCCAGCACCGCGTACATCGCCACCGTGGGCCAGCCATACCTCGTCCGGATAGAGCAGAGCGGCGGTGACAGCCCCGGCCAGATGGACTTCAGCGCCTTCAACCAGCCCGTCACCGTCCAGGCGCCCCCGGCCGACGACGTGATCGACTACTCGCTCTTCCAGCAGAAGGTCAAGGGCGCCTGACACCCGTCCCGGGACGGGGGGCCACCGGCGAGGGGGTCCGGTGGTCGGCCGAGAACGGTCGGCCGAGAACGGTTGGCCGACCACCGGCCGGTCCGGCGAGAATGGCCGGATGGTAGCCACGTCGCCGCGAGAACCGGTCGAAGTCCCGAGGGCCGTCACCGAGTTCGCGTCCGGGCGGCCCGTGCGGGCGGTCTGGCGGAACGAACCCGGCGGCCTGACCTTCCAGATCGGCCGAGGGGACTCCCGGCAGTTCGTGAAGTGGACGCCGGTCGGCAGCGGTGTCGACCTCTCGGCCGAAGTGGCGCGCCTGCGCTGGGCGGTGGGGTTCACCGTGGTGCCGCGCGTACTCGACGCGGGCGCGGACGAAACCGGGTCCTGGATCGCGACCGGTGGCCTGCCCGGGCGTACGGCCGTGGACGACCACTGGAAGCGTGACCCCGGCACCGCGGTACGCGCGATCGGTGTCGGACTGCGCGCACTGCACGAGGAACTGCCCGTCGCGGACTGCCCGTTCGACTGGTCGGCCGGACGGCGCCTGGAGGCGGCGCGGTCACGGGCGGCGGCGGGCCGGATCAGTCCGGCCGACTGGCCGCAGGACCTTCGGCGGATCGGTACCGTCGAGCGTGCGCTCGGGCTGCTCGCCGACGTCCCACCGGTCGACGGGCTCGTCGTCTGCCACGGCGACGCCTGCGCTCCCAACACCCTGATCGCCGACGACGGCAGCTGCAGCGGCCACGTCGACCTCGGCGCGCTCGGTGTCGCCGACCGCTGGGCCGACCTCGCCATCGCCACCTGGAGCACGCGGTGGAACTACGGTCCGGGATGGGAGGAGCCGTTGCTCGAGGCCTACGGGGTCGCGCCGGACCCGGAGCGGACCAGGTACTACCGGCTGCTGTGGGAACTCTCGGACTGATCCGCCGGGGAGGCGGAGGGCCGGGCCGTCGGGGGCCTTCGCGGCGGACCCGGCCCCCTGTGGGCTTGGTCAGGTCCCCCCGGGTCAGCGCTGGTTGGGGACGGCGGCGGGGGCCCGGTGCGGGATGATCCGCTCCAGGTAGCCGTTGTCGACCAGCCACTGGACGTTGTAGCCCTGGGTGGGAGCGTCGGGGACCAGGGAGGGGTCGAGCTGGTACTGCCGCCCGAGGCCGGGCTGCTCGAACCAGGGCGCGATCGGGCCCGCGTAGACGGTGAACGGCTTCAGCACGCGGTAGTCGTGGTAGTTGCACGCCTCCGGCGGGGTGCTGTCGAGGCTGGCCGGCGGGATCGAGCGCTCGGCGTACGGCAGCCCCTCGGGCGCGAGGAAGGAGCCGTACTCGCTGCCGTAGCGGTCGATGTCCTGGCCGACCTGGAGGGTCTCCTCCACCCGCTTCGGCGAGCCGTCCGGGTTGAGGACGTAGCCGCTCTGCGGCGGGTAGTACCAGCCGCCGTTGGGGCCGGCCACGGGGTTCCAGTACAGCTCCAGGAAGCGCTGCGAACTCAGGCGTCCGGTGCGGTGGTAGTACTGCAGCTCCTGGCCGACGACGCCCAGCACGGGCAGCCGCAACGGGCCGAGGCGCTTGTCGCCGTCGAGGAACTCCGCCGAGCACTGGCTCAGCGACTCGGTGACGGGTGCCCGGCGGAACGTGTCGCCGGTGTGGGGCGCCCGGGCCCCGGCCGGAGCCGGCGCGCCGGCGAACAGGGCCGTCGTCGCGGCCAGGACCGCAAGGACGTGACGGATCTTCACGCAGTGTCCTCTCGACAGGGATCGGCGCGCCGCGGCGACGCGGCCGACCGAACGAGCCACCCAGGGGTCGTTACCCTGTGTAACCAGGTCAGGGCGTCAAGGGAACATAGCGTGATGTACTGGGTCAATTCGCCCCGCTGCGGTGCCGGCGAAGTTCGGCAGAGTGGGCTACGGGCTGTCCCGGAGCCGGCGGCGGATGCTCCGGTGACGGATTCCGGGTCGCTTGCTACCGTGCGAGGGTTCGTGCAGGTCCGGATCGAGGACGAAGGGGAGGTGGGGCTGATGACCGCGCTCAAGGCCACTGCGACGCGCAGCGCCCGGACCGCCCTCGCGTCCCGGGCGACGGTCTGACCCGGTCACTCCCTCGCGGCCCCGCCGGAGCGCGAGTTCGCGAGGCGATCCCACACGAACCCCACCATGGAACGGACCTCCATCCCCTCATGCGCACCCACAGCTGGATCACCCGCGCCGAGACCGGCGCCGACATCCCCACCATCCGCGAGATCAACCTCGCCGCGTTCGACGGCTCCGGCGAGGCCGACCTCGTCGACGCCCTGCGCGCCGACCCCTGCTGGATCGACGGCCTGTCCCTGGTCGCCACGGACGAGGGCGGCACGCTGGTCGGCCACGCGCTGCTGACCCGCTGCCACATCGGCGACATCCCGGCGCTGTGCCTGGCCCCCGTCGCGGTACGGCCCGAGTACCAGAGGAGCGGCGCCGGTTCCGCGGTCATCCGCGCCGCCCTCGAGGCAGCCGAGGAGATGGGCGAGTACTACGTCATCGTCCTCGGACACCCCACGTACTACCCGCGGTTCGGCTTCACCCGTGCCTCCGCCCACGGCATCGGACTGACCGTCGACGTCCCCGACGAGGCCCTGATGGCCATCACCTTCGACGAGGCCCACCCGCTGCCCGGCGGCACCGTCCGCTACGCGGCCCCCTTCGGGATCTGACCGCGCGACCCGTCGGGTGAGGTGCCCTGCTGCCCGCCCGACGGGTCGCGGCGGGTGCCCGCGCCGCGCGGTGGACGGGGACGAACGACCCGCGTCAACGCTGGGTTGACAGATGGCAGTTGCGGCATATGACGCCACGTCAGGTCCTAGAATCGACGACGCCCCCCGGGTTTCCCTGGGGGGCGTTGTTCGCGTCGCCATCGGGTCTGTTTCTTGGCGGAAGCTCCCGGTGGCTCCTACCAACAAGCCGTTGTGCGGCTGTCGATGCTCTGAGTTTAGCGCTCCTCGCGGCGCGCTGGCAGGGCGATCGGGAGCCCGGACGGCGACGGGGAGGTTCCGGTGTCCGCCACCACCTGCCTCAACTCCTCTCAGGTCCCCGTGGCTTCGGGCGTGTCGCCCGCGCACACCTTCCGGGACCGGCTCGGCCAGTGGCTGCAGAACAAGCCTTCCGGCGGCCCCTGGAAGTCGATCGGCCCGGCGTTCAGCGCCTTCCTGATGCACGCCGCCCAGCGCGCCGACTGGGACGGGACCAACATCCACCGCCCGCCGTCCAGTGCCTGGTTCGCCAACGCCGCCGGCACCTCGCGGGACAGCATCCCCCGCTTCTACCGGGCCGCCGAGGCCGCCGGGTTGATGAGGTTGCGGTACGGACCGGACGGCGTGCGGGTGCGCGGTTACGCGGTCGTCCTGCCGCCGTCCGGCGCACCGGACTGGGCGGCGGCGCTCGCCGTGCTGCGGGCCGACCGACGGCGGATCCGGCAGGAGCGGGTGCGGGCGGCGGCGAAGGGGGGGGATGGTGGAGGCGGCACCGGTCGTACCAGTCGTACCAGTCGCACCGGTCGCACCAGTCGCACCGGAGAAGTCCGCACCGGCGCCCGTGCGGAGGTCGGCACGTGCTGACCTACCCCGGCCGCGCGGCCCGGAGGTCAGGTCCGCACGTGCCGACTTGGACAAGTCCGCACGTGACGGCAGTCAAGTCAGCACGTGCGGCAACGACCAGGAAGTCCCTTACCGGGAAAGAACAGCTGAGGTAGTTGGGACGGTAACCCTTACGCGCGCGCGAGCCGAGGCGGTGGAAGGAGCGGCGGACACCTGGGAGAGTCCGGTGCAGGTCGCCGCCCGGGCGGCGGTCCGGCAGACCATCGCCGCCGCCGAGGAGAAGCTCCTGGGCACCCGACGGCGATGGTGAGCCCTCACACGTACCGACGGATGATGTCCTCCAGCGAGTCGCCCTTCGGTACCTCGCCCTCCGGGGTCAGCTTGTCCACGGCCTGGGGAAGGGACTGGGCCAGCCGGGCGGCCGCCTCGTCGGTGCTGAGGCCGGCGGCCTCGGCCACCTTCCGCAGGGCGTCGTCGGGGAGCGCCTCCTTGAGCTGGGCGCCGGTCGCGGGCTGGTTGGTGCCGGTGCCCACCCAGGAGTTCTTCTGCGCGGTGAGTCCGGACTTGTCGAGCAGGCCGAGCAGGCTGGTGAGCGGGTTCGCGCCCGCGCTCTGGCCGCTGCCGCCGCTGCCGCCGCTGTGGCCGTTGCCGAGGGCGTGCAGGAGGGTGCCGACCAGGTTGGCGCCGCTGCCCTGCTGGCCCTGCCCGCCGCCCAGGAGGCTGCCGAGCAGGCTGCCGAGGTTCGTTCCGGCCATGATCGTTGCTCCTTTCGTGCCTTTCTCCCAAGGTCCCGCAGGCCGGGTGGGCTCGCCACCGGGGGCGGAGGAACAGGGTGGTGCGGGTGCGGAGGGTTCTGTCACAACGCTGCAACAGGCGCGACTCGATGGGGAGTTCGGCGCGTCGGGAGGTGTGACGTCGGGCCGAGCGGTCCGGCGGATGTCGTCCGTAGCGTTGGGAGAACCCTGATGTCGTCTCGTCGCCTCGCACTTGCCGTGTTGATCGCCAGTGCCGGTCTGGGGGTGACCGCCTGCGACCCGAACGCGGCTGCCGGCGCCGGTGCGTCGCCGAGTGGTGTCGCCGTCACGGCGCCGGCGGCCGGATCCGCTTCGCCTTCCGGATCCGCTTCGCCTTCCGGGTCCGCGTCCGGGGCCGCGTCGGCTGTGCCGTCGGCTTCGGCTCCGGCGTCGGCGTCCGTGTCGGCTGTCCCGTCGGTGTCCGCGTCGGCCGTGCCGTCGGCTGTGCCGTCCGCGTCGGCCGTCCCGTCACGGGGGTCGTCCGCCTCGCCGACCGCGCGGCCCAGCAAGCCGGTTGGCAGCCCGTCCCCGGTCGCGCCCGGCCCGACGGTGGTGGCGCAGCCCTCCGCCAGCTCGACCTGCCCGCCGACCCCGGCCGGGCACGTCGTGGTGCACGTGGTGTCCGCCGCCACCACCGAGCTCACCGCCAACCCCGCCACGTTCGTCTGCGGCGGCGATGACGACGGCCACTATGAGTGGTCCGACCAGAACACCGTCAACTACCGGCTGTCGCCCAGTGCGACGGCCCTGCTCTACAAGAAGTACGACGTCTACCAGCGGGTCCAGGTCCCGCTGGCGGACGCGGTCAAGGCGATCAACCTCTGCGCCACCCAGCCCGACGCCGCGCAGCCGTACCAGTGCTACGAGACGTACGACCTCCAGGTCGACGGGAGCGGGGCGGTGGTCGCGATCAACGAGATGTACCACCCGTGAGCTGGGATCTTGCCTCTGAGGCACATTGCTTGCCTCCTGGGCACAGCGGGTGTCCACTGGAGGCATGACCAACAGCGAGGAGGTGCCCGGGCTCGGCGCCCGGTTGCGCGACCGGCGCCTCGGCAGCCGGCTCACCCTGGAGGCGGCCGCCGCCCGGGTCGGACTCTCGCCAGCTTATCTCTCGCGCCTGGAGACCGGGCGCCGGCAGCCCTCGCTGCCGGTGCTGCTCGGCCTGGCCCGGCTCTACGGCACCACGGTGGCGGGGCTGCTCGGCGAGCAGGCGGTCGAGGCTGACCCGGTGGTCCGGGGCGGTGCGATCGAGCCCGGGCGGGCCGGCGGCTGGGGATACCGGCGGGCCGGGACGCCCGGGCGGGCGATGCAGGCGCTGCACATCCAGGTGCCGGCCGAGCTGCAGGACGCGGTGGTCCGGGTGCATCCGGGGGAGGAGTGGCTGTACGTGACCAAGGGGCGGCTGCGGCTGACCCTCGGTCAGACCGTCCACCTGCTGCTCCCCGGGGACAGCGCGCACTTCGACTCGCTCACCCCGCACTGCATCGCGGCCGACTCGCCGGAGGGTCTGGAGCTGCTCTTCGTGCACACCCTGCTGCAGAGCCCTTCCGGGGAGCTCTGCCTGGGTATGTCGGTGCGCACACACTGACCGAATGTGTGCGCACACACCGATCGGGTGGGTGTCGCGCGCATCGACCGAATGCGTGTGTGCGCACGCACTGGCTAAGTCCGTGTACACACACTGATCGAGGAAGGACCGTTGGCGATGGCCGTTCAGCACCACCGTCCCCCGCAGTACGCGCCCACCACGGACGCCGGTAAGCGCACCGACCACCGGGTGGCGATCCGGGTCTTCATCTACATGGCCGCCGCGCATGGCTTCGGCGGCTTCCTGTACCTGCTGTTCTACCTGGGTGCACATCGCTGAGCCGTCGTCAGCAGGCCACCGACAGTGGTTCGCCGGTCAGGGGACCGCTGTCAGCAGTTCGCTGCCAGGAGTTCACCGAGCACGTCGAGGCCGCGCTGGAAGGCGTGCTCCGGGGGCGTGCCGAACCCGATCACCAGGGAGGGCGGCAGGCCGTCCGGCTCGGCCAGCGGGTGGCGGAACCGTGACAGCACGTCGAGGGCCAGGCCCTGTTGCAGGGCCTGCTCCTGGAGGTCCGGTTCGGACGTCCGGCCGGCTGGCAGGCGCAGCAGCGCGTGCAGGCCGGCGGCGATCCCGCTCACCTGGACGCGCGGCGCGGCCGTGGCGAGCGCGGCGACCAGCCGGTCGCGTCGGCGGCGGTAGTGCAGGCGGGCTCGGCGGACCTGGCGGTCGTAGCCGCCCGACTCGATCAACTCGGCGAGCGCCAGCTGCTCCAGCACGCTCGACTGCCCGTCCGCGCGCGCCTTGCGGGCCGCCAGTGGCGCCACCAGGTCCTCCGGCAGCACCAGCCAGCCGAGCCGCAGGCCGGGTGCCAGGCTCTTGCTGGCCGTGCCGGCGTAGACCACGCGCTCCGGGTCGAGCGCCTGCATCGCGCCGACCGGCTGGCGGTCGTAGCGGAACTCGCCGTCGTAGTCGTCCTCGATCACCAGGCCGCCGGTGGCTCGGGCCCAGTCGAGGGCGGCGGCGCGGCGGGCCGGGTGTAGGGGGGTGCCGGTCGGGAACTGGTGGGCGGGGGTGAGCAGGACCGCGCTCGTGCCGTCGGTGGGCAGCAGATCGGTGCGGGCGCCGTCGGCGTCCACCGGGAGCGGCACGGTGGTCGGGCCGGCCGCCTCCAGCAGTTCGCGGTGCACGCGCAGCCCGTACGACTCGACGGCCACCGGTCCGGTGCCACGCGCGTGCAACTCGGCGCCGAGCAGTGCCAGACCCTGGGCGAAGCCGCTGCAGAGCAGGATCCGTTCGGGATCGGCCCGCACGCCGCGCACCCGGCCCAGGTAGTCGGCGAGCGCGCGGCGCGACTCGTAACGGCCGAGCGAGGTGGAGTAGCCGAGCGCGTCGCGCGGGGCGCGGGCCAGTGCGCGCCGGGTGGCGGCCAGCCAGGCGGCCCGCGGAAAGAGGTCCAGGTCGGGGCGGCCGGGGCGGAAGTCGTAGCGGATCGCGGCCTCGGGCGCCGGACGGGGGACCGGACCCGGGCGGCGGGTCGGGGCGCGGTCGGCGACGGTCGTGCCGGAGCCCTGCCGGGAGACCAGCCACCCTTCGGCGGCCAGCTGGGCGTAGGCCTCGGCGACGGTGTTGCGGGCTATGTCCAGATCGGCGGCGAGGGCGCGGGAGGAGGGCAGCCGGGTGCCCGGGGCGAGGCTGCCGTCGGCGGTGGCCTCGCGCAGGGCGTCCTCCAGGGCGGCGCGCAGGCCGAGGCCGGCGGTTCGGCGGACGGTGAGGTCCAGGTGGAGGTCACGGCCCAGGGCGGGTGCGGCCGCGGGAGCGGGGGGCCGGGCCTGGTCGGGGGTGGATGGGTGCTGCTGAATGGCCCAAGAATTCATACTGCAAATGAACCACGGGGGCGGGACACTTCACCCCTAGGGTGTCTCTCATGACGACCACTCAGATCACTCGTACCGTTCCCGCCCCCGACCTCCGGCTCGCGCTGCCGCAGGCGGCCCCCGACGTCTACCGGGCGATGCTCGACCTCACCAAGGCCGCCTCCACCGGGCTCGACCCGGTGATCGCCGAGCTGGTGAGGACGTACGCCTCGGTGATCAACGGCTGCGCCTTCTGCCTCGACATGCACACCACCGACGCCCGCAAGGCCGGCGAGGCCGAGCACCGGCTCTACACCCTGCCGGCGTGGCGCGAGACCCCGTACTTCACCGCCCGCGAGCGGGCCGCGCTGGCGCTGACCGAGGCGATCACCAAGATCACCGAGGGGCACGTGCCGGACGCCGTCTACCAGGAGGCGGCCGAGCAGTTCGACGAGCAGGAGCTGGCCCGGCTGATCGCGGCGATCACGACGATCAACGCCTGGAACCGGCTGGCGATCAGCATTCGGATGAGCCCGGCTGCGAAGGCCGGCGTTTGATGGGGGCCGAGCGCCCGGCCGTGCAGCAGGAGCTGGCGCGGCGGTTCCACCGGTTGCACCACGGTGAGGGGCCGCTGGTGCTGGCGAACGTCTGGGACCCGGGCAGCGCCGTGCTGGTGGCCGACGCCGGTGCCGCGGCGATCGCCACCACCAGCGCGGGCGTCGCCTGGGCGCTGGGTGCGGCGGACGGTGGCGGGCTGAGCCGCGACCAGGTGGTCGAGCTGACCGCCCGGGTGGTCGCGGCGGTGGACCTGCCGGTCACCGCCGACCTGGAGGAGGGCTTCGGCGCCACCGCGGCGGAGGTCGGGCGGACCGTCGAGCTGGTGCTGGCGGCCGGCGTGGCCGGGATCAACATCGAGGACGGTCGCGAGGGTGGCGCCCTTCGTCCCGTCGAGGAGCAGGTGGCCCGGATCGCGGCCGCCCGGGCTGCTGCCGACGCGGCAGGGGTCGAGCTCTTCGTCAACGCGCGGACCGACGTCTACCTGCGCCGGGTGGGAGAACCCGAGGAGCGGCTGGAGCACGCGCTGGCCCGGGGCAAGGCGTACGCGGCGGCGGGTGCGGACGGGATCTTCGTGCCGATGGCGAGCGATGTCGAGGACATCGCGGCGCTGGCGGCCGGGCTTCCGCTGCCCCTCAACGTGCTGGTCGGGGAGGGGTGGCCGACGGTGGCCGAGCTGGGCGCGCTGGGCGTGGCCCGGGTCAGCCTGGGGCCCGGCCTGAGCAGGGCGGCGTACGGGGCGGCTCGGCGGCTGGTCGAGGAGGTGCTCGGGAGCGGGAGCTACCGTGCGCTGGAGGGGGCTCCCTCGACGCAGGTGTTCAACGGGCTGTTCGGCTGAGGCGGGTCGGCGGGTGGGGGCGCCCCGGCGCGGGGTGGGGTGGCCCCCGCCGGGGGATCCCCATTGGGTGCCGGGGTGTCCCATCGGCACCAGGAGTTCGCCGGGGCTCCACCAGCCCGGCACCGTGATCGGCGACGATGAGGGGCGTCGTCCGACCACGTCCTGAAGGAGGTGCGCCCACGTGCACACCCTGAGCACCATCGATTTCCTGACCCGGCTCGGTGTCGGGGTGGGCTGCGGCGCACTGATCGGCGTCGAGCGGCAGTGGCGGGCCCGGATGGCCGGCCTGCGCACCAACGCGCTGGTCGCGGCCGGGGCCACGCTCTTCGTGCTGTACAGCGAGGCGGTGGTGGACCCGGGCAGCCTCACCCGGGTGGCGTCCTACGTGGTCTCCGGGATCGGGTTCCTGGGCGGTGGGGTGATCCTGCGCGACGGGGCGAGCGTGCGCGGGCTCAACACCGCCGCCACGCTGTGGTGTTCGGCGGCGGTCGGGGTGATGGCCGCCTCGGGGCACCTGATGTTCGCGGTGCTGGGGACGCTCGCGGTGCTGGCGGTGCACCTGGTGCTGCGCCCGGCGGGCCGGCTGATCGACCGGGTGCCGCAGGATGACCCGGACGTCGAGGGCGTCCGGGCCAGCGTCCACCTGCTGTGCCAGCGCAAGGCCGAGACCCAGGTGCGGGCGCTGCTGCTGCAGGCCATCGGCACCGCCGGACTCACCCCCACCGGCCTGCGCGCCAAGCGGCAGGGCGAGGACAGCACCCTGCTGCGGGCCACCGTGGCGATCACCGGCGACCCGGCCCGCGCGCTGGAACAGCTGATCACCCGCCTGTCGCTGGAGCCCGGGGTGCGCGATCTGCACTGGCACCTGGTGGAGGAGATGCAGGAGTCGGAGCAGGAGGGGATGGCGTGAGCGGCGCTCTCGGGGGTGAGCGGGGCTTGCGTTCGTGAGCGGTGCTCTCTGAGGCGGGTGGTGCTCTCCGATGTGAGCGGTGCTCCAAGCGGCGGGCGGTGCTCTCTGGGGTGAGCAGTGCTTTCCGGGGTGGTCGGTGGGCTCTGGAGTGAGCGGTGCTCACCTGGGAGAGCGGTGCTCAGGTGTTGCTGGGGCCTGGTGAAGTCGCGTCAGCGGTGCAGAAGGAGCAGGGCGACGTCGTCCGGGCGGGAATGGCGTTCGGTGACGTTCAGGGTGAGCAGGTCGGCCAGTTGTTCCAGGGCACGGTAGGCGCCGACCCGGGTCGGGCCGGCTCGGCGGTACCAGAGTTCCAGGCCGCCGAGCATCCGCTGTACCGACTCGTCGTAGTCCTCGGAGCGGTCCTCGACCAGGCCGTCGGTGTAGGCCAGCAGGGTCTCGCCGAGGCCGAGCTGTTCGATCGTGAGCGGGTAGCTGATTGAGGGGTCGACGCCCAGGGGCGGGCCGCCCGGGAGGTCCAGCTCGATCGCGCGGCCGTCCGCGATCCGGACCGGGGCCGGGTGGCCGGCCCGGGCGCCGTGGATCGTGCCGTTGCCCAGGTTGAGCGTCAGGTAGAGGCAGGTGGCGAAGAGGTCGGTGTCGAGCTCGGCGAGCAGCCGGCTGGTCCGGGCCAGGGTGGCGGCCGGGTCGTGCCCGTCCGTCGCGTACGCCCGCAGTCCGCTGCGCAGCTGGCCCATCACCGCGGTGGCCTCGGCGTTGTGCCCCTGGACGTCGCCGATCACCACGCCGACCCGCCCCGAAGGCAGCGGGATCAGGTCGTACCAGTCGCCGCCGATCTGCATGCCCTCGGTGCCGGGCAGATAGCGGGCCACCGAGGTGAGCCCGGGCAACCGTGGCAGGGTGCGCGGCAGCATCGCGCGCTGCAGCTCGGTGGCGCGCTGGTAGTGGGTGTCGTAGAGCCGGGCCCGTTCCAGGGACTGGGCGAGCACGCCGGCGAACGCGGTGTAGAAGGTGCGGTCCTCGCGGCTGAAGGCGCGTTCGGTGGCGAAGGTGATCAGGCAGGAGCCGACCTGCCGCCCGGAGGCGACCAGCGGCAGCACCGCCCAGGCCGCCGGTCCGCCTGCGGTCGTCGCTGTGCCCGGCTCGCTGAACAGCGGCACGGACCGGGCCGGCGCCTGCTCGGCGGTGGCCTCGCTCTGGTGCAGCCGGTGCATCTCGCTGCGGTGCGGCCCGCCGTAGACCGAGGGTGAGACGGGCAGCAGCCGGCCCTCGTCGACCACGTCGAGCACCAGCTCGGCCGCGCCCAGCGCGGGCCGGGCCACGTCGGTCAGCGCCGCGGTGACGTCGCGCACCCCGACCGCGCGGGAGAGCGCACTGGTCAGCGCGAGCAGCAGGGCCGAACGGGCGCCGGCCCCGGCGTCCGAGAGCCCGGCGTCCGAGAGCCCGGTGTGCGGAGGGCCGGTGTGCGGGAGGCCGGCGCCCGAGCCGATCGTCGTGGTGGACGGGCCGCCGTCCGAGCCGCCCGGATGGTGGTGCTCGGTGAGGAGGCCGGCGATCCGGACCGGACGGCCGTGCACGTCGAGCAGCACCTCACCGCGCTCGTCCACTTCGGCGACCGTGCCGTCCGGGCGCAGCGCGCGGTAGGTGAGCCGGTAGCGGCCGCCGCGGGCCAGCACGTCCACCAGGGCGGCCTGGACGTCCGGCAGCTCCTCGGGGTGGACCAGGCTGGTCAACTCCGGGGCCGGGTAGGGGCCGGGGCCGTCCGGCGGGGTACGGCCGACCAGGCGGTAGGCGGCGGCGTCCCAGGCGCTCTCGCCGGTGACCAGGTCGCGTTCGAAGACGCCCGCGTCGGCGGCCCGGACGGCGGCGGCCAGCATCGGCTGGTGGTCGGCGGCCGGGTCGGGCGGCTCGGCGTGGGTCCGGACGCCCTGCGTGCTGCTGGTACCGGCCCGCGCCTGCGCCAGCAGGTGGGCCAGGCGGTGGGCGCAGGCCTCGGCGATCGCCTCGAGGGCCTCCAGATCGCGGCGTGGGACGGTGCCGCGGTGGGCCAGGGTGAGCGCGAGGACGCCGAGGTCCTGGTCGTCCACCAGTAGCGGCAGGGCGACCACCGAGATCAGGCCGGTGCCGCCGGCCGCCGGGCCGCGCGGGAAGGCCTGGCTGGTCTGCTCGGGGCTGAGCAGCACGGGCGCGCGGCGGCGCAGGGCGGCGGCGACGGGCAGGTCGTCGGCCCGGTCGACGGTGGCGTAGCGGCGGTGCGCCCAGTCGGGCAGGCCGCTGGAGACCGTCAGCCGGAGTGCACCGGAGCCGTCCAGCAGGTAGATCGCGGCACCCTCGCGGGTGACCCAACCGGGGCCCTCGGTGAGCACCGCGCCGAGCAGTTCGGAGGCGCTGGCGCAGCGCAGCAGGCTGCGGACGCAGGCCACGGTGGAACGGGCCGAGCCGCGGCCGCGGTGGGCGGGCGGCTGGTCGGCGGAGGTCGGCAGCCAGGGGGAGGTCAGGTCCATCGGGGTACCCGGCCCTTCCGCTCCTGGGGCGTACCGCCGGGCCGGAGGGCGCCGGCGGGTGGTTCAGCTGCCGTGAGTGACGGTGAATATCCTATTTGGTCCGGATGTAAATGGCGGGTGGCGAGGTCCGCGGGAGGGGCGGGGCGGTCGCTACTGGCCGTCGGCCTCGCCGTAGCCGGGCTGGGGGCGGGCCGGGACGTCGCCGAGGGTGCGCAGGCCGCGGACGATCGCCAGGGTGCGGCGGACGGCGGTCCAGCCGGTGGGCTGTTCGGGGGCGGTGGCGTACCCGGTGGTGGAGCAGGCGTTGGTGGTGGGTGTCGAGCCGGCACGCGGGGCCGGGACGGCGCCGGCGTCGGTCGGACGGGCGGACTGGCGGGCGGTGCTCGGCTGCGTCATGGGCCCTGGTCCTCTGCGCGTGGCGGTCTCGGTGGGAGACGGTAGTCCCGTCGGATGAACACACCGTGAGGTGCCCGGTTGGTTCCCCTGCTAACCGATCTCGTCGCTGGGCCAGTTACGCAGGCCGTCGGTGAGTACGCCGACCAGCCGTCGCTGGGTGACCGCCAGGTCCTCGGCGAGCTGGTACCCGCCGCCGATGGTGAGCGAGGCGAAGCCGTGGGCGACCGCGCGGACCGTCCGAGCGGCGTGGATCGCCTCGGACCGCTCGATCCCGTAGTCGCGCAGCACCTCCAGGATCGTGCCGACCAGCCGGGCGGCGGCCTCGAGCAGCTCGTCGTCGGGCTGGGCCGGCGTGGCCTGGGGCAGCGCGGCGTAGCGGTGCGGGTGGTCGGTGGCGTAGCGGTGGTAGCCGCGCAGCAGGGCCTCGACGGCGGCGTCCTCGGTCCGGCCGGCGGTCTCCCGGGCGAGCAGGTCGGCCAGGTCGGAGGTGACCCGGACGGCGACCAGTCGGCGCAGTGCGCCCAGGCCGCCGGGCACGTGCTTGTAGAGGGACGGTGTGGCGACGCCCGCGCGGGCCGCCACTCCGGCCAGGGTGAGCGCCTCCAGGCCCTCGTCGTCGATCAGCGCCAGGGCGTGGTCGACCACGGCGTCGGGGGTCAGTCCGACCCTGGGCATCAGGCCACCTCACCGAGGAACGGGAGCAGGGCGTCGGCGGTGGCCTGCGGGAACTCCGCCATCGGGTAGTGGCCGGCGCCGTCGATCATCACCCTACGGGCCCGCGGCGCGCTGGCCGTGAGCGCGGCGACCTGCCGGTCGGCGACCAACTCCGGCTTCGGGAAGTCGGGGTCCTTGGTGCCCATCAGTACCAGGGCCGGGCACCGCACGTCCTGGGTCCAGCCGAGCGGTGAGGAGTCGCCGGTGACGTAGCCGCGGGTGGCCTGGCGCCGGCCGGGGGTGCGCAGGGCGGTGACCATGCGGGCCCGGTAGGCGGCGAAGTCGGCGGGCTTGCGGGTGGGGTAGGCGTGGTTGAGGTACGTGCCCCAGGTGCTCGGGAGGTTCAGGACCAGCGAGCCGAGCAGCTTGGTGAGGACGCGCTGGACGGCTCCCGGCGGCGGGACCTCGATGAAGGCGTCCACCAGGACGATCCCGGCGGCGCGGTGCGGCGCGGTGGCCGCCGCCCTGACCACGGTGGCGCCGGTGTAGGAGTTGCCGACCAGGGTGGCGCGGTCGAGGTCCAGGTGGTCGAGCAGCGCGAGCAGGTCGGTGGCGAGGGCGGCGGGGGAGTAGTCGTCCCAGGCGATCGAGGAGTCGCCGAAGCCGCGCAGGTCCATGGTGATCACTCGGTGGCCTGCCGCGGTGAGCAGCGGGCGCAGGTGACGGTAGACGGTGCGGGAGTCGAGCATGCCGGGGAGGAGGACCACCGGTCTGCCGGAGCCGCGGGTGTCGTCGAAGGCCACGGTGCCGCCGGGGACGTCGAGGTACTGGGTCCGCGGGGTGAGGGCGTCGGTGCTGGAGCCGGTGGACATGGCGGCCTTCCTGGCTGTCGAGGTGCCTGCTGACAGCCACAAAGCTAAGGCTAATAGCCTTAGCTGTCAACGCTCCACGGCCCGATCGCGAGGCTCGTGTCTACGCGTGCTCGGGGCCTCAGGAGGCCGCGCGGGCCTCAGGGGAGCGGCTTGGAATCACGGGCTTCTGGGATTAACGTTTGATAACGCAGCGCGGTCGGCAACGCCGTACCCGAACGGCACCGTGCGCCGTCGCCCAATCCGCGACCCAGCCCGAGGGCGGGGTCGCAGAGCCGGGGAACCACCGTTCCTTGGGGTGAATCGGACCGGCCCCGGCCGGACCGTAGGAGACCTTCCTGCTCCGAACCCGTCAGCTAACCCGGTAGGCGCGAAGGAAGGAAAGGAGCGCGCCCCCGTGGCGTCGACGCACACCCCGGAGAGTCGCACCCAGGCCGGAGGTACTCAGCTGCTCGACTTTCCGGACGGGACAGGGCCGCAGGACGGAACGGAGCCGGCGCCCTTCGGGCCCGAGCAGTCGATCGTGGGTGAGGAGGCCGCGCGGCACCGGTTGCCCCGGCAGAGCCGTAGCGGCGCGCCGGTGCTCGGCGTGACGGCGATGGCCGCCGCCCTGGGGGCCACCGGGTTCTCCGCAAGCGCCGCCGCTGCCGCCACTCCCGGGCCGGCGGCACCTGCTCCGACCACAGTTGCCGCGCCCGAGCAGCCCGTACAGCCCGCGCACGCCGTCGACGTCGACCAGATGGCCGACCACGGCGCCGACCCCGGACTGGCGCTGGCCGCCCGGATCCAGCAGCAGGCCGACACCCGGCGCACCGCGGCCGAGGAGGCGGCCCGGGTCGAGGCCGCCCGGGAGGCCGCGGCCAAGCGGGAGGCGCAGGCGCGCGCCGAGGCGCAGGCCCAGGCCGAGGCACAGGCCCGAGCCGAGGCGGAGGCGGAGGCCGCACGGCAGGCGGCGGCGCAGGCCGCCGAGGCCGCTCAGGCCGAGGAGGCCGCGCGGGCGGCGGCGGTACGGGCCGCCACGGCGCAGGTCGCGGAGGAGCAGGGGCGGGCTGTCGCCGGGACTGCCGCGGTCGCGGTCGTCGGACCCGTGGCCGTCGGAGGTGCGTCCGGCGAGGGTGTCACCGACCAGGCCGGGGCGTCGGACCAGGCCGGGGTGTCGCCGGTCGTCGGCCCGTTCGCGCTGCCGGTCGCCTCGTCGTACGCGCTCGGCCCCGGCTACGGCCAGCCGGGCGGGCACTGGGCGCACCTGCAGACCGGTGCCGACTTCGCCGCCCCCGCCGGCAGCGCGGTGGCCGCGGTCGCCGGTGGGACCGTCAGTTCGGCCGGCTGGTCCGGCTCCGACGGCTACCGGGTGGTGCAGACGCTGTCCGACGGCACTCAACTCTGGTACTGCCACCTCTCCGCGATCACCGTCCCGGCCGGCCCGGTCGCCGCGGGCACCGTGCTCGGCAAGGTCGGCGCCACCGGCAACGTCAGCATGACCGCCAACGCCGCCGTCGGTGGCGTCAGCGGTCCGCGGCTGCGGCTGGAGGTCCGCCCCGGCGGCGGCGCCCCGGTCGACGCGTTGGGCTGGCTGCGCGGGCACGGGCTGAACCCGTAGCCGGTTGGTGGCGAGTGACGGGTGACAGTCGACGGAGGTCGTCAGCCCGGGTGTGGGCTGACGACTGACCACGACTGTCAGCGCTCACTCCGCACCCCGCCCCTCACTCGTCGCCCGGAAAGGTCCAGTCGCCCTCCGGCAGCGGGAGGTCAACCAGCCCGCGTTGCAGCAGGTAGCCGTCGACCTCGGCCGCGCCCGGTTCGGGGGCGAGGTCCTGGTAGTCGGTCAGCAGCAGCTCGGGCAGCCCGGGGACCGTCCACTCGCCGCACAGCCGCAACGCCTCCGCCTGGACCGCCGCCTCGAAGGCCGGGTAGTCGCCGGCCAGCTCCTCCGGCATCGGGTGGCCCAGCGCCGTCAGTCCGGCCAGGTTCCGGTAGCTGCGCTCCATCAACTGCCGTTCCAGCAGCAGCCGGGCCCCGTCGGTGGCCATCCCGATCCCGAGCAGCACCCCCGGCTCCCAGCCCTCCACGCCCTCCGGCTGGTCCAGCCCGTCCAGCGCGGTGAAGACCTCGATCCGCTGCTCCTCCGGCAGCTCGCGGAAGGCGTCCAGCCGGCCCCGGACCGCGGCGAGGTCGGTGCTGTCCACCCCGTCCGCGCGCAGCAGCAGCGCGTAGAGCCGCGGCCAGGTCACCAGGTGCGGCCGCCGCAGCAGCCCGGCGAGCAGCTCGCCCTGCCACTCGGCCTCCTCGTGCAGCCGCTGCTGCCGCTTGGCGTTCAGCCGCCGGGCGGCCCGCTGATGGTCCACCAGCAGCCGCACCGCGGCGCCGTACGCGAGCGGCGACTCGTCGTCCGCGGGCTGCACGTAGAGGTGGATCCGTTCGTACAGCAGCTCCTGCACCAGGCCGGAGCTCAGCTCGGGGAACCCGTCGTGCATCCGGGCGCCGGCCAGCTCCAGCAGCGTCAGCACCGTGCCCACCGCGCGCTCGGACACCGGCTCCCGTCCCGCGTCGGCGGCCCAGCTGAGCAGCTCGGCGCTGTGCGGACGGGGTGTGAGCTGCAGGTCTTCGACGTTCATCCCCGTACGGTAACCGTCTCCCGAGTGCGCCCGGCGCTAGCGTACGCACCATGGACCCCGTACAGCTCACCGGACCACGGCTCACCATCCGCGAGTTCCACCACGTGCCGCGCGACATCGACGCGCTGCACGCGATCTTCGGCGACCCCGAGACGGCCCGCTACCTCCCGTTCGAGCCGCGGGACCGGGAGGACTGCGCCGACCAGGTCGCGCTGTACCTGGAGGAGGCGGAGCGCGACCCGCGCACGGTCTACCGGCTCGCCGTCACCATCACCGCCGAGGGCGAGGACGCGGTGCCGATCGGCAACGCGGTGCTCGGCATCGAGGGAGCGGAGAGCCAGCGGGCGGCGTTCATCGGCTACGCGCTGCGCCGGGACACCTGGGGCTTCGGCTACGCCACCGAGATCGCCCGGCTGCTCTGCGGCTTCGGCTTCGGCACCCTCGGCCTGCACCGGCTGGCCGCCCGGCTGGACCCGGAGAACCTCGCCTCGGCCCGGGTGCTGCGCAAGGTCGGTTTCCAGCTGGAGGGCCGGATCCGGCACGACCTGTTCCTGCGCGGCCGCTGGTACGACGCGCTCCAGTACTCGCTGCTGGAGGACGAGTGGCTGGACCGGCCGGGGGGTTAACCCCACCTCCGGTTCGCCGGGAGGCCGGATCCCGGCGGGCGCTCCCGGCGGGCAGGCTGAAGGTATGACGAACCTCCAGGACTTCCAGGACCTCCAGGACTCCCAGGGCACCCGGGACGACCAGGACCTCGGACCCCACGGCACCGACCGCTACCAGCGCGTCGAGCAGCCGTACTTCTGGCGCGCACCCTTCGCCGGGCAGACCTACCGCGAGTTCGGGTTCGTCCTGGGCTCGCTGGTCACCGCGACCGCGGGCTTCAGCTGGGCGGTCACCATGTTCGCGTTCGGGGTCGGCACGCTGGTCACCGCGCTCGGCCTGCCGGTGCTGGCGCTGCTGCTGGCGGGGGCCCGCGGCTTCGGCGCGATGGAGCGCGGCCGGGCCCGCCGGCTGCTCGGGTACGACGTGCCGAGACCGGCTCCGGTGCGCCGCCGCCGTCCCGGCGCCTGGGGGGCCGTCACGGCGGGGCTGGCCGACCCGGCGGGCTGGCGCGCGGTGCTGTACCAGGTGGTGATGTTCCCCTGGCAGGTGTTCGGCTTCGTGCTGAGCGTCACCCTGTGGGCGGTCGGCTGGGTCAGCGCGCTCTACCCGCTCTACGCCTGGGTCTTCCCGCGCTTCGTCGGCCGGCCCGGCCTGCAGCTCTTCGACAGCACCGACAGTCACGGCGTCCGGCACGTCTACTACCTCTCCGCGCCGTGGCAGATCGCCGGGCTGTCGACGGCCGGGCTCCTGCTGGTGTTCCTGACGCCGGCGGTGCTGCGCGCTCTGAACGCGGTCAACCGTGCCGCGATCCGGGGGCTGCTCGGGGCCTAGGGCGGCCGGTTGCGCCGGTCGCGGCGGACGGCTGCCGGCGATACGTGCTCGCCCTGTCCCGGCCGGCCCGCTACCGTGCTGCCCCATGGACGAACCCCTGGACCAGCTCCTGACGGACACCCGCCCTCCCCGGCTGCTGGCGATACCCGGTCTGAGGAACGCCCGCGACCTCGGCGGTCCGGGCCGCCTCCGGTCCGGGCTGCTCTACCGTTCCGGCTGGCTGGCCGAGTTGACCGAGGAGGGCACCCGTGAGCTGGCCAAGCTGGGCGTCCGGACGGTGCTCGACCTGCGCGACCCGATCGAGCTGGAGCGCTTCCCCGACCGCACCCACGACCTGTCCGTCACCCTCGCGCACTTCCCGCTGCTGCCGCAGGACGGCGTGGACCGCGGCGACCTCCCGCTCACCGAGATCTATCCGCTGATCATCGACACCGCGGGGCCGGTCCTGGTCGCCGCGCTGCGCCGGCTGCTCGAGCCGGCGGCGCTGCCCGCGCTGGTGCACTGCGCGGTGGGCCGCGACCGCACCGGCATCCTGTCGGCACTGTTGCTGGCCCTGCTGGGGGTGTCGGACGAGGAGATCACCGCCGACTACCTGCTCTCCAACGAGGGCCTGGGTCTGCTGGACGGGCCGGTGGAGTACGAGGACGCGCACGGGGTGATCCGGCTGTCGTACCCGGTCCGGGTCGAGCTGATCACCGACCTGCTGGCCCGGGTGCGGTCTCAACACGGCAACGTTCAGGCGTACTTGGGCGACCACGGACTGACCGACGGCGAAGTGTCCGCGCTGCGTGCCCTGTTGCTGGAATGAGCACCCGACACCGTTCGTGATCGCGCGACTCGGCGCACGTCGAGCAGGCTGAGCAGCGCGATGACACCGCCCAGCGGTGGGACGGTCGCGGGACCGGCCGTCGCGAGGGTGAGCCCGCCCGGGCCGGTGAGCCGGCCGCTGAGCTGGTCGGCCGGTGGCTGGCCTGCCGGCGTGCCGACTCCCGGGTACGCAGACGGCCCGTGGGCTGTCTCCGCGGCGGCGAACCGCCGCGGCGCCGGGGATGTACCGGCGAGCCCACGGGCCGGGTGACTGCTGGGATTTTCGCCCGCCGACCCTTGCCGGGTCAGTGGCAGGGGCGGCTCTAGCGAGCAGCCACCTCACGCATCCTGGTGGTACTCAACTCAGGATCACCTCCTTTCAGTGTGTCGCCACGATAGGCAGAGGCACCGGCCGGAGGCAACGGATTTATTCGGGAACGGCCGAAGGGCCCGGCAGACGAATCTGCCGGGCCCTTCGGTGCCACGTAGTAGCGGGGACAGGATTTGAACCTGCGACCTCTGGGTTATGAGCCCAGCGAGCTACCGAGCTGCTCCACCCCGCGTCGGTGAACCCAACCTTACGGGATGGTCGCGCCGAAGGGAAATCGGGTTTCCGGCGCACTCCGCCCGGGCCGGCCGGGGCAGGCCGCGGCCCAGCAGGCCAGGGCGGTCAGGGCGGCGAAGCAGGGGACCATGAGCAGCAGGTAGACCAGCAGGAAGTCGTGGGTGCCCAGGCCGGCCGCGGCGTTCCAGACGCCGTGCAGGGCGGTCGCCGCCAGCAGTCCGGCCGGGGCGGCGAGGCGGGCCAGCCGGCGGCGCGCGGTGGTCAGCGCGACGGCCAGGCCGAGGCCGGTGAGCGCGGAGAAGAGCGGGTGCGCGAACGGCGAGAGCAGGGCGCGCAGCACGAAGGTGTGCACGGTGTCGTCGTAGTCGCGCAGGCTGGGGCTCAGGCCGAGGCCGATCGAGTCGAGGCGCTGCTGCTGGTCGTCGGTGAAGGCGCGGCCCAGGTAGAGCACGTTCTCGGTGAAGGCGAAGCCGCAGGCGGTGCAGCCGCTGAGGACCAGGCCGACGGCGACCGCGCGGCGGCGCAGCCGGGCGCGGGCCGGCGGGGTCGGGCCGGTGCCCCGGCGGGTCCGGTGACGGCGCAGCGGCAGCACGGTGAGCAGCAGGACGGCGCCCTTGGCGCTCTCCTCGATCAGCGGGGTGGCGAGGTCGGAGCCGAGCGTCGCACCCCGGGCGCTGCCCTGCAGCGAGGTCAGGTAGCTGCTGGCCCAGCCGTTGGCGAGCAGCGCCACCGTGGTAGCCGCGCAGGAGCCCCAGGCCAGGCAGAGGGCCAGCCGGGCGGTGGGCACCCGGGCGCTCTGGTTGAGCCAGGCCAGCGCGCCGAGCACGAACGGCAGCGGGAGCAGCGCCAGGCCGAGGCCGACCAGCAGGCCGGTGGTGCCGGTCTGCCGCTGCACCAGGTGCAGGATCGCCACCCCGCAGGCCGCCAGCAGCAGCGTGGTGGCGGCCGGTCCGGCCGGTAACCGGCGCAGACGGTCGGTGGCCCGCTCCGCCCCCGGCCGTCCGGGTGCGGCGGGTCCGTCGGGGGACGGACTGCTCACCCGGGAAGCGTAGGGGACGGCGGCGTCCGGCGGGAGCGGAGTGACACATTCAGTGCCACTCCGTTCACCGGACGTGAGGGCGGCCGGTCAGCGCCTGCGGAACAGCAGGTCGTGGACGACGTGGCCCTTGGCCAGGCCGGCCCGCTCGAACTTGGTCACCGGGCGCCAGTCCGGGCGCGGGGCGTAGCCGGGGACGCCGCCGTCGGCGCGCTCCTCCGGCCAGTCGCTGCCGTCGCCCTCGGGGTGCAGGTTGACCAGCTCGGGCCGGGCCGAGAGCACGTCGAGCATCTGCTCGGCGTACGGCTCCCAGTCGGTCGCGCAGTGCACCAGGGCGCCCGGGGCGAGCCGGGGCAGCACCAGGTCGAGGAAGGACGGCTGGACCAGCCGGCGCTTGTGGTGCTTCGGCTTGGGCCACGGGTCGGCGAAGTAGACCCGCAGACCGGCCAGGCAGGAGTCGGGCAGCATGTCGCGCAGCAGGATCACCGCGTCGCCGGCGGCCAGCCGGACGTTCTGCGCGCCGTTCTTCTCCAGCAGGCTGAGCAGGTTGCCGTGCCCGGGGGTGTGCACGTCCACGGCCAGGATGCCCATGGTCGGGTCGGCGGCGGCCATCGCGGCGGTGGTCTCGCCCATCCCGAAGCCGATCTCCAGGGTGACCGGGAGGCCGCCGAACAGCTCGGGCGGCGAGAGCGGGGTGCCGTCGATCGCCAGGCCCCAGCGCTCCCAGCCGCGGTCCAGCGCGCCGGCCTGGGCCGGGGTCATCCGGCCGCGGCGCGGCTGGAAGCTGCGGATCCGCCGCTCGTTGTGCTGTTCCTCGGTGGCCCGGTGCGGGTACATCGGCGCCGGGTAGCCCGCCGGGGCGGCGGACAGCCGGGCGGACGGGGAGTTCGCGGGACGGGAGGTCGGGCGGCCGCCCTGGGCGGGGAGCTGGGGGGTGGAGGCAGTCGAAGTCACAATGCCGTCGAGTTTACGGGGCCGGTCGAGCGGATCCCAGGGGTGTCAGCCGCCGGCGGCCAGCGCGGCCAGTGCCCGCCGGGCGACCTCCCGGCCGATCGGCAGCGAGGCGGTCGCGGCGGGGGAGGGGGCGTTGAGCACGTGCACCAGGCGGCGCGGCGAGGTGGGGTCGGCCGGGTCGAAACCGGCGAAGGCGAAGTCGTCCAGCAGCGAGCCGTCCCGGGCCACCGCCTGGGCCCGCACACCGGCCCCGGCGCGGACCAGGTCCTCGGGCCGGACGGCCGGCAGTAGCCGGCGGACCGCCGCGGTGAAGGCCCGCTTGGAGAGCGAGCGGTGCAACTCCCCGCAGCCGTAGCGCCAGTGCCGCCGGGCGAGCCGCCAACTGCCGGGGAAGCGCAGGGTGTCGGCCAGGTCGCCGAGCCGGACGGTCCGCCAGTCATAGCCCTCGCGGGCCAGCGCGGGCACCGCGTTGGGGCCGACGTGGACGTCCCCGTGGACGCCGCGGGTCAGATGCACGCCGAGGAACGGGAACGCCGGGTCCGGTACCGGGTAGACCAGTCCCCTGACCAAGTCCCGCCGGTCGGGCGCGAGTTCGTAGTACTCGCCGCGGAACGGGACGATCCGCGCGCCCGGGTCGTCGCCGGCCAGCCGGGCCACCCGGTCGCTCTGCAGGCCCGCGCAGTTGACCAGCACCGCACAGCGCAGCTCGCCGGTGCCGGTCCGCACGGTCACGCCGTCCGGGCGGCGGACGATCGCCCGCAGCTCGCTCCCGGTCCGCAGCTCGGCACCCCGCGCCTCGGCCAACTCGGCGTAGCGGCGAGCGACTTCGGCGAAGTCGCAGATTCCGGTGGTGGCCACCCGCAGCCCGGCCAGGCCGGCCACCTCGGGCTCGTGGACACGGATCCCGGCCGGCGTCAACTCCTCGACCGGGATGCCGTTGGCCCGTCCGCGGTCGGCCAGCGCGGCCAGCCGGGGCAGCTCGTCGGGGCGGGTGGCGACGATCAGCTTGCCGGTCACCCGGTGCGGCAACTGCTGCGCGCGGCAGAACTCCACCAGCGCGGCGGCGCCCTCGGTGGCGTAGCGGGCCTTCAGCGAGCCGGGGCGGTAGTAGACCCCGCTGTGGATCACCCCGCTGTTGCGGCCGGTCTGGTGGCGGGCCGGGGCGGTCTCCTTCTCCAGCACGCCGATCCGCAGGCCGGGCCGCTCCCCGGTCAGTGCGTAGGCGGTGGCGAGGCCGACGATGCCGCCGCCCACCACCAGGACGTCGTAGTCGTACGCCACCGTGGTCCTCTCCTCGGCCGGTCGCCGTCCGGATCAGGCCGGGGCGGCCAGCACCAGCCGGGCGCGCTCGGTCAACTCCCTGACCCGGCGCTCCCCCTGGTAGGGCTCCAGACGGCGGATCATCTCCAGCACGTACTCCCGGCTGCGCTGCGAGGAGATCCGTCCGGCCACCTCCACGGCGCGCTCGCCGGCCTCCACGGCGGCGTCCAGGTTGCCGGCCTCCGCCTCGGCCATCGCGGAGACCACCAGGCGCAGCCCGTGCGAGCGGACGAAGCCCTCGGTCGGGCGGGCCAGCGCCTCCCGGGTGAACTGGCGCACCTTGGCGGGCACGCCGAGGTCGCGGAAGCACTCGGCGGCGTCGGCGGCCAGCCGGTCGTAGGCGTAGAAGTCGATCCAGGCCGGATCGGGATCCCCGGCGCGTGATCGTTCCAGCGCGCCCTCAGCGGCGGCGAGCGCCGCCGAACACGCCGGCGCATTGCCCGCGCGGGCCTGCGCGCGGGCCTCCACCAGGTGGAAGAAGCTCATGGTCCGGGCGGTGGCCAGGCCGCGGTTGCGCTCCAGGGCCGCCTGGGCCAGGTCGACCGCCTCCTCGGCGAAGCCGCGGTAGCAGGCCTGCAGGCTCATCGAGGCCAGCACGTAGCCGCCGAGCGGCAGGTCGGCGGCGGCCCGGGCCAGCCGCAGCGCCTGGATGTAGTAGCGCTGGGCCGCCTCGTGCTGGCCGGTGTCGAACGCCATCCAGCCGGCCAGTCTGGTCAGTTCGGCGGTCGCGCCGAACAGCGCCCGGCCCACCGCGTCGCTGTAGGAGGCGAGCAGCAGTGGCGCCGCCTCCACCCGCAGGCACTCCGGGACCATCGACGAACGCCAGTCGCCGCCGCCGTACTTGGAGTCCCAGTGGCGGGCCTCCTGGGCGGCCTCGCGCAGTTTCGCGGCGTCCGACTGCCCGACCCGGTAGGAGGGGCGCTCGGTGCCGGAGCGGGCGGCGGGGAGGACGGGGGCGGCCTGGCCGGCGGGGGCGGACGGGGGGCTCGGCGGGGCCGCCGGCGGGCGGGCGCCGGCCTCGTTCGCCGGCCGCTCGCCGCGGGCCACCGAGCCGTCCGCCGGGGTGATCAGCCAGCGGGCCACCGGCGTCGCGTACGCCGCCACCGAGAACGTCCCGGCCAGGCTGTCGCTCCACCGCCCGCCGCCCGGTCCGCGGCGCAGCTCCAGGTCGACCCGCCACAGGTCGGTCGCCGAGCGGACGGCGTCCGCGACCTCGCGGGGGAAGGCCAGCCCCAGCTCCGGGGTGGGGTCGGTGTCGCCGAGCCCGATCTCCTCCAGCGGGACCGGCCGGCCCAGCTTGCCGCCGATCGCGGTGGCGATCAGGTGCGGCACCGGGCCCTGCGGGACCATCCCCTTGCCGACCCAGCGGGCCACCGAGGTCTTGTCGTAGCGCAGCGTCAGGCCGCGCTGGGCGCCGAGGTCGTTGACCCGGCGGGCCAGGCCGGCGTTGCTGATCTGGGCCTGCGTCAGCAGGGCGCCGAGCCGTTCGTTCGGTCCTCGTGGGCTGATGCTCATGGCGGCGGCGGCACCCCCTGGCGGTGTTCTCGCGGTGTATCCGAAGGCCTGTGCGGCGTGGGTGGCTCACGGGGCGGGCCGATCCTGCGGGCAGGCCCCGCCCGATGCGGTGGAACCTAGCGTAGTCGGCCGGGTTCCCAGGGTTAAGGGGCGGCATTCCGGTTGGCGGGATCGCGCACTCCGGGCCGTCCGGCTGGGGAGGCCGGAGGGGTGGCGCACGGGGGTGGCGATCGGGCTCCCCGGACGTCGTGGCGTCGGCGCGGTACGGCCGGTCCTTCGGTCGGGGGAGCGCGTCGCCGGTGAGGAGCGCCGTGCTCCGGTCCCGTGTCCACGTGCGCCCACCTGTGCCCCCTGGCTCGTCCGACGGCGCAGCAGTTCGCTAGGGGCTGTGGGTCGGCCCGCCGTCGAGGACCCGGCGGGCCGGGGGATGCCGCTGCCTCTGTTCCCCGCGGGCGGTGGCCGAGGTCCGGGAGGGCATGCGGATGCCCTCCCGGGCTTGCGCCGCTTTTCGGCCATGTGGGCATGGCCATGACGCCTTTGCCGAACGGTGCCGCGGTCCTGGCGTTCGCGCTGGTCCAGGCACCGGCGAGGGGTCGGGCGGCCGGTTCGGCCCGGGTGCGGTGCGCCGCGAATCGGACGCGCGACGCACCGCACCCGACCGGGGGCGACCGGAGCGGCCGGATCGGACGGTCCGATCCGGCCGGAGCGGCGGAGCGACCGGAGTGCGGTCGGCCTCCCGGCCGCGCGGCCCGGGCCACGGAGGGGGAGGCCCGGTCCGCGCGGCGCCTGGTGTCCTGACCGTTTCCCGACGCTATTTCCTGACTTGTCGTCCCTGTCCCCGGAATCACCCGACCCCGGGCGAGGACGCGTTCCCCGCCACCGATGGCACGATGTCTCCTGGCGCGGGCCCGACCTGACGAACGGTCGCCGGCCGCGCCCCTGAGACGTCCACACCCGGTGGAGGCGCGATGCGGTGGCTGACGGGCTGGAGCGGCGGAGTGTCCGGCTCCCGGATCCCGCCCCCTCGGCGGTCCGTCCCGGCCTCGCCAGGGGCGCGCCCATCCGGCCCGCACGCCCCGCCGACCTCTCGCACGCCGTCCGCGCACCCCGCCCTGCACGAGGCGCTGGAGGCGCTGGCCGCCGTCCGCCCGTTGGCCGCCACCACGCTCTGGGAGGGCCCCGACCCGCTCTGGGCGGTCGGCGACTGGCGGCCCGAGGAGCTCCGGCAGGCCGTGCTGCGGCCCGGGCGACCCCCCGAGGTGCTCACCGGCCCGGTCACCAGCGACCTCTCCGCCGACCCGGAGAGCGTGGTCCGGCTCGCCGTGCTCGGCCACTGCGGCGCCACCGACGACGAACTCCTGGCCGGCCTGGCCGCCGCCCGCGGTGGCGCGGTCCGCCACCTGTCCGGCTGGCCCGGCAGCTACACCGTGGTGCTGCGGAGCGGCACCCGCAGCACCCTGCTGCTCACCGACCTGGCCGGGGCGCAGCCGGTCTTCCACACCCCCTGGTGCGGCGGCACCGCCTACGCCACGGCCGGCCTGCCGCTGGCCGACCTGATCGGCGCCGCGGTGGACACCGGCCACCTGGCCGCCCGGCTGGCCTGCCCGGAGTCGCCCGAGGCACTCGGCACCGGCACCCCGTACGTCGGCGTGCAGCGGGTCCCGCCCGGCCAGACGCTGGCGGTGCGCGCCGGCCGGGCGCAGCTGACCTCGTACGACGACGAGAGCGCGGCGGGCAGCGGGTCGGGCCCGGGCGGGGAGGCGCCGGCCGTCCGGGAGCTGACCCGCAGCCTGCTGGAGGCGGTCCGGTCCCGGGTGCGCAGCTCGCCGACCGGCCCGGGGCCGGGCCCCGGCCGGCCCCGGATCGGTGCCGACCTCTCGTACGGGACGGCCTCGACCACGGTGGCGCTGCTGGCCGCCGCGGTGCCGATCGGGCGCGGCCCGGCCGGCGCGGAGCCGGTCGGTGCGGAGCCGGTGGCCGCGGTCCCGCGCAGTGGCGCGACCCGGGGCTCCTGGGCCCGGCCCGCGCACCGCGAGCCGGTCGGGCCCGCCGAGCCCGAGCTGCTCACCGCCGTCACCCTGCGGGAGTCGCCGCCGGCCGCCCCGGTGGCGCCCGACGCCGCGCGGCTGCGGCACACCGTGCTGGCCGCCACCCCGGAGACCCTGCCGTTCGCGGACCTGGCCGACGACCCGCTGGCCGGCCCGCTCCCCGACGAGCCCGGCCGGGCGCTGACCAGCGCCGCCGCGATCGGTGCCCGGCTGCGCGCGGGTGGCAGCGACCACCTGACCGGCTACGGCGCCCGGCAGGTCCTGGACGGGCACCCGGCCCGGCTGGCCGACCTGGTCCGGGACGGCTGGCCGCGCGAGCTGCTGCCGCCGGTCGCCGCGCTGGCGGGCGCCGACCGGGCGCTGGCCGGGACGCTCACCGGGGCGGTCCGCACCCCGGTCACCGTGCTGCGGGCGGCCCGCCGGCTGGCCCGCCGGCCGTACGCCGAGGCGCTGGACGACGCGGCGGTCCAGCTCACCGCGCGCCGCGGTGCGGACGGGGTGCGCGCCCGCGCCGGCGTGCTCGGCGGCGCGCGGATCAGCGCACGCTCCGGCGCGCAATTCACCGCAGGGGCGCACTCGGCCGCCGACCTGGTCTGGTGCGTGCCCGGGCCGGCCGCCCGCTGGCTCTCCGACGACGCGCTCTCCGCGGTCGCGCTGCGGCTGCGGCTGGCCGGCCGCGGGCCGGCACCGGCCGAGCTGCCCGGCGCCCGGCGGGCCCGGATGGCGCTGCACCACCACGCCGCCGGCTACCGCGTCCTGGTGCAGGCCGCCGAGCAGCACGGGCAGCGACTGCACGCGCCGTTCCTGGACAACCGGGTGGTCCGGGCCGCCCGGCTGCTCCCGCTCGACGTCCGGCTGCAACCGGGTGCCCGGCCGGCGCTGCTGCGGGCGGTGCTGGCCGGCGCGGGCCGGGCCGACCTGCCCGCCGACTGGGGGCGTGCGCCGCGTCCGAACCGGGCCGACGCCGCTCGCGAGGGGCTGCGCCAGGTGGCCGATCCGCTGGCCGAGCTGTTCCGCGAGCCGCTGCTCGCCGAGGCCGGGCTGATCGACTTGCCGGCCGTCCGGCGCGCCCTCGGGCGGGCCACCGACCAGCACGCCACCCTCCCGCCGGGAGCCCTGGACGGCCTGACCGACCTGATCGCCACCGAGCTGTGGCTGCGCCGCTGGCAGGCCCGCCGGCACGGTTCCTGCTGGACCGGGCTGCCGCTCCCGCGGCGGCGCGCGGTCGCCGGGGCCCGGTTCCACTGAGCCCCGCCGCTGTGGCGTTGCCGGACGACGACCACGGGCACCCGGATCATGACGGTGTGACCGACAGCGACCCGTCCAGCGATCCGGCCGCCGCCGACCGGCTCGCCCCCGTGACGTTCTCCACCCTCCCGCCCGGCCCGCCGCAGCCCCCCGGCATCCTGGCGGCCTGCGACGGCTCGGACGGCTCGCTCTGGGCGCTGGACCGGGCGATGACCGAGGCCGAGCTGTTCGGCCTCCCGCTCCACGTGCTCGCCGTGGTCGACCCGTCCCCCGGCGGCTACCCGCCCGGCATGACCGAACTCGTGCGGGAGAGCGCCGAGCGGCTCACCGCGAGCACGGCGGACGGGCTGCGCCGCGCGGTGGCCACCGTCGAGCGGGCCCGCGACCGGCCGTTCGAGGGCCGGCTGTCGCTGCACGTGGTGCTCGGGCAGGTGATCCAGGAGCTGCTCGCCCGCAGCGCCGGCCAGCACACCCTGGTGGTCGGGGCCCGCGGCAACGGCGGCTTCAGCCGGCTGCTGCTCGGTTCGGTGAGCACGGCCGCGGTGCACCACGCGGCCTGCCCGGTGCTGGTGGTCCCGGCCCCGGCCCGCCGCTGAGCCGTCCGACAGGGGAATAGCAACCCGGACATTTCGGTTCACCCGTCCGGTCCAGTTGCCGCCCCCCTGTTGACAGGAGCCCCGCCCCATGAAGGTCGAGATCTACTCGGACATCGCCTGCCCCTGGTGCTACATCGGCAAGCGCCGCTTCGACCAGGCGCTCGAAAGCTTCGCGGGCCGGGCCGACGTCGAGGTGGTCTACCGGCCGTACCAGCTGGTCCCGGACGCGCCGGCGACGGCCAGCCCGCACCGCGCCTGGCTGGCCGAGCGGTACGGCCCGCAGTCGGTGGCGATGGACGCCCGGGTGGCCGAGCTGGGCCGCGCCGAGGGCATCGCCTACGACTTCGACGCCGCGCTGCACGCCAACACCTTCCTCGGCCACCGGCTGCTGCACCTGGCGGAGAGCGAGTACGGCCCGGCCGTCCAGGGCGTGCTCAAGGAGGCGCTGCTCAAGGCGCACTTCAGCGACGGTGTGGACGTCGGCGACCGGGCCGCGCTCACCGAGGTCGCGGTGGCGGCCGGCCTCGACCGGCAGCGGGTGACCGACTACCTGGCCGGCGAGGAGGGCGCGGCGGAGGTCCGCGCCCAGCTCGCCGAGGCCCGCGCGCTGGGTGTCAGCGCCGTGCCGACCTTCGTCTTCGAGGGCCGCTGGGCGGTCCAGGGCGGGCAGGAGACCGAGACCTTCCTGCGGCTGCTGGAGCAGGTGGCGGCCGAGACCGGTGCCACCGTCCCGGCGGCGCCCGACGCCGAGGCCTGCGCGGACGGCGCCTGCGCGGTGCCGGGCGCCTGACGCGCGATCAGCAGGTGACCCGGGCGCTGGCCCAGTCGGCCAGGTTCCCGGCCGACCACCAGCCGTCGGTCGGATCGACCACCAGCCGGATCGAGTGCTGGCCGGCCAGCGGCACGTGCACCGGCACCGGTACGTCCCCGGCGTGCAGTGCGGGGGACGTCCAGAGCCGCTGCCCGTCGTCGCCGGTGACCGAGAAGACCACCCGCCCGGGCGCGAGCGACAGGTCGTCCAGCCCGACCACCGCGTCGAAGGCGGTGCAGGACTCGTCGAGTTCGACGGTCACCGTCGAGGGGGCGTGCACGGTGATGCCGCGCGGATAGAACTCACCGGACATCCGCAGGCCCTGGCGTTGCCAGAGCCAGTCGCTGCCCCGACGGTCGATCACCGGGCCGGACTGCGGCGCCCGGTCGCCGCCCCGGCCGAACGGCAGCTCGTCCATCCAGTAGCTGGTCGGCGGCAGCGCCGGAGGGCTGGTCGGCACGGTCGGCGGGGTCGACACGGGCGCCGGCGCCGGCGTCGGGACCACCGGGCGCACGGGCGTCGGCACCGCCGGCGGGATCGGCACCGGTGGTGGCGGTGGGACGGGCGCGACGACCGCGCGGCTCGCGGCCGGGGTCGGGACGGGGGACGGCGTCGGCGCCGGGGGCCTGGTCGGGGCGGGGGCCGGAGCCTCCGGGGTCGGGGCGGCCGGGGTCGGTGCCGCAGGGGGCGTCGGCGCGGTCGTCGCCGCGGGGGGCGGTGACGGCGGCGGTGCCGGGGCGGCCGGGGCGCTGCTGGTCGGCGCGGGCTCGGCGGCGGGCGGTGCCGGCCGCGAGCCACCGGTAAGCGCGTAGGCGACGGCGGCCACGGTGGCCATCGCCACGGCGGCCGCGATGCCCGCCTTGGCCGCGGTACCGATCGCCTCGCCGGCCGCCGCCCCGGCGCCGCCGGAGCCTCCTCCGCCGGCCGCCCCCGCGCCGCCGGCACCCGCTGCCGAGGACCCGCCCGTAGACCCCGCCGCCGCGCCACCGGCCGCCGCACCGCCCGCCAGCGCGCCCGCGCCGAGCGCGGCCGCCGAGAACGCCCCGCCGCCGACCCAGAGCAGCACGCCACCAGGCAGCAGCACCCGCAGGCCGTGGTTGATGTCGACCAGCTCCAGGTAGGCGGCCGTGCACCGGTCGCACTCCCGCAGGTGCTGGCCGACCTCGGCGGAGGCCCGCTTCCGCAGCGCACCCCGGGCGTACCGGCCCAGCCGGTTGGCGTACTCCTCGCAGCCCTGCGGCCAGTCGTCCGACACG
The DNA here is from genome assembly GCF_044547075.1 of Kitasatospora sp. NPDC052896. Classification (NCBI taxonomy): domain Bacteria; kingdom Bacillati; phylum Actinomycetota; class Actinomycetes; order Kitasatosporales; family Streptomycetaceae; genus Kitasatospora; species Kitasatospora sp. NPDC052896. Next base: position 1,337,898 of record NZ_JBITZU010000001.1, read on the forward strand.
TGGGCCTGCAGGAACCCGGCCGCCAGCCGCGAGCGCGCGCGGTGCGCCTGCACGGCGGTGGCGTTGGCGGTCTTGCCGAGCAGCACCGCGACGGTCTTCGGCGACTCCTGCTCGACCTCGGTGTGCCAGAGCAGCACCCGATCGTCCTCGGGCAGTTCGGCGAAGGCCCGCATCACCATCCGCTGGTCCGCCTGCGCCATCGCCCAGGCGTCCGCGCCCGGGTCGGCGAGGTCGCACTCGATCGCGGTGGCGGTCGCGGACTGGGTGAACGCGCCGAAGTCGTCGACCAGTTGCTCACGCCGGTCGCTGCGCGCCCAGGCCGCGGCGACGTTGCGGACGGCGGTCAGCAGGTAGGCGCGGACCGCGAACTGCGGTCCCTTGCCGGCCTTCAGCGCCTGCAGGGTGCGGGCGAAGACCTCACCCGCGAGATCCTCGGCGGTGAAGCTGTCCCGGCAGCACGAACGGGCGTACCGGCGCACCGAATCGGCGTGCCGGCGGTACAGCTCCTCGTACGCGCGGTCGTCGCCGGCCCGCACCGCGGCGGTCAACTCGGCGTCGGAGGGCGGCCGGTCGCCGTCCACGGGGTCGGCCGGCGGCGGCACCGTGCCGAGCGGGACCCGGCCGTCGGGCTCCGGGAGGGAGCGCGGGCCGGCGCGGTCGACGAACGCCTCCGGGGTGACCCCGCCCTGCCCGGGGTTGGCCTGGCCGGGCACCCGCCCGGCCACCCCGGGGGTGGAGGACGGCCCGGAGAGCGACTCCCGGGACGGGGCGCCGCCCTGACCCGGGACCTGACCGGCGGTCGGCTCGGTGCCCGGCTCGGTGCCGAACCCGGCGTAGTCGTACTCGTCCCGCTCCTCGGCGCTCATCGCCCACTCCAACGATGTCGAGCCGGAAGCACCTTCGGCGCACCACCGACCGCGGTGCTCCGAAGGGTGCGCACTGGGACATTGGCTCCAACCACGGCCAAAGAATGGCATAGCGGCGGGTGGTGCGGAAGCCAGAGTCGTTCGGACCCACTCTTCCGGGGAGCACGCCGACGTCCTGTCCGGCCACGGCGTCCACGCCAGTTGACGCCGGCCCTCATCCCGGCCCCCATCCCGGCCCCGGTCAGCCGGCCCGCAGGCCGTCCAGCAGGATGCGCAGCAGCCGTGTGGCGGGTTCCTCCGCGCTCGCGCTGACGCCCCGCCCGATCGAGGCCGGCACGGCGGCGGTGAGCACCAGGACGATCTCCGACACCGTGACCCCGCCGCGCAGCTCGCCCGCGGCGGCGGCCCGGGCGACCAGCGCGGCCAGCAGCTGGAGCAGCCGGCGCGGTTCGGCGTCGGGGGTGCCGACGGCACCCAGCAGCGCGGCCGGCACCGCGCCGAGCCCGGGCGTCGGCTCCTGCGCACCCTGCGGGTCCGTGGCCACCGACCCCGTCGCCGCCCAGGCCCCGAAGGTCCCGAGCGGCTCCGCGCCGTCCCGCGGCAGCCGCTGCTCGGGCACCCGGGCCAGCTCCTCGGCGTACCGGAACGCCTCCGGTGGAAGCAGCCGCCCGGCCCCGCTGGCCACCGCGGTCGCCAGGTACGTCGCCAGTGCCTCCCACGGCCCGGCCGGCCCGTACAGCGCCTCCCGGGCCCGCGCGGTCAGCCAGGCGACCTCCTCCGCGGCGATCCGCTGGACCAGTACCTCCTTGCTGGGGAAGCGCCGGTACACCGTGCCGACGCCGACCCCGGCGCGCCGGGCCACCTCCTCCATCGGCGCGTCGTAGCCGAGCTCGCCGAACACCTCGCGGGCGGCGCGCAGCACACTCTCCAGGTTGCGCCGCGCGTCCACTCGCAGCCGGGCCCCGCCGGCCGGCCGCTCGCCGGCCGGCCGCCGCCCGCCGTCCGCGGCCGGCTCGTGCCGCGCCCCGCCGCTGATCTCCCGGTGCCCACCGGGCAGCGGGGACCGCTGCTCCGGCACGGCAGCCGGTACCGCGCCGAGCTGCGCGGCCGGTTCCCCCAGCACGTGATCCTGTTCCATCGTTCCAACCCTCCCCCATCGGAGCCCGGTCCGGACGCTACGCGTGGTCCGCGCAGCCGTCCTCGGCACGCCGCGACCCGGCGTCACCGGTCGGCCCCCGGGGTGGCGCCCGAATGACCGTCAGCCCGGAGCGCACGGGCCGGGATCGCCTGCGGACTACCCTTCCCCGTTTCAGCGTGCACCAGTCGGGCCGGTCGGCCAACGGTAAATCAGGCCGTAATGGATTCACCACCCGGGGTGACGAATTGACGTCGTCCAAACCGCCCGGAACCCCTGCCCGCACCGCGCCCGGTCCGGCGGATCCGGTACGCGCTGTGGACAAGAGACGCTTCTCCGGTGCGTCATGGATGCGTGAACCAGGTCACATCGACAGGGGGTGGCACCATCCGGATCCTGATCGTGGGCGGCGGATGCGCCGGGCTGACCGCGGCGCTGCGGTTGCAGCACGGGTTGCGGGACCAACTCCGTTCCGGCCGGGCGGAGATCACGCTGGTCGAGACCACGCCCTACCTGACCTACCGGCCGCTGCTGGCCGAGGTCGCGGCGGGCTCGATCGACCCCCGGCACGTGGTGGTCCCGCTGCGCCGGGCGCTGCCGCGCTGTCGGGTGCTGACCGCCCGGATCGCCCGGGTCGACCACGCCCGGCGGCGGGCCTGGCTGCTGCCGGAGAGCGGCCCGGAGTTCGAACTCGACTACCAGCAGCTGATTCTGACGGCTGGTTCGGTGTCCCGACGACCGGTGCTGCCCGGACTGGCCGAGCACGGCCGCGGGTTCGACAGCGTCGGCGCGGCGGTCGGGCTGCGCAACCACGTGCTGGCCCAGCTCGACCTCGCCTCGTCCACGCGGGACCCCGAACTCCGGCATGCCGCACTGACGTTCGTCTTCGTCGGAGCCGGGTACGCCGGGGTCGGCGCGCTCGCCGAACTGGAGGACATGGCCCGGCACGCGCTGCGCGGCTACCCCAACCTCGGCCCGGAGGACCTGCGCTGGGTGCTGGCCGAGGCCGCGGACCGGATCCTGCCCCAGGAGGAGCCGGCGCTCGCCGAGCACGCCCTGGTCCAACTGCGCGAGCGCAACGTGGACATCCGGCTGGCCACCACCCTGGAGTCCGCCCAGAGCCGGGTGGTGGCGCTCTCGGACGGCAGCCGGTTCGCCGCCCGCACCCTGGTCTGGACGGCCGGGATGCGGCCCGCGCCGCTGCTCGCCGCCACCGACCTCCCGCTGGACGACGTCGGGCGGGTGCGATGTCTGGGCACGCTCCAGGTGACCGGCCCGGATGGTGGCGCGCTCGGCGACGCCTGGGCGGCCGGCGACTGCGCGGCGGTGCCCGACCCGCGGGCGGCGGGCGGCGAGCCCTGCCCGCCGAACGCCCAGCACGCGCTGGCCCAGGCCACGGTGCTCGCCGACAACCTGCTGGCGGCCCTCGGCGGTCGGCCGGTCCAGCCGTACCGTCCCGCGCCGGCCGCGGTCTCCACCTCGCTCGGGCTGCGGCGCGGCGTCGCGCACCGGGACGGGCGCAGCCTCAGTGGCCGCCGGGCCTGGCTGCTGCACCGGGCCCGCACGCTGCGCGGGCTGCCCAGCCCGGACCGCCGGGTGCGGGTGCTGGCCGACTGGGTGCTGGGTGCGGTCTTCGCCCGGGAGGCGGTGTCGCTCGGGGCGCTGGAACACCCGCGGGCCGAGTTCGAGGTGGCGACGGGCACGCCGGAGTCCTGAGCCGGACCGCCGCCGGGCCGGGGAAGGAGACGGCCCAGCGGCCGGGAGGCGCCCAGGACGGAGCCCGGGGGAGAGCCGTACAACACGACCAACACACGTACGACTTCCAGAACCGCTCCTTCACCTGACAGGATCTGCCTGACACCATCGTCACGCCGCGTGCAAACGCCAGTACGAAACGTGACGGACCCTGCGATCCGAGGAAGCGACGGTCGGTTGAACCTCATGCGCTGGAGTGCGCGGCTCACCGGGGCCCCGTGGCGGCTCGTGTCTCCACCGGACGACCCGGTCGCCCTGCCCGGCCCGCGCGACCCGCTCGGCGGCCCGGGCGGCCAGCTCTGCCCGGACCACCTGCTCGACCTGCACGAGCTGTACGACCTGCGCGAGGTGTTGGGCCGGCTGCCCGCGCCGGTCGCCGTCACCTACGGCGCGCGGCACCGGCTGGGCTACGCCAACCACGCCTACCACCAGCTGTTCGGCAGCCACCTGGCCGGACTGCCCGCCGACGAGGCGATGCCGGAGCTGGCGGAGCTGGGCGTGCTGCCCCTGCTCGACCAGGTGCTCCGCAGCGGACGCGCCCGCAGCGTCAAGGCCCGCACCATCCTGGACCCGGGCCCGGGCGGCCGGCCGCGCTGCTTCAACGTCTCCTGCGTGCCGCTGGTCCCGAACGAACGTGCCGGCCTGGGGAGGGACCTCCCGCCCGCGCCCGCGGTCGGGGTGCTGATCTTCGCGGCCGAGGTCACCGACCAGGTGCAGGCCGCCAGCCGGCTGCGCGAGGCGGAACGCCGCCAGCGGGAGGCCGCGGTGACCCTGCAGCGCAGCCTGCTGCCGCAGAAGCTGGAGCAGCCCGCCGACCTCCGGGTCGCCGCCACCTACCAGCCCGGCGGCGCCGACGCGGCGGTCGGCGGCGACTGGTACGACGTGATCAGCCTGCGCGGCGGTCGGACCGCGCTGGTGATCGGCGACGTGATGGGCCGCGGCCTGCGGGCCGCCGCGGTGATGGGCCAGCTGCGCACGGCGGTGCGTGCCTACGCCCGGCTGGACCTGCCACCGCACCAGGTGATGGCCCTGCTGGACGGCCTCGCCATGGAGATCGACGCCAACCAGATCGCCACCTGCGTCTACGCCGTCTACGACCCTCCCCCGGACTCCGTCCCGGGGGCACCTCCCGGCCCCCAGGCCGGGACGCTCAGCTACGCCTCGGCCGGACACCTCCCGCTGATGCTGCGCTGCCCGGACGGCACCGTGCTCCAGGGCGAACAGCAGAACGGCCCGCCACTGGGCACCGGAGACGGCAGCCACACCTCGCACTCGTTGCGACTGCTCCCCGGCACCACCGGCGTCCTCTACACCGACGGCCTGGTCGAGCGCCGGGACCAGGACATCGACCACGGCCTGGGCCGGCTCGCCCGCACGCTGGCCGGTGCGGTCGGATCGCCCGACGTGGTCTGCGCCCGGCTGCTCCGGGCGATGGGGGTCACCGCGGACCACGACGACGACGTGGCCGTGCTCGCCTTCCAGCTGCCGACCCGGGAGGTTGACTCGGTCCCCGCAGAGGTCTAATGTTCTTCGAGCTGCCTGTCAGGGAGCACCGGACACGCGTCTGCGCGGCCGGTCCCGGGTGCAGCCACTCTCTCGAAACACCATTCGCAGCAAGAAGCCCGGCTTTTCGCGCGTCGTCGCGGGCCGGTCTGTTTTGTCGTGTCTGCATTTCTGGGAGTGGGTCCGGATTCGCTTTTCGGAGCGGGACTGGGCTAAAGTTTGAGGCGTCGGACAGGCCGTCAGGTCGGTTACGGCGAAGGCCGCTTGAAGGCCGGAGGGCACGGAGGATCTGCTAGGATCTGAAGCGCCGGAAGGCGGTCGAAAGGCCAGCGGGAAGTGAGTCGGGAAAGAGCCGCGGGAAACACTGCGGATCGGGTCTGATAAGCTGAATGCAGAACGAACGAAACGCCCGGAGGGCCTGCGAGAGCGGCCTGAAGGAAGTGTCCGTTCCTTGAGAACTCAACAGCGTGCCAAAAGTCAACGCCAGATATGTTGACATCCCCGGCCTGGACCGTCTGGTTCGGGT
>NZ_JBITZU010000002.1:0-191811 GCF_044547075.1 Kitasatospora sp. NPDC052896
GACACCCCCATCATCACCCTCGACGCCCGCCGCCGGGACAGCGCCAAGAGCGCCCTCATCACCCTCGTCGAACACGCCCTCCTCGCCCGACTCCGGTAGGCCGGTACACCGTGCCGGGGGGCTCCCGTCGGAGCCCCCCACGGTGCGTCAGTCCTCCGGCTGCAGGCCGGCCTTGACCAGGGTGTAGCTGTACGCGTCCTCAAGTGCCTTCCAGGAGGCCGCGATCACGTTGTCGGCGACCCCCACGGTGGACCAGGTGCCGGTCCCGTCGGCCGACTCCACCAGGACCCGGGTCCGCGACCCGGTGCCGTGCTGGCCCTCCAGGATGCGGACCTTGTAGTCCACCAGCTCCAGGTCCGCCAGCTGCGGGTAGATCCTCTCCAGCGCGGTGCGCAGCGCCCGGTCCAGCGCGTCCACCGGGCCGTTGCCCTCCCCGGTGGCGACCATCCGCTCGCCCTTGGCCCAGAGCTTGACAGTCGCCTCGTTGCCCGCCGAGCCGTCCGGCAGCTGCTCGCTGATGGTCCGCCAGGACTCCAGGGTGAAGAAGCGCTCCCGGCTGCCCCGCACCTCGTCGCGGAGCAGCAGCTCGAACGAGGCGTCGGCGGCCTCGTAGGTGTAGCCCAGGCTCTCCTGCTCCTTGACCCGGGCGACCACCCGGCCGACCAGGTCGCGGTCGGCGGACAGGTCGTAGCCCAGTTCCCTGCCCTTGAGCTCGACCGAGGCCCGCCCCGCCATGTCGGACACCAGCATCCGCATGGTGTTGCCGACCAGCTCGGGGTCGATGTGCTGGTAGAGGTCGGGGTCCACCTTGATGGCCGAGGCGTGCAGACCGGCCTTGTGGGCGAAGGCCGAGACCCCGACGTAGGGCTGGTGGGTGGAGGGGGCCAGGTTGACCACCTCGGCGATGGCGTGCGAGATCCGGGTCATCTCGACCAGGCTGCCGGGCGGCAGCACCCGCCGGTCGTACTTGATCTCCAGCGCGCCGACCACCGGGAAGAGGTTGGCGTTGCCGACCCGCTCGCCGTAGCCGTTGGCGGTGCACTGCACGTGGGTGGCCCCGGCGTCCACCGCGGCCAGCGTGTTGGCGACCGCGCACCCGGTGTCGTCCTGGGCGTGGATGCCGATCCGCGCGCCGGTGCTCCGGACCACGTCCGCGACGATCTCCCGGACGTCGGACGGCAGCATCCCGCCGTTGGTGTCGCACAGCACGACGACGTCGGCGCCGGCCTGGTGCGCGGTGCGGACCACGGCCAGCGCGTAGTCGCGGTTGGCCCGGTAGCCGTCGAAGAAGTGTTCGCAGTCGATGAAGACCCGGCGGCCCTGGGCCCGCAGGTGGGCGACGCTGTCCCGGACCATCTCCAGGTTCTCGTCCAGCGTGGTGCGCAGCGCCATCTCGACGTGCCGGTCGTGCGACTTGGCGACCAGGGTGATCACCGGCGCGCCGGACTCGACCAGGGCCCGCAGCTGGGGGTCCTGGGCGGCGCTGCCGCCGGCCCGCCGGGTGGCGCCGAAGGCGACCAACTGGGCGTGCCCGAGATCCAGCTCGGCGGCGGCACGGGCGAAGAACTCGGTGTCCCGGGGGTTGGCGCCGGGCCAGCCGCCCTCGATGAAGCCGACCCCGAACTCGTCCAGATGCCGGGCGATGGTCAGCTTGTCGGCCACCGTCAGGTTGATGCCCTCCCGCTGCGCGCCGTCGCGCAGGGTGGTGTCGAAGACATGGAAGCTGTCATCGGGGTGACGTGCACTGCCGTCGGTCATGGCCCTGGTTTCTCCGTTTCGGGGGCACTGCGAATGCCGGACATCCCGGTTCCACTGTTCCACCATCCCGCGCGCCACCCGGAATCCGGCGCCGCCGGGTGGGCGGGGCCGGAGGGCCGGGTCCGTCCCGGTCGGCACGGGTGGGCCGGACCGGGGTAAAACAAAAGACCTCTCGCGGGTGCGAGAGGTCTGCGCGCGGGTCGGCAGTCGCCCGGCGCCCGTGGAGGGCGCGGGGAACTCGCTCCGCGAAGGGGTGCTGCGAAGCGGTCACTGCGAACCGGCGCGCCTGCTGCCAATAATGAGCGCGAGCGAGGTCACGGTGGCAGTCTGGCACACCATCCGGAGTGCGGCCTCCGCGTCCCGGATCGCGAGACGGGCGGGTCGGCCGGCCCGCCCGTCTCGCACCGCCCACCCGGGCTCAGGCGATCGGGTGCAGCCAGCCGTGGGTGTCGGGCGTCTGACCGCCCTGCAGGGCCAGCAGCGACCTGCGCAGCTCCATGGTGACCGGGCCGGGCTCGCCGCTGCCGACGGTCCAGTCGGCGCGGGCGGACTTGACCGAGCCGACCGGGGTGATCACGGCGGCGGTGCCGCAGGCGAAGACCTCGGTGAGGGTCCCGTCGGCGCAGCCCTGCTTCCACTCGTCGGTGGAGATCTTCCGCTCCTCGGTGGCGTAGCCGAGGTCGGCGGCCAGGGTGAGCAGCGAGTCACGGGTGATCCCGGGCAGCAGCGCGCCGGAGAGCGCCGGGGTGACGATCCGGGCGTCCTTGCCCTCGCCGAAGACGAAGTACAGGTTCATCCCGCCCATCTCCTCGATCCACCGGTGCTCGGCGGCGTCGAGCCAGACCACCTGGTCGCAGCCCTGCTGGGCGGCCTGGGCCTGGGCGACCAGCGAGGCCGCGTAGTTGCCGGCGCACTTGGCGGCGCCGGTGCCGCCGGGCGCGGCCCGGACGTACTCCTCGGAGAGCCAGACCGAGACCGGCTTCACGCCACCGGGGAAGTAGGCGCCGGCCGGCGAGGCGATGACCACGAACAGGTACTCGTTGGCCGGCCGGACACCCAGGCCCACCTCGGTGGCGAACATGAACGGGCGCAGGTAGAGGCTCTGCTCGGGCGCGCTCGGCACCCACTCGCGGTCCTGCTGGACCAGCAGCTCCACGGCCCGGACGAAGGTCTCGGTGGGCAGCTCGGGCATCGCCAGCCGGCGGGCCGAGGCCTGGAACCGGGCGGCGTTCGCCTCCGGGCGGAAGGTCGCGATCGAACCGTCCGCCTGGCGGTAGGCCTTGAGTCCCTCGAAGATCGACTGCGCGTAGTGCAGCGTCATGTTCGCCGGGTCCATCTCCAGCGGCGCGTAGGGCGTCAGCTGGGCGTCGTGCCAGCCACGACCCTCGGTCCAGCGGATGGTGACCATGTGGTCGGTGAAGATCCGGCCGAAGCCGGGGCTGGCCAGCCGGGCCTCGCGCTCCGCCGCGGGCAGCGGGTGCGCGCAGGGCTTGAGCTCGAACGTGATGGGCGCCTGGGTGGGCGTGGTCATAGTTCAGTCCTTCACCGTGGGGTTGGTCTGGGCCGCGACCGGTGTCCGCCACGGGTACGAGAACGCACGACGGCACGGCCCACTGTTGATGGTCGCATCTCAGGGGCCGTGCCGAACAGCTGTGGGATTAGCGCATCGGATTACCGCATCGGACTACCGCGCGTGCTCAGCCGGCCCGTCAGCCGGCTACTCGGGCCGCGAGCGCGTCGCCGACCTGCGAGGTGCTGCGGGTGCCGGTGCGCTCGGCCAGGTCGGCGGCGACCGCCGCCTCCACCTTGGCCGCCTCGGCCGTGAAGCCCAGGTGCTCCAGGAGCATGGCGACCGACAGCACGGTGGCGGTCGGGTCGGCCTTGCCCTGGCCGGCGATGTCCGGCGCCGAGCCGTGCACCGGCTCGAACATCGACGGGAAGTCACCGGTCGGGTTGATGTTGCCGCTCGCCGCCAGGCCGATGCCGCCGGTGACGGCGGCTGCCAGGTCGGTCAGGATGTCGCCGAACAGGTTGTCGGTGACGATCACGTCGAACCGCTCGGGCTGCGTGACGAAGAAGATCGTCGCCGCGTCCACGTGCAGGTAGTCGGTGCTGACCTCGGGGAACTCCTGGCCGACCTGCTGGAAGATCCGGCTCCACAGGTGGCCGGCGTGCACCAGCACGTTGTTCTTGTGGACCAGGGTGAGCTTCTTGCGCGGACGGGCGGCGGCCCGGCGGTAGGCGTCGCGGACCACCCGCTCGATCCCGTAGGCGGTGTTGAGGCTGACCTCGGTGGCCACCTCGTGCTCGGTGCCGGTGCGCAGCGAACCGCCGTTGCCCACGTACGGGCCCTCGGTGCCCTCGCGGACCACCACGAAGTCGATCTCGGGCGAGCCCGCCAGCGGCGACCGCACCCCGGGGAACAGCTTGCCCGGGCGCAGGTTGATGTGGTGGTCGAAGGCGAACCGCAGCTTGAGCAGCAGCCCCCGCTCCAGCACCCCGGACGGCACCGAAGGATCGCCGATCGCGCCGAGCAGGATGGCGTCCTTGGTCTTCAGCTCCGCCAGCACGCCGTCCGGCAGCGTCTCGCCGGTCCGGTGGTAGCGGCGGGCGCCGAGGTCGTACTCGGTGGCCTCCACCTTCACGTCGGCCGGGAGCACCGCGGTGAGCACCTTGAGCCCCTCGGCCACGACCTCCTGGCCGATGCCGTCACCGGGAATCACTGCGAGACGAAGGTTGCGTGCCATGCGCCAGACCCTACTCCGCGTCCCAGCCCCTGACACCCATCGTCCACCATACGGACGCTGAGGGTGGGTCAGCGGAAGGTGAGGTCGATCTCCAACGGGAAGGGGTGGTCGAGCTTGAGCACGTCGTGGTGGATGGCCGGGACGCCGTACGCCCTGGTGGCCGGGTCGAGCTCGTAGCAGTAGACCACCGCACGGCCCTCGTCGTTCTCCACCCGCCAGAAGTACCGGATGCCCGCGGCGGCGTACTTGCGGGGCTTGGCGTCCCGGTCGCGCTCGACGGAGTCGGGGGAGACCACCTCGACGGCGAGCAGGACGTCCTCGGGCAGGAAGGCGGTCTGCTCGAGGCCGGTACGCGCCTCGGCCCGCACCACCACCAGGTCGGGCTCCGGGCGGTTGCGCGGCCCCAGCACGACGGTCATCTCCTGCCACGCCTCCCAACCGGGCGGTACCGCCGATGCCAGACCATTCCTCAGAAGGTTCATGGCCCAGCTGTGGAAGATCGTCTGCGGGCTCACGAAGACCAGGCTCCCGTCGATCAGCTCCGTGTGCGGAGGCAGGTTCGGGAGCCGGTCGAGATCCTCGGCCGTCCAGCCTCCGATCGGAGGCGTCGGCCATTCGGGGTGCGGTGCGACGCTCATGGTTACTCCCATACCGGGATTCTCGCGGCCGACTTCAGGCTACCCGCGGGCTTCCCCGTCCGATCACCCGAACGAGCAGGCACGGCGGCGCACCGCGGGGGCGCGCCGGACGGGCGCGCGCCGGGGTCACTGCACGGTCAGCAGTTGGGCACGGCGGCCGTCCGGGTTGAGGTGGTGGACCAGCAACAGGCGGGCCGGGGCGGGGTTGGTGCGGCGGACGATCAGGGTGGTGCCGGGGCGTTCGGGAGCGACGATCGCGGCCGGCCCGGCGAGGCCGGCGCGGAGCTCGACCGCGGGGTGCCGGACGTCGATCTCCAGGCTGGGCCGGGAGCCGGCGAAGCCGATCGAGGAGAGCGCGTCCGCGGGGTCGGGCGAGCCGCCGGGGTGGCCGGTCCAGACGGCGTAGCGGATCCGGCTGGCGTCCGACCGCAGCCGGGGCAGCGCGGAGAGCCGGACCGGCAGCACCACGGTGTCGCTGTCCAGCAGGTCGGTGTCGGTCTCGCCCCAGCGCGCGTCGAGCGGCTGGACGTCGAGCTGACGGCCGGTCCGGGCGTCCACCGTGCGGGCCACCAGCACGTCGCTGCCGGGCAGCCGGTCGGCCATCACCACCGCGTCGGCCACCCCGTCCCCGTCGGTGTCCAGCGAGACCCGGACGGCCGTGAGGCCCACCGGTGCGGCGGCCGGCGCCCAGCTCACGGCGGCCAGGTAGAGGGTGCCGGGGTCCAGCGGCCCGCCGCCCGCCCCGGCGGCGGCCTCGCCGACCGCCGGCAGGTCGGAGGCCGCGCCGACCGCCCGCAGGTCGGCCGACCGTTCACCGGGCCGCTCCGCGCAGTGCTGGCCGGACTGCCCGGCCGCCGGGCAGTCCGGCCAGCGCGCCCCCTCGCCGCCCAGCTCGAAGCCGCTGATCAGCCCGGTCGGTCCGCCGGCCGCGGTGGCCGCGCCCCGGCCGGTCACGGTGAGCGGGGTGTCCACCGGGCCGCTCCCGGGCCCGCCGGACCGCGGTGGCACCGCGCCGGCGGTGGCCGTCAGCTCGGAGGCGGCGCGCGGCGCGGCCAGCAGCGGGACCCGCAGTTCCGACCCGGCCGGGCCGACCGGGCTGAGCACCACCCGCCCGGAGAGCTCCCCGCGGTAGGCCCGGGCCCGGCCGCCCTGGGTGAGCGTGAGGGTCGGGTCGGGCACCCGGTCGAGCGGCCCGGGTACCGCCAGCGTGACGGTCAGCCGGGCGCTCCCACCGGCCGGCACGGTCAGCCGGCCGGGCGACAGCTCGATCCGCGCACCCGGCAGCTCGGTCGCCGCCCGGTAGCCGCTGGTGTACTCGACCGGCGCGGCCGAGAGGTTGTGCACCTCGACCTCCCGGCTGAGCCGGAGCGGCCCGGTGACCGGCAGCGGCCCGAAGGAGACGCCGACCGCCCCGGCCCGCTCCCCCACCGCGTAGGCGACGGCCGGGGTGGTCACCGCGCGGTCCGCCCGGACCCGCCCGGCGCCGGCCCGCTCGGGCCCGTGGACCGGCCCGGAGTGGTCCGGGCCCGCCCAGGTGTCCCCGGCGGTGTTCATCAGCGCGGCCTTGATCTGCTCCACCGTCCAGTCGGGGTGGGCGGCCCGGACCAGCGCGGCGATCCCGCTGACGTGCGGGGCCGCCATGGACGTCCCGTCGTCCCGGGTGCCCTGGCCGCCGCTGCCGGCCAGCGCCGACCAGATGGTCTCCCCGGGTGCGGCCAGGTCGGGCTTGACCAGCCCGGGCACCCCGATCCCGCGCGAGCTGAAGTCGGTCAGGGTGTCCACCCGCCCGGGCTGGTCCTGGGCGACCGCGCCGTGCGGAGGGCTGCCGGCGCCGGCCAGCCCGACCCGCACCTCCCCGGTCGCGGCGGCCTGCCGCAGCCGTTCGCCGTCGGCCGGGGCGAGGATCGCCTCGGGGATCCGGTCGTCGCCGGAGATCTCGCCGAGCTGGTCGCCGTCGGCGAGCAGCAGCGCGCCCAGCGCGCCCGCGTCCGCGGCGTGGTCGGCGCGGGCGGCGGAGCCGCAGGCCCGCTCGGCGTCCCGGGTCTGCCAGGCGAGCAGCGCGATCCGGCCGCGCAGCCGGGCGGCGTCGGCCCGGGAGAACGGCGCGCAGCCGTCCTCCTGGTCGGCCGGCGCGGCCAGCGGGCCGGCCACCTCCCGGCCGCTCCAGTCCCGGTAGTCGGCGCTCCGGTGGACCGGCACCAGCCCGGCCAGCGCGGGCGGGGAGAGCACCCGCACGCCGTCCGCGTCCCCGTGGCCGTCGACCGAGGCGGCCACCGCGACCACCCGGGCGGCGACCCCGGGGCTGCCCCCGACCCCGTAGACGTCGCCGTCGTTGCCGGCCGAGGCGACCACCACCGTGCCGGCTTCGGCGAGCCTGTCGGCGGCGAGCGCGTCGGCGTCGTCGGGGTCGCCGAAGCGGCTGCCGAGCGAGAGGTTGACCACGTCGAGGCGGTCGGCGAGGTCGCCGTTCTGGCCGGGGTCGGCGGCCAGGTCGAGGGCGTGCGCCAGTTGCTCGGTGGAGCCCTGGCAGCCGAACACCTTGATCGCGTAGAGCTTGGCGCCGGGCGCGGCACCGGGGCCGACCCGGAAGCCGGCCGGGTCCAGGCCGGGGCGGTAGGGGCCGTGGTACGTCCGCCCGTCCGCGCTGACGCCGTAGCCCGCGGCGGTGCCGGCGACGTGCGTGCCGTGGCCGTTCCGGGCGCAGTCCAGCGGGTTGGGGCCGGGGTGCGGTACGGGCTGGAAGGCCGCCGCGCCCGGGTCCGGGTCGTAGTCGTCGCCGACCAGGTCCTGCCCGCCGACCACCTTGGCGTTCGGGAAGAGCGCGGGCGGGGCGGGCCGGCCGGGGTCGACCGAGTGGTAGGCCGCCTCGGTGCCCGGACCGCCGAAGTCGGCGTGGGTGTAGTCGATGCCGCTGTCGATGATCCCGATGGTCACGCCCTCGCCGGTGCCGCCGGGCAGGCCGGCCCAGACCGCGGGCGCGCCGGTGAGCGGCACGGAGTGGGCGTTGGCGCGCTGCTTGGGCGCGATCGGGTGCACGGCCCGGACGCCGGGGCGGGCGCGCAACGCGGCCAGCCGGTCGACGGGCGCGTTCACGGCGAGGCCGGTGACCAGGGTCCGGGTCCGGTAGAGCACCCGGACGTCCGGGCCGAGCCCGCGCTCCAGCCGGTCCAGCGCCGCGTCCGCCCGGCCGTGCTGGTCGCGGCCCGCGGTGGCGGCGGCCCGCCGCACGGCCGGTGCCGAGCGCAGCTCCCGCCGGGCCCGCTCGGCGGCCCGCCGCCAGACCGGGGCGACGGGTTCGGTGTCCAGTTCGAGCAGCACGGTCTGCCGGGCGGCCGGCCGCGGCACGGTCTGCGCCACCAGCCGCCCGGCCGCCACCGACCCCGCCGGCGGGGGCCCGGGCGGTGGCAGTGCGACGAGTGCGGCGGGTCCGGCCAGCAGCGCCAGGGTGAGCCCGATCCGCGGGGCCCGGGGGCGGGACGGTCGGTTGCGCACAGCGGCCTCCCCCGGAGGGGCGGCCTGATCCGCACACGAGCGCCGCGCGGCCTCGCGTCGCCCGCGCCCTGCGGACGTCGATCACCCTTCCGGAGGCCTCAAATTACGATCATCGCGCCGGTGCCGGCCACCGTCGTCACCCGCCCGGCCGACCGCGTCACCCCATGGAGTGACGTCGAGTCAGGCCGAACGGGTGACGACTGAGCTGACGTCAGCAGTGGCCGGTCTCACCGCCGTTGTCCCGACGGTCGAGTGAGCGCTGCAGCGCCGCCGCGGCGGCCGTCGGGTGCGGCTCGGTCCGGTGGCGCCGGCGGCGCGCCGGCGCGGCGGGGCGCCCGGTCTCGGGGGCGTGGCGGGTGAGCAGGGCAGCGGTGGAGGGCATACCGGACTCCTTCGGTTCACGGGGGAGCGAGTGAGAGGAGGGGGTACGCCAGGCGGGGGTCACCCGCCACGATGCGTACGGCACGCACGGGCCGGGTACTCCGGGCGACTGGTGGGGCCGGGAGGGCGGCTGACCGTGCGGCTCTTTCACGGTACGCCCGCGCCCCGCGAGCTGTCTGCACGAGTAGTTGGATTTCCTACTATCTGAGACGGTGGGTCACCCGGAACGAGCGGAGCCCGCCCCCGACAGGGGGCGGGCTCCGCTGCGCCGTGCGGGAGGACCGTCAGCCGAGGTCCACCGAGCGGGCGAACTTGGCGCCGATCTCGCTGGCGATCTCGGCCAGCACCTCCTGCGGGATCTCGCTGTCCACGGTGAGCGAGGCGAGCGCGTCCTGGGAGGCCCCGACCCGGGCGACCTGCATGCCGGCGATGTTGATGCCCGCGTCGCCGAGAATCCGGCCGAGGGTGCCGACCACGCCGGGCCGGTCCTCGTACTTGAAGAAGGCCATGTGGTCGGTGAGCGCGACGTCCACGTCGAAGGTGTCCACGCCGACGATCTTCTGCTGCTGCTTCGGGCCGGCGAGGGTGCCGGAGATGGCCACCTCGGTGCCGTCGGCCAGGGTGCCGCGCACCGTGATCACGTTGCGGTGCTCGGGGCTCTCGCTGCTGGTAGTCAGCCGGACCTCGACGCCGCGCTCCTGGGCGAACAGCGGGGCGTTGACGTAGGACACGGTCTCCGCCACCACGTCCTCGAACACGCCCTTCAGTGCCGAGAGTTCGAGCACCTTGACGTCGTACTGGGTGATCTCGCCGCGGACCTCGACGTCGAGCCGGACGGCCACCTCGCCGGCCAGCGCGGTGAAGATCCGGCCCAGCTTCTCGGCCAGCGGCAGACCCGGCCGGACGTCCTCGGCGATCACGCCGCCCTGGACGTTGACCGCGTCCGGCACCAGCTCACCGGCCAGCGCGAGGCGGACCGACCTGGCGACCGCGATGCCGGCCTTCTCCTGCGCCTCGTCGGTGGAGGCGCCCAGGTGCGGGGTGGCCACCACGTTGTCGAAGGTGAAGAGCGGCGAGTCGGTGCACGGTTCCTTGGCGTAGACGTCGAGCCCGGCGCCGGCCACCCGACCCTCGCGCAGCGCGGCGGCCAGCGCGGCCTCGTCCACGATGCCGCCGCGGGCCGCGTTGACGATCCGCACGGTCGGCTTGACCTTGTGCAGCGCGTCGTCGCCGATCAGGCCGATGGTCTCCGGGGTCTTCGGCAGGTGCACGGTGATGAAGTCGGAGCACTCCAGCAGCTCGTCCAGCGTGACCAGCTTGACGCCCATCTGGGCCGCCCGGGCGGCCTGGATGTAGGGGTCGTAGGCGACGATCTTCATCCCGAAGGCCGACATCCGCTGGGCGACCAGCACGCCGATCCGGCCGAGGCCGACCACGCCGAGGGTCTTCTCGGCGAGTTCGACACCGGTGTACTTGTTGCGCTTCCACTCCCCGGCCTTGAGCGCGGAGTTGGCCGGCGCGATGTTGCGCGCCACCGAGATCAGCAGCCCGCAGGCGAGCTCGGCGGCGGTGACGATGTTGGAGGTCGGCGCGTTGACGACCATCACGCCGGCCTTGGTGGCGGCGGCGACGTCGACGTTGTCCAGGCCGACACCGGCCCGGGCCACCACCTTGAGCCGTTTGGCGGCGGCCAGCGCCTCCGCGTCGACCTTGGTGGCGGAACGGATCAGGATGGCGTCCACGTCCGCGATGGCGGTCAGGAGCTCGTTGCGGTCCGCTCCGTCGCAGTGCCGGATCTCGAAGTCCGGCCCCAGGGCGTCAACGGTGGCGGGCGACAGCTCTTCGGCGATCAGCACGACGGCGCTTCGGGAGGTCACAGTGCTCACGACAGTTTGTCCTTACTGTCCGGATACTCCCCCACCGCTCGGCACGTGGGTGGCATGGCCGGCACGGAACTCCGGCTGGCGCTGGGGGTGTTGGTGGCATGCCGCGTAGGTAGACGCACGACGCTGTGGGCCTTGACGCGCACTCGGAAGTCTATCGACGGACGGGGTGATTTCCTGTGCCCGTGCGGCGAAATCACCCGCACGGGATCCGCCGGGGTGTACACCCGCGGCGGGCACGCCGCCGGGGGCAGGTCCCGTTCCGGACCTGCCCCCGGTCGACCGCACGGCCGGATCAGGCGTCCTTGACCCAGCTCATCAGCTTGCGCAGCTCCTTGCCGGTGGTCTCCAGCAGGTGCTCGGAGTCGGCGGTCTTGTACTCGTTGTACTTCGGCAGACCGGCCTTGTACTCGGCGATCCAGGTCTTGGCGAAGGTGCCGTCCTGGATCTCCGCCAGGACCTTCTTCATCTCGGCCTTGGTGGCGTCGGTGATGATCCGCGGGCCGGTGACGTAGTCACCCCACTCGGCGGTCTCGGAGACCGACCAGCGCATCTTCTCCAGGCCGCCCTCGTACATCAGGTCGACGATCAGCTTCAGCTCGTGCAGGCACTCGAAGTAGGCGATCTCCGGCTGGTAGCCGGCCTCGACCAGGGTCTCGAACCCGGCCTTGACCAGGGCGGCGGTGCCGCCGCACAGCACGGCCTGCTCACCGAAGAGGTCGGTCTCGGTCTCCTCGGTGAAGGTGGTCTTGATGACGCCGGCCTTGGTGCCGCCGATGCCCTTGGCGTACGACAGCGCCAGCGCGAACGCCTTGCCGCTGGCGTCCTGCTCGACGGCCACGATGCACGGGACGCCGCGACCCTCCTCGTACTGGCGGCGGACCAGGTGGCCCGGGCCCTTCGGGGCGACCATGCAGACGTCCACGTCCGCCGGGGGCTTGATGAAGCCGTAGCGGATGTTCAGGCCGTGGCCGAAGAAGAGCGCGTCGCCCGCCTTCAGGTGCGGCTTGATGTCCGCCTCGTAGACGTCGGCCTGGATCGGGTCCGGCACCAGGATCATGATCACGTCGGCCTCGGCGGCGGCCTCGGCCGGGGTGACCACCCGCAGGCCGGCCTCCTCGGCGGCGGCCCGGGACTTCGACTCCGGCTTCAGGCCGACCCGGACGTCCACCCCGGAGTCGCGCAGCGACAGCGCGTGGGCGTGGCCCTGGCTGCCGTAGCCGATCACCGCGACCTTGCGGCCCTGGATGATGGACAGGTCGGCGTCGTCTTCGTAGAACAGCTCGGCCACGGTGGAACTTCTCCTTGCGTGATGTCGCGTAGGTGCTCAGGCCACCGTACGCGCGAGGGGTGGGGGGTTGGTGAGATCCGCTCAGGTGGTGAGACGCGATCAGGCGCTGCGGTCGAGCGCGCGCAGCGAGCGGTCGGTGATCGACCGGGCACCGCGCCCGATCGCCACCAGGCCCGACTGCACGAGCTCCTTGACGCCGTACGGCTCCAGCATCCGGAGCATCGCCTCGAGCTTGTCCGAGCTGCCGGTGGCCTCGACGGTGACGGCGTCCGGCGACACGTCCACGGTCTTGGCGCGGAAGAGCTGCACGATCTCGACGATCTGGGACCGGGTCTCGTTGTCGGCCCGGACCTTGACCAGGACCAGTTCCCGCTGGATCGCAGCGGACTGGTCGAGCTCGACGATCTTTATCACATTGACCAGCTTGTTGAGCTGCTTGGTGACCTGCTCCAACGGCAGGTCCTCGACGTTGACCACGATGGTCATCCGGGAGACGTCCGGGTGCTCGGTCGGGCCGACGGCGAGGGAGTCGATGTTGAAGCCCCGACGGGAGAACAGCGCGGCGATGCGGGCGAGCACGCCGGGCTTGTTCTCGACCAGGACGGAGAGCGTGTGCTTGGACATGTGGTTTCTCTCTATCGGGACGGTCGGGGCGCTCAGTCGGTGTCGTCGCCGAAGTCGGGACGGACGTCGCGGGCGAAGAGGATCTCGTCGTTGCTGGTGCCGGCCGCGACCATCGGCCAGACCATGGCGTCCTGGTGGACGATGAAGTCGATCACCACCGGGCGGTCGTTGATCTCCATCGCCTGCTTGATCACCGCGTCCAGGTCCTCCGGCCGCTCGCAGCGCAGGCCGACGCAGCCCATCGCCTCGGCGAGCAGGACGAAGTCGGGGATCCGGGTGCCCTGCGGCGGCGGTGCGACTCCGTCGTGCTCGGGGCCGGCGTGCAGCACGGTGTGCGAGTAACGCTGGTTGTAGAAGAGGGTCTGCCACTGCCGGACCATCCCCAACGAGCCGTTGTTGATCACGGCGACCTTGATCGGGATGTTGTTCAGCGCGCAGGTGACCAGCTCCTGGTTGGTCATCTGGAAGCAGCCGTCACCGTCGATCGCCCAGACCACGGCGTCCGGCCGGCCCGCCTTGGCTCCCATCGCGGCCGGCACGGCGTAGCCCATGGTGCCCGCGCCGCCCGAGTTGAGCCAGCTGGCCGGCTTCTCGTAGCTGATGAACTGCGAGGCCCACATCTGGTGCTGGCCCACGCCGGCGGCGTAGATCGCCTCCGGGCCGACCAACTGGCCGATCCGCTCGATGACCTGCTGCGGCGACAACTCGCCGGCCGGGGCCGGCTCGTAACCCAGCGGGTAGGTCTTCTTCCAGGCGTTGAGCTTCACCCACCAGTCCGCGTAGTCGCCCTTGCGGCCGGCCTCGTGCTCGGCCTGGACCGCGACGATCAGGTCGGCCAGCACCTCGCGCGCGTCGCCCACGATCGGCACGTCGGCCGGGCGGTTCTTGCCGATCTCGGCCGGGTCGATGTCCGCGTGGACCACCTTGGCGTACGGCGCGAAGCTGTCCAGCTTGCCGGTGACCCGGTCGTCGAACCGGGCCCCGAGGGTGAACAGCAGGTCCGCCTTCTGCAGCGCGGTGACCGCGGGGACGCTGCCGTGCATGCCGGGCATCCCCAGGTGCTGCGGGTGGCTGTCCGGGAAGGCGCCCAGTGCCATCAGCGTGGTGACCACCGGCGCGCCGGTCAGCTCGGCCAGGATCCGCAGCTCGGCGGTGGCACCCGCCTTGAGCACCCCGCCACCCACGTACAGCACCGGACGCTTCGAGGCGACCAGCAGCTTGGCCGCCTCCCGGATCTGCTTGGCGTGCGGCTTGGTCACCGGCCGGTAGCCGGGCAGCGAGGTCTCCACCGGCCAGCGGAAGGTGGTGGTGGCCTGCAGCGCGTCCTTGGCGATGTCCACCAGGACCGGACCGGGACGGCCGGTGGCGGCGATGTGGAAGGCCTCGGCGATCACCCGGGGGATCTCGGCCGGGTCGGTGACCAGGAAGTTGTGCTTGGTGATCGGCATCGTGATGCCGCAGATGTCCGCCTCCTGGAAGGCGTCGGTGCCGATCGCCTTGGAGGCGACCTGGCCGGTGATCGCCACCATCGGCACCGAGTCCATGTAGGCGTCGGCGATCGGGGTCACCAGGTTGGTGGCACCCGGCCCCGAGGTGGCCATGCAGACCCCGACCCGTCCGGTGGCCTGCGCGTAGCCGGTGGCGGCGTGGCCGGCCCCCTGCTCGTGCCGGACCAGGATGTGCCGGACCTTCACCGAGTCCATCAGCGGGTCGTAGGCGGGCAGGATCGCGCCGCCCGGGATCCCGAAGATGGTGTCCGCACCCACGGCCTCGAGAGAGCGGATGAGCGACTGCGCTCCGGTCATCGTCTCGACCACAGCGTGGGCGCCTTGGGACGGGGCGGCCGGGGTGTCCCCGCGGCGGGGGGATGCCGTGTGCTCAGTCATCTGCCTGTCTCTTCTCGGATTGTGCCGGCCCGGGCCCGAGGGTGCTGCCGGGTGGGCCGGTCGCCGGATGCCTGTCCGTTTCTTCCCATTTTCGGTCGATTCGGATGGGCGGTACAGCGGTGGTCCAGCGGAATGAGTGCAACAAAAAACCCCTCGTGCCCAGGGCATGCGAGGGGTGGCGCGTCGGTCTGCAACGAGTCGGGCGTGACAGCCCGCTCAGCCGACGCGCCCGCCAAGTACGAGAATTCGGGTGCGCATGGCACCGACCTTCCTCCTGCGCGACGGCCAGTGTCAAGCGGGCGGGATCACCGTCTCGCCATGCGGACCCGTGCTGGAACCGCCTCCCGGGCCCGCCACCGGCCGCCGTTCCGGCAGGTCCAGCGGCCCGTGGTGGTGCGCCAGCCGGCCCGGGCCGGATTGCGGACGACCACCCGAACGGGCGTCGGCGGCGGCCAGGTAGGCCCGCCGGGCGGACATCGCGCCGACCGGCCGGGGCAGCGGGTAGAGCCGGCGGGCCAGCGCCCGACGCAGCCGGTACTCGTCCAGTGGCTGCGCGAAGGCCAGGCCCTGCCCGTGCCGGCAGCCCAGCTCCTGGAGCACCGTCACCTGGCGCGGCTGGTCCACCCCTTCCGCACCGGTGACCAGCCCGAGGTCCCGGCCGAGCCGCAGCGCGTGGCCGGCCAGCGCCCGGCTGCGCGGCGAGTCGGCCACCTCCTGGACCAGCGAGCGGTCCAGCTTGAGCGCGTCGAACGGCAGCCGGGCCAGCGCGCCCAGCGAGCCGCCGCCGGCCCCGAAGCCGGCCACCGCGGTGCCCACGCCGAGCCGGCGCAGCGCGGCCAGCCGCCGGCCCAGCTCGTCCGCCATGCTGTCCGGGCCGGTCCGGGCCAGCTCGATCACCAGCTGGCCGGGCGGCAGGCCGGTGTCCCGCAGTGAGCCGGCGATCGTCTCGTACACCCCCGGCGAGCAGAGCCGCTCGGCGGTCAGCCGGATCCAGACCGGCACGGCGGTGGACCGGAACCGGCCGCCGTCCCGGCGCACCGCGGCCTCCGCGACCGCCTGCTGGAGCAGCCAGCGGGAGAACCGGGCGGCGGCGTCACCGTGGTCGGCGCTGCCCAGGAACTCGGCGGGGGTGAGCAGCAGGCCCTGCGCCGAGCGCCAGCGGGCCAGCGCCTCGACCCCGGTGACCGCGCCGCTGCGCAGGTCCACCACGGGCTGGTGGAGCAGCGCGAAGCTGCCCTCCCGGACGGCCAGCCGCAACCGGTCCTCCAGCTCCCGGCGGCGCTGCACGTCGGCCCGCATCGCCGGGCTGTAGAGCACCACCTGGCCCTTGCCCTGGGACTTGGCCTGGTACATCGCGAGGTCCGCGTTGCGCATCAGCTCGTCGGCCAGCTGGCCGGGCTCGACCGGCACCCGGCGGCCCAGCGGGTCCGGTTCGGCGGGCCCGAAGGCGATCCCGATGCTGGCGGCCACCCCGAGTTCGGAGCCGCCGATCCAGTAGGGCTCGGAGAGCGCCCGGCGCAGCCGCTCGGCCAGCTCCTGCACCTGCGAGCGGCCGGGCGGGCCACAGACCAGCACGGCGAACTCGTCGCCGCCGAAGCGGGCCACCGTGTCGCCGGAACGGACCGCGCCCTGCAACCGGCGGGCCGCCTGCACCAGCAGCTCGTCGCCGGCCTGGTGGCCGGCGCTGTCGTTGACCGCCTTGAAGCCGTCCAGGTCGAGGAAGAGCACCGCGAGCGAGCCGACCGCCTCGTAGCTGTGCTCGCGCGGGCCGTCGCCGCCGCGGTTGCCCAGCGCGGTCCGCAGCCGCTCGGCGAAGAGCGCCCGGTTGGGCAGGTCGGTGAGCGGGTCGTGGAACGCGTTGTGCTGCAACTGGGCCTGCAGCCGGACCCGTTCGGTGACGTCCCGGCTGTTCAGGATCAGCCCGTCGCGGTACCGGTTGACGGTGGACTCCACGTGCACCCACTCGCCACCGCCGGCCCGGATCCGGCACTCCACCCGGGCGCTGGGCTCGCTGCGGGCCGGTGCGTGGGTCAACTGCCGTGCCAGGCGCCGGCTTCGGGCCAGGAACCGGCGCACCTCGCCGACCACCCGGTCGGCGTCCTCCGGGTGCACCAGGTCCAGCAGCCGGCCGCCCACCAGCTCCTCCGGGTCGCGGCTGTAGACCCCGAGCGCGGCCGGACTGACGTACGAGAGCACGCCGTTGGCGCCCGTGATCATGATGACGTCGCTGGAGCCCTGCACCAACGAGCGGAAGTGCGCCTCCTTCTGGGCCAGTTCCTGGGCCAGCGAGAGGTTGTCCAGCAGCATGATGCCCTGACGGACGATCAGTGCGAGGCCGACGGTACAGGCGACCACGATCACCACCCGGTCCATCGGGTGACCTCCGAGGGCGTTGTAGAGGATGCCCGCGGTGCAGACCGAGGCGGCGGCGTACGGGGTGAGCGCGCTGAAGGTCGAGGCGACCCGGCGACGCGGCGCCCCACCGGCCGAGGGGTGTTCGCGACTGGGCTGGCGCCGCCGCCACTGCGCCGACCAGGGCGCGAACGCGAGCAGCAGGCTGCCGGCGAACCAGCCGGCGTCCAGGAAGCCGCCGGAGTGG
The DNA here is from genome assembly GCF_044547075.1 of Kitasatospora sp. NPDC052896. Taxonomy (NCBI): domain Bacteria; kingdom Bacillati; phylum Actinomycetota; class Actinomycetes; order Kitasatosporales; family Streptomycetaceae; genus Kitasatospora; species Kitasatospora sp. NPDC052896. The sequence continues at coordinate 17,300 of NZ_JBITZU010000002.1, forward strand.
TAGCCCTTGCGCAGCGCGGGCGAGGTGAACAGCGCGTCGCAGATCACGGTGACCGCCAGGCCCAGCATCGCGGTGTGCACCGCGGCCCGGTTGCCCTCCCGGCTGCGGAACCGCAGCCCGACCACCAGCGAGACCATCAGGATGTCCAGCACCGGGTAGGCGAGTTTGAAGGCCAGCCGGAGCGGGTCACCACCGGTCTCGCCGTGCGCGGTCCGGCCCAGTGCCAGGCTCCAGCTCAGTGTGAAGAGCGAGCCCGCCACCAGCCAGGCGTCCAGCAGCAGGCAGAACCAGCCGGCCGCGCCGCGCGGCCGCTGGGCCAGCACCAGCAGGCCGGTGACGGCCAGCGGGGCGAACAGCAGGAAGGCGAAGGCGGCCGGGGAGTCGGCCGGTTGCTGGGCCCGGCCGAGCACCACCTCGTACCAGCCCCAGGTGCCGTCGCCGAACGCCACCACCAGCGAGGAGAGGCCGAACAGCAGCCAGGCCGGCCGGGCCGGGCCGGGCACCGTGCAGCCGTGCGCCAGGCAGGAGAGCGCGGCCGCGAGCGCCGCGCCGGCCAGCCCGAAGTCCCCCATGAACGCCGCGAGTCCGGGCGATCCCCAGCCCACCGCGGCGCCCAGCGCGTAGACCAGGCAGCCCAGGACGAGCAACAGACCGGGCAGGCGGTTACCGGCCGGCGCTCCACCCCGCCCCGGCGGACCCGGCCGGGGCGGCCGCCCCACCGGAGCGGAGCCGGGGCGCGGGGAGAGGCGGACGGCGGACGGACACGCAACGGTGGACGGCACGGCTTCGGCGGGGTTCACCCGGCACCTCCCCCTCCAGCCCGAGGCTTGGCCACAGCGGGACCCCGCACCCGTGTTCCCAGCCGGGACACTGCACCACTTCGGTCACTCAACGACACGCACACTCAACTTAGAGTAATGGTCCGAGAGTAGGGATATGCACCCGCTTCCACCAGATCGGCCCGGTTGGCCGTAGCGCACATGACGAAGCATGCGCGCCGGGGCGTGTGCGTCGATGCGCCGGGCCACGCGCCGCCCGCGGGCCTTGGCGGCATGCCGAACGGCTCGTGGCCGCCCCGACGCGGGGGCGGCCACGAGCCGTTGGAGGGCCGTGACTACTGGCCGAGGCGCTCCAGGATCAGGTCCTTCACCCGGGCCGCGTCGGCCTGGCCACGGGTGGCCTTCATGACCGCGCCGACCAGCGCGCCGACCGCGGCGATCTTGCCGTCGCGGATCTTGTCGGCCACCGCGGCGTTCTCCGCGATCGCCTGGTCGACGGCGGCACCGAGCGCGGAGTCGTCCGAGACGACGGCCAGGCCGCGGGCGGCCACCACCTCGTCCGGCTCGCCCTCGCCGGCCAGCACGCCCTCGATCACCTGGCGGGCCAGCTTGTCGTTGAGCTTGCCCTCGGCGACCAGCGCGCAGACCCGGGCCACCTGGACCGGGGTGATCGGCTGCTCGGAAAGCTCGGTGCCGGTCTCGTTGGCGCGCCGGGCCAGCTCGCCCAGCCACCACTTGCGGGCCTGGTCGGCCGGGGCACCGGCGGCGATGGTCTCCAGGATCGGCTCGACCGCGCCGGCGTTGAGCACCGACTGCATCTCCTTGTCGGAGAGTCCCCACTCGGCCTGCAGCCGGGCCCGGCGGACCCGGGGCAGCTCGGGCAGCGCGGCCCGCAGCTCCTCGACCCACTCCCGGGCCGGGGCGATCGGGACCAGGTCGGGCTCCGGGAAGTACCGGTAGTCCTCGGCGTTGTCCTTGATCCGGCCGGAGGTGGTGGTGCCGTCGTCCTCGTGGAAGTGCCGGGTCTCCTGGATGATCGTGCCGCCGTCGGTCAGCACCGTGGCGTGCCGCTGGATCTCGAACCGGGCGGCCCGCTCGACCGAGCGCAGCGAGTTGACGTTCTTGGTCTCCGAGCGGGTGCCGAAGGTCTCGGTGCCGTTCGGGCGCAGCGAGAGGTTGACGTCGCAGCGCATCTGGCCCTTGTCCATCCGGGCCTCGGAGACGCCCAGCGCCTTGATCAGCTCGCGCAGTTCGGCGACGTACGCCTTGGCGACCTCGGGGGCCCGCTCGCCGGCGCCCTGGATCGGCTTGGTGACGATCTCGATCAGCGGGATGCCGGCCCGGTTGTAGTCCAGCAGCGAGTGCGAGGCGCCGTGGATCCGGCCGGTCGCACCGCCGACGTGGGTAGACTTGCCGGTGTCCTCCTCCATGTGGGCGCGCTCGATCTCGACCCGGAAGACCTCGCCGTCCTCCAACTGCACGTCGAGGTAGCCGTTGAAGGCGATCGGCTCGTCGTACTGCGAGGTCTGGAAGTTCTTCGGCATGTCCGGGTAGAAGTAGTTCTTCCGCGCGAAGCGGCACCACTCGGCGATCTCGCAGTTCAGCGCCAGGCCGATCTTGACCGCCGACTCCACGCCGACCGAGTTGACCACCGGCAGCGAGCCGGGCAGGCCCAGGCAGGTCGGGCAGACCTGGCTGTTCGGCTCGGCCCCCAGCTCGGTCGAACAGCCGCAGAACATCTTCGTCTTGGTGCCCAGCTCGACGTGGACCTCCAGGCCCATCACCGGGTCGTACGACGCGAGGGCGTCCTCGAACGAGACCAGGTTCATGACGCTCACAGCGTCCCTTCGTAGCTCAGAGAAGTTCGGGGGGTGGGTCCGGCCGCGCCGCCGGGGCTACGGCCGGACCCGACGGGCGGTCAGCCCGCCAGCACGTCGTCGCTGCCGAGCTGCTTGAGCTCGCGCAGCAGCAGCGCGGTGCTGGTGACCAGGGCCAGCGCGCCGATCACGGCATTGGCCAGGAGCAGCTTGTCCTGCTCGCTGCGCGCCTTGCGGACGTCCTTGGCGATGCCCAGGGCGCCGAAGGCGCTGGTACCGATGGACAGCCAGAGACCGGGCTTCGTGTGCTTGAAGCCCTTGGCCTTCTCGATCTTGCTCACAGTGCCGGTGCCTCCTCCAGCAGGGGGTGCCCCCACTTGTCGTTGAGTGCGGCCTCGACGGCGCCGCCCACGCGGTACAGGCGGTCGTCCGCCATCGCGGGTGCGATGATCTGCAGGCCGACCGGGAGATTGTCCTCCGGGGCCAGACCGCAGGGCAGCGACATGGCCGCGTTGCCCGCGAGGTTCGAGGGGATCGTGCAGAGGTCCGCCAGGTACATCGCCATCGGGTCGTCGGCGCGCTCGCCGATCGGGAAGGCGGTGGTCGGAGTGGTCGGCGAGATCAGCACGTCGCAGGTCGCGAAGGCCTCGTCGAAGGCGCGCGAGATCAGTGTCCGGACCTTCTGCGCCGAGCCGTAGTACGCGTCGTAGTAGCCCGAGGACAGCGCGTAGGTGCCCAGGATGATCCGGCGCTTGACCTCGGGGCCGAAGCCGGCCTCCCGGGTCAGCGCGGTGACGTCCTCGGCCGAGCGGCTGCCGTCGTCGCCGACCCGCAGGCCGTAGCGCATCGCGTCGAAGCGGGCCAGGTTGGAGGAGGCCTCGCTGGGCGCGATCAGGTAGTAGGCCGGCAGCGCCAGGGTGAACGACGGGCAGGAGACCTCGACGACCTCGGCGCCCAGCTCGCGCAGCAGCTCCACGCTCTCGTCGAAGCGCTGCATCACACCGGCCTGGTAGCCCTCGCCGGCGAACTCCTTCACCACGCCGATCCGCATGCCGCGCACGTCACGCAGCTTGGCGGCCTCGACCAGGGCCGGGACCGGCGCGTCGATCGAGGTGGAGTCCAGCGGGTCGTGGCCGGCGATCGCCTCGTGCAGCAGCGCGGCGTCCAGCACCGTGCGGGCGCACGGGCCGCCCTGGTCCAGCGAGGAGGAGAAGGCGACCAGGCCGTAGCGGGAGACCGAGCCGTAGGTGGGCTTGACGCCGACCGTGCCGGTGACCGCGCCGGGCTGGCGGATCGAGCCGCCGGTGTCGGTGCCGATCGCCAGCGGGGCCTCGAACGCGGCCAGCGCGGCCGCCGAGCCGCCGCCGGAGCCGCCGGGGATCCGGCTGAGGTCCCACGGGTTGCCGGTCGGGCCGAAGGCGCTGTTCTCGGTGGAGGACCCCATGGCGAACTCGTCCATGTTGGTCTTGCCGAGGATCACCACGCCCGCGTCCTTCAGGCGGGTCGTCAGGGTGGCGTCGTACGGCGGGAGCCAGCCCTCGAGGATCTTGGAGCCGCAGGTGGTCGGCACGCCCTTGGTGGTGAAGACGTCCTTCAGCGCGAGCGGGACGCCGGCCAGCGGGCCGAGCTCCTCGCCCCGGGAGCGCTTCTCGTCCACCGCGCGGGCGGCGGCCAGCGCGCCCTCGGTGTCCACGTGCAGGAAGGCGTTGACCTTCTTGTCGACGGCCTCGATCCGGTCCAGGTGGGCCTGGGCCACCTCGACGGCGCTGACCTGGCCGGTGGAGATCGCGGCGGCGGTCTCGGCGGCCGTGTACTTGATCAGGTCGGTCATGGTGGTTCAGTCCTCCCCGAGGATCTGCGGGACCCGGAAGCGCTGCTCCTCGGCGGCCGGGGCGCCGGCCAGCGCCTGGTCCGGGGTGAGCGACGGCCGCACCTCGTCCGCGCGCATGACGTTGGTCAGCGGCAGCGGGTGGGAGGTCGGCGGGACGTCCTGTCCGGCGACCTCGGAAACGCGGGCGACCGCGCCGATGATCACGTCCAGCTGCTCGGCGAAGTGGTCCAGCTCCTCCGCCTGCAACTCCAGACGCGACAGCCGGGCGAGGTGGGCGACCTCCTCGCGCGTGATGCCAGGCATGCAGCGATCCTCAAGGTGAGTTCTGGTGAGGCCGGGCACCTACGGGTGGCCGGCCCGGGACGGGGACCGGCGGCTGGGTCGCGCGCTGGTCTCCGTCCTCTCGGTCTGTGCAGACCATCCTAGGGGGCGCGGCCCGGCGGCCCGGAACCGTGATCGCCACCGTGGCCTCCGCCGGCGGGGCTACTGGGGGGTGGTCGGGGCCTGCAGCCCGGTCTCGGTGGGCTGTGCGAGCGGCGGCACCAGCGGCTGGCCGGCCTGGCTCGGGATGGTCGGCCGGGGCACCCCGGGGTACGGCAGCCGGGGCTCGGGCAGGGACAGTTCGGCCTGCCCGGTCCAGCGCTCCAGCGTGGTCAGCCGCTCGGCGCAGGGCGGCCCGGTGCGGTGCACCCGGAGCCAGGCGGTGGCCTGGTCGGCGGGGAGCGCGGCGGAGACCAGCCAGCCCTGCACGGCGTCCACCCCGAGCCCGTGCAGCCGCTCCCAGGTCTCGTCGTCCTCCACCCCCTCGGCGACCACCGTCAGTCCGAGCGAGTGCGCCAGCTCGACCGAGCAGCGGACCACCGCGGCGTCGTGGTCGTCGGCGACCATCCGGGAGACGAACGAGCGGTCGATCTTCAGCTCGCCGACCGGCAGGCTGCGCAGCCGCACCAGCGAGGAGTGGCCGGTGCCGAAGTCGTCCAGCGACATCCCGACGCCGTGCCGGCGCAGCTCGGCCAGGGTGTCGGCGGCCCGCCGCGAGTCGTCCAGCAGCAGCCGCTCGGTGATCTCCAGCTGGAGCGCGTGGGCGGGCACCTGGTGCCGGGCGAGGTGACCGGCCACCCGCTGGGCGAAGCCGGGGTTGAGCACGTCCCGCGGCGAGACGTTCACCGCCACCTGGACCTGCAGGCCCTGCCCGCGCCAGGCGGCGAGCTGGCCGATCGCCGCCTCCAGCACGTAGTCGGTGAGCCGGGGCATCAGCCCGCTGGACTCGGCCAGCCCGACGAACTCGTCCGGGCTGACCCGGCCGCGCCCGGGCCGCTCCCAGCGCAGCAGCGCCTCCAGGCCGACCACCCGGCCGTCGAAGGCCACCTTGGGCTGGTAGTGCAGCTGCACCTCGCCGGTCTCCAGCCCCCGGCGCAGGTCGCCGAGGAGGCCGATCCGGTACGGGGTGTCGGCGTCCTGCGAGGCGTCGTACTGCTCGACCCCGGTCCGCCCGCGCTGGGCGTGACCCATCGCGACGTCGGCCCGGCGCAGCAACGATTCTGCGTCCCCCGCGTGATGCGGGTAGACGCAGACGCCGGCGCTGGCCTCCAGCACCAGCAGCAGGCCGTCCAGCCGGATCGGCGCGGCGAGTTCGGCGATCAGCGCCTTGGCGAGCCGTTCCAGGGTGTCTCCGCAGCCCACCCCGGGCAGCAGCACGGCGAACTCGTCGCCGCCCATCCTCGCCACCACCGCACGGCGGCCGTGTTCGACGGCCGGCGGCAGCTCGGCGAGCAGTTCCTCGGCCTCCCGGCGGCGGTCGGCCGGGCCGGACGGGCGGCCGGGCGGCGCGCCGCCCGCGGGGTCGGACCGGCCGCCGCGCAGCACCCGGTGCAGCCGCCGGCCGATGTGCACCAGCAGCCGGTCGCCGGCCGCGTGGCCGAGCGTGTCGTTGAGCGAACGGAACCGGTCGAGGTCGAGCAGGATCAGCCCGACGCTGTACTGTTCCTCGCTCTGGTGGTCGGCGATCGCCTCCTGCGCGGCGAGCAGCAGGGCGTGCCGATTGGGCAGGCCGGTCAGCGGATCGGTGAGCTGGTCCCTGGCCCGGTCCCGGGCGATCCGCCAGGCCGCCACCAGGACGGCCAGCGGAACCGCGAAGAGCGGCAGCAGTTCGGGCTCGTGCCGGCTGACCAGGACGGCCAGCGGGATGAGCGGGGCTGCTCCGGCCAGCAGCACACCGAGCAGCAGGACCGCGCCCGCCACCCCCTGCGGCGGGCGCGTCGGCGCACCGCCGGTCGTACGATCCATACGCCCTGTCCTCCGTCAGGCCCGCCCCGCCAGGCCGCGTCGCGGCTCGGACCGACCGCGAACAGCACGGTCGGCCCCAGCACACCTGATGGTGTGCCAGTCGGTCTCAGCCGGGAAGCGCCCCTGTCGGCGCCGGACGAACCCGGTGCCCCCCACTCCTGCTGACACGCTGTTGCGCTCCAGGGTAAGTCCGCCCCCCGGGCGGGGGCGGACTTTCGGTCATCCAGGAGCGGGCCAGCTCGGGACCGGCGCCGTACGGGGAGAAGATGCCCGGTTTGCGGGCCCGACACCCGGCTGACGGGACATCAGGAGGTCACAAGACGGACACGTCAGCCCTGGTCAGCCGCTGCGGGGGTTACCTCGGCCGGGCTCTCGGCGGCCGACTCGGGCTCGGGCAGCCCGAGGTGGGCCCGAGCCGCCGCCGGGCCCCGCTCCAGCAGCACGGCGAAGCCCGCGTCGTCCAGTACCGGCAGGCCCAGTTGGACGGCCTTGTCGTACTTGGAGCCCGGATTGTCGCCGGCCACAACGAAGTTGGTCTTCTTCGACACCGACCCGGTCACCTTCGCCCCACGCGAGACCAGCGCCTCCTTGGCACCGTCCCGGGTGTGGCCGGCCAGCGTCCCGGTGACCACCACGGTGAGCCCCTCCAACGGGCGCTCCCCCTCGTCCGCGGCCGCCTCCTCGGTGAACCGCACCCCCGCCTCCCGCCATTTCCGCAGGATCTCGCGGTGCCACTCCTCCTGGTGCCACTCCTGGATCGAGCGGGCGATGGTCGGGCCGACCCCCTCGGCGGCCGCCAGCTCCTCCTCGCTCGCGGCGAAGATCCGGTCCAGGTCGCGGAACTCGCGGGCCAGCGCCTGGGCCGCGACCGGACCGACGTGACGGATCGACAGGCCGTTGAGGTAGCGCCAGAGCGGGCGGTCCCTGGCCGCCGCCAGGTTGTCCAGCAGCACGGTGGTGTTCTTCTTCGGCTCGCCCCTGAGGTTGGCGAAGAAGGTGACCTCCTTCTGCTCACCGGTGGTGTCGTCCAGCTTCGGCAGGCCGGTCTTCGGGTCGCGCACCAACACCTTGATCGGCAGCAGCTGCTCGACGGTCAGGCCGAAGATGTCGCCCTCGTCCTTCACCGGCGGGTCGGCGGGCTCCAGCGGCTGGGTGAGCGCGGTCGCCGCGACGTAGCCCAGGCCCTCGATGTCCAGCGACTCCCGGCCGCCCAGGTAGGCGATCCGCTCGCGGACCTGGGCCGGGCAGAACTGGGCGTTGGGGCAGCGCAGGTCGATGTCGCCCTCGGACATCGGGCGCAGCTCGGCGCCGCACTCGTGGCAGTGGCTCGGCATCACGAACTCCTGCTCGGTGCCGTCCCGCAGGTCCTCCACCGGGCCGAGGATCTCCGGGATCACGTCACCGGCCTTGCGCAGCACCACGGTGTCGCCGAGCAGCACGCCCTTGGCCTTCACCACCTGCTGGTTGTGCAGCGTCGCGTACTGCACCATCGAGCCGGCCACCTTGACCGGCTCGGCCAGCACGGCGAACGGGGTGGCCCGGCCGGTCCGCCCGATGCCGACCTGGATCCGGGCCAGCTTGGCGGTGACCTCCTCCGGCGGGTACTTCCAGGCGATCGCCCAGCGCGGCGACTTGGAGGTGGCGCCGAGCCGGCCCTGGAGCGGGATCTCGTCCACCTTGACCACCACGCCGTCGATCTCGTGCTCGACCGAGTGGCGCTGCTCGCCGTACTGCTTGATGAAGGCCCGCACCTCGTCGAGGGTGCCGACCACCTCGTTGTGCCGGGCGGTGGGCAGACCCCAGTCGCGCAGCAGCTGGTAGGCGTGCGACTGGCAGTCGATGTCGAAGCCCTCGCGGGCACCGATGCCGTGCACCACCATGTGCAGCGGGCGGGAGGCGGTGACCAGCGGGTCCTTCTGGCGCAGCGAACCGGCGGCCGCGTTACGGGGGTTGGCGAAGAGCTTGAGCAGCGCCTGGGGGCGCTTGCCCTCCCCGGCGCGCCGCTCGTTCTCCGCCCTGCGGCGCTCGTTCTCCGCCGCCAGCGAGGCGTTGAGCTCCTCGAACGCCTCGGTCGGCAGGTAGACCTCGCCGCGGATCTCCACCAGCGCGGGGATGTCGTCGCCCTTGAGCTGGTGCGGGATCTCCTTGATGGTGCGGATGTTGGTGGTGATGTCCTCGCCGACCCGGCCGGTGCCGCGGGTGGCGGCCAGCACCAGCCGGCCGTGCTCGTAGGTGAGGTTGACCGCCAGGCCGTCCACCTTGAGCTCGCAGAGGTAGTGGTACTCCAGGCCGTCCAGCTCGCGGGCGACGCGCTCGGCCCAGGCGGCCAGCTCCTCGTCGTCCATCGCGTTGTCCAGGCTGAGCAGCCGCTCCCGGTGCTCGACCTTGGCGAAGCCCTCGGCCGCCGCGCCGCCGACCTTCTGGGTGGGCGAGTCGGGGGTGACCAGCACCGGGTGCTCGGTCTCGATCGCCTCCAACTCGCGCATCAGCCGGTCGAACTCGGCGTCGCTGATGATCGGCGCGTCCTGCTCGTAGTACCGGATGCGATGGTCCTCGATCTCGGCCGCCAGCTCGGCGTGCCGCCTGCGCACCTCCGCCGGGACCTCTTCCCAGCCCTCGACCGCCGCCACCCGACTCCTCCTCCGTGCCTACTCCGGGTTGTCCACCAGACTCTGCGCACCCCTCACGCTGAGTGACAGCGCCTGCCGGGCGTAGGCCGGGCTCGCGCCCGCCAGCCCGCAGGTCGGCGTCACCAGCACGCGACGGCCGAGCAGCTCCGGATCGAGCCCGAGCCTGCGCCACAACGTCCTGACACCGGTGACATTACCGGCCGGGTCGGACAATGCCCGGTCCGTGGAGGGCACCACACCGGCCAGGATCACGGCCCCCGCCTCGATCGCCTCGCCCAGGTCGTCGTCCTCACGCTCCGTCAACAGTCCGAAGTCCAGCGCCACGCCGGCCACACCGGCCCGACGCAGCAAGGGAATTGGCACCTGCGGCGCGCAGCAGTGCACGATGACCGGGGCGTCCACGGCGCGGACCAGCTCGCGCAGGGTCTCCTCGGCGACCTGCCGGTCCACCGCGCGCAGCCGCTGGAACCCGCTGGCCGTCCGCACCGAGCCGGCCAGCACCGCGGGCAGCGAGGGCTCGTCCAGCTGGAGCACGACCCGCGCGCCGGGCACCCGCTTGCGGACCTCCGCCAGGTGCCGGCGCAGGCCCTCGGCGAGCGAGCCGGCGATGTCCCGGCAGGCGCCCGGGTCGGCCAGCGCCTTCTCGCCGTGCTTCAGCTCGACCCCCGCGGCCAGCGTCCACGGGCCGACCGCCTGCACCTTGAGCGCGCCCTGGTAGCCCTGGGTGAACTCCTCCAGGGCGTCCAGGTCCTCGCCCAGCCAGGAGTGCGCGCGCCTGGTGTCCCGACCGGGCCGGTCGGCGAACCGCCAGCCGCTCGGCTCGACCTGCGCGAACAGCTCCACCAGCAGCCCGGCACTCCGTCCGAGCATGTCCGCCCCCGGCCCGCGGGCCGGCAGCTCCGGTAGGAACGGCAGCTGTTCGAGCGCCCCGACCGAGGTCCTCGCGGCCTCCCGCGCGTCGGTGCCGGGCATCGAGCCGACGCCGGTGGCGGCGCCGAGCAGGTCGGGGAAGGGGTGTTCGCTGGTCACACGGTCGAGGCTACCGCCCCGGGCGGACCGTGATCTCGGTGATCTCGGCGTCCCGCGGCAGGTCGATGGCGGTCAGGATGGCGGTGGCCACCGACTCCGGGGCGATCCAGCGCTCCGGGTCGTACGCGACGCCCTCCTGTTGGTGCACCTTGCGCTGCATCGGGGTCGCGGTGCGGCCCGGGTAGACCGAGGTGACCCGGACCCCGGCGGCGTGCTCCTCGGCGCGCAGCGCGTCGGCCAGCGCCCGCACCCCGAACTTGCTGGCCGCGTAGGACCCCCACTCGGCGTGCGCGGTCAGCCCGGCACCGGAGTTGACGAAGACCACGTGCCCGCGGGCCAGCCGCAGCTGGGGCAGCAGCAGCCGGGTCAGCTCGGCCGGGGCGACCACGTTGACGGCCAGCGTCTCCTGCCAGACCTTGACCGGCGTCTCGCCGACCGGGCCCAGCTCGACCACGCCCGCCACGTGCACCAGCGAGTCCAGCTCGACCGGCAGGCTCTGGTGGCCGAACGCCCAGGAGAGCTTGCCGGGGTCGGCCAGGTCGCCGACCAGGGTGTGCGCGGCCGGGAACCGCTCGCGCAGCTCGGCGGCCCGCTTGGCGCTGCGGGCCAGCAGCCAGAGCTCGTCGCCGCGCTCGGCGAGGCGCTCGGCGACGATCGCGCCGATGCCGGAGCCGGCGCCGGTGATCAGGTGGGTGGCCATGGTTGCCCTCTCGGTGAAGTCAGGAACCGGTCTTGGCGAGGTGCTCGAACACCTCGGCCGGAGTGGTGGCGAAGTGGACCAACTCGCCCAGCGGACGCGGCAGGAAGCCCTCGGTCTCCATCCGCTCCAGCTGGGCGCGCAGCCCGTCGTAGAAGCCCTCGGTGTCCAGCAGGACGACCGGCTTGTCGTGCAGGCCGTGCTTCTTCAGCTCCAGCACCTCGGTCACCTCGTCGAGCGTCCCGAGGCCGCCGACCAGCACCACGATCGCGTCCGCCCGCATCAGCAACTGCGCCTTGCGCTCGGCGATGTCACGCGTCATCACCAGCTCGTCGGCCCCCTGGTACCCCTTGTGCGCCAGCAACTCGACCAGCACCCCGACCAACCGCCCGCCGGCCGCCCTCACCCCGTCGGCCAGCACCCCCATCAGCCCGGCGTTGGACCCGCCCCACACCAGCGTGTGCCCGGCCTCCCCGAGCAACCGGGCGAACTCGGCCGCGGGGGCGGTGTAACGGTCGTCGAGGGAGTACGCGGAGCAGAAGACACAGATGTTCATAGTGGGAACAGGTCTACCACGCGCGGAGCGGGGCGACCCCGCCGGCCTCGGCTCAGGCCCTCGGCACCAGTACGCCTGGGACCAAGCCGCAGCGGCCGGCCTCATCGCGACCTGTCCCATCACCGAGCTCGAGTTCTTCCACAGCGCACGCACGGCCGCCGACCGCGCCCGGGGGATCGAGGACGTGCGGCCGCTGTTCAGCTGGGTGCCGGTCGACGACCGCGCCTACGACCGCGCCTGGCAGGTCCAGGACGTGCTGACCAAGCGGGGCCTGCACCGCAGCGCCGGTGCCGTGGACCTCGTCGTCGCGGCGACGGCGGAGCTGCAGGGCCTGGCCCTGCTGCACCGGGACCATGACTTCGAGTGCGTCGCGGGCGTCACCGGGCAGGCGCTGCAGTGGTACGGGCCCGAGGCCGGAAAGTGACCGGAGCCCCTCAGACCTCCGCCGCCAGCGCCCGGCGTTCGGTCGTCGCGATGGTGGCGGAGCCGACCACGCGGGTGCCGTCGTAGAGGACGACGGCCTGGCCGGGGGCGATGCCACGGGCGGGGGTGGCGAGCCGGACGCGGAGGCCGTCGGGGGTGGGCTCGGCGGTGACCGGGACCTCCTCGCCGTGCGCGCGCAGCTGGGCGGTGTAGGCACCGGCGGCGGGCGGTTCGGCGCCGCACCAGCGCGGGCGGATGGCGGTGAGGCCGATCACGTCGAGGCCCTCGGCCGGGCCGACCGTGACGGTGTTGTTCACCGGCGAGATGTCCAGCACGTAGCGCGGCTTGCCGTCGGCGGCCGGGCGGCCGATCCGCAGCCCCTTGCGCTGGCCGATGGTGAAGCCGTACGCGCCGTCGTGCTCGCCGATCTTGGTGCCCTCGGTGTCCACGATGTCACCGGTCGCGGTGCCCAGGTGGCGGGCCAGGAAGCCCTGGGTGTCGCCGTCCGCGATGAAGCAGATGTCGTGGCTGTCCGGCTTCTTGGCGACCGCCAGGCCCCGGCGCTCGGCCTCGGCCCGGATCTCCTCCTTGGTGGTGTCACCGAGGGGGAAGAGCGAGTGCGCCAGCTGGGCCGCGTCCAGCACGCCCAGCACGTACGACTGGTCCTTGGCACCGTCCACCGCGCGGTGCAGCTCGCGGCCGCCGTCGGGCAGTTCGACGATCCGCGCGTAGTGGCCGGTGCAGACCGCGTCGAAGCCCAGCGCGAGCGCCTTGTCCAGCAGCGCGGCGAACTTGATCTTCTCGTTGCAGCGCAGGCAGGGGTTGGGGGTCCGGCCGGCGGCGTACTCGGCGACGAAGTCCTCGATCACGTCCTCGCGGAACCGCTCGGCGAGGTCCCAGACGTAGAACGGGATGCCGATCACGTCGGCGGCCCGGCGGGCGTCCCGGGAGTCCTCCAGGGTGCAGCAGCCGCGGGCGCCGGTGCGGAAGGACTGCGGGTTGGCCGCCAGCGCCAGGTGCACGCCGGTCACCTCGTGGCCCGCCTCGGCGGCCCGGGCCGCGGCGACGGCGGAGTCGACGCCGCCGGACATCGCGGCCAGCACGCGCAGGCGGCGGCCGGTGGACGGGCCGGTCGGGGCACCGGGGAACGCACCAGGGAATTCGGTCATAGTGCGTCCAAGGGTACGGGCCGACGGATGATTCCCGGGAACGGGAGTCTCAGCGCTGGCCGGCGTTCCGGGCCCGCGCCACCACCGGCCCGATCGCCTCGGCCAGCGCGTCCACGTCCGCCTTGGTCGAGGTGTGCCCCAGCGAGAAGCGCAGCGAGGAGCGGGCCAGCCGCGGCTCGGCGCCGATCGCCAGCAGCACGTGGCTGGGCTGCGGGACCCCCGCCGAGCAGGCCGAGCCGGTCGAGCACTCGATCCCGGCCGCGTCCAGCAGCATCAGCAGCGCGTCGCCCTCACAGCCGGGGAACGAGAAGTGCGCGTTGTTGGGCAGCCGGCCGGCGGCGGACGGGTCGCCGTTGAGCACCGCGTCCGGGACGGCGGCACGGACCCGGGCGATCAGGTCGTCGCGCAGCGGTTCGAGGGCCGCCGCGTGCTCGGCCCGCCGGGCCACCGCGAGTTCGGCGGCGACCGCGAAGCCGGCCGCGGCCGGCACGTCCAACGTCCCGGAGCGCACGTCGCGCTCCTGGCCGCCGCCGTGCAGCAGCGGCACCGGCGCGGCCGTCCGGGCCAGCAGCAGCGCGCCGACCCCGTACGGGCCACCGATCTTGTGCCCGGTGACGGTCAGCGCGTCCAGCCCCGACTCGGCGAAGGAGACCGGCACCTGACCCAGCGCCTGCACCGCGTCGGCGTGCATCGGGATCCCGAACTCGCGGGCCACGGCCGAGAGTTCGATGATCGGCTGAATGGTGCCCAGCTCGTTGTTGGCCCACATCACGGTGATCAGCGCGACCGAGCCGGGGTCGGACTCGACGGCCGCGCGCAACGCCTCGGGGTGCACCCGGCCGTAGCCGTCCACCGGGAGGTACTCGACCCGGGCGCCCTCGTGCTCGGCCAGCCAGTGCACCGCGTCCAGCACCGCGTGGTGCTCGACCGGGCTGCACAGCACCCGGGTACGGGCCGGATCGGCGTCCCGCCGGGCCCAGTACAGGCCCTTGACGGCGAGGTTGTCCGACTCGGTACCTCCGCCGGTGAAGACGATCTCGCTCGGCCGGGCGCCCAGCGCCTGTGCGAGCGACTCGCGGGACTCCTCGACCACCCGGCGGGCCCGCCGGCCGGCCGCGTGCAGGGAGGAGGCGTTGCCGGTGACACCCAGGTGCGCCGTCATCGCGGCGATCGCCTCGGGGAGCATCGGGGTGGTGGCCGCATGGTCGAAGTAAGGCATGGCTGGACAAGTGTAGGCGGACGCGGCGCCACGCGGGGCAGCGGTCACGACCGGGACCGCTGCCGCGGTGCCGATTTGCCCGTTGCACGGGATGCAACGCACGGTTAGCCTCCTGCCCCATGGAGGGGGCGGAAGGGTAGGGGGCATGTCGCAGACCGTCGACCGGGCACTGACCATCCTCGCCTCGCTGGGCGACGGTCCCGCCTCGTTGGAGCAGGCCGCCGGCACCATCGGGGTGCACAAGTCCACCGCGCTGCGGCTGCTGCGCACCCTGGAGGAGCACGGCTTCGTGCGGCGCCAACCGGACCACCGCTACCGGCTCGGCGGCCGGCTGCTCTCCCTCGCCCAGCAGGCGCTGGACGGGATAGACGTGCGCCAGGTCGCCGCGCCCTACCTGGCCGCGCTCAACGAGCGGTACGGGCACACCGTGCACCTGGCGGTGCTGGAGGGCGACCAGGTGCTCTGCCTGGACGAGGTGGAGAGCCGTCACCCGGCCGGCGCCGGCCCCCGGCCCGGCCCGTCCTCCGGGATCGGCCGGCACGCGCCGGCCGTCGCCACCGCCACCGGCCGGGTGCTGCTGGCCGACCTGGCGGAGGATCAGCTGACGGCCGCGCTGGCCGACCAGGCGCTGCCGGCCGCGCGCACCGAGGCCCTGCGCGCCGAACTGGCCGCGGTCCGCCGCCAGGGCTGGGCGATCCGGCAGACCGAGTACGCCGAGCACCCGGAGTCGGTGAACTGTCTGGCCGCCCCGATCCAGGGCAACGCCGGCCGGACCATCGCGGCCTGCGCGATCTCCGCGCCGGTCGCGGTGGCGCCGGTCGGCGAGCTGAGCCGGCTGCTGCCCGAGCTGCTCTGCACGGTGGAGGCGATCTCGCTGGCGTACGGCGGCTCGCCTACTCCTCGCTGGTGCGAGAACCGTTGCGGTGCCAGGCACGCGGTGCGCGCCAGCCATACCTGAGCGCCAGCATCCGCAGCACGAAGGCGGCCATCGCGGCCGCGCTCGCGGTGAACGTGGTGAGGTGGTGGGCGGCGATCAGCAGCGCCACCAGGGTCGCCCCGCAGAGCGCCGGGACGGCGTAGATCTCCCGGTCCCAGCGCAGCAGCGAGGGCGTCTCGTGCGCCAGCACGTCGCGGATCACGCCGCCGCCGGCCGCGGTGAGCATGCCCAGCGCGACCGAGGCGACCGAGCCCAGGCCGTAGTCGTGCGCCTTGGTCGTGCCGGTGACGCAGAACAGCCCGAGCCCGAGCGCGTCCAGGGTCTGCACCGCGCGGTTGATCCGCTCGACCTCCGGGTGCAGGAAGAACACCACCAGCCCGGCCACCAGCGGGGTGACGAAGTACCCCGTGTTGGTGAAGGCGGCCGGCGGCACCGCACCGATCAGCAGGTCACGCAGCACCCCGCCGCCCAGCGCGGTGGCGAAGGCGAGCACGCAGATCCCGAAGATGTCCATGTTCTTGCGGACGGCGAGCAGGCCCCCGGACAGGGCGAAGACGAAGATGCCCGTCAGGTCGAGGGTCTCCTGCACATCGGGCGCGAAAATCTGCGAGGTCACCGGCTAAGTGTCCATGCTCGGCCCATTGTCGACCGAATTCGACCGAAACGGTACGGTGAGCCGCCCTGCCGGACGGCCCGGGACACCTAGACCGGGGCTAGACCGCCGCGACCTCCTCGGCCGGGACGGCCGGGAGCTCCGGGAAGTGGCAGGCCGTCCGGTGGCCCGGGCGGAGCTCGGCCAGCGGGGGCTCGGTGGTGGCGCAGACGTCCTGGGCCTTCCAGCAGCGGGTGCGGAACCGGCAGCCGCTCGGCGGGTTGATCGGCGAGGGGACGTCGCCGGTGAGCAGGATCCGCTCCCGGCGCTCCTTGCGGCGCGGGTCCGGGACCGGCACGGCGGACATCAGCGCCACCGTGTAGGGGTGGGCCGGGCTCGCGTAGAGCGCGTCCCGGTCGGCGATCTCGACGATCTTGCCGAGGTACATCACCGCCACCCGGTCCGAGACGTGCCGCACCACCGACAGGTCGTGGGCGATGATCAGGTAGGTCAGCCCGAGCTCCCGCTGCAGGTCGTCGAGGAGGTTGACGACCTGCGCCTGGATCGAGACGTCCAGCGCGGAGACCGGCTCGTCGGCCACGATCATCTTCGGCCGCAGTGCCAGCGCCCGGGCGATGCCGATCCGCTGCCGCTGGCCGCCGGAGAACTCGTGCGGGTAGCGGTTGTAGTGCTCCGGGCTGAGCCCGCAGATCTCCAGCAGCTCCTGGACGGCCTTCTTCACCCCGCCCTCGGTCCGCACCTTCTGCAGCCGGAACGGCGCGCCGACGATGGTGCCGACGGTGTGCCGCGGGTTCAGCGAGGAGTACGGGTCCTGGAAGATCATCTGGATGTCGCGGCGCAGCGGTCGCATCGCGCCGACCCCCAGGTGGGTGATGTCGGTGCCCTCGAACTCGATGCTGCCGCCGGTGGGTTCGTCCAGTCGGGTGACCAGCCGGCCGGTGGTGGACTTGCCGCAGCCGGACTCCCCCACCACGCCCAGGGTCTCCCCGGGCATCACCTCGAAGGAGATCCCGTCCACCGCCCGCACCGCGCCGTGCTGCCGGCGCAGCAGACCCTTGGTGATCGGGAAGTGCCGTTCCAGGCCGCTCACCCGCAGCAGGGGTTCGCGGCGCCCGGCCGCCTCGGTGTCCACCGGGTCGGCGCTCCGCGTCTTCGTCATCTCGCCTTGCTCTCCTGATCCGTGGTTCACAGCCGGGGCGCGATCTCTTCGGTGAAGATCCGCTGTCGGTCGGCGGCGGGCAGGTGGCACGCGGCGTGGTGGCCGGGGCCGGTCTCGACCAGCAGTGGCAGTTCGCCGGCCGACCGGCCGCCGGTCAACTCGGCGTACGGGCAACGCGGGTGGAAGGCGCAGCCGCTGGGCACGTTGATCAGGCTGGGCGGCGTGCCGCGGACCGGCACCAACCGCTCGGTCAGCGCCCGGTCGAGCCGCGGCATCGACCCCAACAGGCCCCAGGTGTAGGGGTGTTCCGGCGAGTCGAAGAGGGTCGCGGCCGGTCCGCGCTCGACGCACCGTCCCGCGTACATCACCAGGATGTCGTCCGCCAACTCGGCCACCACGCCCAGGTCGTGGGTGATGATGATGACCGCCGAGCCGAACTCCTGCTGGAGGTCCCGGATCAGGTCCAGGATCTGGGCCTGCACCGTGACGTCCAGCGCGGTGGTCGGCTCGTCGGCGATCAGCAGTGAGGGGTCGTTGACCAGTGCCATCGCGATCATCGCGCGCTGGCGCATGCCGCCGGAGAACTGGTGCGGATAGTCGTCCACCCGGCGGTCCGGCTGCGGGATGCCGACCCGGTCGAGCATCTCCACCGCCCGGGTCCGCGCCTCCTTCTTGGACGCCTCCGGGTGGTGCACCCGGTAGGCCTCCACGATCTGGCTGCCGATCGTGTAGTACGGGTGCATCGCGGTGAGCGGGTCCTGGAAGATCATCGCCATGGTGCGGCCGCGCAACTGGCGCACCCGCTCGGGGTCGGCGGAGACCAGTTCCTCACCCTCCAGCCGGATCTCCCCGGAGATCCGGGCCCGCTTGCTGCGGTGCAGGCCCATGATGCCCAGCGAGGTGACGGACTTGCCGGAGCCGGACTCCCCCACGATGCCCAGGGTGCGGCCGCGGGCCAGATCGAAGCTGACCCCGTCGACCGACTTCACCAGGCCGTCGTCGGTGTCGAAGTGGATCTTCAGGTCCCGGACGGAGAGAAAGGCGGACTCGGCGGGCCGGTCCTGCTCGGCGGTGGTCACGAGAGCCTCACCCGGGGGTCGACGGCGGCGTACAGGAGGTCAACCAGGAGGTTGCAGAGCACGATGAAGAAGGCGGCGATCAGGGTGACGCCGAGGATCTTCGGCAGGTCGTTGTCGTTGATCGCGGAGACCGCGTAGAAGCCCACGCCCTGCAGGGAGAAGACCTGTTCGGTGATGAGCGCGCCCCCGAGCAGCAGCCCGAGGTCCATCCCGAAGATGGTCAGGATCGGGGTGAGCGCGGAGCGCAGACCGTGCCGGACCACCACGTCCCGCTCGCGCAGGCCCTTGGCCCGGGCGGTGCGGATGTAGTCCTCGTTCATCGTCTCCAGCATCCCGGCCCTGGTGAGCCGGGCGTAGAGCGCGGAGTACAGGAACGCCAGCGAGACCCACGGCAGCACCAGGTTCTTGGCCCACATCAGCGGGTTGCTGGTGAAGTTGACGTAGTGCAGGTTGCCGAAGATCGGCCACTGGTAGCTGAACAGGGTCAGCAACAGGGCGCCGGTGAAGAAGATCGGCAGCGAGACGCCGGCCAGCGCGACGCCCATCGACAGCCGGTCGAAGAACGAACGCGGCTTGAGCGCGGAGACCACGCCGGCCGCCACGCCGGAGAGCAGCCAGATCACCGAGGCGCCGAGGGCGAGCGAGAAGGTCACCGGGATCCGCGAGCGGATGTCCGGCCAGACCTCCACGTGGTTCTTGAACGAGTAGCCGAAGCACGGCACGTGGCAAGTGGCCGCGTCCGGGCCGTACTTGTACTTCGCCCCGGCCACCAGGCCCTTGAGGAAGCGGCCGTACTGGATGTACAGCGGCTGGTCGAAGCCCAGGTTCTTCTTGATCGCGGCGATCGCGGCCGGGCTGGGGTTCTTGCCGATGTACTGCGCGGCGAGCTGGTCGGTGGTCTCGCCCGCGATGCGTGGGAGCAGGAAGAAGATGACGAAGGTGACCGCACTGACGACCAGGAGCAGCACCAGGGCGGCGAACGTCCTGCGGATGATGTAGGCCAACACAGTTGTACGGCTCCGGTGCCCCGCCCCGGCCGGGGTGTCCGTGCTGGACACCCAGGGCCGGAGCGGACGCCGCTGCCTTCACCTGCCTTCAGGGGTGTGGAGTCAGGCTCTTACTTGGTGGTGCCGATGTTGAGGTAGTCGTACTCGCCGTCGAAGGCCGAGCTGGAGACCAGGTTGGTGGCACTGTCCGGGCGGTAGAGCAGGACCTTGGTGTCGAGCAGCGGCACGTAGGCCGCGTCCGCCATGGCCTGCTGGTCGATCGCCGCGTAGTCCTTGTCCCGGGCCGCCTCGGTGGTCTGCACCGCCGAGTCGTCGATCAGCTTGTTGATCGCCGGGTCGTTCAGCTGGGCGAGGTTGCTGTTGCCGGAGGACTTGATCGCCCGGCCGTCCACGATCTGCTGCAGGAAGCCGTAGCCGGTCGGCCAGTCGGCGGCCCACTGCATCATCATCATCCCGACGTTGTTGCTGTCGGTGAACTGCGGGACGCCCGCGTAGTCGGTGAAGTACTTGCCCTGCGGGTACTGCTGGATGTTCAGCTGGATGCCGACCTGCTTGAGCGCGGCCTGGATCGAGGTCGCGGCGGCCACCTCGGTGTCGCGTTCGGTGCGCGCGGTGATCGTGGTGCTGAAGCCGTTCGGGTGGCCGCAGGCCGCCAGCTCCTGCTTCGCCTTGGCGATGTCACCGTGGTCGCCGGAGGACGGGTAGAGGTTGAAGTCCTGGTGACCGGCGACGTCCGACGGCAGCAGGGTGTCGGCGATGCCGCCGCGGATCGGGCCGCCCTCGGCGGTCTGCACCGAGACCTTGTCGATCGCGTACTCGACGGCCTTGCGGCAGTCCACGTTGTCCAGCGGGGCGACCTTGGTGTTCAGCGCCAGGTAGGTGAGGCGGCCGCCGAAGGCGTTGTCGGTCTTCGCCTTGAGCGAGCTGTCCAGCAGGATCTTGGCCTGGGTCTGCGGGTCGACGCCGCCGCCCACCAGGTCCACCTGGGCGTTGCCGGCCATCAGGTCCTGGTCGATGGTCTGCTGCTCGATGTTCATCTTGAGGACGATCTTGTCCGCGAGCTGCTTGCGGATCGGGTCGGTCGACGGGTCCCAGTTGGGGTTCGGGACCAGCGTCGCCTCCTTGCCGTCCTGGTACGAGGAGAACATGTAACTCCCCGTGGACATCGGGTGGTTGACGTAGCTCGCCCCGGTGTCCTTGTCCTGCGGCACCGGCACCGTCTGCGGGGCGCTGACCAGGTAGTCGAAGTCGGCGAACGGGTGCTGGAGGTGGAAGACGATGGTGGTGTCGTCCGGCGTCTGGATCGAGTTGAGTCCGCCGTGCGGGTCCTTGTAGGGGCCCTGGTACGGCGTCGGGTTGTCGACCAGCAGCTCCTGGAAGTACGTCGGGCCGTTGGAGAGCACGTCCGGCGCGTAGTTGCTGCGCTCGATCGCGTACTTGACGTCCTTGGAGCTGACCGGGGTGCCGTCCTCGTACTTGAGGCCCGGGCGCAGGTGGTAGGTCCAGGTCAGGCCGTTGTCGCTGACCTGGCCGAGCCCGGAGGCCAGGTCCGGGACCAGCTTCTCGCCCTGCTTGCCGGGCCCGGGGGCGAAGGTGGTGAGCGGACGGCCGTACAGCCGGGCGAAGTTCCAGATGTAGGCGTAGTAGGTGTTGCCCGGGTCGAGCGAGTCCGGGGTGCCCTTCATCTCGTAGGTGACGGTGCCGCCCTTGTGGTCGGAGGCGTTCACCACCCCGGTGGTGGCGGCGTTCTGGCCGGCGACCGTGCCGGTCGCGCCACCGCCGTTGGACGAGCTGGAACAACCGCTCACCACCAGGACGGTGGTGGCGGCCACCGCGGCCAGGGCGAGGGTACGAGACCTGCGCATTGCTGGATCAACCCCTTGGGAGAGTGGCGGGAAGTGGCTTGCTCTTGAGGTGAGTTGAGAGTCAGTTGCCACGTGGGTCGAGGGCGTCACGCAGCCCGTCGCCCAGCAGGTTGAAGGCGAGCACCGTGACGAAGATCGCCAGACCGGGGACCAGCAGGTACTCGGGGTCCACCTGGTAGTACTTGATCGCGTCGTTGAGCATCCCGCCCCAGGAGGACTGCGGCGGCTGGATGCCCACGCCGAGGAAGCTCAGACCGGCCTCGAAGAGGATGTTGGTCGGGATCAGCAGGGTCGAGTAGACCAGGATCGGCCCGGTCAGGTTCGGCAGCAGTTCCTTGAAGAGGATGAACGGGCCGCGGGCGCCCAGGCTGCGGGCCGCGTCGACGAACTCCCGCTCGCGCAGCGAGAGCGTCTGCCCGCGCACGATCCGGCCCATGTAGGGCCAGTTGAAGAAGCCGATCACGAAGATCAGCACGCTGATGTGCAGCGGCAGGCCGTGCATCCCGAACGCGCCGCCCTGCAGCGAGGCGGAGATCGAGATCGCGAAGAGCAGCAGCGGGAACGCCAGGAAGACGTCCATCACCCGGCTGATCGCGGCGTCCACCCAGCCGCCGTAGTAGCCGGCCACCACGCCGAGCACGGTGCCGATGGTGTTGGAGAGGACGGTGGCGCCGAACGCCACCAGCAGCGACACCCAGGAGCCGTCGATCACCCGGGCCAGCAGGTCGCGCCCCTGCAACGGGTCGATGCCCAGCGGGTGACTGAGGCTGACGCCGCCGAACGAACCGCTCGGCAGACCGCCCAAGTCGGCGTCCAGCAGGTCCTGGTGGAGGTTGTCGGGGCTGAGCCCGAAGACCGACTCGATCGGCTTGGCCAGCACGGCGACCAGGACCAGCAGGATCACCACGACGCCGCCGGCCACCGCGACCCGGTCGCGCTTGAACCGGGTCCAGGCGATCCGGCCGAGCGAGCGGCCCTCGATCTGTCGGGGTGCGGCGGGCAGCTCAACCGGGCTGCCCGGTACGGGTTCTGTACTCTCGGTGGTGCTGGGCATGGGCAGTTCGGTCCCCTCGCCAACGGTGGTCGGACCATGGCGAACCCCGGCGCGCCCACTGCTGTCAGGCCCCGGTCAGAGCCTGCGAGGGTGCGCCGCCCGGGTTGCTCGGCTGGTGCGGTGCGCAGAACTCTTCACGCTGGCAACAGGCTTGCGCCAGACCTCCCGATCGAAGGATGCCCAACTGTGATCTACAGGCGTTCAAGATCGGTAAACCTGCACGACACCTTGAAACTCGCCGCCGACGCGCCAGATACCGGACGCCCGGGTCAACTGATCGGACACCAGGACGAGTTGATCATTCGTCAGAAAGCCTGCGGAGCAGGGTGGTTCAGCCGCGCGGACGCCCGGTCCAGGGCTGCTGCAGCCAACCGGGCGCCGGGGCCTGGACCGGGGCCTGCGCCGGCCCGGGATAGCCGTACGATCCCGGAGCGCCCGGGTACGGCGGCGCCGGATACGGCGCGGGGGTCGCCTCGCGGTGGTAGAACGGCCGCAGGTGCGCGCGCATCCACAGCGCCACCGGGTCGTACTCGTCGCTCATCGCGACGGTGGAGACCGCCAGTCCCTCCGGCGCCTGCGCGATGGCCCGCTGCATCAGCGCCCGGACCGCCTCCACCGCCGGCGGCGAGGTGTCATAGAGGTCCAGCCCGATCGCCAGGTACGGCTCGTCCACCGCCGGTTGCACCCAGGCCCGCCAGAGCGCCCTCACCGGCCGCACCGAGGGCACCTGCTGTTCGAGTACGGCGTAGAACCGCTCGGCCCGCACCTGCGGTTCGGTCAGCCGCAGCGGCCCGGCCGGCAGCCGGTGCAGCCCGGCCGCCACCCGGCGCAGGTCCGCCCAGGGCACCCCGACCCCGCCCCCCGGCGCGTGCGGGTTCAGCCAGAGCCCCCAGCGGGTGCGGTAGAGGGTGTCGGCGATCTCCCGCCCGGAGATCAGCTCGTGCGCCCGCGACCAGCCGCTGGCGGCCAGCTGTTCCGGCGAGGTGGCGGCGGGGGCGTAACCGTGCCCGCCGATGTCCATGTTCCCGTACTGCGCGTCCGGGCTGCCCGGCCGGCCCTGCCAGAGCAGCATCCACACCTGGCCCTCGGCCAGCGCCTGGAGCAGCCGCTCGTAGGCGTCGTAGCGCTCCGGGGCGACCTCGCGCAACGCACGCTCCAGCACGCCCGGGTCCGCGCCGGGGGCCGGGCCCCACGGCCCCGGTCCACCACCTGCCGCTCCCGTAGTCACGCCGAGCCCTCCGTCGTCGTACCGCCGCCGAGATATCGGCAGCACCCTACGGGGCCCACCCGAGCGCCGTCATGCCGACGTGCCCGCGACCCGCCCCGAGCCGCCGCCCACCGGGCGCTCAGAGCCGCGCGTAGAACGGCTCGACCCGGTGCAGCAACCAGTCCACCACCGGGTCCGCCGCCAGGTCCAGCAGCACGATGTGCAGCCCCCAGGGCAGCGGTGCGGCACCCAGCGCGCGACCCAGCGCGGCGTTGGCCTCGGCCGGGTCGGCCGGCGCGGCCGGGTCCAGCTGGACGCCCACGAACAGCACCGGCGGCTCGCCCTCCACCGAGGCCAGCGCCCGGCGGGCGGTCAACACCCCGGGCAGCCCGGACAGTTCGGCACAGGCGGCGGTGAGGAAGGCGACCGGCTCCTCGGCCGGCTCCAGCGCGCGGAGCGCGACCCGGGCGCCCGGCGGCACGTTCGGGCCCCCGTCGGCCGTCCAACGGTCCTGCCGCGGGCCGCGGCGCAGCTCCGCCACGCCCTCCGGCGGCACCGGGATCCCCACCGGCGCCTCGGGGTTGACCGCGATGCCCAGGCCCAGCGGCAGCCCGCGGGCGAACTCCCAGGCCGGGGCGACCGCGCAGGACAGCCCGGGGGCGTGCTGCAGGAACTGCTCCTCGGAGGAGAAGACCGGCACGTAGGGCGCGCCCGCCAGCTCGATGGTCGGCAGGTCCAGCGCCTGCCCCCGCGGGTCGGCACCGGCCGGCAGCGGGATCCAGACCTGACTGCGGGCCAGCACCTCGACCACCCGCGGGGTCGCGCCGGGATCGCCCAGCGCCGCGGTGAGCACCTGCTCCAGCTCGTTGGCCGGCCAGCCGCCGCCGGCCGGTGCCATGCCGGGCTCGGCCCAGCCCTGTCCCACCGCCGTGCCGTACCCCGGAGTCTCCATCCGCCCTGCTCCACCCGTCTCGCGCTCGCTCGGGCCCAAAGCCTATCGAGCGCCACCGTCCCGGGTGACCAGCCAAGGACGAACGAAGGCCCCCCTCCCGTCCGGCCCCCGGGCATGCCATGATGACCCCGTCCGCACCATGCGGGCCTCGCTGAAACTTCATACTGGCCGCTCGAACCCGCGCGGGAGAGCCCGGAGTGCCCCAGCGGCACAGCCGGCGCCGAAGGAGCAAGTCCTCCCCGGAATCTCTCAGGCACCCCTACCGCACGGGCGAGGCAGATCTGGAAAGTGGACACGGCCGTGCCGTGCGCCCACCCACGGTGCAAGCCACGCCATCCTGGTCCCCGGACAGGCTGCGTGGTGAAGCTCTCAGGTTTGACGACAGATGGGGAGATCGCGCCCCCGCATGTCCGCGCGCCGGCCCCAGGCCGTGCGCTGTCCCTGAGTGCCCACCGCACAAGGAGCCCAGTAGCCGTGTCGTCCCCTCGCAAGACCGCGCTCGACGCCCTGCACCGCGCCCTCGGCGCCACCATGACCGACTTCGCCGGCTGGGACATGCCGCTGCGCTACGGCAGCGAGCGCGAGGAGCACCTCGCCGTCCGCACCAGGGCCGGCCTGTTCGACCTCTCCCACATGGGCGAGATCACCGTCAGCGGCCCGCAGGCCGGCGAGCTGCTGGACCACGCGCTGGTCGGCTTCATCTCCGCGCTCGGCGTGCTGCGCGCCCGCTACACCATGATCTGCCGCGAGGACGGCGGCATCCTGGACGACCTGATCGTCTACCGCACCGCCGAGGACGAGTACCTGGTCGTCGCCAACGCCTCCAACGCCCAGGTGGTGCTGGACGCGCTGACCGAGCGCGCGGCCGGCTTCGACGCCGTGGTGCGCGACGACCGGGACGCCTACGCGCTGCTCGCCGTGCAGGGCCCGGAGGCGAACGGCATCCTGGCCTCGCTCACCGACGCCGACCTGCCCGGCCTGAAGTACTACGCCCTGCTGCCCACCACGGTGGCCTGCCGGCAGGTCTGGCTCGCCCGCACCGGCTACACCGGTGAGGACGGCTTCGAGGTCTTCTGCGCCCCCGCCGACGCCGAACACCTCTGGCAGGCGCTGACCGAGGCCGGCCAGGACGCGGGGCTGGTCCCGTGCGGCCTCTCCTGCCGCGACACGCTGCGCCTGGAGGCGGGCATGCCGCTCTACGGGCACGAGCTGGACACCTCGCTGACCCCGTTCGACGCGGGCCTGGGCCGGGTGGTGCGCTTCGACAAGACCACCAACGGCGGCGAGTTCGTCGGCCGCGAGGCGCTGGAGGCGGCCGCCGCCCAGGCCGAGGCCAAGGCGCCGCGCAAGCTGGTCGGCCTGGTCTCCGAGGGCAAGCGCGTCCCGCGCGCCGAGTACGCCGTGGTCACCACCGACGGCACCCCGATCGGGCGGATCACCTCCGGCGCGCCGTCGCCGACCCTCGGCAAGCCGATCGCGATCGCCTACCTGGACGCCGCGCACGCCGAGCCCGGCACGTCCGTCGCGGTGGACGTCCGCGGCCGGCAGGAGCCGGTCGAGGTGGTCGCGCTGCCGTTCTACAAGCGCGCCCGCTGAGCCCACCCGCTGCCTGCCCGGCCCAGCCCCGATCCCCGCGCGGTCCGCTCGGTGGACCGTTGCGACCTGCCCGCTTCCGATCCTGGAGAATGAACCCCATGAGCAACCCGCAGCACCTGCAGTACAGCAAGGACCACGAGTGGCTGACGGCCGCCTCCGAGGACGGCGTGTCCACGGTGGGCATCACCCAGCACGCCGCCGACGCGCTCGGTGACATCGTCTACGTCCAGCTGCCCGAGGTCGGCGACACCGTCACCGCGGGTGAGCCCTGCGGCGAGCTGGAGTCCACCAAGTCGGTCAGCGACCTGGTCGCCCCGGCCACCGGCGAGGTCACCGAGACCAACCAGGACGTCGTGGACGACCCGGCCCTGGTCAACTCGGCCGCCTTCGAGGGTGGCTGGCTGTTCCGGGTCAAGGTCACCGAGGCCCCCGCCGACCTGCTGAGCGCCGACGAGTACAGCGAGTTCACCCAGGCCTGATCGCCTTCCCGGGGCGGTCGCAGCGCGGCGGCCGCCCCACCGGTCAGTGCCCCACCAGCCCACCCGTCGCCCGCCGCCCGTCGCCCGCCGCCACCCTCCGACGACGAGCCCGCGTGCGACTGCCCTTGATGGGAAGACGCCACCATGACGGTTCTCAACCAGTCCCTGCACGCACTCGACCCCGAGATCGCCGCCGCGGTCGACGCCGAGCTGCACCGCCAGCAGTCCACCCTGGAAATGATCGCCTCCGAGAACTTCGCCCCGGTGGCGGTCATGGAGGCCCAGGGCTCGGTGCTGACCAACAAGTACGCCGAGGGCTACCCCGGCCGCCGCTACTACGGCGGCTGCGAGCACGTCGACGTGGTCGAGCAGATCGCCATCGACCGGATCAAGGAGCTGTTCGGCGCCGAGGCCGCCAACGTCCAGCCGCACTCCGGTGCGCAGGCCAACGCCGCCGCGATGTTCGCGCTGATCCAGCCGGGCGACACCATCCTGGGCCTGAACCTGGCCCACGGCGGTCACCTGACCCACGGCATGAAGATCAACTTCTCCGGCAAGCTCTACAACGTGGTCGCCTACCACGTCGACGAGAAGACCAACCTGGTCGACATGGACGAGGTCGCCCGCCTCGCCAAGGAGCACCAGCCCAAGCTGATCATCGCCGGCTGGTCCGCCTACCCGCGCCAGCTGGACTTCGCCGCCTTCCGCGCGATCGCGGACGAGGTCGGCGCCTACCTGATGGTCGACATGGCCCACTTCGCCGGCCTGGTCGCGGCGGGCCTGCACCCGTCCCCGGTGCCGTACGCCGACGTGGTCACCACCACCACCCACAAGACCCTGGGCGGCCCGCGCGGCGGCGTGATCCTCTCCAAGGCCGAGCTGGCCAAGAAGATCAACTCCGCGGTCTTCCCGGGCCAGCAGGGCGGCCCGCTGGAGCACGTGATCGCCGCCAAGGCCGTGGCCTTCAAGGTCGCCGCCTCGCCGGAGTTCAAGGAGCGCCAGGAGCGCACCCTGGAGGGCGCCAAGCTGCTGGCCGCCCGCCTGCTCCAGGACGACACCACCGCGGCCGGCATCTCGGTGCTGTCCGGCGGCACCGACGTCCACCTGGTCCTGGTCGACCTGCGCAACAGCGAGCTGGACGGCCAGCAGGCCGAGGACCGGCTGCACGAGGTCGGCATCACGGTCAACCGCAACGCCGTCCCGAACGACCCGCGCCCGCCGATGGTCACCTCCGGTCTGCGGATCGGCACCCCGGCGCTGGCCACCCGCGGCTTCCAGGCCGAGGACTTCCGCGAGGTCGCCGACGTGATCGCCGAAGCGCTCAAGCCGGGCTTCGACGAGGCCAAGGCCGCCGCGCTGAAGGCCCGGGTGACCGCCCTGGCCGCGAAGTACCCGCTCTACCCGGAGCTGTAGTCCGGGGGGCTGTAACCGGCGTCACCACCGCTGACCAGGCCCTTACGTCGGGGCACCGCGCACACTGGACTGTGAGCCGGTGCCCCGACCCATGCACCCGCCCACCTCGTAACTCCCGTCCACGAGACTCCACGAGCAGACAAGGACGTCACTTCCGTGGCCATCAGCGTCTTCGACCTCTTCTCCATCGGCATCGGCCCCTCCAGCTCGCACACCGTGGGCCCGATGCGCGCCGCCCGGATGTTCGCCCGCCGGCTGCGCTCCGAGGACCTGCTGGACCGGGTGACCACCGTGCAGGCCGAGCTGTTCGGCTCGCTGGGCGCCACCGGCCACGGGCACGGCACCCCGAAGGCCGTGCTGCTCGGGCTGGAGGGCAACTCGCCGCGCACCGTGGACGTCGCCAAGGCCGACCTCGACGTCGAGCGGATCAGGGAGGCCAAGCGGCTCAACCTGCTCGGCACCCACCCGATCGACTTCGATCCCGACCTCCAGCTGGTGCTGCACCGCCGCCGCTCGCTGCCCTACCACGCCAACGGCATGACCCTGGCGGCCCGCGACGCGGCCGGCGAGCTGGTCCTGGAGAAGACCTACTACTCGGTCGGCGGCGGCTTCGTGGTGGACGAGGACGCCATCGGCGCCGACCGGGTGGTCCCGGACGACACCCAGCTGCGCTACCCGTTCCGCACCGGCGAGGAGCTGCTGCGGCTCACCCGGGAGACCGGGCTGTCGATCTCCGGCCTGATGCTGGAGAACGAGAAGGCCTGGCGCACCGAGGAGGAGATCCGGGCCGGGCTGCTGGAGATCTGGGGCGTGATGAAGGAGTGCGTCAGCGCCGGGATGACCCGCGAGGGCATCCTGCCGGGCGGCCTCAAGGTTCGCCGCCGGGCCGCCGCCGGCGCCCGCGCGCTGCGCGCCGAGGGCATCGGCCCGGCCAACGCGATGGAGTGGGTGACCCTCTACGCGATGGCCGTCAACGAGGAGAACGCCTCCGGCCAGCGCGTCGTCACCGCCCCCACCAACGGCGCGGCCGGCATCATCCCGGCCGTCCTGCACTACTTCCAGAACTTCATCCCGGGCGCCGACGAGGACGGCATCGTCCGCTTCCTGCTGGCGGCCGGCGCGATCGGCATGCTCTTCAAGGAGAACGCCTCGATCTCCGGCGCCGAGGTCGGCTGCCAGGGCGAGGTCGGCTCGGCCTGCTCGATGGCGGCCGGCGGCTTGGCCGAGGTCCTCGGCGGCACCCCCGAGCAGGTCGAGAACGCCGCCGAGATCGGCATCGAGCACAACCTCGGCCTCACCTGCGACCCGGTCGGCGGCCTGGTCCAGATCCCCTGCATCGAGCGCAACGGCATGGCCTCGGTCAAGGCCGTCACCGCCGCCCGGATGGCCCTGCGCGGCGACGGCCGGCACCACGTCTCGCTGGACAAGGCGATCAAGACGATGAAGGAGACCGGCGCCGACATGAAGGTCAAGTACAAGGAGACCTCGCGCGGCGGCCTCGCGGTCAACGTCATCGAGTGCTGAGAAACCGGCTCTGACCTGGGGGAACGTGATTCCCCTACTTTCCCCCAGGTTCCCCACACTTCCCCGTTTCGATCCTCCCCATCGGCTCCCCAGGGCCGCCAGACTCCCCCAGCGCTCCCCAGGCTTCCCCAAAAAGAACTGCCCGGTACCCGCCTGCCGATCCTGAGGCTCTTCTGGGAGTAGTGCTGTTGGCCGTGCCGACTGCGCAGCGCTCGCCCACAGCCGGTGGGTGAGGCAGTCGGCACGGCCGCTCCGCCGGGGCGGAGCAGGCTGCCCGGGATGAAGGGGGGCGTACGGCCCGGACAGCTCGATCAGGGGGTTACCGCGGCCGCCGGCGCGGGGGTGACGCTCGTATGGCGGCCTGCGGTCGGGGCGGCGGGTCAGCGGCGCGCCCCAGGACGGTGCGGCCGAGCTGGTGCGTGACCGCCTGGATCCAGGCCCGCGGCGTCACAGGCTCACCGCCTCGGCGCGGCGCGCCATCGCCGCCGCCAGCGACGCGAGGACGAGCCGGCGCAGGACGAGCCGTGTAAGGGTGCTCAGAGCCAGGAGTTCCCGCCTCGCCTCCGGGCCGCCGTCGCCGCGTATCACCGCGTCCATCGCGGCTCGCATGGCGGCCAGGTCCTGGAGCAACTCGGCGGGGTCGTACGGCCGTTCCAAGCTCCAGCCGTACGCCGGCGGCTGGCTCACCCTGCCTCCTGGAGCTGGGCTGGCAGCGTGTATCGGGAGCTGCCCGCGGTCCACTCGGTCAGCGCTCGGCGGAACCGGTCGATGGTGAGAGCGAATCGGCTGGTGTTCAGCACCGGTTCGCCGATCGCCGGCGGCTGCGGCTCGTCGTCGAAGTCGCGCCGCACCGAGGTGTAGAGCCACCAGAAGCGGTACTCCTCCGCCTGGAGCAGCTCCTTCACTCGCGTCCGGGCCTCAGCCACGGTCATTTCCTGGGTGCTGACCAAGGCGTATACGGCGGTGAAGGTGTCCTGGTCGTCCTGGGCCGCCGCGAGATCGTTCGTCAGGCATCCGCACGCCGAGAACGCGGCGAGCAAGGACTGGACCAGGGGGTCACGCCAGTCTGGCGTGATGCACTGCTCTGCCAGCTCGGTCCACATGGCGGCCAGCAGCATTCCGCCGTCGGCCGGCCGGACCGCCAGGTACTCACGAAGGGTCGGGGTTCGGCCGGGCTGTACGTAGACCGTCAGCTTCTCGGCCGCCGCGTGGATCCAAGAGGCCAGCTGCTCCCGGTACCGGCTCCGCCAGAAGTCCGGCATCGCTCGCTGGGTTTGCTGGACCAGGTCCGCCAGTGCCTGGACGATCGGGTGGTCGGCCGGGCCCGGGTGGTTGGCCCCGGCCACGGTGTTCAGGAGCGTCAGGACGAGCTGCTCGATGGCGGCCGGCGTCGCGTCGCTCAGCTCCTGGTCGAACACGTCGTCGGCTACCCAGGTCCAGATGGCCCACTTCGTTGCCAGATGCAGGGGACCACCGGCCGCGGTCGGCCACGCTCGGAGGCACAGGTTCACGTATCCGTGCGCCAGGTAGGTGTCAGAGTCCGGATGCAGCCGGTGCTGCCTCAGGAAGGCCTTGGCGGCTTTGTGCAGGTTCGCGTGCCGTACGTCGGTGTTCGTCATCAGGAGGCCTCCCCAGCGTGCTCCGGGCACGCCGCCACTGCCCAGGTGAGGCCGGCCACCGTCCGGTGGCCGGCCGAGACGAGCGGCGGCGCGGAGGACGAGCAGACGACGCACGCGCGCTCGTGGAGCTGGTCGTAGGTCAGGGATGTGTCCGCGTGAGGCAGCCCGGCGGCGGGCTGCGGCGGAGCCGCGAGATCTGCCATGCCGACGACGGTAGAGAGGGGACCAGGAGGCGCACTACAAGTGTGCGCAAACTTGCGGAGCGTCACCCAAGAGAGGTAATCGCTGTCGTGATCAAGGCCCGCGCTGCGGCCCCGTAGACCGCGAGTTCCTCCAACTCGGCGAAGGCCCGAACGTACTCGGCGATCTCCCCAGGACGCGTGACTGTGAGGTGAGCAGAGACCAGCTCCACGTTGACCTGGGCATCGTCGTAGACGGTAAAGGACTCGACTGGCCATCCCCCGCCGCGGACCGTGCCGAGAGGGATGATGCCGAGGCTAACGGAGGGAGTGGACGCCATCGCAATCAGTTGGCCGAGCTGGGCCGCCATCACGTCTGCGTCACCGATCACGCTGCGCAGCACCCACTCTTCGACGAGAACGGCGAAGCGATGATGCCCTGTGTGCAGCACTTTTTGACGATCCATACGGACTGCGACGGCCTCTTCAACGTCGTCATGGACGCCGCGCAACGCCACGATCGTCTCAAGGACCGCCCTCGTGTAGGCCGCCGTCTGAAGGATGCCGGGAACGACGCAGGACTGGTACATGCGGAACCGTCGGGTGCGCTCGAAGAGCGGCCGTACGGCCTCCTGGGCACGCTTCAACCCGGGGCGTTCAATGCGGCGCCAGTCGACATACGCGCCATCGATGCCTCGGGCCGTCGCGATCAAGTCCGCAGCCTGATCAGGAACGCCGCAGTGCAGCGTCCACGCCCGGAGATCGGCGTCCGACGGCATCGCGTGACCGTGCTCCAGCCTGGAGCACTTCGACTCGTGCCAGCCAGCCAGGCGTGCGAGGGCCCGCGCGCTGAGCGATGCGTCCTTGCGGATTTCGCGCAGCCGCAGGCCCAGCGCGTGGCGCGCCTCCTGAACGCTGGAAGATGGCGAACTCGAGGACATCATGCTGCCGGTCAGGCCGGCTGGTACTCCTCGTGGGGAATGGAACGGTCCCAGGTCACCTCGAAGGCTGTGGCACACAGCTTGATGACCTCGGGATCGGTCACCAACTCGTGGTCGATGAAGTTGCCTTCCCCGTCGAAGTGGTTGAGCAGCAGGACCTGGCCGTCGAAGAGCCAGAAGTCATTACCCGGAAGGGCCACGCTCGTTGCTTGCCGGCGCGGCAGCCAGCGCACGAGTTCGCCCGAGGCCACGTTGCCTGGCGTCAGGTCATACTCGAAGCGGACGTAATCGCTGATGGGCTCGGAGACGATTCGGGCTCGGCGTACGGTGACACCGCGCGACGTGGTTGCAGCGATCAGAGCCAACCAGGGACGCTCGGCCTCGCTCGGGCTCTTGTCGATCCTGCCTTCCAGCCACGCGATGAACCTCGGGTCGTCCCGCATGTAGCCGTCGCGCATTTCCAGGTGCACGGCCGACTGCTTGCAGGCTGCCATGAGGACCTCAATCGAGGGGGCCTCGGGCACTGCTCACCTCCGGGAAGAACTGGATCATCCGCTTCGGGTACTCGATCACGGTTTCGTGGGCGGGCAGGTCGAGCTGGGCCAGCCGTTCCGGGTCTGTGACCTTCCAGCCCTGGATAATGTAGTTGTCGGTTTCGTCGTCGTAGTACAGGGTCGGCGACTTCCCGTCGGGGCTGTTCGGGTCCTGGCCAAGCTTGTGCAGTGCCATCATGACCTCCGACTCAGAGCTTGACGATCTCTGTATTCAGGCTTGCACGCTGAGCAACCATAGCGCCAGAAGTTTGCGGAAACTTGCTCGGCTACCTGACCACTTGAACGGCCGAGGTCTGGCCCCGGGAACGCTGAAGGCGCCCCGCCGCCGGCGCGTGGCCGGTAGCGGGGCGCGGTCTACTTCGTTGGGCTGGGGGTGACTTGGCGTTCGACGCGGTCCAGGGCGTCGCGGAGGCTGGCGCCGCTGTTGGGGTGGAGTTCGTGTTGGACGGCGGCCAGGCGCTGCTCGATACCGCAGAGCCGGGCCGTGACTCCGTCGTGGCCGGGTACTCCGTCGTGGCCGGGTACGCCGGGGCGGGCGGGGACGCCGTGCCAGTCGTCGGCGAAGTCCTCCAAGCGGCGCAGGACGTGGCGCGTGCCGCAAGGGCGGCCGGACCGGGGGCGGATTTCGTCGTTTGCCCTGCCGCAAATCGGCCTGATATCACTTCTGCTGACGGGCCGTGAGCCGTTCGGCGGACCCCGGCGCGCTTTTGCGAATATCCGGCGAGGATTTCGTGCGAGCCGTGTCGGACGGCCCGTGCGCCGGTCCCGTTCGGGGAGACCGGCGAGGTTTCGGTGAAGCACGGGGGAGATGACGTGTCGACGTGGAACATTGACACGCGGCGGCGGGCCGCGCCGTGATCGATCCGGACGACATTCCGCAGTTCGTCGGTGATCTGGACCAGTTGGAGCAGGACGCCGCCTCGCTGAAGACGGACGCCGGGAACATCCGCACCACCGGTTCCGGGATCCACACCACCTTCCAGGGCCTGTCGGCCTTCTACCACGCCCCCGAGGCGGAGCAGTTGTTCGCGACCACCAAACCGGTGGCGACCCAGGCGGACGACTTCGCGGGGGACGTGGAGAAGGTCGCCGCCGCGCTGTCCACGTACGCGCACGACGTGCGGCCGATCGCCGCGACCCTCAGGTCGCTGCACGACCAGGCGACCACCTTCGTCAACAGCGTGAAGAACGACCACGACTGGAAGTACGACGGCGACAAGGTCAACCGGAACAACGACCTGATGAAGCAGGTCGACGCCGCCGTCGCGGAGTTCTGGGCGGCCGAACGGACCTGCGCCAACGCCATCGACGCCCTCTTCGGCGGCACCCGGTACATCGGCAACGACGGCTCCGACAAGGCCGACATGTACGGCTACACCAGCCAGCAGCTGGACGGCGCCAAGGTCCCGTGGGGCAGCACCGAGGAACAGTCCCACCACATCTGGGACGTCGGCTACTGGGTGAAGAGCTTCGTCTGGGACGGCCTCATCGTCGACGGCGTCTGGGGCACCATCAAGGGCCTGGGCACCCTGGTCGGCTTCGGCGGCCTGAAGAACTTCGAACAGGCCTGGAAGGGCATCGGCGAACTCGCCCTCGGCCTGGCCATCACGAACGTCGACCCGGCCTTCCTGGCCACCCCCGACTCCACGCTCCCCGGCTGGCTGCGCGACGCCAAGAACGCGCCCATCGCCTTCGCCAAGAGCATGGTCGCCTGGGACGAATGGAAACAGAACCCGGGCACGGCGGCGGGTGCGGTCACCTTCAACGTGCTCACCTGCCTCGTCGCACCGCTCAAGGTCGGCAAACTCGGCGAGATCGGCGAGGCCGGCGAAGCCGCCGGCAAAGCCGGCATGGCCGGGAAAACCCTCAACGTCCTCGGCGGAATCGGCGAGACCATCGACCCGATGACCTACGTCGGCAAAATGCTCTCCCCCGCCCTCGGCAAACTCCCCAGCATCTCCCAACTCACCGCCGCCCTCGACCACCTCACCGGCACCGACGTCAAAGGCCTCGACGACCTCACCAACCCGCACGGCACCGAACTACCCGACGGCTCGCTCAAACTGCCCGACGGCTCGGTCCTCCACCCCAACGGCGAACTCCACCTACCCGACGGCCAGACCAAGCTGCTCACCCCCCAGGAACTCGCCTCCGTCCACACGGGCGACCACCTGCCGACGGGCGCCGGACACGCCGGCGGGCACCCCGGTGACGCCGTCCCCACGGGTCACCACGGCGCCCCGACCACCGGCCACGACCCGGTCACGGGCGGCCACGACCACCCGGGGGCCAGCCCCACGGGCCACCCGGGCGACCCGGCGCACCCGGGCGACCCCGCCCCCGCCGGCCACCCCGGTGGCCCGACCGGCGACCACGGCCCCGCCCCGCTGGGCCGCCACCAGCTGGTCTCCCCCGCCGAGTTCAAGGAGCTCTCGGCCGCCGACCAGGCCAAGGTCGCCGAGGCCGAGATCGCCCACGGCACGGTGGGGTTCGCCAGTGACGCCGATGCCGCGCGCTACGGCTCGGACCACTGGAACGGCTACGCGGAGAACCTCCCGAAGCCCGAGCGGCAGGCGGTCTTCGACTACACGATGGAGCCCCCGCACACCGGCCCCACCTACCAGGAGATCAACGGCTTCCTGCGCGGCGACGCCGCCCTGGGGACCCCGGAGGTGCTCCACGACATCGCCGAGATCGACAAGGTGATGCACGGCAACCCCGTGCCGGACGACGTCGTCGTGGTCCGCGGCACCGACCTGGGGCACATCGGGATGAGCCCGCCCAGCATGGTGGGACACACCTTCCCGGAGCATTCCTACGTCTCCACCTCGCTCGGCAGCAGCCCGGTCGGCGCGTTCTCCGGCAAGGAGGCCGTCATGCACTGGCGGGTCCCCAAGGGCACTCCCGCGCTGTACGTGGAAAAACTCTCCGCTTTCGGCGGCGGCGAGCGCGAACTCCTGCTCGGCCGCGGAATGCGCTACCGGGTCGACCGCGTTTTCCGGCTGAACGGCAAGTGGCAGATCTACGGCGAGATCCTGCCGAACTGAGAAGGGCGAAAAGAATGGCACCGGAGAGCTGGAACAACCCGCGGCTTTCGGAGGACCTCGAACTGGTCCCGGAGAGCGGTGGGCCCCGCGACTACGCGGCCCGGACGGACGGACCCGTCACCTACCTGGTGGTGGCCAATGCCGAGGGCGTCCTGGGCTACCTCTGGGCGAACGACGCCGACGACGCCGCCGGCTTCGTCCCCCGCGAGGCCGGCGGCGACGACGCCTACAACGCCTGGGGTGCCTGGGACGACGAGCTGCGCCGGCGGAAGGAGCGGGACCTGCCGCCCTCCCGGGCGCTGGCCGAGCTGGCGGAGATCCCCGGCGGCGTCCGCTGGGGGCGGGTCGTCCCGGGCGCACCGACGCAGGCCCCGAGCCTCCCGGCACTGCGCGAGCTCGCCGCCCACGCCTGACGCGGACCGTCCCGCCCTCGACCGAGCCCGGCCCGCCCGGGTTCGGCCCGGCGGCCGGTCGGGCCTCAGGACCGTTCGCGGATCTTGAGCTCGAACCAGACGCCCTTGCCGCGGGGGAGCAGGTCGGCGCCCCAGCGGTCGGCCAGGGTGTCCACCAGGAGGAGTCCGTGGCCGCAGACCGCGCCCGAGGAGCCGGGGGCCGCGACGATCAGGCAGGGCAGCGCGCGGGAGGAGTCGCGCACCTCGACCCGCAGCCAGCCCGGGCGGCGGGAGAGCTTGAGGCCGATGGTCCGGCCGCCGGTGTGCCGAACGGCGTTGGCGACCAGCTCGGCGGTGAGTAACTCGCCCACCTCCAGCAGCGGGTGCAGCCCCCACTCCTGGAGCACCGAGAGCACCAAACGGCGCGCGACCGGCGCGGAGGAGCGCCGGGACGGTAGCCGGGCCTCCTCCTGCGCCGCGGGGTCGATCAGCCGGGGCCGCACCTCCCGCTCCAGCTCCCGCGTGGAGAGCCGTTCCAGGGCCGCCAGCGCGGACCGCCCGGCGCCCCCTGAGGGAACGTCAGCAGCCGTGCCGGGGCCGAGATGTGATGACCGATCCGCTTCGCCCCATCCCGCCATGCGACCCATCATCGCGCTTGGCGAGCGGCCATGTACGGACAATGACCAAACGATCACTATTCAATTGGCATATGACAGCAGCGCGTGGCCTCCCCCTACCAGGCGCTCCAGGGCATGTTCCAACCGCTCAGACCGTTGTCCGGGGCCACCTGGCCGCCCTTGGAGTTGATGACCTTCACGACATCTCCCACCAAGGCGTTGTTGTAGAACTTGCCCGCCGGGGAGCCGTCACTGCCGTTGCCCGCGGTGTCCTCCAGGCCGACGCAGCCGTGGCTGACGTTCTGCGAGCCGAAGGTGGAGTGCGCGGACCAGTTGTTGCCGTGCACGTAGGTGCCCGAGTCGGTCAGCCGCAGGGCGTGCGGCACCATCAGGTCGTACTCGCCCGCCTTGAGGCCCGGCACGGTGGCGGAGCTCATCCGGGTGGTGCCCTCCTTGGCCTCGATCACCATGGTGCCGTTGTAGGTGGGGTGCGCGGCCGAGCCGGAGCTGATCGGGATGGTCTGGGTCGGCTGCCCGTCCCGCACCACCGTCATGGTGTGTCCGGCATCGTCAACCGTGCTGACGGAAGAGCGCCCGATAGTGAAGGACTCGTCCCGGTCCGAACCCCCGTAGACGCCCGGGGAGACTTCGACGCTCTTCAGCCGGAAGTGGATGGCCACCTTGGTGCCGGGCTTCCAGAACTCCTGCGGCCGCAGGTCGAGCCGCTGGCTGCCCATCCAGTGGCCCTTGACCTGGGTGCCGTCCGAGGTCTCGAAGGTGATCGCCTTCTCGACCGCCTCCTTGTTCTGCACCGCCTGGCCGAAGTTGACCGAGACGATCATGCCGACGCCGTAGGTCGAGCCGGTGACCACGTTGTCCTGACTGCGCGAGGTCCTGGCCGGGGTCAGCGTGTTGAAGGTGCTGGTCGCCGTGGCGGCGATCCCCTTGGCGTCGGTGGCCTGGGCGTTCACCTGGTACTGCGAGTCCACCGCGAGGCCGGCGGACGGGGTCCAGCTCTGGCCGTCGGCGGCGAGGGTACCGGCCACCGGGGCACCGCTCCTGTCGGTCACCGAGACCTGGGTCAGCTTGCCGCTGGCGACCGAGACCTTGAGCGGGGCGTCCGGCGCGACGTCCTGGGAACCGTTCTTGGGCTCGATGTCGACCACCGCCGCCGACGTCTTCGCCGCCGCCGCGTCGCCGCCGGCCTGCCCGCTCCTCGCCGTGCCACCGCCACCGTTGCACGCGGTGGTCAGCAGCAGCGTGCCGCCCAGTGCCAGCACCGCTCCGATGCGTATCGAGCGCATGTGTCCTTCTCCCCAGCTCGGTTCCGACTTCTTACACGCACGAACCGGCCGAACAGTTCCCACCGGAACGACACAACAACGACACCGGACACACCTCCGAACCGGACCGGAACGGCAATCGGCCCGACACCGCGCGTCGCGGTATCGGGCCGATTGTCACAGCCGCCCCTCAGGTCACCAATTGGACCAGGGAATGTTCCAGCCACTCAGGCCGTTGCCCGGATCCACCTGCGGACCCGTGGAGTTCTTGACGATCACCACATCGCCCACCATCGATTCGGCGTACATCTTTCCGGCCGACGAACTGGGGCTGCCCCCCTCGACGTCCTGCAGACCGATGCAGCCGTGGCTGACGTTCTCGTGGCCGTAGGCGCCGGCCGCCCAGTAGTTGCCGTGCACGTAGGTGCCGGAGTCGGTCAGCCGCATCGAGTGCGGGACCATCTCGTCGTACGAGGCGCCGCCCAGGCCGGGGACCGTGGAGGACTTCATCTCCACCGTCCCCTCCATCCGCTCGATCACCATGGTGCCGTTGTAGGTGGCCCAGTTGGCGGGGTCGGAGGCACCGGTGGTGACCGGGATCACCTGGGTCTGCGAACCGTTGGTGACCACCGTCATGGTGTGTGCCGCCGCGTCGACGGTGCTGACCTGCGAGCGCCCGATGGTGAAGGTCTCGTCGCGGTCCGAGCCGCCGTAGACGCCCGGGGAGATCTCCACGCTCTTCAGCCGGATGTGCACGGTGACCTGGGTCCCCGGCGTCCAGAAGTTCTGCGGCCGCAGCTCGTACCAGTTGTCCTCGTTGAACCAGTGGCCCTTGACCTGGCTGCCGTCCGAGGCGGTGACGGTGATCGCCTGGGCGACGGCGTCCTTGTTGGTGACCCGCTGGCCGAACTCCAGCTGGATGATCATGCCGACCCCGTAGGTGGAGCCGGTGGTGATGTTGTCCTCGCTGTGCGCGGTCTTGGTCGGGGTCAGCGTGGTGAAGCTGCTGGTGGTGGTGGAGGTGACCCCCTTGGCGTCCACCGCCTGCGCGCTCACCTGGTAGGTGTCGCTGACCGAGAGGTTGCCGGCCGGGGTCCAGCTGGAACCGTCCGGCGAGAGGGTGCCGTTCACCGTCGAGCCGTCACTGCCCTTGACCGTCACCCCGGTGAGCTTGCCGCTCGCCACGCTGACCTTCAGCGCCCCGCTCGGCGCCACGTCCTGCGTGCCGTTCTTCGGCTCGATGTCGACCACCGCGGCGGAGGTCTTCGCCGCCGCCTGAGCCGCCGTACCGCCCCCACTGCCCCCGGCCGAGCTGCCGCCGCTGTGGCCGCCCCCGCCGCTGCACGCCGCGAGCAACAGCGCGCCGCTGAGCGCCCCCACCGCGCGTATCCACTTCGTCGCCATTCGACGTCCCCTTCAGTTCGGTCCCGCGGTCATATACGCCGTGGACCGGAGATCAGTTGCACCATCAACCGAAACCACCCGGTCCACCCCGGGACCGGACCCCGTTGCCCCGCGCGTGCGAAAGGATAACGGGGCCGAATGAGTGAATCTTGGGAGGGAGCCGCGTGCCCACTCGGTGAACGACCCGCCCCCCTGCGCCCGAGGGACCGAGGTCCATCCACATGGGCATGCCAGTCGCCTTCCGCCCGACAATCTGATTCCGCGTGGGACACGAGGGAACGATTCCACTCAGCGGACACCGGCAGTTCGGCGAGCGGAGGGCGTGGTCATGACGGCAGGGCAGGAACTGGAGAGCGGACCCGGCCGTCCCGCCGCCCCGACCAGCGCCCCGCACCAACCGCCGCAGACCCCCTGGCCGGGCAGCTGGCAGCCGCTCGGCGCCCGCTACCGGCACGACCCGCAGGGCACCCGCGGCACCAACTTCGCGCTCTGGGCGGCCGGCGCCGAGGCCGTCGAGCTCTGTCTCTTCGACGACGACGGCCAGGAGACCCGCCACCCGCTCACCGAGCAGACCTTCCAGACCTGGCACGGCTACCTGCCCGGAGTAGGCCCCGGCCAGCGCTACGGCTACCGGGTGCACGGCCGCTGGGACCCGTGGACCGGCGCCCGCTGGAACCCGGCCAAGCTGCTGCTCGACCCGTACGCCCGGGCCGTGGACGGCGTCTTCACCGGCCACGACGCCTGTTGCGGCTCGGTCCGCGACTGGCCCGAGCCCGGGGTCGCCGACACCGTCCGGGACAACCGCGACTCCGCGCCGTACGTGGCCAAGGGCGTGGTGGTGCACGACGACGACGACTGGTCCGACGACCGCCGCCCGAAGACCCCGTGGGCCGAGACCGTCCTCTACGAGCTGCACGTGCGCGGCTTCACCCGCCGCCACCCGGGCATCCCGCCCGAACTGCGCGGCACCTACGCCGGCCTGGCCCACCCCGCGGCCATCGAGTACCTGACCGGCCTCGGCGTCACCGCCGTCGAGCTGCTCCCGGTCCACCAGTTCGCCAGCGAGGACCACCTGCACGCCAAGGGCCTCGCCAACTACTGGGGTTACAACTCGATCGGCTGGTTCGCCCCGCACGGCGGCTACTCCTCCTCCGGCACCCGCGGCCAGCAGGTCGGCGAGTTCAAGCGGATGGTCCGGGCGCTGCACCGGGCCGGCATCGAGGTGATCCTCGACGTCGTCTTCAACCACACGGCCGAGGGCGGCGAGCTGGGCCCGACCCTGTCGCTGCGCGGCATCGACAACGCCGGCTACTACCGCCCGGCCCGCGGCAACCGCGGCTACGCCGACTACACCGGCTGCGGCAACACCCTGGACACCCGGCAGCCGCACGCGCTGCGGCTGGTCACCGACTCGCTGCGGTACTGGGTGAGCGAGATGGGCGTGGACGGCTTCCGCTTCGACCTGGCCGCCGCGCTGGCCCGCGGCGGCGACGGGGTCGAGATGCACCACCCGTTCCTGGCCGCGGTCTCCCAGGATCCGCTGCTCAGCCGGGTCAAGCTGATCGCCGAGCCCTGGGACGTCGGCCACGGCGGCTACCAGGTCGGCAACTTCCCGCCGCTGTGGGCCGAGTGGAACGACAAGTACCGGGACACCGTGCGGGACTTCTGGCGCGGCGCCCGACCGGACGTCCGCGAGCTGGGCTACCGGCTCTCCGGCTCCTCCGACCTCTACCAGCTCGGCGGCCGCCGCCCGTACGCCTCGGTCAACTACGTGACCGCGCACGACGGTTTCACCCTGCGCGACCTGGTCACCTACCAGGCCAAGCGGAACGCCGCGAACGGCGAGGACGGCCGGGACGGCACCGACGACAACCGGTCCTGGAACTGCGGCGTCGAGGGCGAGACCGACGACCCGGCGGTGGCCGCGCTGAGACTGCGCCAGCTGCGCAACCTGATGGCCACCCTGCTGCTCTCGACCGGCGTCCCGATGATCACCGCCGGCGACGAGTTCGGCCGCACCCAGCAGGGCAACAACAACGCCTACTGCCAGGACAACGAGATCAGCTGGGTGGACTGGTCGCTGCTGGCCGACCCCGAGTGGCGCCGGTTGCACGAGCTGACCGCCCGGCTGATCCGGCTGCGCCGCGAGCACCCGGTGCTGCGGCAACGGGCGTTCTTCTCCGGCCGGGCCGCCGTGCCGGGCGGGCAGCGCGACCTGACCTGGCTCACCCCGCGCGGCGAGGAGATGACCGAGGCCGACTGGTTCGCCCCGACCGCGGTGCTCGGGATGCTGCTCTCCGGCGGCGCGATGTCCGAACGGGACGAGCACGGCTGCGAGTTGAGTGACGACAGCTTCCTGCTGCTGCTCAACGCCTCGGCCCGGCCGGTCGAGTTCGTGCTGCCGCCGGGCGGCCCATACCGGACCGTGCTGGACACCGCCGACCAGGCGACCGGCGCGCTGGCCGCCCGTTCGCTGCGCCTGCTGCGGGCCGTGGCGGGGGCCGCGAACGGGCGGCGCTGACCGCACCGCCGGTGGCCGGTTCCGGACCGCGCGACGTGAAAACCTGGTGAGAAATCAAGGTCCGGCGCCCTACCCTCTCGGCGATGGACGAGAACACCACCCCCGCGCCCTCGCCCGCCACGGAACCCACCAGGTCGACCGTGCGCTCGCTGCTCCGGCTGCGAACCTACGCCCGACCGATCCGCTGGTACCTGGCCGGATCGATCCTGGCCGCCCTGATCGCCTCCTCGACCGTCCTGGTGGTGCCACTGGTGCTGGGCCGGATCGTGGACGGCCCGATCGCCCACCACGACCTGGGCGGGCTCTGGGCACCCACCGGACTCCTGCTGCTGCTCGGGCTGGCCGAGGCCGGGCTCTTCGGCCTGCGCCGGGTGCTGATCGCCCGTCCGCTCTCCCGGGTCGAGGCCGCCATGCGCGACGACCTCTACGCCAAGCTGCAACGGCTGCCGGTGGCCTTCCACGACCGCTGGCCGTCCGGCCAGTTGCTCTCCCGGGCCACCTCGGACATGTACACCCTGCGGCTCTTCCTGGCCTTCCCGCTGGTCTTCCTGATCGTCAACACGCTGGTCTTCCTGGCCGGCAGCACGCTGATGTTCGCGCTGGACTGGCGGCTCGGACTGATCGCGCTGCTGCCCACCGGTCCGCTCATCGTGCTCTGCCACTACTTCGAGAGCCGCTACTCGACCGCCGCCCGACTGGCCCAGGACCGCAACGGTGACCTGGCGACCGTGCTGGAGGAGTCGGTGCTCGGCATCCGGATCCTCAAGTCCTTCGGCCGGCACCGGACGATGGCCCAGCGGTTCCGCGAGCAGGCCGGCGGGCTGCGCTCGGTCGAGCTGCACAAGGCCCGGATGCTCGCCAACCTCTGGGCGGTGATCGTCGGTCTGCCCGAGGCCGCGCTGGGCTGCTCGCTGGCGGCCGGGGTCACCCTGGTGGCGCACGACGAGCTCAGCGCGGGCAACCTGGTCGCCTTCCTCTCCACCGCGCTGGCGCTGCGCTGGCCGGTCGAGTCGCTGGGCTGGCTGCTCGCCTACAGCAACGAGGCCGGCACCGCCGCCGACCGCTACTTCGAGGTGATGGACACCCCGGAGGAGCCCGAACTGGCCGTCGAGCAGACCGTGCCGACCGGCGACGGCATCCGCTTCAGCAAGGTCACCTTCCGCTACCCGGACGCCCCGGCCGACAGCCCGGACCTGCTCCGCGGCATCGACCTGCACATCCGCAGCGGCGAGACGATGGCCCTGGTCGGCGCCACCGGCAGCGGCAAGACCACGCTCACCGCGCTGCTCCCCCGGCTGTACGACGCCACCGGCGGCACCATCACGCTGGACGGCCAGGACATCCGGCGGCTGCCCCGGCCCCGGCTGCGCGAACTGGTCGCGGTGGCCTTCGAGGAGCCCACCCTGTTCTCCGCCAGCGTGCGGGAGAACGTGCTGATGGGCGCCCCGGACGCACCGCCGGAGGCGCTGGAGCGGGCGCTCGCCACCGCCCAGGCCGGCTTCGTCCACCAGCTGCCGCAGGGGGTCGACACCGAGGTCGGCGAGCAGGGCCTGAGCCTCTCCGGCGGCCAGCGCCAGCGGCTGGCGCT
The DNA here is from genome assembly GCF_044547075.1 of Kitasatospora sp. NPDC052896. Classification (NCBI taxonomy): domain Bacteria; kingdom Bacillati; phylum Actinomycetota; class Actinomycetes; order Kitasatosporales; family Streptomycetaceae; genus Kitasatospora; species Kitasatospora sp. NPDC052896. The sequence goes on from NZ_JBITZU010000002.1 coordinate 60,766, forward strand.
GGCTCGGGCGGTGGTCGGCGACCCGCGCTTCCTGGTGCTGGACGACCCGCTCTCCGCGCTGGACGTGCACACCGAGGCGCTGGTCGAGCAGGCGCTGCGCGAGGTGCTCGCCGGCTCCACCGCGCTGGTGGTCGCGCACCGGCCGAGCACGGTGCTGCTGGCCGACCGGGTGGCCGTGCTCGCCGACGGCCGGATCCTGGCCGTCGGCACCCACCAGGAGCTGCTGGACTCCTGTCCCGCCTATCGCGAGCTGATGTCCGGCCGCAGCGCGCTCGAAGAGAGCCTGGAAGGGAGCGTGGCCCGATGACCACCGTCGTGGAAGAGCCGATCGTCACCGACGACGAGGACATCCCCGTCCCGCCCGGTGCCTCGCGCGCGCTGCTGCGCTCGCTGCTCGCGCCGCACCGGCGCCGGGTGGTGCTGGCGATGCTGCAGATCATGGTCCAGCAGGCCGCCCTGCAGTCCGGCCCGCTGCTGGTGGCCGTCGCCATCGACCAGGGGATCCCGGCGCTGCGCCGGCACGACAGCGGCCCGCTGGTCGCGGTCACCGCCGCCTACCTGGGCTGCGCCGCGCTGAGCACGCTGCTGCAACGGGCCTTCATCCGGCTCTCCGGGCTGATCAACCAGGACATCCTGCTGGAGCTGCGGAGCCGGATCTTCCGGCACGCCCAGCGGCTCGGGCTGGACTTCCACGAGCGCTACACCTCGGGCCGGATCATCTCCCGGGCCACCAGCGATGTGGACACCCTGCGCGAGCTGCTCAACGAGGGTCTCCAGGAGCTGCTCTCGGTCGCCCTCTCGGTCGCCTACATCGCGGTCATCCTGCTGGTGATGGACTGGCGGCTGGGCCTGCTCTCGCTGGTCTCCGCGCTGCCGATGTACCTGCTGGTGCGGATGTTCCAGCGGCGCAGCGGACGGGTCTACCGGCGCTCGCGGACCGCCAACGCCTCGGTGATCGTCCGCTTCACCGAGACCATGAACGGCATCCGCCCGGTGCAGGCGTTCCGCCGCGAGGCGGCCAACGAGGCGGCCTTCCGCGAGGTCAACCAGGGCTACGCCAAGTCCAACGCGGACGGCCTGCTGGAGATGGCCCGCTACGTCGGCTACTCCCGGGCCACCGCCAACCTGTGGATCACCGGCGTGGTGCTGGCCGGCGCCTGGCTGGTCACCGACGGCAGCCTGGAGCTCGGCGTGCTCACCGGCTTCGTGCTCTACCTGCGCCGGCTCTACGACCCGATCGACCAGCTGGCGATGTTCCTGAACAGCTACCAGGCGGCCGGCGCGGCGCTGGAGAAGATCTCCGGCCTGCTGGCGCACGAGCCCTCGGTCGCCGAGCCGGTCAGCCCGGCCGAGCTGCCGCGGACCGGCGCCAAGGGCCGCACGGTGGCCTTCGAGGGCGTCGGGTTCGCCTACCGCACCGGCAGGCAGGTGCTGCCCGCGTTCGACCTGACGCTCGCCGCCGGACGGACCACCGCGGTGGTCGGCGCCACCGGGGCCGGCAAGTCCACCCTGGCCAAGCTGCTGGCCCGGTTCTACGACCCGTCCACCGGGCGGATCACCCTGGACGGCGTGGACCTGCGCGAGCTGTCCACCACCGAGCTGCGGCGCGGCGTGGTGATGGTCACCCAGGAGTCCTTCCTGTTCTCCGGCACGGTGGCGGAGAACATCGAGATCGGCCGGCCCGGCGCCTCCCGGGCCGAGGTCGAGGAGGCCGCCCGGGCGATCGGCGCGTACGAGTTCATCTCGGCGCTGCCGGACGGCTTCGACACCGACGTGCGCAAGCGCGGCGGCCGGATCTCGGCCGGTCAGCGCCAGCTGGTGGCCTTCGCCCGGGCGCTGCTGGCCGACCCCGCGGTGCTGATCCTGGACGAGGCGACCTCCTCGCTGGACGTCCCCGGCGAGCAGGCGGTCCAGCGGGCGATGCGGACCGTGCTGGCCGGCCGGACCGCCGTGATCATCGCGCACCGGCTCTCCACGGTGGAGATCGCCGACCGGGTGCTGGTGATGGACCAGGGCCGGATCGTCGAGGACGGCTCCCCGGCCGAGCTGGTCTCCGCCACCGGCCGGTTCGCCACGCTGCACACGGCCTGGCGGGAGAGCCTGGTGTGACCCTCACGGCGGGGGAGGTCACTGCCGAGCCCGTGGTGGGGGGGGGGGGGGGGCGGGCGCCCCCCCCCCCCCGGCGGCCCCCCCCCCCCCCCCCCCCCCCCCCCCCCCCCCCGCCCCCCCCCGGGGGCGGCCCGCCCCCCGGGGGGGGGGGGGGTGGGGGGGGGGGGCCCCCCGCGGGGGGGGGGGCGCGCGGGGGCGGGCGGGGGGGGGGGGCGCCCCCCCCCCCCCCCCCCCCACCACGAGTGGACGGCCACCCGTTCAGCGCAGCACACCCGCGTCCATCCCGGCCGACTCGGCGGGCAGCGCGACCAGCCCCAGCTCGGCCGGCGAGGCCAGCAGCGGATGGGTCGGCAGCACCCGGACGGTGTAGCCGAACGGGCCGGTCCGGCTCAGCTCCAGGGTGCCCTCGTAGCGCTGCCGGCCGTCCAGGTCCGGACCGCCGACCGGCTTGAGGGTCTGCACCTCGGCCTCGCCGATCCGGTCCGACTCGTCCACCTCGCCGGAGACCACCTGGACCTCGACGTCCCCCGCCGTCAGGCTGCCCAGCGCGACCTGGGCCCGCAGCGCCAGGCTGCTGCCCAGCTCCGGCGCCTCGGCCGGGCCGGCCGCGTCCACGTGCTCGACCCGGACGGCCGGCCAGGCCTCCCGGACCCGCGCCTTCCAGCCGGCCAGCAGCCGCGCGCCGTCCCCGGCCAGCTCGCGCTGGGCCAGCGCGGCCGGCGCGTACAGCCGCTCGACGTACTCGCGGACCATCCGACCGGCCAGCACCTTGGGCCCGAGGGTGACCAGGGTGTGCCGGACCATGGCGATCCAGCGGTGTGGCAGGCCGTCCGTCCCCCGGTCGTAGTAGCGGGCCGCCACCTGGTGCTCGATCAGGTCGTACAGCGCGGCGGCCTCGATGTCGTCCCGGTGCTCCTCGGTGAAGCCGGGGGCGTCGGCGGTCGGGATCGCCCAGCCGTTCCGGCCGTCGTACCACTCGTCCCACCAGCCGTCCAGCACCGAGAGGTTGAGGCAGCCGTTGAGCGCGGCCTTCATCCCCGAGGTGCCGCAGGCCTCCAGCGGGCGCAGCGGGTTGTTCAGCCAGACGTCGCAGCCCGGGTAGAGGTGCTTGGCCATCGCCATGTCGTAGTCCGGCAGGAAGACGATCCGGTGGCGCACCGCCGGGTCGTCCGCGAACGACACCAGCTGCTGGATCAACCGCTTGCCGCCGTCGTCCGCCGGGTGGGCCTTGCCGGCCACCACCAGCTGCACCGGGCGGGTCGGGTGCAGCAGCAGCCCGCGCAGCCGGTCCGGGTCGCGCAGCATCAGGGTGAGCCGCTTGTAGGACGGGACCCGGCGGGCGAAGCCGATGGTCAGCACCTCCGGGTCGAGCACCGAGCCGGTCCAGCCCAGTTCGGCGTCACCGGCGCCGCGCTGGCGCCAGGAGGCCCGGACCCGGCGGCGGGCCTCCTCGACCAGCTGGCCGCGCAGCGCCCGGCGGACCTCCCAGATCTCCGCGTCGCCGATCCGCTCCACCCCGGTCCAGCGCTCGGTGGCGCCACTGGCCAGCGCGTCCTCGGTGCGCTCGGCGCCGATCTCGGCCGCGCCGAGCCGGAGCACCTGCGGGTCGACCCAGGTGGGCGCGTGCACGCCGTTGGTGACCGAGGTGATCGGCACCTCGGCGGGGTCGAAACCCGGCCAGAGCGCGCCGAACATCGAGCGGCTGACCTCGCCGTGCAGGGTGCTCACCCCGTTGGCGCGCTGGGCCAGCCGCAGGCCCATCACGGCCATGTTGAACAGCTTGGGGTCGCCACCGGGCCAGCTCTCCAGGCCCAGCGCGAGCACCTGGTCCACCGGGACGCCGGGCAGCGCGGCGTCCCCGCCGAAGTGCCGGGCCACCAGCTCCCGGTCGAACCGGTCGATGCCGGCCGGGACCGGGGTGTGGGTGGTGAAGAGCGTGCCGGCCCGGACCGACTCCAGCGCGGCGGCGAAGTCCGGCCCGCCCTCCGGCCCGCCCTGCTGCTCGGCGACCAGCTCGCGGATCCGCTCGATGCCGAGGAACCCGGCGTGGCCCTCGTTGGTGTGGAAGACCTCGGGGGCGGGGTGGCCGGTGAGCCGGCAGAAGGTGCGCACCGCGCGCACGCCGCCGATCCCCAGCAGCATCTCCTGCAGCAGCCGGTGCTCGCTGCCACCGCCGTAGAGCCGGTCGGTGACGTCCCGCTCGGCGGCCGCGTTGGCGTCGATGTCGGAGTCCAGCAGCAGCAGCGGGACCCGCCCGACCTGGGCCTTCCAGATCTGGGCGGCCAGCGTGCGGCCGGCCGGCAGCGTCAGGTCCACCCGGCAGGGCGTGCCGTCGGCCTCGCGCAGCGGGGTGACCGCCAGCTCGTCCGGGTCGAGCAGCGGGTAGCGCTCCTGCTGCCAGCCCTCCCGGGTGAGCGACTGGCGGAAGTAGCCGTGCCGGTAGAGCAGCCCGACCCCGATGATCGGCACGCCCAGGTCACTGGCGGCCTTGAGGTGGTCGCCGGCCAGGATGCCGAGGCCGCCGGAGTACTGCGGCAGCGCGGCGGCGATGCCGTACTCCGGCGAGAAGTAGGCGATCGCGGCCGGCAGCGCACTCTCGCCGGGCGAGCGGGCGGCCTGGTACCAGCGCGGGGCGCCGAGGTAGTCGTGCAGGTCGTCGGCGAGGTCGCCGAGCCGGCGCAGGAAGCGCCGGTCGGCGGCGAGCGCGGCGAGCCGGGCGGCCGGTACCTCGCCCAGCAGCCGGACCGGGTCCTCCCCGACGGACTCCCAGACACCGGGATCGACCGAGCGGAACAGTTCCCGGGTCTCCGGGTGCCAGGACCAGCGCAGGTTTAGCGCGAGTTCGTGCAGCGGATGGAGTTGCTCGGGGAGGACGGTGCGGACGGTGAATCTGCGGATGGCCTTCACGGCCCGAAGCGTAGACCGGGGCGACCGGGTGAGGTGGCGTCAACTCCCGTAGGGCGGCTCCATTCGGGGGATGGATGAGATCGCGTCCAGCGCATCCAGTTGCACAGGGGGCGCACAGGGCGCGAATAGCGCCTGGAGCGCACAACCCCTCCCCCTCACATCCGCCGTTTCACATTCTCTGATGGCCGATCTGCTCCCCCGCTCCGGTCGGAACTGGCTGCGAACCGAGTGGTAAGACCTGTGATCAATGCGAGGATGGGATCAGGCCGCAATCGCAGCGGGTGAAGCGTGGGTGGCGAACCCCGCGCGGCGCGGCCGGTCCTCCGCGCCCAACAGCTTTCTCCCTGAATCTCCGTTAGCCCACTCGGCCGACGCGTCGACCTTTCGCGTGGGCCGCCGCGTGTCCTCAAACCTGCCCCGGTCGTTTCCGGGGTGGGTCGGAATCGCCCACAAGGCGTGCCGCGAGGCCGCGCGCCGGGACGCGCGCCCCTCGCACGCTCCGGACCGCCGTGGGCACCGGAGGGCGGCCAGGTTCCCGGGCCCGGCGGTCCGGGCAGGCTTCCGGTCGCTCGTCAGTCCCCCCACCCAGCAGTCCTCGCGGCACTCCCGGCCCATGAATTCCCCGCGGGAGGTGCCGCCGATCTCGGGCAGGAGTTTGGCATGCACGGCGACACACGGGATCAGTCCGCACTGGTGACCGAGGGATTGGAAGATCCCGCCGGGTCGGCGCCGTTCTCGGCCATAGAGGGGGCGTCCGCGGTGCGCGCCCCCCGAACGGCCGAATCACCGTCAGAGAAATCACAGCCCGCGAAATCGCGGCCCGCCCCGGCCGCCCGGAGCCGCGCCCCGCGCAAGACCGCGGCCGCCCCCCGTCGGAGCACCACCACCCCCGCGACCGGCGCCACCGCACCCCGGCGGGCCGCCGCCCCGCGCCGGACGAAAGAGAGCGACCCGATGATCGGCCGGATCCCCGTCCTGGACGTCGCCCCGGCGGTGGACGCCGGCCGCCGGCCGGCCCGTGCGGTGGTCGGCGAGACCTTCCAGGTCAGCGCGACGGTCTTCCGCGAGGGTCATGACGCGGTGAACGCCAACGTGGTGCTGCGCGACCCGCGTGGCCGCAGCGGCCCGTGGACCCCGATGCGGGAGCTGGCGCCGGGTACCGACCGGTGGGGGGCCGACGTCACCCCGACCGCGCCGGGCCGCTGGACCTACACCGTGGAGGCCTGGAGCGATCCGGTCACCACCTGGCGGCACACCGCCTCGATCAAGCTGCCGGCCGGCCAGGACGTCGAGCTGACCCTCGAGGAGGGCGCGCAGCTGCTGGAGCGGGCGGCCACCGGGGTGCCGAAGCGGGACGGCCGGGCGCACGTGCTGGCGGCGGTGGACGCGCTGCGCGACGCGGCACTGCCGCCGCTGTCCCGGCTGGCCGCCGCGCTCGCCCCGAAGGTGACCGCGCTGCTGGCCAGGCACCCGCTGCGCGAACTGGTGACCGCGTCCCAGCCGATGGTGCTCCAGGTCGAGCGCCAGCGCGCGCTGTTCGGGTCCTGGTACGAGTTCTTCCCGCGCTCGGAGGGGGCGACGCTGGACCCTCCCCGCTCCGGCACCCTCCGGACGGCGGCCGAGCGGCTGCCGGCGATCGCCGCGATGGGCTTCGACGTGGTGTACCTGCCGCCGATCCACCCGATCGGGTCAGCCTGGCGCAAGGGCCCCAACAACACCCTGACCGCCGGGCCGGACGACGTCGGCTCGCCGTGGGCGATCGGCTCCCCGGAGGGCGGTCACGACGCCGTCCACCCGGAGCTGGGCACCCTGGAGGACTTCGACGCCTTCGTCACCCGGGCGGGTGAGCTGCGACTGGAGGTGGCGCTCGACTTCGCCCTGCAGTGCTCTCCCGATCACCCGTGGGTGAACAAGCATCCGGAGTGGTTCAGGCGGCGGACCGACGGCACCATCGCGTACGCGGAGAACCCGCCGAAGAAGTACCAGGACATCTATCCGGTCGACTTCGACCAGGACTTCGACGGCATCGTCAAGGAGACGCTGCGGTTGCTGCGGTTCTGGATGGACCACGGGGTGCGGATCTTCCGGGTCGACAACCCGCACACCAAGCCGGTGCGCTTCTGGGAGAAGGTGATCGCGGACATCAACCGGACCGACCCCGACGTGATCTTCCTCGCCGAGGCGTTCACCCGCCCCGCGATGATGCACACCCTCGCCAAGGTCGGCTTCCAGCAGTCCTACACGTACTTCACCTGGCGCACCAGCAAGCACGAACTCACCGAGTACCTCACCGAGTTGAGCGGTGACGCGGCCGCCTACATGCGTCCCAACCTGTTCGCCAACACCCCCGACATCCTGCCGCACCACCTCCAGCACGCCGGCCTGCCCGCCTTCGCGCTGCGCGCGGTGCTGGCCGCGACCCTCTCCCCGAGCTACGGGATCTACGCCGGCTACGAGTTGGGCGAGAACACCCCGACCGGCACCGGCGCCGAGGAGTACCTGAACAGCGAGAAGTACCAGCTGCGCCCGCGCGACTGGACCCGCGCCGACACCCTCGCCCCCCTGCTGACCACCCTCAACCGGCTGCGCCGGCGCCACCCGGCCCTTCAGGAACTGCGCAACCTGCGCTTCCTGCACACCGACAACGACCAGGTGATCGCCTACGTCAAGCGCACCGGCGAGGACCACGTGATCACCGTGGTGAACCTGGACCCGCACCACCCGCAGGAGGCCACCGTCAGCCTGGACACCGACGGCCCGCTCAGCGTCCGCGACGAGCTGACCGGCGCCACCTACGGCTGGCAGCGCCACAACTACGTCCGGCTCGACCCCGCGGTCGCCCCGGCCCACCTCCTCACGGTTCGGAGGAACCCTCAGTGATTGTGAACGAGCCCGTCCACGACACCTTCGCGGACACCGAGAAGAAGGACCTGGACCCGGAGTGGTTCAAGCGGGCCGTCTTCTACGAGGTCCTGGTGCGGTCCTTCCAGGACAGCAACGGCGACGGGGTGGGCGACCTCAAGGGGCTCACCTCGAAGCTCGACTACCTCCAGTGGCTCGGCGTCGACTGCCTCTGGTTGCCGCCGTTCTTCGCCTCCCCGCTGCGCGACGGCGGGTACGACGTGGCCGACTACAAGTCGGTGCTGCCGGAGTTCGGCGACCTGGCGGACTTCGTGGAGTTCGTGGACGCGGCCCACAAGCGCGGCATGCGCGTGATCATCGACTTCGTGATGAACCACACCAGCGACCAGCACCCGTGGTTCCAGGCCTCCCGCAACGACCCGGACGGCCCGTACGGCGACTTCTACGTCTGGGCCGACGACGACAAGCAGTACCCGGACGCGCGGATCATCTTCGTCGACACCGAGACCTCCAACTGGACCTACGACCCGGTCCGCAAGCAGTACTTCTGGCACCGGTTCTTCTCCCACCAGCCTGACCTCAACTACGACAACCCGCGGGTCCAGGAGGAGATGATCGCCGGGCTGCGGTTCTGGCTGGACCTCGGGATCGACGGGTTCCGGCTGGACGCGGTGCCCTACCTGTTCGCCCGGGAGGGCACCAACTGCGAGAACCTGCCGGAGACCCACGAGTTCCTCAAGCGGGTCCGCAAGGAGATCGACGCCGACTACCCCGACACCGTCCTGCTGGCCGAGGCCAACCAGTGGCCCGAGGACGTGGTCGACTACTTCGGCGACTTCACCTCCGGCGGCGACGAGTGCCACATGGCGTTCCACTTCCCGGTGATGCCACGGATCTTCATGGCGGTGCGCCGCGAGTCCCGCTACCCGGTCTCGGAGATCCTCGCCAAGACGCCGACCATCCCGTACGGCTGCCAGTGGGGCATCTTCCTGCGCAACCACGACGAGTTGACCCTGGAGATGGTCACCGACGAGGAGCGCGACTACATGTACGCGGAGTACGCCAAGGACCCGCGGATGCGGGCCAACGTGGGCATCCGCCGCCGGCTCGCGCCACTGCTGGAGAACGACCGCAACCAGATCGAGCTGTTCACCGCCCTGTTGCTCGCGCTGCCCGGCTCCCCGGTGCTCTACTACGGCGACGAGATCGGGATGGGCGACAACATCTGGCTGGGCGACCGGGACGGCGTGCGGACCCCGATGCAGTGGACCCCCGACCGCAACGCGGGTTTCTCCTCCGCCGACCCGGGCAGGCTCAGTCTGCCGCCCATCATGGACCCGGTGTACGGCTATCAGGTGACCAACGTCGAGGCGCAGCAGAGCAGTTCGTCCTCGCTGCTGCACTGGACGCGTCGCATGATCGAGATCCGCAAGCTCAACCCGGCCTTCGGCCTGGGTAGTTACCGCGAACTTCCCTCCAGCAACCCGGCCGTGCTGGCCTTCGTCCGGGAGTACGAGGGCGACCTGGTCATGTGCGTCAACAACTTCTCCCGCTTCCCCCAGCCCACCGAGCTGGACCTGCGGCAGTACGGCGGACGCTATCCGGTCGAGCTGATCGGCGGGGTCCGCTTCCCCTCGATCGGCGAGTGGCCGTACCTGCTCACCCTCGCCGGCCACGGCTTCTACTGGTTCCAGCTGCGCAGGCCCGGAGCGCAGTAACGATCCATCAGCTTCATCCGTACGCCGGGGCGCGCGGGCCGCGCCGCACGCCCCCTCGGGATCGCGCACTCCCACGTACGGAGAACAGCCCAACGAGCACCCACCCGCAGGCGTGACACCCGAGTGTCCCTCTCGCGTGCCGCCACAGCAGCGCCGCCGAAATCCGGAAGACTGGCGGGCCCGGCCAGACTGTCGGGCCGTCAGCCTGTCTCCGGGGAAAGGGAGTCATGTCGGAAATCTCCCGTTCTCAAGCCCACGCCCACCGGGACGCCGGCCCCGCGCCACGCGGCACGGGCGGGCCGCACGGTGCCGCGGCCCGTGGCGCCGGGGCGCACGCCCCCGGGGCCCTGGGCAGCAGACCGCGCAGCAGCGCCTCGCTGGCGGTCGGAGAACTGGTCCAGGCCGCCCTGCCGCTGATCGCCGACTGGCTGCCCGGCCAGCGCTGGTACGCCGGGAAGGGGCAGGCCATCACCGGCCTGCGCCCGCTCACCGCCACCCCCCTGCTCACCGGTGATCCGGCGATGCTGCACCTGCTGCTCCGGGTCGAGCACGGCGGCGGCACGGACATCTACCAACTGCTGCTCGGCCTGCGCACCGAGGCACCCGGCGGGATCGGCCCGGAGGCCCTGCTCGGCAGCCTCACCCACGGCCCCTACGACGGCGCCGCGCTGTACGACGCGGTGCACGACCCGGAGCTGACCGGCCGGCTGCTCGCCCACCTGGCCACCGCCGACCGCTTCGGCCCGCTCGCGTTCCGCCGCACCCCCGGCCCCGGCCTGCCCAGCGACCTGCCCGGCCGGGCCGGCACCGCCGAGCAGAGCAACACCTCGGTCATCTACGGCACCGCCTTCATCCTCAAGCTGTTCCGCCGGATCAGCCCCGGCACCAACCCGGACCTGGAACTGTCACTGGCGCTGTCGCGGGCCGGGAGCACCCGGATCCCCCGGGTCGCGGCCTGGTTCGAGAGCCGGATGGAGGGCACCGAGCCGGCCACCCTGGGTCTGCTGCAGCGCTTCCTGCCGGACGCCGAGGACGGCTGGGAGCTGGCCCTCGACCAGGTGGCCCGGCTCAAGGGCGACCCCAGCCCGGGCAACTTCGCGGTCGAGGCGCACCGGCTCGGCCGGGCCACCGCCGAGGTGCACCGGGTACTGGCCCGCGCGCTGCCGGTGGCCCGGCTGGACCGCGAGCAGACCGGCCGGCTGGCCACCGCGATGGCCGAGCGGCTGGACGTGGCGGCCACCGCCGTCCCCGCGCTGCGCCGCTACCGGCCGGCCCTGCACGCCGCCTTCCGACAGCTGACCGCCGACCACCTGACCGGGCTGCCGGTGCAACGGATCCACGGTGACCTACACCTGGGCCAGGCGATGCGCACCCCACACGGCTGGGTGCTACTCGATTTCGAGGGCGAGCCAGCCAAGACGGTGGCGGAGCGCCGGCTGCCGCAGCCGGCGCTCCGTGACGTCGCGGCCATGTTGCGCTCCTTCGACTACGCCGCCGCCCACCTGCTGGCCGGAGCCGACCCGGACCCGCAGCTGGCACACCTCGCGGCCAGCTGGGCGGCCCGCAACCGGACCGCCTACTGCGCGGGCTACACCGCGGCCGGCGGCATCGACCCGGGCGGCTGCCCGGAGCTGCTGCGGGCGCTGGAGATCGACAAGGCGGTGTACGAGGTGGTGTACGAGGCACGGCACCGGCCGGGCTGGCTACCGATCCCGCTCACCGCGATCCACCGGCTCGCCACCGCCCCCTGACCGTCCACACCCCACCCGCCGGACCACCCCACCCGCTCGCCGATCCGCCCCCTGCCAGGAGGACGCCGCCGTGGCCCCGCTCGACCGAACCAACCCGACCGTGCCCGCCACCTTCCTCCCGGCAGGCGGCCGGCGGCAGCGCACGGAGGCGCCCCGGCGACCCGCCGAACCGGACCCGGCCGCCCTGGCCGACCCCGCCGCCCCCGCCGACGTCCCGGCCACCGCCGCCCCCGCCGACGTCCTGCCCACCGCCGAACCGTCCACCGTCACCGAACCGGCTGCCACCGCCGAGCCACCCGCGGCTCAGCCGCCCGCGGCCGGGGCCGGGGCCGACGGCACCGGGCTGGCCCTGCGACTGGCCGAAGCCCCGCTGCCGCCCGCCGAGATCGAGCGCCTGGTCAGCGGCGCGCACCACGACCCGCACGCCCTGCTCGGCGCCCACCCCACCGCCGGCGGCACCGCGATCCGGGTGCTCCGCCCGCTGGCCGAACAGGTCACCGTGGAGACCCCGTACGGACCGGCCGAGCTGACCCACCAGCAGTCCGGTCTCTTCACCGGCCTGCTGCCCGGCCCGGCGATCCCGGCCTACCGGCTGCGGGTCGGCTACCCCGGCTGCGAGCCGCTGCTCCAGGACGACGGCTACCGCACCCCGCCCACCCTCGGCGAGCTGGACCTGCACCTGATCCAGGAGGGGCGGCACGAGCAGCTGTGGCGGGCACTGGGCTCGCACGTGCGGACGGTGGACGGGGTGACCGGCACCGCGTTCGCGGTCTGGGCGCCGAACGCGGTCGGGGTCCGCCTGGTGGGCGACTTCAACCACTGGGACGGCACCGGCCACCCGATGCGCTCGCTCGGTTCCTCCGGGGTCTGGGAGCTGTTCGTGCCCGGGCTCGGCGACGGAACGCTCTACAAGTACGAACTGCGCACCCGGGACGGCCGGTCGCAGCAGAAGGCGGACCCGCTGGCGCGCGCCGCGCAGTGCCCACCGGAGACCGCCTCGATGGTGCACACCTCCAACTACCGCTGGCAGGACGCCGACTGGCTGGCCAACCGGGGAAGGATGCCGCACCATCTGGGCCCGATGTCGATCTACGAGGTCCATCTCGCCTCCTGGCGGCCCGGGTTGAGCTACCGCCAGCTGGCCGAGGAGCTGCCCGCGTACCTGCGCCAACTGAGCTTCACGCACGTCGAGTTCATGCCGGTGATGGAGCACCCCTTCGGCGGATCCTGGGGCTACCAGGTCTCCGGCTTCTACGCGCCGACCGCGCGGCTCGGCTCCCCGGACGACTTCAGGTACCTGGTCGACTCGCTGCACCGGGCCGGGATCGGGGTGATCGTCGACTGGGTGCCGGCACACTTCCCCAAGGACGACTTCGCGCTCGCCCGGTTCGACGGCGACCCGCTGTACGAACCGGCCGACCCGCTGCGCGCGGAGCACCCGGACTGGGGGACGCTGGAGTTCGACTACGGACGGCGCGAGGTGCGCAACTTCCTTGTGGCGAACGCTGTTTACTGGTGCGAGGAGTTCCACATCGACGGGCTGCGGGTGGACGCGGTCGCCTCGATGCTCTACCTCGACTACTCCCGCGAGGGCGGCCAGTGGAGCCCCAACCAGTTCGGCGGCCGGGAGAACCTGGACGCCGCCTCGTTCCTCCAGGAGATGAACGCCACCGTCTACCGCCGCTGCCCCGGCGTGGTGACCATCGCCGAGGAGTCCACCGCCTGGAACGGGGTGACCCGGCCGACCGACAGCGGCGGGCTGGGCTTCGGCCTGAAGTGGAACATGGGCTGGATGCACGACTCGCTGGTCTACCTGTCCAAGGAGCCGGTGCACCGCAAGTACCACCACAACGAGATGACCTTCTCGATGGTGTACGCCTACTCCGAGAACTACGTGCTGCCCATCTCGCACGACGAGGTGGTGCACGGCAAGCAGGCGCTGGTCTCCAAGATGCCCGGCGACTGGTGGCAGCGACGCGCCAACCACCGCGCCTACCTGGGCTTCATGTGGGCCCATCCGGGCAAGCAACTGCTGTTCATGGGACAGGAGTTCGCGCAGGGCGCGGAGTTCCACCACGAATCCGGGCCGCAGTGGTGGGTGCTGGCGGACGACTGGCCGGCCGCCCCGGACCACCTCGGCGTGCGGCGGCTGGTCGGCGACCTCAACGGCACCTACCTGGCCACCCCCGCGCTCTGGGAGCGGGACACCGTCCCCGAGGGCTTCAGCTGGCTGGACGGCGGCGCCGCCGACGACAACCTGTTCAGCTTCGTCCGGTACGCCGCCGACGGCAGCCCGCTGGTGGCCGTCTGCAACTTCTCCCCGGTGGTCCGGCAGGGCTACCGGATCGGCCTGCCCACCCTCCCCGGCGACCGGCGGCTGTGGACCGAGGTGCTCAACACCGACGCCGAGCGGTACGGCGGCAGCGGGGTCGGCAACCCCCGGCTCACCGCGGAACCGGTGGAGTGGAACGGCCGCCCGTACAGTGCCGAGCTGACCCTGCCGCCGCTGGCCACCTGCTGGTTCCGGCCCGCCTGAGCCGCTGCCCGGACCCGGCCGCCGGAGGAGGGTGCCCTCGGCGGCCGGGCCGCTCCGCCGCGCTGACCGGGACCTTCGTCCCTTGCTTCGCGCAGCCTCATCCGCAATGCGAACGGGAAGGCGAAATGCGAAGGTAGGCTCGAACCGAGTTCCGGCCCGGATCGCGCCGGACGGCACCCAGCAGCGAACGGAGAGACTCGCGTGGCGCGCAGCGTGTACGTGGCCGGAATCGACCGGGGGGACGGCCGGCAGGCTGTCGAACTCGGGGTCATGGAAATGCTCACCCGCCAGGTGGACCGGGTCGGCGTCTTCCGTCCGCTGGTACACGCGCCCGGACCGGGCGAGCCCGGCAGCGACCACGTGGTCGAACTGCTGCGGGCCCGCTACCGGCTGGACCTGCCGGCCACCGACCTCTACGGGCTCGGCTACGAGGAGGCCGCCGCGCTGGAGGCCGCCCAGGGCCAGGACGAGCTGGTCAGCACCCTGGTCGACCGGTTCCGCGCGCTGGAGCGCAAGTGCCAGGCGGTGCTGGTGCTCGGCACCGACTTCGCGGACACCAACATCCCCGACGAGCTGGCCTTCAACGCCCGGCTCGCCAACGAGTTCGGCGCCGCGGTGCTCCCGGTGGTCGGCGGCCACGACGAGGACCCGGAGGCGGTGATCGCCGAGGTGCTGGGCGCCCACCGGGCCTACACCGACCTCGGCTGCGCGACCCTGGCGATGATCGCCAACCGGGTCGCGCCGGGCGCAAAGCAGCAGGTGCTGCGCGGGCTGAACGGCAAGCTGTCGGTGCCCGCCTACGTGATCCCCGAGGAGCCGGCGCTGGCCGCGCCGACCGTGGCGCAGCTGATCGAGGCGACCTCCGCCGAGGTGCTGCTCGGCGACGCGGCGGGGCTGGCCCGGGACGTCCGCGGCTTCGTCTTCGGCGGCGCGATGCTGCCCAGCTTCCTGCCCGCGCTGACCGAGGGCGCCCTGGTGGTCACCCCCGGGGACCGCGCCGACCTGCTGATCGGCTCGCTCGCCGCACACGCGGCCGGCGCGCCGCCGATCGCCGGTGTGCTGCTGACGCTCGGCGAGCACCCCGGCCCGGACGTGATGGCACTGGCCGCCCGACTCGCCCCGGGCACGCCGGTGGCCGTCGTCCCCGGGACCAGCTGGCCCACCGCGGCCACCCTCACCCACCTGGAGGGCAAGCTCGGCTCGGCCACCCCGCGGAAGGCCGAGATCGCCCTCGGCCTGTTCGAACTGCACGTGGACACCGTCGAGTTGACCAGCCGGATCGAGCTGAGCCGGTCCGAGCGGGTGACCCCGATGATGTTCGAGCACGCGCTGCTGGAGCGGGCCCGCGGCCGGCGCCGGCACGTGGTGCTGCCGGAGGGCACCGAGGAGCGGGTGCTGCGGGCCGCCGAGGTGCTGCTCCGCCGCAACATCTGCGACCTCACCCTGCTCGGCGAGGTGGAGGCGGTCCGCCGCAAGGCCGCGAGCCTGGGCATCGACCTGCCGCACGCCGATGACACGGCGGCGCCGGGCGACCGGGCCCGGGCCCGGATCGTCGACCCGGCCACCAGCCCGCTGCGCCAGCGGTTCGCCGAGCTCTACGCCAAGCTCCGGGCGCACAAGGGGATGACCGTCGAGCTGGCCCTCGACGTGGTCACCGACGTCAGCTACTTCGGCACCCTGATGGTCCAGGAGGGGATCGCCGACGGCATGGTCTCCGGCGCGGTGCACTCCACCGCCGCCACCATCCGGCCGGCCTTCGAGGTGATCAAGACCTCGCCGGGCTCGGCGATCGTCTCCTCGGTCTTCTTCATGTGCCTGGCCGACCGGGTGCTGGTCTACGGCGACTGCGCGGTCAACCCCGACCCGGACGCCCAGCAGCTGGCCGACATCGCCATCCGGTCCGCCGAGACCGCCGCCCGGTTCGGCGTGGAGCCGCGGGTCGCGATGCTCTCCTACTCCACCGGTACCTCCGGCTCCGGCGCGGACGTGGACAAGGTCCGCAAGGCCACCGAGCTGGTCCGCTCGCTGCGGCCGGACCTGCCGGTGGAGGGCCCGATCCAGTACGACGCCGCGGTCGACCCGCGGGTGGCCGCCACCAAGCTGCCGGGCTCGACGGTCGCCGGGCGGGCGACCGTGCTGATCTTCCCCGACCTGAACACCGGCAACAACACCTACAAGGCCGTGCAGCGCTCGGCCGGCGCGGTGGCGGTCGGCCCGGTGCTGCAGGGGCTCCGCAAGCCGGTGAACGACCTCTCCCGGGGCGCGCTGGTGCAGGACATCATCACCACGGTGGCCATCACCGCCATCCAGGCCCAGACCTCCGAGACCGACTCCCCGACCCCGCAGACCGACTCGCAGAAGGAGGCGACCTCGTGACCGAGGCGACCCGCGTCCTCGTCCTCAACGCCGGCTCCTCGTCGGTCAAGTACCAGCTGATCGACATGGTCGACGGCGAGCGGCTGGCCGCCGGGCTGGTGGAGAAGATCGGCGAGCGCACCGGCCGGCTGGTGCACACCCCGCACGGTGCCCCGAGCCGCGAGGCCGTGCAGACCTTCCCGGACCACTCCAGCGCGCTGAAGGCGGTGGCCGAGGAGCTGGCCGAGGACGGCCACGGCCTGGACTCCCCCGAACTGGCCGCGGTCGGCCACCGGGTGGTGCACGGCGGCAAGCGGTTCACCGCGCCGACCGTGATCACCGAGGAGGTGCTCACCGAGATCCGCCGGCTGGTCCCGGTGGCACCGCTGCACAACCCGGCGAACATCACCGGCATCGAGGTGGCCCGCTCGCTGCGGCCCGACCTGCCGCAGGTGGCGGTCTTCGACACCGCCTTCCACACCACCGTGCCGGAGCACGCGGCCCGCTACGCGATCGACCAGAAGACCGCCGACCAGCACCGGGTGCGCCGCTACGGCTTCCACGGCACCTCGCACCAGTACGTCTCCCGGGCCACCGCGCGGCTGCTCGGCAAGGACCCGGCCGAGGTCAACGTGATCGTGCTGCACCTGGGCAACGGCGCCTCCGCCTCGGCGGTGGCCGGCGGGGTCTGCGTGGACACCTCGATGGGCCTCACCCCGCTGGAGGGCCTGGTGATGGGCACCCGTTCCGGTGACCTCGACCCCGGGGTGATCTTCCACCTGCACCGGGTCGGCGGGCTCTCCATCGACGAGATCGACGATCTGCTCAACCGCCGCAGCGGCCTGCTGGGCCTGTGCGGCGACAACGACATGCGCGAGATCATCCGCCGCAAGGAGGCGGGCGACCAGGACGCCGCGCTGGCCTTCGACGCCTACGTCCACCGGCTGCGCAAGTACCTCGGCGGCTACTACGCGGTGCTCGGCCGGGTGGACGCGATCGCCTTCACGGCCGGCGTCGGCGAGAACGCGGCCCCCGTCCGGGCCGCCGCCACCGCCGGCCTGGAGGAGCTGGGGATCGTGGTGGACCCGGAGCTGAACTCGGTGCGCTCCTCCTCGGCCCGGTTCATCTCGCCGGAGCACGCCCGGGTGGCGGTCGCCGTGGTGCCCACCGACGAGGAGCTGGAGATCGCCCAGCAGGCCTTCGCCCTGGTTCGCGAGGGCTAGCCGACCAAGGCATCGGAGCTTCGTCCCAATCCCGGGGAATAACTCATACGGATAGGATCATCCATATGCGCCGAGCGAAAATTGTCTGCACCCTGGGTCCGGCGACGGACTCGTACGAACAGCTCAAGGCCATCGTCGAAGCGGGCATGAACGTCGCCCGCCTCAACATGAGCCACGGCTCCCACGCGGAGCACGAGGAGCGGTACCGCAAGGTCCGCCAGGTGTCCGAGGACACCCACCGCACGATCGGCGTGCTGGCCGACCTGCAGGGCCCCAAGATCCGTCTGGCGACCTTCGCCAACGGCCCGGTGACCGTTGACAACGGCGACACGTTCACCATCACCACCGAGGACGTCCCCGGTGACCAGCACATCTGCGGTACCACCTACAAGGGCCTGCCCGGCGACGTGAAGCCCGGCGACCCGATCCTGATCAACGACGGCGTCATCGCCCTGGAGGTCGTCAGCGTCGACGGCCCGCGGGTGAAGACCGTGGTGGTCGAGGGCGGGGTGCTCTCCAACAACAAGGGGATCAACCTGCCCGGCGCGGCGGTCAACGTGCCGGCGCTCTCCGAGAAGGACAAGGACGACCTGCGGTTCGCGCTGCGGCTCGGCGTCGACATGGTCGCGCTCTCCTTCGTCCGCAACGCCTCCGACATCCACGACGTGCACAAGGTGATGGACGAGGTCGGCATCCGCGTCCCGGTCATCGCCAAGATCGAGAAGCCGCAGGCCGTCGAGGCGATGGAGGAGATCGTCCTCGCCTTCGACGCGGTCATGGTGGCCCGCGGCGACCTCGCCGTGGAGTACCCGCTGGAGCGGGTGCCGCTGGTGCAGAAGCAGCTGATCACGCTCTGCCGGCGGAACGCCAAGCCGGTGATCGTCGCCACCCAGATGATGGAGTCGATGATCCACGCCTCCCGGCCGACCCGCGCCGAGGCCTCCGACGTCGCCAACGCGATCCTGGACGGCGCGGACGCGGTGATGCTCTCCGCCGAGTCCAGCGTCGGCAAGTTCCCGGTCGAGACGGTCCGCACCATGAGCCGGATCTGCGAGACCGCCGAGGAGGAGCTGGCCCGCCAGGGCCTGCAGCCGCTCAACCCGGGCCGCAAGCCGCGCACCCAGGGCGGCTCGGTCGCCCGCGCCGCGTGCGAGCTGGGCGACTTCCTGAACGCCAAGGCGCTGGTGGCCTTCACCAAGTCCGGTGACACCGCCCGCCGGCTCTCCCGGTACCGCTCGCCGATCCCGGTGATCGCCTTCACCCCGGACGCCGCCACCCGCAACCAGCTCGCGCTGAGCTGGGGCGTCGAGGCGTACGTGACCGAGCAGGTGGCCACCACCGACGAGATGGTGGTCCAGGTCGACCAGGAGCTGCTCTCGATGAAGCGCCTGGCCGGTGGCGACACCGTGATCGTCACGGCCGGCTCCCCGCCCGGCGTCCCGGGCAACACCAACATGGTCCAGGTCCACCACCTGGGCCAGCGCGCCGGCCTCTGAGGCCTGCCCGCCCCGAACGCGGCGAGGGCCCCCACCGCACGGTGGGGGCCCTCGCCGCGTTCGGTGTGTTCTCAACTCCCGTATGGGGTGCTGTCGTTGTAGAGGTGCATGCCCGGGATGGTCAGGGTGCCGCCGAACTGGCCGGCCTGGACGGCGGTGACCCCGGTCATCGTCATGTCGATCGGGATCGGGATCGCGCCGATCAGGTCGTAGAGCCAGGTCGGGAGGGTGTCGGGGGTCAGGGTGATCGGGCCGAGGTCGGGCAGCGGGATGCCGTAGAGCGCGGAGAGGGTGCCGGTCAGGCTCTCCACGTACATGGTGACCGGGCCCTGGCGCATCGTCGACGTACTGCCGGGCGCGCCCTTGACGTGGAAGGTCTGGCCCGGGACCTCGATTGTCGACATATCGAGATCGCCGATGTCGACCGAGCTGACGGTGAACTTGAGCACCCGCTTGGTCTGGCCGTCGGCCATCTGGACGTTGTAGACGCCGCCGAAGACCGCGCCGTAGAGCGCGAGCTTGCTGGAGCGCAGGGTCCAGTTCTGCTGCGGGACGATCTGGCCGGACGGGCTGTCGGCCGCGGCCACCTTGCTGGTGTCCACCGGGCAGAGCGGGGCCTTGTCGCCGGCCGCCAGCGCCTTCGCGGCGGCGGAGGGGGCCATCGAGCCGGTGGGGGTGGGGCTCGGGGTCGCCGGGGCCGTGGCGGAGGCGGAGGACGATGCGCCGGGCGTGGCGGCGGACTGGGCGGCGGCGGAGGACGACGGGCTCGCGGACGGCCCGGGGGCGGGGGCCGCTGCCGGGGCGTCGGCGGCGCGCTGCTGGGCGGGCGGCGTCTGGGCCGCGGGTGGCTGGGCCGGCGCCGGAGTGGTCGGCGCGGCGGCGGCCGGCGTGGTGGGAGTCGACGCGGTGGGAGTCGACGCGGTGGGAGTCGGCGTGGGGCCGGGGGCGCCGCCGGTCTGCTGGTTCTGGTGGGTCGGGTCGAAGATCCCGGCGATGCCGCTGATGATGCCGCCGATCAGGTCCTGCCCGTGGTTCGGCTGCGCGGCGGCGGCCTGGACGACCTGGGTGGCGGCCGTCCGGTCGGCGGGGGTGACGACCGCGGCATCGGTGGCGCTCTTGGCGGCGGGGCTCGGGGTCGTGCTGCCCCGGGCGGTGTCCGGCGCGGTGGCGGACGACCGGGACGGTGCCTGCGAGGGTGGGGACGAGGGGGACGGCGAGGCCGAGGTCGCGCTCGGCTTCGGGTCCGGGACCGGCGTCAGCTGGCTCTTCGGCACCGGCGTGATGGCGACCGGGGTGTCCGGCGCGGTGCAGGAGGTCCCGGCGTTCGGGGTGACCGCGGCGGCCAGGTCCGGGGCCATGCTGCTGCCCATCAGCAGGGCGGTCGGCACGGCGGCGAAGGCGAGCAGCCGGGCCCGGTTGCGTCCGCCGCCGCGCGGTGCCGCGTGGCGCGGACCGGCCGTCCGGTGCGGCACCGCCGGGGTCACCGCGTCGTCCTCCGGCCGCGCGCTCACCGCTCCTCCCCCGGCTGCTCGGCGATCTCGGCGATGACCGCGGTGTCCGCGATGTCACCGGTGCCCGCGGCGGCCGTGTTCACCGGCAGGACGGCGGCACCCGGGCCAGCCGGGAGCGGCTCGTCGGCGTCCGGCCTGAACGGCGCCCAGGCGCAGAGCATCCCACCGCCGATCAGCCCCGGGATCAGCCCCATCATGAAGCCGCCGAGGTTGGAGACCGGGATCGAGATCAGCGCCAGGATGGTGACCGCGACCCCGCAGAAGATCCGCACCAGCGGCTGGAACCAGACGGTCACCCCCAGCAGCATCATCAGCAGCCCGATGATCAGCGAGCCGGCTCCGGCGGTGGTCGCCATCGCCACGGTCAGCCCGCCGAGGGTCAGGTGGGCGTACGGGAAGTAGAGGATCGGTAGGCCGCCGATCATGGCCAGCAGGCCGCCCCAGAACGGGCGGCTCCGGCGCCAGGCGCGGAACCTCCGTTGCAGTCGGGTGAACCCGTCGACGTCGGCGTCCGCGGGCCACTCCTCGGCAGTTGCGCTGGTCACGATGGAACTCCTCGTTGATGGGTCCGAGGGAGGAACTGTGGGGGTGCGGCCCGGGGCGGCCGTACGTGCCGCCCCGGGCCGCCGGGACCGACTGACCGCCGGCCTCGGGGCCGCCCGTGGGGGCCGGCGCGGCCGGCGGCCGCTCCGGCTCCCCGTCAGGGGCGGCTCAGTAGCACTCGACGCCGGTGCCGGAGCCCTGCTTGATGTTCAGCTTCAGGCCGTTGAGCGTGAAGGTGCCGGCCGAGGTGGCCCAGGCGGTCTGCTGGACGTTGGTCAGGTCGGCGCTGCTGGCCGACTGCGCGAAGCCCGTGGCACCGCTCGGCAGCCCGGTGCCCTGGTGGCTCTTCCAGCCCTGGACGGCGGTGCCCTGCAGGGTGGAGGCGTCCTGGCCGATGTTGATGTTCTGGAAGGTGGCGTCCGCGTTCAGCTGGTTCAGGTCGATCAGCAGGTTGCTGGCCGTGACCGGCTTGTTCGGGTCCTGACCGGCGTTCAGCACCAGGGTCCACTTGCCGAGCGGGCCGAGGTCGGTCACCACGGACTGGCACAGGTTGTTGATGGTGGCCGTGTCGAAGGCCGAGACGGCGACCACGTGCGGGGTGCCGTTGCTCTCCACGTCCACCGAGCCGAACTGGGCGAAGTTCGTGCCGTGCAGGTGGTCGGTGGTGACCTTGAAGCTCTGGCCGGAGACGCTGAACGACGCGGCCAGCGCGCTGTCGGCGATGCTCAGGCCGATGCCGGCGGTGGCGGCGATGCTGGGCACCATGACGAGGGCGAAGCGCTTCCAGCGGGTCTTGCCATAAGTCTTGGACATGCGTGTCCTCCTTCTCGGACGTACATCTCCGGACCGGTCCGGCACCCGTGGCGCCGATCCCGTCCTGGGATGGGAGAGAGCTACGTCCTCGGTAGCGGAGAGCGCCGTCGCCGACTCCGGGCGCGGACCGCGGCTGCGGGCCACTCCCGTCCCTGCGCCGCTCGCCCGGAAGGGCGGGCGGGCACGATCGGCGACATCGACGATCACCCCCGAGCGACAACCAGACGGCCGCGCGGGGCTGCGCGACCGGAGAAAGGACAGGATCCGCCGTGGGCCGCGGATACCCCCCTGCCCTCTCAACCGCCGAACGGTTCCGACGGTTACCCGGTGGGGATCCCGCACTCCTGCCGTCCGGTGGGTGACCGGGGGCGGAAAAGTGAGGGACCGGGCGTGGCCGATCGTGCTGTAATCACGGCCGAAGCACAAGAGGTTCATTACTGACGGGTAATCCAACAGTCGAGCCGACAGCCGGTGAACCAGACATGACATCGACGCAGCGTGACGTCACATGGGGTTCGCACTGCGGAAATCTGCTGGAAATACGGAGGAAAGCACAGTGGGCGATCACCCAAGGTGATCGCCCACTGATGTTGTCAAGATTTGATAAAGCTGACGGTGCGATGCCGAAATGTCGGCAAATCACCGCCGACACCGCAGGTCACCGACCGTGCCACCGAGCCGGCCTGACGGCCCGTCAGCAGGGGTCTAGAAGAGCACCCGGGCCAGCGCGGTGCGGGCCGCGGTCACCCGCGGGTCCTCCGGGCCGATCACCTCGAAGAGCTCCAGCAGTCGGAGCCTGGCGGTGTCCCGGTCGGCGCCGGCGGTCCGGCCGACGGTGTCCACCAGGCGCCCGAAGGCGTCCTCGACGTGACCGCCCACCAGGTCCAGGTCGGCCGCGTCCAGCTGGGCGGCGACGTTCTTCGGGTCCTGCGCCGCCGCGTTCCGGACCGCCTGCGGGTCCAGCCCCTCCACCCGGCGCAGCAGCTGGGCCTGGGCCAGGCCCAGCTGGGCCTCGGTGTTGCCGGGCTGGTCGGCGAGCACGTTCTGGTAGGCCTGGATGGCGCCGCCCAGGTCACCGCGGTCCAGCGCCTCGTGCGCGGCGTTCAGCGCCGGGTCCTGCGGCGCCGCGTAGCCGGCCGTCGGGGCGCCCTCGGCGGGCAGCCCCGCGCCGGCACCGCCGACGATGCCGAAGCGCTGCTCGGCCACCTGGATCAGCTGGTCCAGGATCTTGCGGACGTTGGCCTCGTTCTCGGCGCCCTGGAAGAGCGGCACCAGCTGGCCGGCCACCACGGCCATCACCGCGGGGATGCCCTGGATGCCGAACTGCTGCGCGATCAGCTGGTTGGCGTCGACGTCGATCTTGGCGAGCACGATCCGGCCGGCGTACTCCTCGGCCAGCCGCTCCAGGATCGGGCTGAGCTGCTTGCACGGGCCGCACCACTCGGCCCAGAAGTCGACGACCACCGGGACCTCGGTGGAGCGCTGGACCACCTCGTCCTCGAAGGTGGCCTCCGTGACGTCGACCACCAGCGGGTAGCCGGCGGTCGGGAGCTCGACACCGGCCGCCTCGGCGGCCGCGTTCTGCCGGGCCCGCTCGGCCCGGGCCTGCTCGGCCTTCTGCGCGGCCTCACCGGCCGCCTTCACCGCGGCGAGGTCGACCGCTCCACGCAGGGCGGCGCTGTTCAGATGCGTGTTCCGTGGCTGCATGACACCATCCTCCCCCGTCCGCGACCCTGCCGAGTGCCATCCGCCGGGAAAGTCCGCCGCGGGCGTCCTCGCCCGGTCCGGCGGCCGTCCCGGCGCCGGCCGATCCCCCTGGTAGCTGTTCCCGCTGCGGCGCGGATCCCCACCCGCGCCTCGCGCCCGACCCCTCCCACAGGGCCGGCGCATGGTTGCCGCTCTATTCGCTACGGGTCGTAGCGTATCTGGACCCGCACCCCTCGCCGCAAGTCCCCCCGGGGCCGGCGGGACGTGACGTGCCCCACTTTCGCGGTCGCCGTTTCGTCGATACGGTTACCAGCCCCACCCAGAAGCTACTCACGAGTACTCAGCTGCTCAAGAGCACACCAGCGCAAGGAGCCCCGGTGGCCACCCTCCCACCCCGACCCGCGCGCGCGAAGGGCCGCCCGCGCAGCGCCGCCGCCGACCGCGCGATCCTCGACGCCACCCGGGAGGCGCTGGCCGAACTCGGCTGGGGCGGGCTCACCATCGGCCACGTGGCCACCCGGGCCGGGGTCGCCAAGACCACCCTCTACCGGCGCTGGCCGTCCAAGAACGAGCTGGTGGTGGATGCCGTCGCGAGCCTCTTCGACGAGCTGGAGATGGCCGACCTGGGCAGCCTGCAGGCCGACATGGAGGCGGTGGTGGCGCAGTTCGCCGCGCTGCTGGTCCGGCCGGAGAGCCAGGCCGCACTGCTCGCGCTGTTCGCCGAGGGCAGCCGCGACCCGGAGCTGCGCCGGCGGATCCGCGAGCGGATCGTCGATCCGCAGAAGCGGCTGGTGCGCCAGGGGCTGTCCCAGGCGCTGGATCGCGGCGAGCTGGCCCGGGACCGGGACGAGGCGGTGGCGGCCGAGCACATCGACATCATCTTCGACACCATCGCGGGGACGGTGGAGCACCGGATCCTGGTGACCGGGCAGCCGGCCACCCAGGAGTGGATCCGGCGGTTCACCACGCTGCTGCTCACCCCCGGGCTGGACAGCACGGGTTGACAGTCGAGCGCTGGAAGTCGAGCAGATCGACTTCCAGCGCTCAGGTTCGGGAGGATCAGAAACCCGCCGGCTCCCGGTAGACACCCCACTCCGCACGCAGCGCGTTGCAGATCTCGCCCAGCGTCGCCTCGGCCCGCACCGCCCGCAGCATCGGCGGGATCATGTTCTCGCCGCTCCGGGCCGCCGCCAGCATCGCGTCCAGCCCGGCCTTGACGGCCACCTCGTCGCGCCGTGCCTTGCGCTCGCGCAGCACCCGGACCTGCTCGCGCTCCACCTCGTGGCTGACCCGGAGGATCTCCAGCTCCTTGGTGACCGTGCCCGGGTGGCAGTTGACGCCGACCACCCGCTTGTCGCCCTTCTCCACACCCTGTTGGTACGCGAAGGCGGCCTCGGCGATCTCGCTCATGAACCAGCCCTCCTCGATCCCGCGCAGGATGCCGGCGGTCATCGGACCGATCGGGTGGTCGGCCGAGCCCTTGGCCAGGATCCGGGCGAAGATGCTCTCCGCCTGCTGCTCGATCCGGTCGGTCAACGCCTCGACGTACCACGAACCGCCCAGCGGGTCGGCCACGTTGGCCACCCCGGTCTCCTCCATCAGCACCTGCTGGGTGCGCAGCGCGATCTCCGCGGCCTGCTCGGACGGCAGCGCCAGGGTCTCGTCCAGGGCGTTGGTGTGCAGCGAGTTGGTGCCGCCGAGCACCGCCGAGAGCGCCTCCACGGCGGTGCGGACCACGTTGTTGTAGGGCTGCTGGGCGGTCAGCGAGACACCGGCGGTCTGGGTGTGGAAGCGCAGCCACTGCGCCTTGTCGGTCTTCGCGCCGTACGCCTCGCGCATCCAGCGCGCCCAGATCCGGCGCGCCGCGCGGAACTTGGCGATCTCCTCGAAGAAGTCCAGGTGGGCGTCGAAGAAGAAGGACAGGCCGGGCGCGAAGACGTCCACGTCCAGGCCGCGGGAGAGGCCCAGCTCGACGTAGGCGAAGCCGTCGGCGAGGGTGTAGGCGAGCTCCTGCGCGGCCGTCGCGCCGGCCTCCCGGATGTGGTAGCCGGAGACCGAGAGCGGCTTGTACGCCGGGATCCCCTCGGCACAGTGCGCCATCAGGTCGCCGATCAGGCGCAGGTGCGGCTCGGGGGCGAAGAGCCACTCCTTCTGCGCGATGTACTCCTTGAAGATGTCGGTCTGCAGCGTGCCGTTGAGCACCGCCGGATCGACGCCCTGCCGCTCGGCGGCCACCAGGTACATGCAGAAGATCGGGACGGCCGGGCCGCTGATCGTCATCGAGGTGGTGACGTCGCCCAGCGGGATGGAGTCGAACAGCACCTCCATGTCGGCGGCCGAGTCGATCGCCACGCCACAGTGGCCGACCTCGCCGAGCGAGCGGGCGTCGTCCGAGTCGTACCCCATCAGGGTGGGCATGTCGAAGGCGACCGAGAGGCCACCGCCGCCCGCCGCCAGGATCATCTTGTACCGCTCGTTGGTCTGCCGGGCGTTGCCGAAGCCGGCGAACTGGCGGATGGTCCAGGTCCGCCCCCGGTAGCCGGTCGGGTGCAGACCGCGGGTGAACGGGTACTCGCCCGGCCAGCCGATCCGCTCGAACCCCTCGTACGGCTGCCCGGCCGGCGGGCCGTAGACGGGCTCCACCTGATCGCCCGAGAGCGTGGTGAAGTCCGCGTCGCGCTTGCGGGCGCTGTCGTACCGCTGCTGCCAGCGCTGCCTGCCGCGCTCGATCTCCTCGGCGTCCATGAGCCCCGCTCCCGGTCGATGGTAGGACGTCCTAATAATTTACTCGGACGTCCAACTACTTGTCGATGAGCAATGTCCGCGAAACGCCGACGGCCCGCGCCCGCGTCGCAGGGCACGGGCCGCCAGTTCGCCGGCAGCGGTTCGCGGGATCAGGCGCCGACCGGCTGCTCGACGGGCGCCGGAGCCTTGGCGGCGGCCATGTCGCGCATCAACCGGCGCTCGGCGAGGAACGAGGCGAACGGGATGCAGCCGGCCGCCAGCGTGAAGAGCATCCGGCCCATCGGCCACTTGAGCTTCTGGCCGAGCATGAAGGTCACCACGAAGTAGGCCAGGTACAGGTAGCCGTGCAGCATCGCGACGTACATGGTGGCCTGCGCGCCGGTGTCGAAGCCGTACTTCGCGATGATGAAGCAGCAGAAGATCAGCAGCGCGCAGCCGGTCGCGATGGCCAGGGCGCGGTACCAGGCCAGCAGGGGGGTGGGCTTCATAGGTGGTCGCCTCGCTTGGCAAGATCGTCCGGTACGTCCGGATCCGCGTACCGCTCACCCGAGGGTAACCGGCGGTTCCTCGGCCCCCGAACCGGGGCCTACTCCTCCGGCGCGGCGAAGTCGCCGGCCGCCACCCGCAGCGGCCTGAGCAGGTCGAACACCTGTCGGCACTGTTCGGCGTCATAGGACTCCAGGCCGAACTCGATGGCCATCAGCTCCCGGGTGGCCTGCTCGACCACCGTCCGGCCGCGGTCGGTGATCGCCGCCAGCACGCCCCGGCCGTCCAGCGGGTTGGGCCGCCGGGAGACCAGGCCGGCCTTCTCCAGCCGGTCCACCGTGTTGGTCACGCTGGTCGGGTGGACCATCAGCCGCTCGCCGATCTTGGAGAGCGAGAGCTCGCCGGTCCGGCTGAAGGTGAGCAGCACCAGCGCCTCGTAGCGGGCGAAGGTCAGCCCGTACGGCTTGACCACCGCGTCGACCCGGGCCAGCAGGATCTGGTGGGCGCGCATCACCGAGGTGATCGCCGCCATCGCCGGGGCGTCGCCGAAGCGGCGGCTCCACAGCTCGTCGGCGCGGGCGATCGGGTCGAAGGCGAGAGCGAGGGGTTTGGCCACCTCCTCACCGTACCGGCGGGGCACCCTCACCCGATCGGCCGACCGCATGATGGGACCGGCCGCGGAGCGACCCGCCTCAGGCGGCGGCCTCGACCGCGGCGGCCGGCGCGCCCTCGCCGCGCTCCTCCCTGGCCAGCATCCGCTCGGCGAAGAACCCGCCGGTCGGCAGCACCGAGAGCACGAAGAGCAGCGCCGCCCGCTTGCCGGTCCAGCCCTGCTTCTGCCAGGCCAGGCCCCAGAACGCGACGTACGCGATGAAGAGCATGCCGTGGATCATGCCCATCACCGGGACCGCGTTGAAGCTGGTGGTGCGCTTCAGCACCGAGCAGATCAGCAGGAGTATGAAGGAGAGGCCTTCGGGGCCGGAGACGAGGCGCAGGCGGTGGGCGGCGCTGTTCTTCATGACGGGGTACCTCACAGGGCGGCGGGGGCTTGTGAACGGGCGCACAAGCCGGTCGGCCCATTATCACCAGCCACCTCGCCCGGACCGACGCCAGGGGGCGCGGGGTGGCCGGAATCACAGCCTTCGAACACCGGCTCGCTATCCTCTTCCCGCACGGCCCGAGCGGGCCACGAACCACGGGGGAGCACCACCATGTTCAAGCGGGACTGGGATCGCCGGACCTGCGCCAGGCGCGGCCACACCACCTACGCGCCGACCGAGCCGGAGCAGCGGCAGCGGCTGCACACCGCCACCGCGCACGGCGAGGCCTGGCGCTGCCTGCGCTGCGGCGACTTCACCCTCGGCGCCCCGCACGGCTCGGGACCGGCCGCCGACGCGCCACTGGTCCCGCGCGGCAAGGCGCTGCGCGACCTGTTCGTGCTGCGCTTCCTGGCCGTCGAGCGGGTGCTGCGCGGGATCCTGATCGTCCTGGCCGCCTGGGCGGTGTGGAAGTTCTCCAACAGCCAGGACGCCGTGCAGCGGCTGTTCGACCAGGACCTGACGATCTTCAAGCCGGTCGCCGACCACTTCCACTACGACCTCAACCACTCCCCCGTGGTCGACACCATCCGCAAGACCTTCAGCTACCAGAAGAAGACCCTGGTGATCGTCGCCCTGGCGCTGCTGGCCTACGCGCTGATCGAGCTGGTCGAGGGGGTCGGACTCTGGCTGGGCCGGCGTTGGGCCGAGTACCTGACGGTGGTCGCCACCGCCGCCTTCCTGCCGCTGGAGGGCGAGGAGCTGACCCACCACGTGACCGCGTTCAAGGTGGTCACGCTGCTGATCAACGTGCTGGCGGTGGTCTGGATCCTGGTCTCCAAGCGGCTGTTCGGGCTGCGCGGCGGCGTGGTGGCCTTCGAGGCCGCGCGGCACTCCGCCTCGCTGCTGGAGGTCGGGCGGGCCGCCGGCGAGCCGGTCGCATCGCGCTGAGCCGATCCATGTCACTCGTTCGAGTGAATCCGGGTCCCGAGTGGATCACCTCGGGAAGATAGTAGAATGTTGAACTAGTTCGCGTATCATGGTCGGTATGGATACGCAC
The DNA here is from genome assembly GCF_044547075.1 of Kitasatospora sp. NPDC052896. NCBI lineage: Bacteria > Bacillati > Actinomycetota > Actinomycetes > Kitasatosporales > Streptomycetaceae > Kitasatospora > Kitasatospora sp. NPDC052896. The sequence continues at coordinate 89,625 of NZ_JBITZU010000002.1, forward strand.
GCCACCGAGCCGGCGGAGCAGCAGGCCGCCACGGACAGCTCCGCCGCCGACGACACCCCCTGGCTGACCGCCCGGGAGCAGCGGCTGTGGCGCGCCCACCTGGAGGTCAGCAAGCTGCTGGAGTACCAGCTCAGCCGCGAACTCCAGCCGCACAACCTGGCGATCAACGACTACGAGATCCTGGTCGTGCTCTCCGAATCGCCCCAGCGGCGGATGCGGATGACCGACCTGGCCACCGCCACCCTGCAGTCCAAGAGCCGGCTCTCACACCAGATCACCCGGATGGAGAGTGCCGGCCTGGTGCTCCGTCAGGAGTGTCCGGGCGACCGCCGGGGCCTCTACGCCCACCTCACCGACCAGGGCTGGGAGACGCTGCGGAAGGTCGCGCCGGACCACGTCCGCAGCGTCCGGGCGCACTTCGTCGACCTCTTCGACCACGACCAGATCGACGCCATGTACGAGGCGCTGGCCCCGATCGCCGAGCACCTGCGCGGGCTGCGCGGCCGCGGGTAGGCCCGGGGGCCTACGCCTGGTCGGTCAGGCCCGCCACCAGCAGGTCCGCCGCGCCGTACGGGTCCAGCTCGCCGCCCGCCACCTTCTCCGCCAACGCGTCCAGGTGCCGGTCCCCGTGCAGGTCGCCGATCCTGGCCCGCAGCGCGACCAGCGCGATCGCCTCGATCTCCGCCGCCGCCCGACGCCGACGACGGGCCGTCAACTCGCCGCCGGCCGCCAGCCAGGCGTGGTGCTTCTCCAGCGCCTCGACCAGCTCGTCCACGCCCTCGCCGCGGGCCGCCACGGTCTTGACGATCGGCGGCCGCCAGTCCCCCGGCTCACGCGCCTCGCCCAGGCCCAGCATGTGGCTCAGCTCCCGGGCGGTCGCGTCCGCGCCGTCCCGGTCGGCCTTGTTGACCACGAAGACGTCGCCGATCTCCAGGATCCCGGCCTTGGCGGCCTGGATCCCGTCACCCATCCCGGGGGCCAGCAGCACCACCGTGGTGTCGGCCTGCGCGGCCACCTCGACCTCGGACTGCCCGACCCCGACCGTCTCCACCAGGATCACGTCGCAGCCCGCCGCGTCCAGCACCCGCAGCGCCTGCGGCGCGGCCCAGGAGAGCCCGCCCAGGTGGCCGCGGGTGGCCATCGAGCGGATGAAGACGTCCGGATCGGTGGCGTGGTCCTGCATCCGCACCCGGTCGCCCAGCAGCGCGCCGCCGGAGAACGGCGAGGACGGGTCGACCGCCAGCACGGCGACCCGCTTGCCGACCCGCCGGTAGGCCGCCACCAGTGCCGAGGTCGAGGTGGACTTGCCCACCCCGGGCGAACCGGTCAGCCCGACCGTGTAGGCGTGCCCGGTGTACGGGGCGAGCGCGGCCATCGCCTCGCGCAGTTGCGGGGCGTCGTTCTCGACCAGCGAGATCAGCCGGGCCACCGCGCGCGGGCGCCCGGCGCGGGCCTGCTCGACCAGCGTCGGCACATCGATCATGGAGGTTCCGTCTCTTCCGGTCGGGCCGGTGCCCCCGGCGGGGGCGCCGGCCGTGGCGCTCTGTGGGGCCGGCCCGGGTCAGGCCTTGGGCACCCGGACGATCAGCGCGTCGCCCTGGCCGCCACCGCCGCACAGCGCCGCCGCGCCGACCCCGCCACCGCGCCGCCGCAGCTCCAGCGCCAGGTGCAGCACGACCCGGGCGCCGGACATCCCGATCGGGTGGCCGAGCGCGATCGCGCCGCCGTTCACGTTGACCTTCTCCTCGGTGACCCCGAGGTCCTTCATCGACTGGTAGGCGACCGCGGCGAAGGCCTCGTTGATCTCGATCAGGTCGAGGTCCTCGACGCCGATGCCCTCCTTGGCCAGCGCGTGCCTGATCGCGTTGGACGGCTGCGACTGCAGCGAGTTGTCCGGGCCGGCCACGTTGCCGTGCGCGCCGATCTCGGCGATCCAGCTCAGGCCCAGCTCCTCGGCCTTGGCCCGGCTCATCACGACCACCGCGGCGGCGCCGTCGGAGATCTGCGAGGAGGTGCCGGCCGTGATCGTGCCGTCCTTGGTGAAGGCCGGGCGCAGCCGGGCCAGGGTCTCCACGGTGGTCTCGCCGCGGATCCCCTCGTCCTGGGCGAACAGCACCGGGTCGCCCTTGCGCTGCGGGATCTCGACCGGGGCGATCTCGGCGTCGAACACGCCGTTCTTCTGGGCCGCGGCGGCGCGCTGGTGGGAGAGCGCGGCCAGCCGGTCCTGGGCCTCGCGCGGGATGCCGAGCCGGGCGTTGTGGTTCTCGGTGGACTCGCCCATCGGGATGTTCTCGTACGCGTCGGTCAGGCCGTCGTGGGCCATCGCGTCCAGCATCGCGATCGAGCCGTACTTGTAGCCCTCGCGGGACTTGGGCAGCAGGTGCGGGGCGTTGGTCATCGACTCCTGGCCGCCGGCCACCACGATGTCGAACTCGCCGGCCCGGATCAGCTGGTCGGCCAGCGCGATGGCGTCCAGGCCGGAGAGGCAGACCTTGTTGATGGTCAGCGCCGGCACGTTCATCGGGATGCCGGCCTTGACCGCGGCCTGCCGGGCCGGGATCTGGCCGGCCCCCGCCTGCAGCACCTGGCCCATGATCACGTACTGGACCTGCTCGCCGCTCACACCCGCCCGTTCCAGTGCGGCCTTGATGGCGAACGCGCCGAGCTCGGCGCCCGAGAAGCCCTTCAGCGAGCCGAGCAGCCGGCCCATCGGGGTCCGGGCGCCCGCGACGATCACGGACGTAGTAGCGGTGGAAGCGGTAGGCATGGAACGAGCCCCTTCGCACGTCGTGGCCAGCGAGCCGCTGCGGACGGTCGAGCACGGCAGCAGGGCCCGGGGAGCGGGATGCTGCTCAATGTACTGACCCGTAACCCGGGCGTCACCGGAGCGGCGGTGTGATCAGGCTCGCACGTGGCCTGGTGGCGCGGCGGGCCGGTTGTGCGCTGCACTGGGCCCACTCACCCTAGGAGGCTTCCGTGTTGACCCGGATCGACCACATCGGCATCGCCTGCTTCGACCTCGACAGGACGGTCGAGTTCTACCGTGCCACCTACGGCTTCGAAGTGTTCCACACCGAGGTGAACGAGGAGCAGGGCGTCCGCGAGGCCATGCTCAAGATCAACGACACCGGGGACGGCGGCGCCTCCTACCTCCAGTTGCTGGAGCCGATCCGGGAGGACTCCACGGTCGCCAAGTGGCTGGCCAAGAACGGCGAGGGCGTGCACCACATCGCCTTCGGCACCGCCGACGTCGACGCGGATGCCGCGGCGATCAGGGAGAAGGGCGTCCGGGTGCTGTACGACCAGCCGCGCCGCGGCTCGATGGGCTCGCGGATCACCTTCCTGCACCCGAAGGACTGCGGTGGCGTGCTGACCGAGCTGGTCACCTCGGCGGATGACCCCGCGGAGCACTGAGGAATCGCCCCGGGCGAGGCCGGAACCCGCCGGTAACCTGCGGAAGAGCCGGACTCGGCGGTTACAGCCCCGTTCTCGCCCACTACAATGCCCAGGTGCGTGACGGCCTCCGCGAGGACCGGCCCGGCAGGCACAGCCGAGGGCGGGGAAGCCGACGATGACGGTCATCCCCGGTCGCAGGGGAGTCCGTAACCAGGGCACGGCTGAACAGTCGCGAGTCGGATCTGTCACCATTCTCCACAAGGCAAGAGTTCGCCCAGGAGTCCACCCGGTCGGCGGAGCGCGGTCAGTGCCGCGCGCCACCGGCCCAGGGCCCCGACCGTGGCGGACGACCCCATCCCGGGGCCGTCCACCGGCCGCGGATGCAAGGACCGGCGCGGTCCGCCTCAACCCGAGGCCGGAACCGGACCACGCCGGTCGAGGACGCGACCAGGAGATGGATGGGACCGCGGAGTGCGGGGCAACGACCGCTACGAGGTTGATGATCACCTCTCCCAGTTCGAAGCCGAGATGGAGCGGCTTCGCAAGGAGCGGGACAAGACTGTCGAGCATGCCGAGGACCTCGCCTACCAGGTGGAGGTGCTCCGGGCCAAGCTGCACGAATCCCGTCGCCAGCTGGCCCAGCCACGCGCCTTCGATACCGTCTCCGGCCAGGCCGAGCAGCTGCTCCGGAACGCCGAGATGCAGGCCCAGCAGCTCCGCGCGGACGCCGAGCGCCAGCTGCGCGACTCCCAGGCGGCCACCCAGCGGCTGATGGCCGAGGCCGCCGAGCGCACCGCCCGGCTCGAGGCCGAACTCCAGGCCCGTCGTCGCCGGCTCGACGAGGAACTGGCCGAGCTGCGGCGCAACGCCGAGCGGCACGTCAACGAGAACGTCAACTGGGCCGAGCAGACCCGCGCCGGTACCGAGCAGGAGGCCAAGCGCCTGCTCCAGGAGTCCCGGGCCGAGGCCGAGCGGCTGATCGCCGCCGCCCGGGCCGAGGCCGCCGCCCTCTCCGACCAGGCCCGCGCCCAGACCGCCGCCGACGTGGACGCCGCCCGTGGCGAGGCCCAGGCCGCCGCCGAGGCCGCCCTGCTGCGCGCCCAGAACGACGCCGAGGCGCTGCTACGGGCCGCCGGCGAGCAGGCCCAGCAGGCCAGCGCGCAGGCCGAGGAGCTGCGCGGCAGCGCCGTCAGCGAGGCCGAGCAGCGGCTGGCCGCCGCCCAGACCGCCGCCGAGCAGCGGCTGGCCGCCGCCGAGGCGGAGATCACCGAGCTCAAGCGGCAGGCCGCCGAGGCCCAGCGGCAGGCCGAGGCGGACGCCGCCGAGGCCAAGGCCGAGATCGAACGACTGCGCGAGGACGCCCGGGCCGAGGCCGAGCGGGCCCACCGGGCCGCCGAGGAGCTGCGCGAGCAGGCCGCCCGGGCCGCCGAGCGGTTGCAGGCCGAAGCGGCCGCGTTCGCCGAGCAGCGGGTCGCCGACGGCGAGGCGGCCAGCGAGCAGCGCTCGCAGACCGCCAGGGCCGAGGTGGCCCGGATGGTGGCCGCGGCCACCAAGGAGGCCGAGCTGATCCGGGCCGAGGCAGCCGAGCTGCTCGCCCGGGCCCGGAACACCCAGGCCGAGGCGGACGCCGCCAAGGCCGCCGCCGCCGAGGAGAGCGAACGGCTGCGCGGCGCCGCCGAGAGCGTGGCCGCCGAACTGCGCGCCGAGGCCGAGGCGGCGATCGCCGAGCTGCGCGCCGCCGCCACCGCGGAGGCCGCCGAGCTGCGCGGCCAGGCCGAGGCCGCCGCCGAGGCGCTGCGCGCCGACGCCCGCGAGCAGGGCCGGGCCGAGGGGGCCAAGGACGCCGCCGTACACCTGGCCAAGGCCGCCAAGAGCGCCGAGGAGTCGCTGGCCCGGGCGGGCCAGGACGCCGAGGCGACCCGCGCCGAGGCCGCCGCCGAGGCCGAGCGGATCCGCACCGAGGCGGCCGCCGAGGCCGAGCGGCTGCGGGTGCAGGCCCAGGAGGCCGTCGAGCAGGCGCAGAACGCCGCGCTGGACGACGCCGCCGGGATCCGCGCCCGGATGGAGGAGATGCAGGACGAGGCCGCCAGGCTGCGCGCCGAGGCGGAGGAACTGCGGGCGCACGCCGCCGCCGAGGCGGAGAAGGTCCGCGGCGAGGCGCGCCGGCAGGCCGTCGTCCAGATAGAGGAGTCGGCGAAGACCGCCGAGGAGCTGCTGACCAAGGCCAAGGCCGACTCGGACGAGCTGCGGGCCGGCGCCGGCGCCGAGGTCGAGCGGCTGCGGGCCGAGGCCAAGGAGCAGGTCGGCCAGATGCAGGCCCGGGCACAGCAGATGCTGGCCCGGGCGCGCAGCGAGGCCGACAAGCTGGCCGCGGCCGCCGAGCAGCAGCACCGGGACACCGTCGCCGCCGCGAAGGCCGCGGCGGCCGAGAACCGCACCGCCGCCGAGCGGGAGACCGCCGAACTGCGGCGCGAGGCGGCCGAGTTCGACCAGCGGGTGCGGGCCGAGGCGCAGACCGCGGCGAGTGCCCTGCAGGCCGAGGCGCAGGCCGCCGCCGAGGCACGGGAGGCCGAGGCACGGACGCGGGCCGAGCGGCTGCTGGCCGAGGCCGAGGCGACCGCCGACGCGCAGCGCGAGGAGAGCCGGCGAGCCGCCGAGGACGCCGCCGCCGCGCTGCGGCGCGAGCGCGAGGAGACCGCCGCCCAGCTGGCCGCCGCTCAGGAGACCCGCGAGGCCGCCCAGGCCGCCGCCGCCGAGCTGACCGAGCGGACGGCCGCCGAGACCGCCGAACTCACCGCCCGCACCGCCGCCGAGGTCGCCGCGCTGCGCGAGGCGGCCGAGGACGAGGCCGCGGAGCTGACCCGGCGTGCCGCCGCCGAGGCGGCCGAGCTGACCGAACGGACGGCCGCCGAGACCACCGAGCTGCGCGAGGCCGCCGAGAACGAGACCGCCCAGGTCCGTGCGGAGGCCGGCGTCGCCGCCGAGACCCTGCGCGCCCAGGCAGCCGAACAGCTGGCACAGGCCGAGGAGTTCGCCCGGACCACCCGGAGCGAGGCGGCCGCGAGCGCCGAGGCGGCACTCGCCGAGGCCACCGCCACCGCCGCCGGGACCCGCGCCGAGGCCGACCAGGAGGCCGAACGGCTGCGCGCCCAAGCCGCCGAGGAGCTGGAGCAGGCCCGGCTGGAGGCGGCCGGCACCAGCTCAGCGGCCACCACGCGGGCCGCCGAGCTGGTCACCGCCGCCGAGGACGAGGCCTCCGAGGTCCGGCAGTCGGTGGCCGGGCTGCACGAGAAGGCCGCCCAGCAGGTCGCCGAACTCGTCGAGCGCACCGAGCGGGAGACCGCCGAGACCCGCGAGCTGGCCGAGCGCGAGACGGCCGAGCTGCGCGAGCGGGCCGCGACCGAGGCCACCGAACTGACGGCCCGTACGGCTGCCGAGGTCGCCCAGCTGCGCGAGGCCGCCGAGCAGGAGACGGCCGAACTGCGCGAGCGCACCGCCGCCGAGACCACCGCCGAACGCGAGGCCGCCGGGGCCGAGGCCGCCCGGACCGTCGGCGACGCCGAGGCGTACCGGGACCGGGTGCTCACCGAGGCGGACGAGCAGGCCGCCGCCGTCCGCGCCGAGGCCGACGCCTACCGCACCCGGGTGCTCGCCGAGGCCGAGGCCGAGGCGGCCCGGCTGGCCGGCGAGGCACAGGAGTACGACGCCGCGCTGCGCACCGAGGCCAACGCCGAGCGCCGGCAGGCCGAGGAGTACGCCACCCAGCAGCGCACCGAGGCCGAGGCGCAGGCCCAGCGGACCCTGGCCGAGACCGAGGAGCTGGCCACCCTCACGATGGCCGAGGCCGAGCAGTACGCGGCCCGCCAGCGCACCGAGGCCGAGGAGTTCTCGGCCGCGACCCGCGCGCTGGCCGAGGAGTACGACGCCGCCACCCGGGCCCGCGCGGAGTCCTTCGACGCCGCCACCCGCGAGCAGGCCGAGCAGTACGACTCGGCGACCCGCGCGCAGGCCCAGTCCGTGCTGGAGAAGGCCTTCGCGGACGCCGAGGCACTCGGCGAGGAGGCCCAGGGCACCGCACTGGCCACCACCGCCGCCGCCGAGGAGCAGGCCGACGCGATGGTCGCGGCCGCCCGCAAGGAGGCCGACCGGCTGGTCGCGGCCGGCGAGGCGGCCGGCCAGGCCGAGGTCGAGCGGGCCCGTGCCGACGCGGACGCGCTGCTCTCCGAGGCCCGCCGGGACGCCACCGCGATCCGCGAGCGCGCCGAGGAGCTGCGCGAGCGGACCGACGCCGAGATCGAGGCGCTGCACGAGCGGGCCCGCAAGGAGAACGCGCAGGCCATGAAGTCGGCCGGCGAGCGGGTGGACGCCCTGGTGACGGCGGCTCAGGAGCAGCTGACCGAGGCCGAGGACCAGGCGGTCGCCGCGGTCGCCGAGGCCGAGGAACGCGCCGCCGCGCTGGTCGCCGCCGCCGAGGAGCGGGCGAACGAGCTCACCTCGGAGGCGTCCGCGGAGGCCAGCAAGGTCCGGATCTCCGCGGTCCGCAAGGCCGAGAGCCTGCTGAAGGGCGCCGAGCAGAAGCTCGCCGACTCGACGGCCAAGGCCGAGCAGCGGCTGGCCGAGGCCACCGCCGAGGCCGAGCGGCTGGAGAGCGAGGCCACCACTCGGCTCGCCACCGCCCGGGACGAGGCCGAGGAGCAGATCGAGGCCGCCGCGGCGGAGGCCGCCAAGCGGCTGCGGACCGCGGCCGAGAACGCCGACGAGCAGCTGCGGTTGGCCGAGGAGGAGGCCGAGCGGCTGCGCGCCGAGGCCCGCGGGGAGGCCCAGCGGATCACCGACGAGGGCCGCCGCGAGCTGGACGAACTGGTGCGCCGGCGCAAGGACATCAACACCGAGATCTCGCGGGTACAGGACGTGCTGTCCGCGCTGGAGGCGTTCGAGGCACCGTCACCTGTACAGCAGACGAAGCCTCGGGAGACGTCCGGTTCCGGCGGCAAGAACAACGGGGGTTCGAAGGCGGGCGCGGGAGTGGGCGCCCCCCGATCGGGTGGCGGCAGGTCCCAGGGGACACCACCCGATTGAGCGGACATTGTCCGTCAGCCATAGGCTTTTTGCCTACGACACTCCGGTAACGTGTCAGGATTCCCTCAACCACCTCAGCGGTCTGACGACAGGAAGCCCAGAACCCCATGAGCGACAGTCACTCCCCTCACGGCTTCGACCTGGTGCGCCGTGGGTACGAGCGCGCCCAGGTCGATGAGCGGATCACCAAGCTGGTGGCCGATCGTGACAGTGCATTGACCAGGATCGGCGCGCTGGAGAAGCGGATCGAGGAGCTCCACCTCGAGACGCAGAGCGCGCAGGCCGCGGTCACCGAGGCGGAGCCCTCCTACGCCGGGCTCGGTGCGCGGGTCGAGAAGATCCTGCGGCTGGCCGAGGAGGAGGCGAAGGACCTGCGTGAGGAGGCCCACCGGGCCGCCGAGCAGCACCGCGAGCTGGCCGAGGCGGCCGCCCAGCAGGTCCGTTCCGAGGCGGAGAACTACGCCAAGGACCGCAAGGCGAAGGCCGAGGACGAGGGCCTGCGGATCGTCGACAAGGCCAAGAGCGACAGCGCCCAGCTGCGCGCCGAGGCCAACAAGGACGCTCAGAACAAGCGCGAGGAGGCGGACGCCCTCTTCGAGGAGACCCGCACCAAGGCCGCCCAGGCCGCGCTGGAGTTCGAGACCAACCTGGCCAAGCGCCGCGAGCAGTCGGAGCGCGACCTGGCGGCCCGCCAGGCCAAGGCCGAGAAGCGGCTGGCCGAGATCGAGCACCGGGCCGAGCAGCTCCGCCTGGAGGCCGAGAAGCTGCGCACCGACGCCGAGCGCCGGGCCCGGCAGACCGTGGAGACGGCCCAGCGCCAGTCCGAGGACATCGTGGCCGACGCCAACGCCAAGGCCGACCGGATCCGCAGCGAGTCCGAGCGCGAGCTGGCGGCGCTCACCAACCGCCGCGACAGCATCAACGCCCAGCTGACCAACGTGCGCGAGATGCTCGCCACGCTGACCGGCGCGGCGGTCGCCGCCGCCTCGCTGCCGACCGACGACACCCTGGGCGTCCCGGCGCAGCAGTCCCGCTGACCCCCGCTCACAGCGGGCCCGTCGTACCCACCGGCTCGGCCCCCGTCGCACCCGCGGCGGGGGCCGAGCCGTCCGCTCACGCGGGCCCGGAACCGGCCCGCTCGACCCGGCGCAGCAGGCCGAGCACCGCGACGGTGAACGCCTCCGGCGCCTCCAGCGCGCTCAGGTGGCCGGCCAGCGGGATCAGCGTCAACTCGACGTCCGGCAGCGCCTGCGCCATCGCCTCGGCTTCGGACGGCGGCGCGAGCGCGTCCTCGGCGCCGACCACCACCGCCGCCGGCACCCGCAGCCCGGCCAGCACCTCGAACGCCTCGGTGCGGGCCGCCATCGCGCGCTGCGCCCAGGCCGCCCCGGCCGGCGTTGCGGTCGCCATCAGCTCGCGCACCTCGGCGGCCAGCGCGGCCGGCGTCCCCGGCGCCAGCAGGGTCTCCTCCATCCGCTCCTCGACCAGCAGCCGGACGCTGTCCCGGGCCAGCACGGCGGCGGCGATCCGCTCCCGGTTGGCCCGGGCCGGCGCGGGGTCGGCGCCGGCCTTGGTGTCGGCGAGCAGCAGCCCGGCCAGCCGGTGCGGGTGGCGCCGGGCGAACTGCATCGCGACGTAGCCGCCCATCGAGAGCCCACCGACCACCGCGCGGGCCACCCCCAGCCGGTCCAGCAGCCCGGCGACGTCGTCGGCCAGCAGTTCCAGCGCGGGCGGGTCGGTGCGCGGCGGCGTGCCGCCGAAACCCGGGAGGTCGGGGGCGATCACCCGGGCCCGGCTGCCGTCGGGGCCGGGCAGATCGGTCAGCTGTCGCTGCCACATCCGGGCCGAAAGCGGGAAGGCATGAAGGAGGACCAGCGGTGTGCCCGTCCCGTTTTCGAGTACGGAGAGATCGGTCATGGCGCCCACGGTAGGGCGTCGGCGCCGAGAGCCGTACCGGACGGGCCGGGCAGTCTGATTTGTCATAACCTGACGAGGAATGTCCGACAGGGAGCAGCGATGATCGAACTCCATGACCTGACCAAACGGTTCGGCGACAAGACGGCGGTGGACGGGCTGAGCTTCCAGGTGCGGCAGGGGGTGATCACCGGCTTCCTGGGCCCGAACGGCGCCGGCAAGTCCACCACCATGCGGTTGATCCTCGACCTGGACCGGCCCACCAGCGGCCGGGTGACCATCGACGGCAAGCACTACGGCCAGCTCAGCGAGCCGCTGAAGTACATCGGCGCGCTGCTGGAGGCCAAGGCGGTGCACCCCGGTCGGACCGCCTACGACCACCTGCTCTGGCTGGCTCAGAGCAACCGGATCCCGACCCGCCGGGTGGACGAGATGCTCGCCCTGGTCGGCCTCACCGAGGTGGCCCGCAAGCGCTCGCGCGGGTTCTCGCTGGGCATGGGCCAGCGCCTGGGCATCGCCTCGGCGCTGCTCGGCGACCCGCGGATCGTGATGTTCGACGAGCCGGTCAACGGGCTCGACCCCGAGGGCATCCTGTGGATCCGGAACCTGATGAAGCGGCTGGCCGCCGAGGGCCGGACGGTCTTCGTCTCCTCGCACCTGATGAGCGAGATGGCGGTGACCGCCGACCACCTGGTGGTGATCGGCCGCGGCAGACTCCTCGCCGACCTGCCGATGGCCGCCTTCATCGAGCGCAACTCCCGTTCGGCGGTGCGGCTGCGCACCCCGCAGCCGGAGCAGTTGCTGGACGCGCTGGCCGGCCGGTCGATTCCGGTCGAGCCCGGGCCGGACGGCTCGTTCGAGGTGGTCAACGGCGATCCGGCGGTGCTCGGCGACCTGGCCGCCGCGCACGGCATCGCGCTGCACGAGCTGAGCCGGCAACGCGCCTCGCTGGAGGAGGCGTTCATGCGGATGACCGCGGACTCGGTGGAGTACCACGCGGGCGGCGTGCCGCACGCCAACGGCCACACCGCCCCGGCCGGCGTCGGCGCGCCCGCCACCTGGGGCGCGAGCTGGCAACCGCCCGCCGGTCGGCGGCAGAAGAAGCAGCAGAAGGGTGCGAACTGAGATGGGCTCCTTCCCCGCGATCCTGCGCTCCGAGTGGACCAAGATCCGCAGCGTCCGGTCCACCGTCGTGACGCTGCTGCTCACCTTCGTGGTGACGGTCGGCCTCGGCGCGCTGATCTCGCTGCTCACCAAGAACAACTTCACCGACTTCAACCGCAATTCGGGCACCCCGTTCGACCCGACCGCGACCAGCTTCGCCGGGATCATGCTGGGCGAGATCGCGATGATCGTCTTCGGCGTGCTGGCGGTCGGCAACGAGTACAGCAGCGGGATGATCCGCGCCTCGCTCGCCGCCGTGCCGCAGCGCGGCACCCTGCTGAGCGGCAAGGCCGTGGTGGTCGGCTCCCTGGCGCTGCTGGTGTCGGTGCTGACCGCGTTCGTGGCCTTCTTCCTGGGCCAGGCACTGCTCGGCGACCACCACACCACGCTCGGCTCCCCCGGGGTGCTGCGAGCGGTGCTCGGCGCGGCGGTCTACCTGACCCTGCTCTGCCTCTTCGCCGCCGGGGTGACCGCGATGCTGCGCAACCAGACGCTGGCGCTCGGCGTGCTGGTGCCGTTCTTCTTCCTGCTCTCGCCGATCCTCTCGGCGGTGCCCAAGGTCAAGGCGGTGGCGCACTACTTCCCGGACTTCGCGGGCCGGCAGATGCTGACCGTCGTCCCGCCGCCGAACGAGCCGTACGGCTGGGTGGCGGGCCTGGTCATCTGCGCGGCCTGGACGCTGGCCGCGCTGGCCGGCGGCGCCGCCGTGCTGAAGAGCCGCGACGCCTGACGGCCGACCGGCGGCAGGGCGGCGGGCGGCGGTCCGTCAGTAGCGCGGGGCGTTCCGCCCGCGCGGGATCGCCGCGCCGCGCCGCTCGCGCGCGCCCCAGCACGCCCGGTGCCAGTGCCGCCGGTCGTCCACCCCCGCGCCGTACGAGGGCCAGGCCACCACATGGCCCACCCCGGGCGGGATCTCCTGGTCGCAGCCCGGGCAGCGGTAGTACCGGCCCGCGCTGCCGGCCACCGTCTGCACCACCCACTCCTCGCCGCGGTAGCTCTCGGTGCGCCGCAGCGAGCTGCCCGGCGGGGCGGCCGGCTCGCCGTCCCGACCTGCGCTGCCGGCGGTCCGCTGAGTGATCCGGTTGCGACGGGGAGACACGGTGTTCACCTCTCGGCGGGGGCCTGTTCGCCATCCAGGTTAAGGGCCGCACCGGGCGCCGATCCGGTCCCGCCGACTTCCCGGAGCTCTCTATCACGGGCCGCCCGGGCCGTGCGGTGTTTCCGCCGATATCCACCCGTTCTTCTGGGAAATCAGTGAATCGGCGTGCCATTGGCACATGACATGGGTTACTCACAGTGGTGACACCGCAGGGCTCGGACGGCCTGCGCGCACCCCAGAAGGGCTTCCCGTGACCAAGACCAGCACCCGCGCCCGCGCCGACGCCGCTGCCCCGCCGCCCCTCGGCGCCGCCCCGTCCGAGCTCCCGCCACGGCTCACGCTGGCCACTTCCGTCGGCCACACCAGCCCCACCGGCCCACTCGGCGCGGTGGCCGCCGAGCGCGGCGGCAACCATCCAGTGGCCGGCGACACCATCCGGGTCGGCGCGTTCCTGCTCTCGGCACAGTTCCCCGGGCAGAGCCACGCCGAGGCGCTGGAGCGCACGGTGGCCGCCACGATCGCCGCCGAGCGGGCCGGGCTGGACGCGGTCTGGCTGGCCGAGCACCACTTCGTACCGTACGGGGTCTGCCCGAACGCGGCCACCCTGGCCGCCCTGCTGCTCGGTCGCACCCGCCGGATCCAGCTCGGCACGGCGGTCAGCGTGCTGTCGACCAGTCACCCGGTGGCACTCGGCGAGCAGGCGGCCCTGCTGCACCTCACCTCCGGCGGCCGGTTCACCCTCGGGGTGGGCCGCGGCGGGCCGTGGATCGACCTGGCGGTCTTCGGCGGCGGGGTGACCGCGTTCGAGGAGGGCTTCGCCGAGCGGCTGGACCTGCTGCTGCGCTGGCTGCGCGGCAGCCGGGTGCGCGCGGACGGCCCGCAGTTCAACTTCCCGGAGGTCGCGGTGGTCCCCCGGGCCAGCGAGCCGGCCCGGCTCAGGAGCCCCGAACTCGCCGACTGGCTGGGCCTGGCGCACGACCGGGCGGCGCTGCGCTTCCCCCGGCAGCGGACCGAGCCTCAGCGGGAGCTCGGCGGCGGGTCGGCCGGGGCCGCGGGGCCGCCGGTGGTGGTCGCCTGCACCTCGCCGGGCAGCGTTCGGCTGGCCGCCGAGCGCGGGCTGCCGATGCTGCTCGGGATGCACTCCGGTGACGAGGACAAGCAGCAGATGTTGGCCGCCTACCGGACCGCCTGGCGCGAATGCGGGCGCGGCGAGGACCAGTTGGCCCGAGTGGAGCGGGAACACGTGGCCGCCGGGGTGGCCCAGGTCGCCGACCGCGGACCGGCCGCCCGGGCGGCGCTGATGAGCGCGATGCCCGGCTGGTTCGAGTACGGGCTCGGGGCGCACCGCACGGTGGACGGCCGGGAGCGCAAGATGCGCGACCCCTACGCCTACACCGAACTCCTTTGCGATCTGCATGCGGTGGGCACTCCGCGACAGTGCGCCGACCGGCTGCTGGCCACCGCCGAGCGCACCGGGATCCGCCGGTTCGCGCTGCTCGCCGAGGGCTCCGGCGACCGCGAGGCAACCCTGCACAACCTGACCCGGCTCGGCACCGAGGTGCTGCCGCAGCTGAGTTGACCGGCCGCACCGCGCGTCGCGCCCTCTCCGGCGTTCCGGCCGCCGTTCCGTCGTCGTGGCCGGTCCCGCGCCGACCCGCGGGGCCGGCCTCGACGACGGCTCAACAGTCGCGCAGTTCCGGCGACTGGTTCAGCAGTTGGGCGCGGACGGACGTGAAGCGCCGGTAGCGCTCCTCGGCGTCCTCAGCCGGGGCGAAGACCGCCACCCGGTGACAGTTCTGGAAAGCCAGCCGGACCCCGAAGTGCCGCTGCAGGGCACCACGGATCGCGTCGCTCGCCATGGCGCGCAGCAGCTGACCGCGGGCCTGCTCGCTGGGCGGCGGCACGTGGTTGTCGGCGAAGCCGGTGCCGTCGACCCCCATCTGGGCCACCAACGAGCTGATCAGGTCCCAGGCGTAAGGCAGGGACGTACGGACGCAGTCGACGAACTCCCGCTCGTCGACCTCGCCTCGCTCGGCCTTCTCCAGAAGAGCCGGTGAGACGTCGAGCGACATGGGTTCTCCTCTCGCGGTCCACCCGTACGCTGCGCACGAGTGGTCTTGCGTTGGTGCGGATGGTGCCGTGTCGTACTCAGGAGGTTCCTGCCGGAACGGGCCGGCACAGGCCTGGTGGCGCTGCCCGAACGCGGGCCAGGGCCGTGCCGGTCGGTCCCGGCGGTGGGACGCGGGTGTCGTACGGCGGTGGCCGGCCACCGCGCGGCACCTGCGTCGCGAACGGCGCCCTGGCTGGGGCGGGCGCCGCTTGGACCAGGGTGTCAGCCTCGGCTCAGCCAGGCTGGCAAATGCTGCTATTCCCGTCGAGTTCACCAGCACTACGGCCAGAATGGCCGGAACTCGTCGAACTGTTCATCTCAGCTCCCCCATCCCCGTTGGCTGCGTGGATGGCCAGAAGCCGTCACCCAACGTAGCTGTCCGTGCGCGCACGCGCCAGACTTCTGGAGCATCGCGCTCCCGCCTCCCCATGGTTCGCCCCCCGGAACGACTCGGCATGCCCCTGGTTCCGACTCGCATCAAACGGCCCCGTGCGGCCCCCGCGGGCAACCGTCAGTCTTGCCGGGCCAGGCCCAGGGACCGGGAATCCCACCGGCGCTCGCCCCGCCCCCGTGCGCCGCGCGGGGCACACCGTCGAGCGCCGGTCACCCAAGGCGACCGGGCCCGGAGCGGTCCCCGGAGCGCCTAGGCTTGCCCTCATGCGTCTCGTGATCGCCCGTTGCTCAGTCGACTACGCCGGTCGGCTCTCCGCCCACCTGCCGTCCGCCACCCGCCTGATCCTGGTGAAGGCCGACGGCAGTGTCAGCATCCACGCCGACGACCGTGCCTACAAGCCGCTCAACTGGATGTCGCCGCCGTGCAGCCTCAAGGAGGCCGAGGGCTCATGGACGGTGGAGAACAAGGCCGGCGAGAAGCTGATCATCACGCTGGAAGAAGTGCTGCACGACTCCTCGCACGAGCTGGGCGTGGACCCCGGGCTGATCAAGGACGGCGTGGAGGCCCACCTCCAGGAGCTGCTCGCCGACCGGATGGAGGTACTGGGCGCCGGCTGGTCGCTGGTCCGCCGCGAGTACCCGACCGCGATCGGCCCGGTGGACATCCTCTGCCGCGACGCCGAGGGCGGCACGGTCGCGATCGAGATCAAGCGCCGCGGCGAGATCGACGGCGTCGAGCAGCTCACCCGCTACCTCGAACTGCTCAACCGCGACCCGCTGCTGGCCCCGGTGAAGGGCGTCTTCGCGGCCCAGGAGATCAAGCCCCAGGCCCGCGTGCTGGCCACCGACCGCGGCATCGACTGCGTGGTGCTGGACTACGACGAGCTCCGCGGCATCGACGACGACAAGCTGAAGCTCTTCTGAGCCGGCAGTGAGCCGGACGGCCCCGGGCTGGGGAACCCAGCCCGGGGCCGTCGCGCTGCCGGAGCACACCGCCCCGGCGCCGCCCGCTACTCCAGCTTCGGCGACGGTCCGCTCGACCCACCGGCCGACGGCGACGACGGAAGCGACGGCGACACCTGGGACGGCGAGGGCGTCGGCGACTTCGTCGGCGGCGTCGGCGACACCGGAGGCGGCGAAGCCGGGTTGCTCGATGTCGAGGTACTCGGCGCCGGCGTCGACGGGCCCGGCGCCGACGGCGTCGCCGGCCCCCCCGTCACCCCGCCGCTCGACCCCGGCGTCGCCGACGGGCTGCCCGTCCGCCCTGCGCCCGGCACCCGGGTCGGGGACGCCGTGGCCCCCGCCGACGCGCCGACCGCCATCGTGGGGTCGGTCACCGGCCCCACCCCGCCCGCGCCGCCCGTCGCCGTGGCGCTCGCCGAGCCGGTGGGCGTCGCGGAGGCCGTGCTCGGCGCGGTGGCCCCGGCGTCCCCGCCGAGCGTCAGCCCACCCGAGGTCCCGGTGCCACCCGACGGCACGCTCCGGACTCCCCCGCCGGTCCCGCCGGACCCACCGGTCCCCGCCACCGCCGCTATCCCGACCGCCGTGCCGAGCACGCCGATCGCCAGCAGCCCCGCCCCGGCCGCCAGCAGGTGCTGCCGCGACCACCCGCGCAGCACCCGCACCGGCACCTTCGCGGACTGGAGGGAACGTTCCGCCAGCGCCCGGATGACCGGCCGTCGGCTCGCCGGCAGCCCGGCCTCCGGAGCCGCCGGCGGCCGCTCCTCGTCCGCCAGCAGGTTGAGCAGCCGCCGGGTGGCGGCCACCCCGCGCGCCTCGCCCAGCGCCCCGCGCAACGCGGTGGCCGCCTCCAGCGCGGCCCGCGCCTCCTCGCGCCGCCCCTGCACCACCCGCAGCACGCCCAACTCGTGCTGGAACCAGGCCTCGTCGCGGCTCTGCCCGTCCTCCCGGGCAACCGCCAGACCCAGCTCCAGGACCTCCTGCCAGGCCCCCCAACGCAGTGCCAGCGCGAACGCCGGAGCGGCCGACCGGGCCAGGCGCAGCATCGCGCCGGTCCGGCCGGCCGCCCGGTCGGCGTGCAGCGCGCCGATCACGACCTCCGCCTCGGCGGCTATCTGCTCGGTGCTGACCGAGCCGTGGCCGACCCACCAGGAGAAGTGCCGGGCCGCCCCGGCCGTCGCGGCGGCGGGCGTCGCGGACGTGCCGTCGGGCGCCTCGCGCTCCGCCCACCCGGCGGTCAGCAGCTCGGTGGCGCCCGCGGTGAGCCGGTGGTGCCCGCCGATCGGCTCGGCCAGGCCGCGGTCGGCGAGTTCGCGCAGCGCGCTCTCGCCCTGGTCCACCTCGATCAGCGCGGGCAGGTGCGGTGCGGTCGGGCACTCCCCGCCGAAGGCCAGCGCGAGCCGCAGGACGGCCTGCGCGGGCTCACCCAGCCCCTGGGCCAGCTGGATCGCCGGCGCGGCGCTCTCGGCCACGGAGGGCAGCGGCAGGGTGGCCCGCAGCTCGGCCTCCCGGACCGCCGGGTCGGCCGGTCCGTCCTCGTCGTCCTCGCCCTCTCCCGCCCCGCCGAAGACGCCCCGCCGGTCCTCCTCCGCCGCGACCAGCGCGTCCACCGCCAGGTCGCGCTGCCGCAGCAGCGCCGCCGCCTGGACGAAGCGCAGTGGCAGGCCCTCCGACTCGAACCAGAGATCGACCGCCCAGGACCGCTCGGCCTCGTCCAGCACCCGTCCGGCCAGCCGGGCGGTGAGCGCCAGGCAGGCGGCCCGGGAGAGCCCGCCGACCAGGTAGTCCTCCAACCGCGACCCGGTGGGCAGCACCCCGCCGGAGCCCGCCGCGACCGAGACCAGGAAGGCGCACTCCGGCGCGGCGGCCAGCAACTCCTCCAGCTCGGCGCCGTCCGACCCGAGTTCGTCGATCAGCACGATCGCGCCCACCGGCGCCAGCAGGGTGCGCAGCTGGTCGCGGTCCGGGCGGAAGCCGGGCGCCCGATGGGTCGCCGCGAAGAGGTCCTGGAGCAGGTCGTCGGCGGTCCGCCGGTGCCCGCAGAGCTGGACCACGCCGTCCGGCGCCAGCTCCCCCGCACCTTCGGCGACGGCGGCCAGCAGCGCGCTGCGCCCGGAGCCCTGCTCGCCGACCAGGCGGATCGAGCGGCCCTCGGCGAGCATCCCGAGCAGCTGGGCGACCTCCGCCTCGCGGTCCAGCAGCGGCAGGTCGGCCGCGTCGGCACCGAGCGCCAGCGGGCCGACGGCGGCCCGGTTGCCGGGGCGCGCGCCGGGACGCTGGGCGTTCGGCTGCCGGCGCTGCGGCGCGGGCCAGTGCTCGGGCGGGCAGAGCTGGACGTCCGAGCCGTCCGGCCCGCCGACGGTCACCAGGTACCGTCCGGAGACCAGTTGACCCGCCCGCACGCGCAGGCTCTCCTGCCCGAAGTCCCCGGATGGCTGTCCCAACGTCGCGCTCTCCGCCCCTGCCGTGCCGGACGGCCAGGCGCCGCCGGCTGGTTCACCGACCGGCCGCCCGGTTCGCGTACCGGCGGCCGACGGACCGCCGGTCATCGCGGGCGGCGCGGCAGCCCCAACGGGCGCTTCTGCCGCCACCCGCGCGGCGCCGGACGGTCCCCTCTGAGCGCAGACTTTCCCACACTCACGGTGTGCCGCGCAGCACGGACCCCCCGGCCGGCAATCCGGTGACTCAGAGCAACGGAGCGGCCACCGACTGCACGCCGGGCAGCGGCCCGCTCAGGGTGGCGCCGAGCGGCTCGATGACCATGCCCTCCACCGCCAGGATCCGGTGCAGCCGGGTCGCCACCAGCAGCCGCTGCAACTGCGGCGGGACGTCCCGCAGGACCAGCCGGCGGCCGAGCCGGCCGGCCCGCCGGTGCGTCCCCATGATCACGCCCAGCCCGGTGGCGTCCCAGGACTCCAGGCCGGAGAGGTCCAGCACCAGGTCGCCGGCCCCGGAGTCGACCGCCTGGTGCAGCCGAGCCCGGGCGTCGGCGGCGGTCCGGACGTCCAGCCGGCCCTCGACCGCGAGGCCGGCGTGGCCGTCGGCCGGGTCGCCGGCCGTCCGGATCTCCAAGATGCGCACGCTGTCCTCCTCCGCAGGCCGTCAGGACCGGAAACCGTCAGGGCCTTCGGGCCCAGGGGACGACACCCCCACCATCTGACGCCGGACCAGCGGCCCGGGTTGCTGATCCCCGCCGGATCTGAAGCGACTTCACTCGTCCGAGGGAATATACGCAGTGGTCCGCTGGTCACACGCTCGATTACCGCGCAAATCACCCATCTGCGGCAGCGTCGTGAGCAAACTCACCCGGGCCGGCCGGTCCCCGTGGCGCGGTCCGGTCAGCCCTGGTAGCCGTAGAAGCCGCGACCGCTCTTGCGACCCAGGTCGCCGGCGGTGACCATGCGGGCCATGATCTCCGGCGCGGCGAACTTCTCGTCCTGGGTCTCGTCGTAGATGTTCCGCGCGGCGTGCAGCAGGATGTCGACGCCGGTCAGGTCGGCGGTCTGCAGCGGGCCCATCGGGTGGCCGAAGCCCAGCCGGCAGGCGGTGTCGATGTCCTCGGCGCTGGCCACCCCGGTCTCGTACAGCTTGGCGGCCTCCACCACCAGGGCGGTGATCAGCCGGGTGGTGACGAAGCCGGCCACGTCGCGGTTGACCACGACCACCTCCTTGCCCACCCCCTCGGCGAAGGCCCGGGCGGTGGCCAGCGTCTCGTCGCTGGTCTTGTAGCCGCGCACCAGCTCGACCAGGCGCATCAGCGGCACCGGGGAGAAGAAGTGCACACCGACCACGGCCTCCGGCCGCTCGGTGACCGCGGCGATCCGGGTGATCGGGATGGCCGAGGTGTTGCTGCCCAGCACGGCGCCGTCCTTGGCGAGCTTGTCCAGCTCGCGGAAGACGCCCTCCTTGACCTCCAGTTGCTCGAAGACCGCCTCGATCACCAGGTCGGCCTCGGCGACCGCGCCCAGGTCGGTGGTGGTGGTGATCCGGGCCAGCGCCTCGGTGGCCTGGTCGGCCGTCATCCGACCCTTGCTCACGAACTTCTCGTACGAGGCCTTGATGCCGTCCAGACCGCGCTGCAGCGCCTGCTCGGTGACGTCCCGCAGCACCACCGGGTGGCCGGCCTGGGCGGACACCTGGGCGATGCCCGCGCCCATGAGGCCGGCACCGATGACGGCGATCTGCTGGGACTGAGTGGGTACCTTGCTCATGGCTGCTCTCCCGGGCTTCCCGATACCTGCGTCTGGCATCCTGAGGACGGCTCAGGGGGTCTCCCAGGAGCCGCTCCGCTCACCGCTCGGACTGTAGTGCCCCGGCCCCGGCCGTGGGGAGATCGCCGGGTGTGATCTGTGTCGGAACAGGACACTGAGCGCCCGTCAGCTCGGTGCCTCCCGGCTACCGGTTCTCGCCCGGCACCCAGAGCACGTCACCGCGCTCCTTGTTGGCCGCCCGGGCCAGGATGAACAGCAGGTCGGAGAGCCGGTTGAGATACCTCGCGGTCAGTGGGTTGACGGTGTCCCCGTGCACCTCGATCGCCGCCCAGGTGGACCGCTCGGCCCGGCGCACCACCGTGCAGGCCAGGTGCAGGTACGCGGCCCCCGGGGTGCCGCCCGGCAGGATGAAGCTGCGCAGCTTCTCCAGGTCGGCCAGGTAACGGTCGCAGTCGGCCTCCAGCCGGTCGACGTAGCTCTGCTCGACCCGCAGCG
Organism: Kitasatospora sp. NPDC052896; assembly: GCF_044547075.1. Lineage (NCBI taxonomy): Bacteria > Bacillati > Actinomycetota > Actinomycetes > Kitasatosporales > Streptomycetaceae > Kitasatospora > Kitasatospora sp. NPDC052896. The sequence continues at coordinate 110,446 of NZ_JBITZU010000002.1, forward strand.
GCGGGTACTTCGGGTTCTCCGTCACCGGCGTGGCCAGGTCCGCGCCGACGTCGAACAGGTCGTTCTGGATCCGCGTCAGTACCGCGACCACGTCCTCGGCCAGCCCCCCGGCCGCGATGGCCACCCCCAGCGCGGCGTTGGCCTCGTTGCTGTCGGCGTACGCGATCAGCCGCGGGTCGGTCTTGCTGGTCCGGCTCATGTCACCGAGCGCGGTCGTGCCGTCATCCCCGGTACGGGTGTAGATGCGTGTGAGATTGACCATGCCCGAAGCCTACTCAGGCCTCCCGGGGCTCACCCGTGATCGAGACGTCGATCACAAAGCCCTCGGCGGGGCCCTCGGGGGTGGTGATCCCGGTGCCGAACGGCACCTTGCTCGACACCGCGTAGCTCGCCGCCGCCTCGTCGCTACGCGACGTTGACCCTCCCCCAGCCCGCGAGTCTCGTCGCTACGCGACGTTGACCCTCCCCCACCCTCCGGGCGGGGGGACCCCCAGCCCGCGAGTCTCGTCGCTACGCGACGTTGACCCGCTGCCCCGGCGGGGCGGCTTCCAGCCAGGCCAGGAAGCCGGTCAGCGCGTCGTCGCTCATCGCCAGCTCCAGCGGGGCGCCGTTGTGCAGGCAGCGCAGCACCACCGAGCCGGAGAGCAGGGCCAGCTCCTCCTGCCCCTCGGGGTAGCGGCGGCCGAGCACCTCGATCTCCCGACGCGGTAGCACCTTGCGCGGCCGTGGGGCGTACGAGAAGACCCGGAACCACTCGATGTGGTCACCGCTGTAGCGCCCGATACCAAAAACCCACCCCTTGCCGTCGGTCGCGGGGACCGGGGCGGAGGTGGGCTGTCCGTTCTCGTCGAGGTCGGGCTCGGTCGAGGCGTCGGCCGGCATTTTGAGCCGGTAACTGCAGTCGAACGTGCCGCCGACCCGCTGGATCACCCGGCGGCGTACCGCGAACGCCACCAGGCCGATCACCCCCACGGCCACGACCGCCGCGCACACCACAAGGGCGAGGACCATGCTCACCGACCTCCTCGCTGACTCGCCGACGCGCGCCCGCGTCCCCGCTGTCCCCGTTGCCGGCCATCCTGTCGGACAACCGGATCGTCCCTACCAACTGATACGACAGTCCCGGGGTCACGCTAGGCGTCCCCGGGACCGTCGGCCGGCCCGGTACCGGGCCGCAAAGCTCTCTCAGGCTGCCTTGCGGCGGCCCGCCGCGACGAGGCGGACCTCGGCGCGGCGCTCGGCGTGCGCGTCGTCCTCGCTCTTCGCGAGCTCCAGCGCGCGCTCCGCGCGGTTCACATCGATCTCGTCCGCCAGCTCGGCGATCTCCGCGAGCAGAGACAGCTTGTTGTTGGAGAACGAGATGAAGCCACCGTGCACGGCCGCGATGACGGTGCCGCCATCGGTCGTGCGGATGGTGACCGGGCCGGACTCCAGCACGCTCAGCACCGGCGTGTGACCCGGCATGATGCCGGTGTCACCGGAGGCGGTGCGCGCGACGACGATGGTGGCCGCACCGGACCACACCTTGCGGTCGGCTGCGACCAGCTCGACGTGCAGCTCAGCCAACGTGGGCTCCTAGGCTCTTGCAACGCCCGATTACTCGGGAGTTTCGGTAAGAATAACGGGCCCGCGCCCCTGTCATGAAACGGGGAGCGCGGAGATGACCGGAATCACAGCCGCTGAGCCACGAGGGGTGGCCCCCAGGGTTCGGGGACCACCCCTCATGGTCGGTCAGCCGTCAGCCGGCCCGGGCACCGGGACCGGTGCTTACTTCTTGGCCAGCTCGGCGGCGTTCTTCTCGAGGTCCTCGATGCCACCGCACATGAAGAAGGCCTGCTCCGGAACGGAGTCGTACTTGCCGTCCGCGATGCGGTTGAAGGCCTCGATGGTCTCCGACAGCGGCACGGTCGAACCCTCGACACCGGTGAACTGCTTCGCCACGTAGGTGTTCTGCGAGAGGAAGCGCTCGATCCGGCGGGCGCGGTGGACGGTGATCTTGTCCTCCTCGCTGAGCTCGTCGATGCCGAGGATCGCGATGATGTCCTGGAGGTCCTTGTACTTCTGCAGGATCCCCTTGACCCGCATGGCCGTGTCGTAGTGGTCCTGCGCGATGTAGCGCGGGTCCAGGATGCGGGACGTGGAGTCCAGCGGGTCGACGGCCGGGTAGATGCCCTTCTCCGAGATCGGGCGCGACAGCACGGTGGTCGCGTCCAGGTGGGCGAAGGTGGTGGCCGGGGCCGGGTCGGTCAGGTCGTCCGCGGGGACGTAGATCGCCTGCATCGAGGTGATCGAGTGACCGCGGGTCGAGGTGATGCGCTCCTGCAGGAGGCCCATCTCGTCGGCCAGGTTCGGCTGGTAACCCACCGCGGAGGGCATCCGGCCGAGCAGGGTCGACACCTCGGAACCGGCCTGGGTGAACCGGAAGATGTTGTCGATGAAGAGCAGCACGTCCTGGCTCTGCACGTCGCGGAAGTACTCCGCCATGGTCAGCGCGGACAGCGCGACCCGCAGACGGGTGCCCGGCGGCTCGTCCATCTGGCCGAAGACCAGCGCGGTCTTGTCCAGGACGTTGGAGTCGATCATCTCCTGGATCAGGTCGTTGCCCTCACGGGTACGCTCCCCGACGCCGGCGAAGACCGAGACACCACCGAAGTTGGCGGCGACGCGGTAGATCATCTCCTGGATGAGGACGGTCTTGCCGACACCGGCGCCACCGAACAGGCCGATCTTCCCACCGCGGACGTACGGGGTGAGCAGGTCGATGACCTTGATGCCGGTCTCGAACATCTCGGTCTTGGACTCGAGCTCGGAGAAGTTCGGGGCCTTGCGGTGGATCGGCCAGCGCTCGGTCACCTGGGCGTTGAACTCCGCCTGGTCGACGTTGAGGACGTCGCCCAGCGCGTTGAACACCTTGCCCTTGGTGATGTCACCGACCGGGACGGAGATCGCCGCGCCGGTGTCGACGACGGTCGCGCCGCGGACCAGGCCGTCGGTCGGCTGCATCGAGATGCCGCGGACCAGGCCGTCGCCGAGGTGCTGGGCGACCTCCAGGGTCAGGGTCTTCTTGCCCGAGCCGTCGGGGTTCTCGACCTCGACGTGCAGGGCGTTGAACATGTCCGGAATCGCGTCGACGGGGAACTCCACGTCGACGACCGGGCCGATGACCCGCGCGACGCGGCCCGTCGCCGTGGTCGGCTCAACAGTGGTGGTCATTCTCATTCGCTCCCCGCGCTAGCGTCGGCCAGCGCGTTGGCGCCACCGACGATCTCGCTGATTTCCTGGGTGATCTCGGCCTGACGGGCCGAGTTGGCAAGCCGCGTCAGCGACTTGATGAGCTCGCCGGCATTGTCGGTCGCGCTCTTCATCGCGCGCCGGCGGGCGGCGTGCTCGGAGGCGGCCGCCTGCAGCAGCGCGTTGTAGATCCGGCTCTCGACGTACCGCGGCAGCAGGGCGTCCAGGACACCCTCCGCCGACGGCTCGAAGTCGTACAGCGGGAAGATCTCCGACTTGGCCGGCTTCTCGTCACTCAGCTGGACCTCGTCCAGCTTGAGCGGCAGCAGCCGGGCGTCCACGGCGGTCTGGGTCAGCATCGAGACGAACTTGGTCGAGACCAGGTACAGCTCGTCCACCCCGCCGGTCTCGGCGGTGAACGCCTCGATCAGCGTGCTGCCCACCGTCTTGGCGTCAGCGTAGGTCGGCTTGTCCGAGAAGCCCGTCCACGCGTCCGCGACCTCGAGGTTGCGGAACCCGTAGTACTGGACACCCTTGCGGCCGGTGATGTAGGTGACGACCTCCTTGCCCTCGCCGCGCAGGCGCTCGGTGAGCGCCTGCGCCTGCTTGATGGCGTTGGTGGAGTAGCCACCGGCCAGCCCGCGGTCCGCGGTGACCAGCAGCACCGCGGCGCGCTTGGCGGCCGGGTTCTCCGTGGTCAGCGGGTGCTTGGCGTTGGACCGGGTGGCGACCGCGGCCACCGCCCGGGTCAGCTCGTCGGCGTACGGAGTGGAGGCGGCCACCGCGCGCTGCGCCTTGACGATGCGCGCCGCGGAGATCATCTCCATCGCCTTGGTGATCTTCTTCGTCGCGGTGACAGAGCGGATCCGGCGCTTGTAGACCCGAAGCTGTGCTCCCATGGGTCGTTACGTCCTTTCCCTCGCTACCGGACTCAGGCCTGCTCGCCGAGGAGCTTGCCGTCGGCGGTGGTGAAGCCCAGCTTGAAGGCGTCGATCGCCTCGGTCAGCGCGTCGATCGTGCCGTCCTCGAGCTTGGCGGTCTCGACGATCGCGGCCAGCAGGTCCTTCTTCTCGATGCGCAGGTGGTCCAGGAACTCGCGCTCGAAACGACGGATGTCGGCGACCGGGACGTCGTCCAGCTTGCCGGTGGTGCCGGCCCAGATGGAGACGACCTGCTCCTCGACCGGGAACGGCTGGTACTGGCCCTGCTTCAGCAGCTCGACCATGCGGGCGCCGCGCTCCAGCTGGGCCTTGGAGGCCGAGTCCAGGTCGGAACCGAAGGCGGCGAACGCCTCCAGCTCGCGGTACTGGGCCAGGTCCAGGCGGAGCCGGCCGGCGACCGACTTCATGGCCTTGATCTGGGCCGAGCCACCGACGCGGGAGACCGAGATGCCGACGTTCACGGCCGGGCGGATGCCGGCGTTGAACAGGTCGGACTCCAGGAAGCACTGGCCGTCGGTGATCGAGATGACGTTGGTCGGGATGTACGCCGAGACGTCGTTGGCCTTGGTCTCGATGATCGGCAGACCGGTCATCGAGCCGGCGCCCAGCTCGTCGGAGAGCTTGGCGCAGCGCTCCAGCAGGCGGGAGTGCAGGTAGAAGACGTCACCCGGGTAGGCCTCGCGGCCCGGCGGGCGGCGCAGCAGCAGGGAGACGGAACGGTAGGCCTCGGCCTGCTTCGACAGGTCGTCGAAGACGATCAGGACGTGCTTGCCGTCGTACATCCACTCCTGGCCGATGGCCGAACCGGTGTACGGGGCGAGGTACTTGAAGCCGGCCGGGTCGGAGGCGGGAGCGGCCACGATGGTGGTGTACTCCAGCGCGCCGGCCTCCTCCAGGGCGCCACGGACGGACGCGATGGTCGAGCCCTTCTGGCCGACAGCGACGTAGATGCAGCGGACCTGCTTCTTCGGGTCGCCGGAGCGCCAGTTGTCGCGCTGGTTGATGATCGTGTCGATCGCCACCGCGGTCTTGCCGGTCTGGCGGTCGCCGATGATCAGCTGGCGCTGGCCGCGGCCGATCGGGGTCATCGCGTCGATGGCCTTGATGCCGGTCTGCATCGGCTCGTGGACCGACTTGCGGACCATGACACCGGGGGCCTGCAGCTCCAGGGCGCGACGGCCGGTGGAGGCGATGTCGCCCAGGCCGTCGATCGGGTTGCCCAGCGGGTCCACCACGCGGCCGAGGTAGCCGTCACCCACCGGCACGGAGAGGACCTCGCCGGTGCGACGCACCGTCTGACCCTCCTCGATGCCGCCGAACTCACCGAGGATGACGACACCGATCTCGCGGGTGTCGAGGTTCAGCGCGAGGCCGAGCGTGCCGTCCTCGAACTTCAGCAGCTCGTTGGCCATGACCGAGGGCAGGCCCTCGACATGGGCGATACCGTCCGCCGCGTCAGTGACCGTGCCGACCTCTTCACGCGAGGCGGCGTCCGGCTGGTACGACTGGACGAAGTCGGCCAGCGCGTCCCGGATCTCCTCCGGCCGGATCGTAAGCTCCGCCATCAGGCTTCCCTGCTCTCCTAGGTTGCGATCCTCGGCCCGCCCGTGGAGGGCCGCAAGTTTCGTGGCTTACGCTCGCCGGTGGAATCACCGGGCCCGTCCGCACCTCGGGGGTGCGGCCGGTTCCCGGGGGTTTCCCCCGAGGGAACGCTGCCGATCCTCGGCCGGTGCTGTTGGACCGGCCGTTCGTATGTGCCGGTTGCCCCGTGGGTGGGACCGGCGCCCGACCGAGGGTCGGATGTACTGCGTCGGTACTGCGTCTGGTTGTGCCGCGGAGGGCTCAGCCTTCGAGGGCCTGCCGAGCGCCTTCGAGGCGGCTCGACACCGTGCCGTCGATGATCTCGTCACCGATCTGCACCCGGACACCGCCGACGACCGTGGGGTCGACGTCGATGTTCAGGAGCACCGCCCGGCCGTACAGCCGGCCGAGCGCGCCCGCGAGGCGCTCCCGCTGGCCGTCGCTGAGCGGAACCGCGGTGGTGACCAGGGCCACCACACGGTCACGGCGGTCGGCGGCGAGCTTGGAGTAGGACTCCAGGCCCTGCTCCAGGCTACGGCCACGCGGGTGCACGACCAGAGCGGTGACCAGCCGGACGGTGCCGGGCAGGGCCCGGCCGCCGAGCAGCTTGGCGACCAGCGCGGTCTTCGCGGCGGCGGTGGCCTTGGGCTCGGTCAGCGCGGCGCGCAGCTCGTGGGAGCCGCTCACCACCCGGCCGAACCGGAAGAGCTCGTCCTCCAGGTCGTCCAGTCGACCGACCTTGTCGGCCGCGATGACCTCGGCGTACGCGGCCAGCCGCTCGGTCGCGTCGACCAGGTCGCGCGAGCCCGACCAGCGGGAGCGGACCAGACCGGACACCAGGTCCACGGTCTCACCGGAGACCTGGCCACCCAGCAGCGACGAGACCAGGCCGGCCTTGTCCGCACCGGAACGGGACGGGTCGGTGAGCACCCGGCGCAGCGAGACCTCGCGGTCCAGCAGCGCGGTGACGGCGCTGAGCTCCTCGGCGACCTTGGCCGAGTCCACCGCGGTGTTGTCGGTCAGGCTGTCGAGGTTCTCCCGGCCGGCGGCCAGGGCCTCACGGCTGGCGCCGATCACTTGGCGACCGCCGCGCTCGCGGAGGCCTTGGCCTCGAGGTCGTCCAGGAAGCGGTCGATGACACCGCTCTGCCGGGCGTGGTCCTCCAGGGACTCACCCACGATGCGGGAGGCCAGCTGCGAGGCGAGCGAACCCACGTCCTGGCGCAGGGCGGCGGTCGCCTGCTTCTTGTCGGCCTCGATCTGGGCGTGGCCGGCCGCGATGATGGCCTCGCGCTGGCGCTGGCCCTCCTCGCGCATCTCGCTGATCAGGGCAGCGCCCTGCTCGCGGGCGTGCTCGGTGATCCGAGCGGCCTCGTGGCGCGCCTCGGCGAGCTCGGCACGGTACTTCTCCAGCAGGGACTGCGCCTCGGCCTGGGCGGCCTCGGCGCGCTCCATACCGCCCTCGATCTGGTCCCGGCGCTCCGCCAGCACCTTCTCGATGCTGGGAAGAAGCTTCTTGCCGAGCAGACCGAAGACGATGAAGAAGCAGACCAGGCCGATGATCAGCTCGGGCGTCTTGGGCAGGAGGGGGTTCATCGGCCCCTCCGCCACAAACTGCGTGAGCATATCTGGACCTTCCGTCCGGTGGTACTACGGCGGATTACTTGGTGCCGAACACGAACGGCATGACGATGCCGATGAGCGCGAGCGCCTCGGTCAGCGCGAAGCCGATGAACATGTTGGAGCGGATCAGGCCGGCGGCCTCGGGCTGACGGGCCATGGCCTGAACGCCGTTGCCGAAGATGAGACCGACGCCGATGCCGGGGCCGATCGCGGCGAGGCCGTAACCGACGGAGGCGATGGAGCCACTGACCGCAGCGAGGTTCGACATCTCAGTTTGTCCTTTGCAGGGTGGTGAACCGGTGGTGGTTGGCCACCGGACGTACGGGAGGGAGGAGAGTGGCTGAGGGCTACAGCGGACTCAGTGCGCTTCCTCAAGCGCACCGGCGATGTAGCTGCTGGCCAGCATCACGAAGATGTAGGCCTGCAGGAACTGGACCAGCAGCTCGAACGCGGTCAGACCCAGGGTCACCACGAAGGAGGTGCCGGCGTACAGCGCACCGATGCTCGGGGTCAGCAGGTACCAGGACGCGATGGAGAACATCACGATCAGCAGGTGGCCGGCGAACATGTTGGCGAAGGCTCGGACCGCGAGGGTGAACGGGCGCACGAAGATGTTCGAGAAGAACTCGATCGGGACCAGGATGAACATGACCCAGCCGGGGATGCCCGACGGCCAGCAGAGGTTCTTCAGGCCGCCGACGAAGCCGTGCTTCTTGAAGGTCAGCGTCATGTAGGTGATCCAGACCACGGCCGCCAGGCCCGCCGGGAAGGCGATCACCGAGGTCACCGGGAACTGGGCCAGCGGGATCACCGACATGATGTTCATGATCCACACGAAGAAGAACATCGAGACCAGCATCGGGACGTACTTCTCGCCCTTTTTGCCGATCGTGTCGAGGACGATGGCCCGCTTGACGAAGTCGTAGCCGATCTCACCGACGAGCTGCAGCTTGCCGGGCAGCACCTTCGGCTTGGCGAACGCGACCCAGAAGAACCCGATCACCAGCACGGCGGCGATGATCGACAGCAGCATCGGCTTGTTGAAGTCGAAGCTTCCGATCGAGAAGATCGGCTTGAACTGGAACTCGTCGAGACCCGGCGCCGGGAAGCCGCAGCCAGAGAACAGATGGCAGCCCCCGGAGGCAAGCTGCACAGTGAGCTGGTCAGCACTCACCACGGACTCCTTCGTCGTGACGCATGGTTACGGCAACCTCGGTGTGTCGGCGCGGCCTGCGGCCACGGTGCGGCACTGGAACATGTTGGGTTTCTCGGTGACCCGGCGCGGCGGCGGGTGCCGCCGCCGCGGGATCTTCGAAGACTGCGCGAGTGCGGGGGGCGATCTTTCCGTGCGGCATCCGCGCGCCGCTCGGCGGGACCTGGCCGCTTCCCGTACTCCGTTGTTGCGACGGACGATAGCAGCCTGTCAGGACCGCATAAACACCGCCCCCCTCGCGAGAGGGACAGCAGGCGTCGGTCACTGTTGACGCTCCGGGTGCGACGTCCGGTCGGCGGCCCGGTCCTCGGAGTTCGTCTGTACGTAGAACGTCTTGGCCTTGAGCGCGCCCCGCACCTGGCCCGCGGTCCAGATCAACGCGCAGCCGAGCAGGGTGAAGCCGAAGACCTTGGTGTCGAAGAGCGTGGTGTTCTTGAAGATCGCCAGCACGATGGCCACCAGCAGGATCTGGGTCGTGTACACCAGCAGCCCTGCGGCCATCATCATCTGCGGGTTGTTCCTGGTCAGCCGGTCGAGGGCGAGCTGCCCGAAGCTGAAGAACGCCATCACCAGCAGGGTCGCGACCAGCGCGCCGATCAACCCCTTGCTCCCCACCACCACGGTCGAGATCGCAAGGGCAACGACTCCGGCGACCGCAGTGGGGATTGCGGCGCCACGGATGATCCGGGCGTCGTGGGACGGCATGTCGGCAACTCCGGCGGCATGTCGAGGACGGGGGAAGCTCTGCGGGAACGGGTGGCGCACGGTGCGGGAACACCGGACCGAGCGGGCGCCGGGAGATCGGCCGGCTGACGGCCGCGGCTCCTCGGAGACGACCCTCGGGGACGGAGGTCCTTCACCACTGGGTCTTTCGGCGCGTTCTCGGTACTCGTGAACGGTATCACAAACTATTTGATGAGAGCTTTACCATGAATGTGTGGCTCCTGTCACACTGACGGCCGAGCAGTGCCGCCGAACGAGTGAAGCCAATCGGAGTAAGGGAGCTGACGCACCGACGGCTCGCGGTCACCCCGTCCGCTGGTCCCCCGCGGCGGAGGCGCCGGTGCCCAGCCGACCGAGCAGCTCCTGGTCCTTGGCGGACAGCTCGGCCATCGCCGGCGGCTCCTCGGTGACCACCTCGGTGACCGTCTTCGCGGCCACCGTCCCGGCCTCGGCCGGGGTCGCCTCGGCGGCCTTGCCACCCCGTCGGTACCGCGGCGGGACGAAGGCCTGCACGGCGTTCGGCGCCTTCGGCCGGAACCGCGGGGTCAGCAGCACCACGATGCCGACCAGGCAGAGGCCGGCGCAGGCCAGCACCACCGTGCGGCCGGTGTCGGTGAACGAGAAGGCCACCGTGCCGAAGGCGATCAGCGCGGCCCAGAAGTACATCACCAGCACGGCCCGGCTGTGCGAGTGGCCGACCTCCAGCAGCCGGTGGTGCAGGTGCTGCTTGTCGGCGGCGAACGGCGAACGGCCGGCCCAGGTGCGTCGGACCACGGCCAGCAGCAGGTCGGCCAGCGGCAGCGCGATCACGGTCAGCGGGAGCAGCAGCGGGATGTAGATCGGCACCAAGGCGTGCACCGCGGCGGTCTGCGAACCGGCCTGCGCGGTGATCAGGTCGGGGTCCACCCGGCCGGTGACCGAGATCGCGGCCACCGCGAGCATCAGGCCGAGCATCATCGAGCCGGAGTCGCCCATGAAGATCCGGGCCGGGTGCAGGTTGTGCGGCAGGAAGCCCAGGCACATGCCGATCAGCAGCGCGCTGAACAGCACGGCGGGCGCCGCCTCGCTGATCCCGTAGCCGTACCAGAGCCGGTAGGAGTACACGAAGAAGGCGATCCCGGCGATGCAGACCATGCCGCCCGCCAGGCCGTCGAGGCCGTCGATGAAGTTGACCGCGTTGACCATGACGACCACCAGCGCGACCGAGATGATCATGCCCTGGGTGGGGGTCAACGCGACCGGGCCGACGCCGGGGACCGGGATCGAGATGACCGTGATGCCCTGGTAGACCATCACACCGGCGGCGATCATCTGGCCGCCGAGCTTGACCAGCGCGTCAACGCCCCACTTGTCGTCCAGCACGCCGAGCACCCACATGATGCCGACGCCGGAGAGCAGCGCCTTGATGTCCGAGGAGTCGTCGCTGAAGACCTTGCCCAGGTTGGTCAGGTGCGCGGCCACCAGCAGGCCGGCGCAGAGCCCGCCGAACATGGCGATGCCACCGAGCCGCGGGGTCGGCTCGGCGTGCACGTCACGGGCGCGGACCGGCGGCATGGCACCGGCGATGATGGCGAACTTCCGCACCGGAGCGGTCAGCAGGTAGGTGACCGCGGCCGTGCAGAAGAGCACGAGCAGGTACTCACGCACCGCTGACCTCCTTCCACTCGCGCCGACGGTTGAGTACGGAAGTTACTCCCGCACTGGTCCGGGGTTCGGGGTGCGTCGCCACGGCACACACCTTATTGAGTCGGACGCCCGCCGCGCGCACCGCGGTTCGCCCTAACGCCCGTCGCCGGCCCCGAACCTCCGGGCGAGTTCACGCACCCGGGGGACCACCCGGTCCACCGGTGTCCCGCCGAGCAGCTCCGCGATCAACCCGCCCACCTCGGCCAGCTCCCGCGCACCCATCCCCAGCGCGGCGGCCGCGCCGGTGCCCAGCCGGATCCCGGAGGTTTCCGCGGCCGACGCTGAATCGTACGGCAGTGCGCACTTTCCGAGCAGCAGTCCGGCCGCGGCGCAGCGCCGCTCGGCCTCCGCGCCGGTCACCCCCAGCGGGCTGACCTCGGCGGTCACCAGATGGGTGTCGGTACCGCCGGTGACCGGCCGGGCACCGGCCTCGGCGAGCGCCGCCGCGAGGGCGCGCGCGCCGTCGACCGCGCGCCGGGTGTACGCGCCGAACTCCGGCGTGCCCGCCTGCGCGAACGCGACCGCCTTGGCCGCCACCTCGTTCATCGCCGCGCCGCCCTGGATGAACGGGAACACCGCGCGGTCCACCCGCTCGGCCAGCTCCCCGGTGCAGAGCAGCAGCCCGCCGCGCGGCCCGCGCAGCAGCTTGTGGGTCGCGGCCACCACCACGTCCGCGTGCGGCACCGGCGAAGGCGCCACCCCGCCGGCCACCAGGCCGATGGTCTGCGCCGCCGAGGCGATCAGATAGGCGTCCACCTCGTCGGCGATCTCCCGGAACGCGGCCCAGTCCTGGTGCCGCGGGTAGGAGATCGAACCGGCCACGATGGCCTTCGGGCGGTGCACGTGGGCCAGTTCGCGGACCTGGTCCAGGTCGACCAGACCGTCCTCCTCGCGCACCCCGTAGCCCACGAACTGGAACCACCGGCCGGAGAAGTTCGCCCGCGAGCCGCAGGACAGGTGCCCGCCGTGCTCCAGCGAGAGCGCGAGCACCACGTCGCCCGGCCGCAGCAGCGCCGCGTAGGCCGCCAGCATCGCCGAAGTGCCGGAGCGGGGTTGGACGTTGGCGTGTTCGGCGGCGAACAGCCGGCAGGCCCGCTCGACCGCCAGCAGCTCGGTGGCGTCGGCCAGGGCGCAGCCGGTGTGGTGCCGGTGACCGGGGTAACCCTCGGCGTACTTGTCCACCAGCGGGCCGCTCAGCGCGGCCAGCACGGCCTCGGTGGCCAGGTTCTCGCCGGCCAGCAGCTGCAGGCTGGTCGCGCGCCGCTCGGCCTCCGCCGAGAGCAGGTCGGCCAGCTCGGGATCGGCCGCCCGGAGCGCCTGCGAGGGCTCCCAGCGGACCTGCACGGCATCGGTGACGGTCATGGCGACGCTCCCGGGCGGTCAGGGCGGTGGGAACCAGCCTAGGACCGCGCGCCCCAGCCGTCCTGGCGGCGCTCGGCCGGTACGCCCGTCAGGGCGGTCAGCACCGGATCGAGCGCGTGGAATATCTCCTCGCCGCAGTCGCGGAACATCCCGATCGGCGCGCCGTACGGGTCGTCCACCTCGTCGGCCTCCGGGGTCGCCGCGAGCAGCCAGCCGCGCAGTGAGGCGGCGGCCCTGACCAGCACCCGGGCCCGCTCGGTCAGCTCGGCGCCGTCCCGCGGGTCGGGCAGGGTGGTCGGGTCTATCGAGCGCACCAGGCGGGTGAACTCCTTGAGCGTGAAGGTGCGCAGTCCCGCCGCGTGGCCCATCGAGATCACCTGGGCCCGGTGGTCCAGGGTCGCGGTGAGCACCAGGTCGGCCTCGACCACGTGCTCGTCCAGCAGCTCGCGGCCCGCGAAGTTGCCGCTGTCCACGCCGTACTCGCCGAGCACGGTGGCCGCGTGCGCCTCCATCGGCGCGCCCTCGTGGCCCCAGGTGCCGGCGCTCTCCACCACGATCCGGGCGGCCGAGCCGCCGTTCAGCCGGGCGTCCAGCTCATGCCGGGTCAGCCGCTCGGCGATCGGCGATCGGCACACGTTGCCGGTGCAGACGAAGAGGATCCGGAAGACGTCGGCCGGGCGCGGCGCCACCGTGAGGTAGGGGGCCAGCCCGCCGAGCACCCGGTCGTCCGGGAGTCCGGGATGGAGTCCGGCCGTCAACTGCCGACCTCCAGGTCGGGGACGACCTCCCTCAGCTGTTCGACGCCGACCGCGCCGGCCCGCAGCAGGACCGGCACCTTGCCGGTGACGTCGACGATGCTGGAGGACTGGCCGTGCTCGGCCCGGCCGCCGTTCAGGTAGACCGCCACCGCGTCGCCCAGCTGGTACTCGGCGTCCTCGCAGGTCGCCGGGGAGGGGCCACCTGTCTTGTTGGCGCTGGAGACGGCCAGCGGGCCGGTGCTGTTCAGCAGTTCGATGGCGACCGGGTGCAGCGGCATCCGGACCGCGACGGTGCCCCGGGTCTCGCCCAGGTCCCAGCGCAGCGAGGGCTGGTGGCGCGCCACCAGGGTCAGGCCACCCGGCCAGAAGGCGTCGACCAGCTCCCAGGCCTGCTCGGAGAAGTCGGTCACCAGGCCGTGCAGGGTGGTCGGCGAACCGACCAGCACCGGGGAGGGCATGTTGCGGCCACGGCCCTTGGCGGCCAGCAGGGCGGCCACCGCCTCGGCGTTGAAGGCGTCCGCACCGACCCCGTAGACGGTGTCGGTCGGCAGCACGACCAGCTCACCGCGGCGGATCGCCGAGGCGGCCTCGCGCAGCCCGGTCACGCGGTCGCCGGCGTCGGCGCAGTCGTAGCGGCGGCTCATCGGTGCGGTCCCCTTCCGGAACGGTTCATGTCTAGAGCTGGATCTTGCGGGCGGTGGTGAAGCGCGGACGTCCGTTCAGGTCCCGGTGGTCGGCGGTGTCCGTCCAGCCGCCCTCCTCGTTGAAGATCCACGGCACCTGGCCGCCCTGGGTGTCCGCGTGCTCGACCACCACCGCGCCACCGGGCCGCAGCAGCCGGGCGGCGACCCGCTCGATGCCGCGGATCGTCTCCAGCCCGTCCTCGCCGGAGAAGAGCGACATCTGCGGGTCGTGGTCGCGCGCCTCGGGCGCCACGTACTCCCACTCGGTGAGCGGGATGTACGGCGGGTTGCTGATCACCAGGTCGAAGCGGCCGTCCCAGGAACGGTCGTCCACGAAGGCCCGGGTGGCGTCGCCGGCGTGCAGGGTGACCCGGTCCCGGTCCCCGCTCGCCTCGATGTTGCGCCGGGTGTACTTCAGCGCGCCCTCGTCCAGCTCGAAGGCGTGCACGATGCTGCGCGGCAGCTCCTGGGCGAGGGCCAGCGCGATGGCGCCGGAGCCGGAGCAGAGGTCGACCACCAGCGGCTCGGCGACGTCCATCTCGCGCACCGCCTCTATCGCCCACTCGACCACGGTCTCGGTCTCCGGCCGGGGCACGAAGACGCCCGGGCCGACCTCCAGCTCCAGGTAGCGGAAGAAGGCCCGCCCGGTGATGTGCTGCAGCGGCTCGCGCGCCTCCCGGCGCGACACGGCCTCCCAGTACCGGGCGTCGAAGTCGGCGTCCTTCACGGTGTGCAGCTGGCTGCGCTTGACGCGGTGGATGTGTGCGGCGAGCTCCTCCGCGTCGAAGCGCGGCGACGGCACGCCGGCCGCGGCCAACCGCTGGGTGGCCTGGGCCACCTCGGCGAGCAGCAGGTTCATCCGTACGTACCCCTCTGCAGAGTTACTGCTCTTGTGCGGCGGCGAGCTTCGCCGCGGCGTCGGCGTCGACCGCCGACTGGATCAGCGCGGTCAGGTCGCCGTCCAGCACCTGGTCCAGGTTGTACGCCTTGAAGCCCGTGCGGTGGTCCGAGATGCGGTTCTCGGGGAAGTTGTACGTCCGGATCCGCTCCGAGCGGTCGACCGTACGGACCTGGCTGCGCCGGGCGTCCGAGGCCTCCCGCTCGGCCTCCTCCTGCGCGGCGGCCAGCAGCCGCGAACGCAGGATGCGCATCGCCTGCTCCTTGTTCTGCAGCTGGCTCTTCTCGTTCTGGCAGGAGGCCACGATACCGGTCGGCAGGTGGGTGATCCGGACCGCGGAGTCGGTGGTGTTGACCGACTGGCCACCCGGGCCGGACGAGCGGTACACGTCGATCCGCAGGTCGTTCTGGTGGACCTCGACCTCGACCTCCTCGGCCTCCGGGGTGACCAGCACGCCGGCGGCGGAGGTGTGGATCCGGCCCTGCGACTCGGTGGCGGGGACCCGCTGCACCCGGTGCACGCCGCCCTCGTACTTCAGCCGGGCCCAGACGCCCTGGCCGGGCTCGGTGAGACCCCTGGTCTTCACGGCCACCGAGACGTCCTTGTAGCCGCCCAGATCGGACTCGTTGGAGTCGATGATCTCGGTCTTCCAGCCGGCCCGCTCCGCGTACCGCAGGTACATCCGCAGCAGGTCGCCGGCGAACAGCGCGGACTCCTCGCCGCCCTCGCCCGCCTTGACCTCCAGGATGACGTCCTTGTCGTCGTTGGGGTCGCGCGGGACCAGCAGCAGCCGCAGCTCCTCGGTCAGCTCCGCCTGGCGGCTCTCGGAGGCCTTCACCTCGGCCAGGAACTCGGAGTCCTCGGCGGCCAGCTCGCGGGCCGTCTCGATGTCCTCACCGGCCTGCCGCCAGGCCCGGTAGGTGGCGGTGATCGGGGTCAGCTCGGCGTACCGCTTGGCCAGCTTGCGCGCGTTCGCCTGGTCCGCGTGCACGGACGGGTCGGCCAGCCGCTCCTCGAGGGCGGCGTGCTCGACGAGGAGCTCTTCGACTGCCTCGAACATGGCGGGGCCTACTTCCGGTGAGATCGGTTTCCAGGTGGTGAGACGCGAACGGCGCCGGCCCAGGCGCCCCCGCGATGTGCGGGGGCACCGGAGACCGGCGCCGCGGGAGCGCTAGGCCTTCGCGCTGTGCTGCTTGCCGAAGCGAGCCTCGAAGCGGGCCACACGGCCACCGGTGTCGAGGATCTTCTGCTTGCCGGTGTAGAAGGGGTGGCACTGCGAGCACACCTCGGCGCGGATCACGCCGGAGGGCTCGGTGGAGCGAGTGGTGAACTCGTTGCCACAGGTGCAGGTCACACTGGTGACCACGTACGTGGGGTGGACGTCGCGCTTCAAGGGATTCTCCTAGGTATCGGGAGGGCACCGGGTCGGCGGAGGGAATCCGCACGTGAACCGGGACCGACGGACCAGTGTGCCAGCACGGTCCGCTTCTTCCCAAACCGGGGCCCGGGTGGATTTGTTCCGCACGCCCACGGCGCGCTAGGGCGCGACCCCGGCGGGCGCCCCGGGCGGCGTCGCAGGCGGCGTCGCGGTGGACGCCCCGGACGGCGTCGCGTCGGCCGGGTTGCTCGGCTGGTCGCCGACGATCGCCGGCGGCACCGGCCGGTCGGCCCGCAGCGCGGCCCAGAGCCGGTCGGCCGACGGCAGCTGCGGCACCAGCCGGTCGGGGTCGTCGGGGGCCGTCACGACCGGCATGGTGACCATGGTGAGCCGGTCGGTGCCGATCCCCTTCAGCTCGTCGCCCAGTCCGGTCAGCGCGCTCACCGAGGCCAGCCGGGAGTCGGTGGTGATGCTCCTGGTCAACGTGGTCCCCACGGTCCAGAGCCGGGCCGGGTTGGCGAACAGCCCGACCGACTCGACCTGCGTGATGACCGAGCGGACCAGCTCCTTCTGCAGCTCTATCCGGCCCAGGTCGCCGCCGTCCCCGACGCCGTGCCGGGTGCGCGCGAAGGCCAGTGCCCGGGTGCCGTCGAGGTGGGTGGTACCGGCCTTGAGGTCGAGCCCGCTGTCCTGGTCGTGGATGTCCACCGTGGTCGTGACGGTCACCCCGCCGATCGCGTTGATGAAGTTCGCGAACCCGCTGAAGTCGATCTCCAGGTAGTGGTCCATCCGCAGCCCGGTCAGCTGCTCGGCGGTCTTCACCGCGCAGGCCGCGCCGCCGACCTCGTACGCGCTGTTGAACATCGCCCCGCGCAGCGGCGGCACCGGCGTGCCGTCCGGCGCGGTGCAGGCCGGCCGGGCGACCAGGGTGTCACGGGGTATCGAGACCACCGTGCCGAGCGTGTGGTCCTGGTTGACGTGCAGCACCATCGCGGTGTCCGAACGGGCGGTGCCGTCGGTGGCGCCGCCGGCCAGCGCGCCGTTCGGGCCGCTGCGCGAGTCCGAGCCGAGGACCAGGACGTTGAAGGAGCCGTTGTTCGGCGCGGCCGGCCGGGAGCCGCCCAACGCGCCGTCGATGTCGACGCCGCGGATGTCGTGGTCCAGCCGCCAGTACGCGTAACCGCCCACACCCGCCCCGGCCAGCACCAGTGCGGACAGCGTCAGCGCGGCGGCCCGGAGCACCCGGCTCCGGCGACCGCGGACCTCGCGGGACTTCTCCTGCTGCTGATCGGCCATGGCGTGGGTTCCTCGCGCTCGGAGCCACTCCTTTCGAGGATAAGCGCCCGAGTTATTCGTGCATGTCCGGTTTGCGCAGTCGCGCAAGCGTCACGGAACGCCGGGAGACGCCGAGGAGCCCCGGGCGGCGGTGGCCGCCCGGGGCTCCTCGGGTTGGACGATGCGTCAGTCGCCGGATCCCGGCGTGGTCTTGGCGATCTGCATCAGGAACTCGCCGTTGCTCTTGGTCTGCTTCATCTTGTCCAGCAGCAGCTCGATCGCCTGCTGCGAGTCGAGCGCGTGCAGGACCCGACGGAGCTTCCAGGTGATCGCCAGCTCCTCGCTGCCGAGCAGGATCTCCTCCTTGCGGGTGCTGGACGCGTCCACGTCCACCGCGGGGAAGATCCGCTTGTCGGCCAGCTTGCGGTCGAGCCGCAGCTCCATGTTGCCGGTGCCCTTGAACTCCTCGAAGACCACCTCGTCGGCCCGCGAGCCGGTCTCCACCAGCGCGGTGGCCAGGATGGTCAGCGAGCCGCCGTTCTCGATGTTGCGCGCGGCACCGAAGAACTTCTTCGGCGGGTAGAGCGCGGTCGAGTCGACACCACCGGACAGGATGCGGCCGGAGGCCGGCGCCGCCAGGTTGTAGGCGCGGCCCAGACGGGTGATCGAGTCGAGCAGGATCACCACGTCGTGGCCCAGCTCCACCAGGCGCTTGGCGCGCTCGATGGCCAGCTCGGCGACCGTGGTGTGGTCCTCGGCCGGACGGTCGAAGGTCGAGGAGATGACCTCGCCCTTGACCGACCGCTGCATGTCGGTGACCTCTTCCGGACGCTCGTCGACCAGGACGACCATCAGGTGGCACTCGGGGTTGTTGCGGGTGATCGCGTTGGCGATCGCCTGCATGATCATCGTCTTGCCGGTCTTCGGCGGGGCGACGATCAGACCGCGCTGGCCCTTGCCGATCGGCGACACCAGGTCGATGATCCGGGTGGTCAGCACGCCCGGGTCGGTCTCCAGGCGCAGCCGCTCCTGCGGGTAGAGCGGGGTCAGCTTGCCGAACTCGGGACGGCCGCGGCCGCTCTCCGGGTCCATCCCGTTGACCGAGTCCAGCCGCACCATGGCGTTGAACTTCTCGCGACGCTCGCCGTCCCGCGGCTGGCGCACCGCGCCGGTGATCGCGTCACCCTTGCGCAGCCCGTTCTTGCGGACCTGGGCGAGCGAGACGTAGACGTCGTTCTGGCCGGGCAGGTAGCCGGAGGTCCGGACGAACGCGTAGTTGTCCAGGATGTCGAGGATGCCCGCGACCGGGATCAGCACGTCGTCGTCGCCGACCTGCGGCTCCGCCTGGCCGACCTCGAAGCCGTCGCGACGGCCCCGGCGGTTGCGGTCGCGGTAGCGGCCGCGCCGGCCGCGCCGGCCGTCGCCGAACTCGTCCTCGTCGAAGCCGCCCTGCTGGGCCGGCTGGGTGGCCTGCTGGGTCTGCGGGGCGGCCTGGCCGCCCTGCTGCTGGCCCTGGCGCTCGGCGCGGTCCCGCCGGCTGCGGCGGTCCCGACGCGACTCGCGGCCCTCGGCGCCCTCGCCCTCGCCGCCCTCGGTCCGCTCACGGCGGTCCCGACGCTCCCGGCGGCCCTCGCGCTGCTCCTCGCGGCCCTCGAAGCCACGACCCTCGCCCTGGCCGCGGGTCTCGGCCGGCTTGGTCTCGGTGGCGGCCTCGGCCACGGTCTCCACCGCGGTGGCGGCGGGCGCCTCGGCGGTGGCGGTGCCGGTCGGCGCGCCGGCCGCGGAGGTGGCCCGGCGACGGCCGCGCTCGGCCCGCGCCGGGGCGGCGGCCTCGGGGGCGGCCTGACCCGGGATCTCGATCTGGGCGGGGGCCTCGGCCGGCTTCTCGGCGCTCTGGCTGGCGCGGCTGCGGCGGGCCGGCTTCTCACCGGCCGGGGCGGCCTCCTTGGCCGCGGCACGGGCCGGTGCGGCCGGGGCCGCGGAGCCGGAGGCGAGCAGCGGGTCGCCGCCGCTCTTCTCCTTGATGGCCTCGATGAGCTGCTGCTTGCGCATCCGGCCGGTGCCGCTGATGCCGAGCGTCGAGGCGAGCTTCTGGAGCTCCGCCAGGACCAGACCGTCAAGGCCTGCGGCGGCGGTACGGCGGCGCTTGGCCGGCGCGGCGGGCGCCGCGGGCGCATCCGTCGCGTCGGCGTCCGGGCGCACGCCCATCAGATCGGTGGTGTCGCTCACTAAGGGTCCTTCCCTGGAGCGGACGTCGGCCTGTCTGGCTCGGCGACCGGTTGTGCTGTCTGACCTGCGCTCTGATCGGCGGAGGTCCGAGGCGGTGGTCCCGCCACCGCGGCGGTGCTGGGCGGCGGGAGAGTGCGAAGTGCGGTGCACGAGGCACGGTGGAGCGGATGGCACGGCGGACGGATCTCATGCCGACCGCGCAGCCTGCGAAACCCGGGCCCCCGTCGCGTGACGGTCTCCCGCGCTCCCGCCCGTCAGGACCTCGTCGGAAGGTCCGGTTGCGGCGGGTGGGGGTCAGGTTCCGTCACGGCTTCGGGATGCGGCCACAGTCGCGCAGGCAGGCTGCGTACGCGCCGTGGTGGGCTCCCGGAGAATCGTGGTCCCCGACATCGCCTGGATCCCGTGGACACGGGATGCCGGGATGGGGACGCGGTGCACCGGGCCCCGCAGGGCACCTGATGCAGACATGAGGTTAACACTACCGACCCCCTCACACATTCCCCAGCCTTGGGCTTGCCAATCGTGTCCCCGCCTTCCGCCCTCCCGGGCCGTGCGGTGGCGGCACGATCGTGCGGACAGTGACCGCGCGGGCCGCGTGGTCACTGTGCGTGGACGGTCACCCGTCCAACGGCAGGACGCGTGCTCCGTCACGGTCCAGCTGCAGCCGGTGCGCCGCGAACGACGGACCGGCGAAGTGCAGCAGCTTGTCGGCGCCCGCCTCGTCGGTCAGCGCGAGCACGGTCGGACCGGCTCCGGAGATCACCGCCGGCACCCCCTCGGCCCGCAGCGCGCCGACCAGCGCGGCGCTGTCCGGCATCGCGGAGGCGCGGTAGTCCTGGTGCAGACGGTCCTCGGTGGCGGGCAGCAGCAGCTCGGGGCGCCTGGTCAACGCCTCGACGAGCAGTGCGGAACGGCCCGCGTTGGCGGCCGCGTCGGCCAGCGGGACGGTCTTCGGGAGCAGGCCGCGGGCGGTCTCGGTGAGCACCTCGGTGGACGGGATGAAGACCATCGGCACGACCTCGGCGGCCGGGTCCAGCCGGACCGCGCGGGCCGCGTCCTCGTCCGTCCAGGCGATGGTGAACCCGCCGGCCAGGCAGGCGGCGACGTTGTCCGGGTGGCCCTCCAGCTCGGAGGCGAGGGCCAGCAGCGCGGCGTCGTCGAGGGCGGCCGGGCCGCCGATGGTCACCGCGCGGGCGGCGACGACGCCCGCGCAGATCGCGGCCGAGGAGGAGCCCAGGCCGCGGCCGTGCGGTATGCGATTGGCGCAGACCACTTCGAGCCCGCGTGGCTGCCCGCCGAGCCGGTCGAAGGCGGCCCGCATCGAACGGACCACCAGGTGGCGCTCGTCCCGGGCCAGGGTCTCGGCGCCCTCGCCCGCGATGTCGACCGAGAGGCCGGAGTCGGCTACCCGGACCACGATGTCGTCGTACAGGCCCAGGGCGAGTCCGAAGGCGTCGAAGCCGGGGCCCAGGTTGGCGCTGGTCGCGGGGACCCGCACCCGGACGGCGGCGGCACGGAACGCGGGACCGGCCATGCGGTGGACTCTCCTGGGATCTAGAGGCCGCGCGGAGCGCGTCGAAGGGGGGATGGGCGGGTGTCGGGTGGGGAGCCGATGAGGTCAGGGCCTGCCCGGCCGTTGGCATGCGCCACACCGCCGGGAGCCAGCGTATCGAAGAGAGGTTCCACAGCGGTACACCCCGCTCCCTCTCGATCTGCCGTGTTGCAGGTTCTGGCCGGAATCCGTGCCGAAATGGCATCGGATCAGCCTCACAAAGACCAACGAAATCGACACCGGTTGCGTTACCCGGACACGCCGGTGGGCCGGCCCCGAACGGACCGGCCCACCGGTGGTCGACGCCACGTCAGTCCAGCAGGCCCAGCCGCCGCGCGGCCGCCTCGGCGCTGATCGGGACGACGTGCGGCTGCGGCGCGCCGGCCACCGCCCAGTCCGGATCCTTCAGGCCGTTGCCGGTGACCGTGCAGACGATCCGCTGGCCGGGGTCGACCAGGCCGCGCTCGGCGGCCT
This sequence comes from Kitasatospora sp. NPDC052896, assembly GCF_044547075.1. Classification (NCBI taxonomy): domain Bacteria; kingdom Bacillati; phylum Actinomycetota; class Actinomycetes; order Kitasatosporales; family Streptomycetaceae; genus Kitasatospora; species Kitasatospora sp. NPDC052896. The sequence continues at coordinate 132,052 of NZ_JBITZU010000002.1, forward strand.
GCAGCAGCCCGGCCACGCCGGCGGCCGAGGCGGGCTCCACGAAGACGCCCTCACGCGCCGCCAGCAGGCGGTAGGCGGAGAGGATCTGACGATCGGTCACCTTGTCGATCAGGCCGCCCGACTCGTCCCGGGCGGCCTCGGCGAAGGCCCAGGAGGCGGGGTTGCCGATCCGGATCGCGGTGGCGATGGTCTGCGGCTTGAGCACCGGCGCGCCGTCCACGATCGGGGCCGAGCCGGCCGCCTGGAAACCCCACATCCGCGGCTTGCGGGAGGCCAGACCGTCGTCCGCGTACTCCCGGTAGCCCTTCCAGTAGGCGGTGATGTTGCCCGCGTTGCCGACCGGCAGCACGTGGATGTCGGGCGCGTCGCCGAGCATGTCGACGATCTCGAAGGCCGCCGTCTTCTGGCCCTCGATCCGGACCGGGTTGACCGAGTTGACCAGCGCGACCGGGTACTTCTCGGACAGTTCACGCGCCAGGGTGAGGCAGTCGTCGAAGTTCCCGTCCACCTGGAGGATCTTCGAGCCGTGCACCAGCGCCTGGCCCATCTTGCCGAGCGCGATCTTGCCCTGCGGGACCAGCACCGCACAGACCATCCCGGCCCGGACCGCGTAGGCGGCCGCCGAGGCCGAGGTGTTGCCGGTGGACGCGCAGATCACCGCCTGCGCGCCGGCCTCCTTGGCCTTGGAGATCGCCATCGTCATGCCGCGGTCCTTGAACGAACCGGTCGGGTTGGCGCCCTCGACCTTCAGGTAGACGTCACAGCCGGTCCGCTCGGACAGCAACTGGGCCGGGACCAGCGGCGTGCCGCCCTCCAGCAGGGTGACCACCGGCGTCGTGGCGCTCACCGGCAGCCGGTCGCGGTACTCCTCGATCAGGCCGCGCCACTGGTGGGTGTGGCCGGCTCGGGCGGTGACGGCGTTCATGGTGCTCTACTCCCCTTCGACCCGCATGATGCTGGCCACGTCGCGCACGCTGTCCAGCGCGCGCAGCTTGTCAACGGTCGCCGACAGCGCGGCGTCGGTGGCGCGGTGGGTGACCACGACGAGCGAGGCGTCGCCGTCGCGGCCCTGCTGGCGCACGGTGTCGATGGAGACGCCGTGCTCGGCGAAGACCGAGGCCACCTGGGCGAGCACGCCCGCCCGGTCGTCCACGTCCAGGCTGACGTGGTAGCGGGTGACCACCTCGTCCATCGGCTTGGCGGGCAACTGGGTGTAGACCGAGTCACCCGGGCCGGTGGCGCCGCCCAGCTTGTTGCGGCAGACCGCGACCAGATCACCGAGGACCGCGCTGGCGGTCGGCGCGCCGCCCGCGCCCGGGCCGTAGAACATCAGCCGGCCGGCCGCCTCGGCCTCGACGAAGACCGCGTTGTAGGCCTCGCGGACCGAGGCCAGCGGGTGCGAGAGCGGGATCATCGCGGGGTGCACCCGGGCGGTGACCGAGGCGCCGTCCCTGGCCCGCTCGCAGATCGCCAGCAGCTTGACCACGCAGCCCATCTGCTTGGCGCTGGCGATGTCGGCGGCGGTGACCTCGGTGAGGCCCTCGCGGTAGACGTCGGCGGCGGTGACCTTGGTGTGGAAGGCGATGCCGGCCAGGATCGCGGCCTTGGCGGCGGCGTCGAAGCCCTCGACGTCGGCGGTCGGGTCGGCCTCGGCGTAGCCCAGCGCGGTGGCCTCCTCCAGCGCCTCCGAGTAGCCGGCGCCGGTGGTGTCCATCTTGTCCAGGATGAAGTTGGTGGTGCCGTTGACGATGCCCAGCACCCGGTTCACCCGGTCGCCGGCCAGCGACTCGCGCAGCGGCCGGATCAGCGGGATCGCGCCCGCCACCGCCGCCTCGTAGTACAGGTCCACGCCGGCCGCGGCGGCGGCCGCGTGCAGCTCGGCGCCGTCCTTGGCGAGCAGCGCCTTGTTGGCGCTGACCACCGAGGCGCCGTGCTCGAAGGCCGAGAGGATCAGGTGTTTGGACGGCTCGATCCCGCCCACCACCTCGATCACCACGTCGATGTCGCCGCGCTGGACCAGCGCCTCGGCGTCGGTGGTGAGCAGGTGCTCGGGGACGCCCGGGCGGGGGCGCCCGGCGCGGCGCACCGCGATGCCGGCGAGCTCGACCGGCGCGCCGATCCGCGCGGCGAGGTCGGCGGCGTCCGTCGTCATGATGCGCGCCACCTCGGAGCCCACCACACCACAGCCCAGCAACGCCACCTTCAGCGGGCGCGTACGCATCATCCGACTCCGCTCATCCATCCTGGTCGCCGGCGGTCGTTCGTTCGGGGGTGCCACCGGTCATCGGTCCGTCCCAGTCTCCGGGACTTTCCGTGCGAATCTACGGGCATTCCAGGATTTGAGACGAAATTTCCGCTATCCGACATCGAGCCGGAGGAGATCCTCCTCCGTCTCGCGCCGCACGATCACCCGCGCCGCACCGTCCTTGACCGCGACCACCGGGGGGCGCAGCGCGTGGTTGTAGTTGCTCGCCATCGAACGGCAGTACGCACCGGTGGCGGGCACCGCGATCAGGTCACCGGGCGCCAGGTCGGCGGGCAGGAAGGCGTCCCGGACCACGATGTCGCCCGACTCGCAGTGCTTGCCGACCACCCGGACCAGCATCGGCTCGGCCTCGCTGGTACGCGACACCAGGGCCACCGAGTAGTCGGCGTCGTAGAGCGCGGTGCGGATGTTGTCGGACATCCCGCCGTCCACGCTGACGTAGGTGCGCAGGCCCTCCAGCGGCTTCACCGTGCCGACCTCGTAGAGCGTGCAGGCGGTCGGGCCGACGATCGCCCGGCCCGGCTCGACGCTCAGGCGCGGCGCGGTGAGGCCGGCGGCGGCGCACTCCCGGCGGACGATGGCGGCCAGCGCGGCGGCGATCTCGGCCGGCTCGCGCGGGTCGTCCTCGCTGGTGTAGGCGATGCCGAGGCCACCGCCGAGGTCGATCTCCGGCAGCTCGACGCCGTGCTCGTCGCGGATGTCCGCCAGCAGCCCGACCACCCGCCGGGCGGCCACCTCGAAGCCGGCGGTGTCGAAGATCTGCGAGCCGATGTGCGAGTGGATGCCGCGCAGCTCCAGGCCCGGCCGGCCGAGCACCCGGCGGACCGCCTCGGCGGCGGCGCCACCGGAGAGCGAGAGGCCGAACTTCTGGTCCTCGTGCGCGGTGGCGATGAACTCGTGGGTGTGCGCCTCGACGCCCACCGTGACCCGGACCAGCACCGGCTGGCGGACCCCCTGGCCCTCGGCGATCGCGGCCAGCCGCTCGATCTCCTGGTAGGAGTCGAGCACGATGTGGCCCACCCCCGCCTTGACCGCCTGCTCCAGCTCCTGCTCCGACTTGTTGTTGCCGTGCAGCGCGATCCGCTCGGCGGGCATCCCGGCGGCCAACGCCACGGCCAGCTCGCCCGGGCTGCAGACGTCCAGGTTGAGGCCCTCCTCGTGCAGCCAGCGGACCACGGCCTTGGAGAGGAACGCCTTGCCCGCGTAGTAGACGTCGGCGTCGCCGCCGAAGGCGTCCCGCCAGGCACGGGCCCGGGCGCGGAAGTCGTCCTCGTCCATCAGGTACGCCGGGGTGCCGAACTCGGCGGCCAGTGCGCCGACGCCGACCCCGCCGACGGTGACCGCGCCGTCCGCGCCGCGGGCGACGGTACGGGACCAGACCTTCGGGTCGAGCGCGTTCAGGTCGCTCGGCGGGGCCTGGTAGTGGCCCTCGGGCAGCACGTCGCCGTGGCGGGGGCCCGCGGGGTGCGCGGAGCGGCTCATGGTGGTCTCTTCCTCGGTTGGTGCAAGGGGCAGTGACGGCTCTGGCGAGCCGTCACCGCCCCTGAACGCGGGCGGGGCGGTGTCACATCCGCTCGGGCGCCGAGACGCCCAGCAGGTTCAGGCCATTGGCCAGCACGGTCCTGGTGGCCTCCACCAGCCAGAGCCGGGCCCGGTGGGTGTCGTTCAGCTCCTCGTCCCCCTTGGGCAGGAACGGGCAGTTGTCGTAGAAGCGGTGGAAGGCGCCGGCGACGTCCTCCAGGTAGCGGGCCACCCGGTGCGGCTCGCGCAGCTCACCGGCGGTGGCGATGATCCGCGGGAACTCGCCGAGCGCGCCGAGCATGTCGCCCTCCCACTGGGTGGCCAGCAGCTCGGGCCTGAAGTCCGCGGCGGAGCCCTTGTCGACGCCCAGCTCGGCGGCCTTGCGCGCCACTCCGCACATCCGGGTGTGCGCGTACTGCACGTAGAAGACCGGGTTCTCGTTCGACTGGCTGGTGAGCACGTCGATGTCGAGGGTGATGGTGGAGTCGGTGGAGGACCGCGCCAGGGTGTAGCGGGCGGCGTCCACGCCGACCCAGTCGACCACGTCGTCGATGGTGATGATGTTGCCGGCCCGCTTGGACATCCGGACCTCCTCACCATCGCGCAGCATCTTGACGAACTGGCCGATCTTGACCTCGATGTTGCGGTCCATGTCGTCGCCGGCGCAGGCCGCGATGGCCTTGAGGCGGTTGACGTAGCCGTGGTGGTCGGCGCCCAGCATGTAGACGGAGACCTCGCTGCCGCGGTCCCGCTTGCTCAGGTAGTAGGCGGCGTCGGCGGCGAAGTAGGTGGTCTCGCCGTCGGCCTTGATCAGGACCCGGTCCTTGTCGTCGCCGAAGTCGGTGGTGCGCAGCCAGATCGCGCCGTCCCGGTCGAAGACGTGGCCCTGCTCGCGCAGCCGGTCGATGGCCTTCTCCACGGCGCCGGAGTCGTGCAGCGACTTCTCCGAGAACCAGGTGTCGAAGTGCACGCCGAACTCGTCCATCGAGCGCTGGATCTCGGCGACCATCAGCTTCAGGCCCTCGGTGCGGAACACCTGCAGCTGCTCGTCCTCGGGCAGCTGGAGCACGCCCGGGACGCCGTCGGTGATCGCCTTGGCGATGTCACCGATGTACTCGCCGACGTAGCCGTCGGCCGGGACCTCCCGGCCGTTGGCGGCGGCCCGCAGCGAGGCGGCGAACTTGGAGATCTGCACGCCGGCGTCGTTCAGGTAGTACTCGGTGGCCACCTCGGCGCCGGTGGCGCGGAGGATCCGGGCCAGCGAGTCGCCGACGGCCGCCCAGCGGACCCCACCGATGTGGATCGGGCCGGTCGGGTTGGCGGAGACGAACTCCAGGTTGATCCGCAGACCCTTGAGCGCCTCGTTGCGGCCGTACGCCGCGCCGGCCTCGACGATGGTGCGGGCCAGCTCCCCCTGGGTGGCGGCGTCCAGGGTGATGTTCAGGAAGCCCGGGCCGGCGATGTCGACCTTGGCGACGCCGGGCAGCTCTCGCAGGCGGGCCGCCAGTGCCTCGGCGACGGATCGCGGCGGCTTGCCGGCCGGCTTCGCGAGCTGGAGGGCCACGTTGGTGGCGTAGTCGCCGTGGTCCCGGTTCTTGGGTCGCTCGACCGTGACCGTCTCGGGAACGGGGACGGACAGCTCGCCCGCCTCGACGGCGGTGCGCACGGCGACCTGGACTGCCTGGGAAAGCTCTGCGGGTGTCACGACGCCAAGCCTAGGCGAGAGGCGGCACGGCCCGGCCACTCGGCCACCCGTTGAGACGGTTCGATCCACGGTGGTGTTCGCTGAGAGCGAAACACCGGCCCCTGCCCCCCCCAGGGGCTACCCCCGGACCCCTCCGGCCCCTTCGCCGAAGCCGTACGCGAACCCGTCCCCGTCCCGCATCCGCAGGGTCAGCAGCCGGCGGACCAGCTCCACCAGGTCACCCGGGTCGAACGGCTTGGCCAGGTAGCCGTCCACCCCCACCGACTCGCCGCGGGCCAGGTCCGCCGGCGTACAGGCACTGACGATCGCGATCGGCAACCGCGCGGTCTCCGGCCGGGCGCGCAGCCGGGCCGCCGTCCGCAGCCCGTCCAGCCTGGGCATCATCACGTCGAGCGTCACCACGTCCGGGGCTATTCGGTGCACCACCTCCAGGCACTCGGCACCGTCGGCCGCGGTCACCACCTCGAAGCCCTCCAGCTCCAGGTTGACCCTGATCAGCCGGCGGATCACCTCGCTGTCGTCCACCACGAGGACCCGCCCGGACACACCCGACACCCCACCGAGACTACGGCCGCCCACCACCGCCCGTCCGGCCTTTGCGCACTTCCGCCGCACCCGCCGCACCCCACCCCGGAAACCCCTGCACGGACCACCCCGCCGAGCTGGTAATGTTCTCCACGTCGCCGAGAACGCGGCAGCACCACCGAGCAGGCCCCCGTAGCTCAGGGGATAGAGCACCGCCCTCCGGAGGCGGGTGCGTAGGTTCGAATCCTACCGGGGGCACTTCGCAAGAAGTGCAACTAAGGCCCAGGTCAGCTGACCTGGGCCTTTTTCATGACTTCGAGTTTCATGACTTCGAGGGGCGCGTGAGCCGGGACGGCGAACCGCCGGTGCGCAACTCCCGGAGCCGCTGGTTCCGAACGGACCGGCAGAGCCGGGCCGAGGCCGTCGCCGCGGGCGGATTCGTCCTCGCCCTGGCCATCGGCCCGTTGCTCAGCACCCTCGGCCAACTGTGGGCCACCCGCTCGCCCTTCGTCCTCGGCGAGCTCCCGGGCATCGCCCCGTTCGTCCTGCTCGGCGCCAGCTTCCGCGTTCGACGCGTGAGCATGGGCGAGCCCTCCCGCCGGGGGGGATGGGAGGGCTCGCCGGTCTGGGGGGTGACGGTCAGGAGGAGGACTGGGACTCGGCGGTCTGGTAGAGGCCGGCGATCGTCTGGTCGAAGTACGCGCTGTACGAGACGTCCGGGGTGTCGCCGCCCTGCTGGTAGCCGCCGATGACGCCGATGACCGCGCCGGTGGAGGTGTCGATCCAGGGGCCGCCGCTGGTGCCGCCGGCGTAGGCCGGGCAGGCGATCTGCCGCTGGTAGGTGCTGAACTGGCTGGTGGCGTTGGTGCAGAGGGACGGGTCGTCGCCGTTGTTGTTGTAGCCGTAGAGGCGGACGCTGTCCGTGAAGGCGGCGTTCAGGCCGATCGGGTTGGCGCCGACCACGTCCTGGACCTGCTGGCCGCTGCTGTTGGTGCCCAGCTCCAGGAAGGCGAAGTCCTCGTCGGTGTCGCCGTTCTGGCTCCAGCCACTGGTGGTGAAGATCTTGGTGACCGGCCAGCTGCCGAACGGCGCGTTGCCCTCGCGGTAACCGGGCACGAAGCTGACCCCCTGGGTGGAGGACAGGCAGTGGGCCGCGGTGAGGATCAGGTTGTGGCTCGGGCTGGGCACCACGCTGGCGGTGCAGAAGTGGTTGCCGGGGCCGACGCTGCCGCTGAAGAGCGCGCCCACCCGGTTGGACTCGGGGCCGGCCGGGGCGATCACCGTGGTGTCGGGCGTCAGGTTCGGCGCGGCGACAGGCGTGGGCGAGGCGGTGGGGGACGGCGAGGCGGAGGGGGACGGCGAGGGGGAGGCCGAAGAGCTCGGGGTGGCGGAAGGCGAGGGGGACGGCGAGCTGGCGGCGGCCAACGGGGAGGCCGAGGACGCGGACGGCGACGCGTGCGTGGCCGTCGCGTGACTGGCGGTAACCGTCGGGCGGGCGAAGGCCAGCGCCTCCGGGGCGACCAGGCTGACCCCGGCGGCCGTGGCGACCAGGGCGGCGGCCATGCTGACCCCCAGCAGGATGGGACCGGGCTTGGAACGGCGCCCACGGTGCTGCCGCCGCTGCTGACTATCCATCAGGTCAGTGCCTCCTGCCCACGATCGGTGGCCCCGCGTCCGCCCCGGCGGTGAAGCACTGCCGCGACGTCTGGGTATGTTCCGACTATGTCCCGGCCGAGTGGTAACGGGATGATCCTCCGCTGAGATCCGAGTGAGAATCCACCGGCCGGACGATCACTGCCTTGATCGACTGCGAACTGCCAACATCATGACGGAGCGAGGCGCTCCGGTGAAGGGGGCAGGAACGGTTTTTCCCAGGTTGAGGCGGGTTCAAGCCCCCGCTGGCCTCCGGGTACGACTTCGGACGGCGGTCAGGGGTGCGCCACGGCGCGCACCGAGGAAGCCTCGCCGGTATCCTCCGCCTCACCCGGCTCGGGCCGGTGGTCGATCATCAGGAAGCCCAGCAGCGCGGCGAGCAGCAGGATGCCCAGGGCGACCGTGGTGGCCACCGTGTAGCCGTGCACCGCGGCGGCGGACTGCACCAGCGGGTCAGCTCCGTTCCGGCCGACCAGGTACGCCGTGGTGGCGCTGGCCGCGATGGTGTTGAGCAGCGCGGTGCCGATCGAACCGCCGACCTGCTGGGCGCTGTTGATGGTGGCCGAGGCCGCGCCCGTCTCGTACCGCGCGACGCCCAGGGTGGCCAGGCTCATCGACGGCATGAAGACCAGGCCCATGCCGAGGCCGAGCAGGATCTCGGCGGGCAGCACCGAGGTCAGGTACGGACTGTCCACCTGCAACCGGGTCAGCCAGGCCATCCCGGACGCGCCCAGTAGCAGGCCGGGCACGGTCAGGCGCCGGGTCGGCACCCTGGTCATCAGCCGGGACGCCACGCCGGTCGCGCTGAGCACGATCGAGACGGTCATCGGCAGGAAGGCGAGCCCGGTCAGCACCGGCGAGTACCCCTTGATCACCTGCAGGTAGTAGCTGAGGAAGAGGAACAGCCCGAACAGCCCGATCACCGCCAGACCCACCCCCAGCGCCGCGCCGCCGCGGTTGCGGTCGCGCACGACGTGCAGCGGCAGCAGCGGGTGGCCGCTGCGCCGCTCGGCGAGCACGAAGGCCACCAGCAGCACCCCGCCCAGGACCAGGCAGAGCAGCACCAGCCAGTCGCTCCAGCCGCGCGACTCGGCCTCCGAGGTGCCGTAGACGACGGCCAGCAGCCCGCCGCAGCCCAGGAACGCGCCGGGCAGGTCGAGCCGGATCCGGGCGTCCCTGGCCACCAGGTCGGTGCGCAGCAGGTAGCCGGCGGCGCAGGCGGCGGCCAGCGCGATCGGCACGTTGACGAAGAGGCACCAGCGCCAGTCCAGGTACTCGGTCAGCAGCCCGCCGGCGATCAGGCCGATCGCGCTGCCACCGCCCGCGATCGCGCCGAAGATGCCGAACGCGGTGGCCCGCTCGCGCGGCCGGGTGAAGGTGGTGGAGAGCAGGCCCAGCGCGGACGGCGCCAGCAGCGCGCCGAAGCCGCCCTGCAGCGCACGGGAGGCGAAGAGCATCGCGGGGGTGACCGCGAAGCCGCCGAGCGCCGAGGCACTGGCGAAACCCAGCAGGCCGATCAGGAAGGTGCGCTTGCGCCCGTAGAGGTCGCCGATCCGGCCGCCGAGCAGCAGCAGACCGCCGAAGGCCAGGGTGTAGGCGGTGATCACCCACTGCCGGTCGCCGTTGGAGATGCCCAGGTCGTGCTGGGCGGACGGGAGCGCGATGTTCACGATGGTGATGTCGAGCACGATCATCAGTTGGGCGAGGGCGATCACGGCGAGCGCCCGCCAGCGGCGGGGATCGGGCCCCGGGTCGGCTGCGACCGGGGCTGGGGCTGCGGCTGAGGCGTCTGACGCGGGCACGGAGGACACGGTGCACCTTCCGCCGGGGGGGTGCTGACAGTGTGCGCGAACGGCACTGCGCTCCAGCGAAGCCCTCCGGCCCGGTCAGGGGCAAATGAAAGTCTGCTTAATCGTCCGACGAATCCGAATATTTGGTACGTACTTCGACTTTCCGTGGGGTGGGGAACCGGCTCCCGGCCCCCACCACGCGCCGGGACGCGCGCGCCGGGGCTCGTCGGCGCGCCGGGGCCGGCCGACGCGCCGACGGCTTCCGTCAGAGCGCCGACAGCTCCGCGACCAGGTCGTCCAGGCCCAGCGAGCCCTGCGAGAGCGCCGCCATGTGCCAGGCCTTGAGGTCGAACTCCTCGCCGCGTGCCTCGCGCGCCGCCCGGGCCGCCGCCCGGCCGCGCAGCCAGGCCCGCTCGCCGAGCTTGTAGCCGATCGCCTGGCCGGGCATGCCGAGGTAGCGGACCAGCTCGCTGTCGAGGAAGGCCGGGGCCAGGCCGCAGTAGCGGCCGAAGAACTCGCGGGCGGCGACGGGTGTCATCGCCTCGCCCGGCCGGTACGGCGAGTCGGCCGGGAAGTCCAGGCCGACGTGCATGCCGATGTCCACGATCACCCGCAGCGCGCGCATCATCTGGGCGTTCAGGTAGCCCAGCCGGTGGCCCGGGTCGGTGAGGTAGCCCAGCTCGTCCATCAGCCGTTCGGCGTAGAGCGCCCAGCCCTCCAGGTTGGCGCTCACCCCGCCCAGGCTGACCTGGTAGGTGGAGAGCCGGTCGGCGACGTGGTTCCACTGCGCCAGCTGGAGGTGGTGGCCGGGGACGCCCTCGTGGTACCAGGTGCTGACCAGGTCCCAGACCGGGAAGCTGGCCCGGCCCAGGGTCGGCAACCAGGTCCGGCCGGGCCGGCTGAAGTCCAGCGAGGGCGCGGTGTAGTACGGCGCGGCCGCGCTGCCGGGCGGAGCGAGCCGGGACTCCACCCGGGTGACCGGCTCGGCCAGGTCGAAGTGGACGCCCTGGAGGTCGTTGACCGCCTGGTCCATCAGGCCCTGCAGGAACTCCTGGACCGGCCCGTCGCCGACGATCGCCGGACCGTCGGTGTCCAGCCAGCGCATCGCCTCCATCGGGGTGCTGCCGGGCAGCACCTTCTCGGCCTCCACCCGCATCTGCGCGTCCAGGTCGCGGAACTCCGCCCAGGCCCACTGGTACGCCTCGTCCAGGTCCAGGTCGGCGCCCGTCCAGTAGCGGACGAACCGGGCGTAGCGCTCGCGGCCGATGGTGTCGGGGGTGTCGGCGGCGGCGGGCTGGTAGACCTCGGCCATCCAGTCGCGCAGCTCGGCCAGCTTGCCGGCGACCGCGACCGCGACGTCGGTCAGCCCGCCGCGCAGCTCCTCCGGTGCCGGGGCCACCAGGACGCCGAACCAGCCGGCCGCCCGGCCCGCCTCACCGGCCGCCGGGTCGGCCGCCAGCCACTCGGCGAGCTGGCCGATCACCGTCTCGACCTGGCGCGGGCCGGAGAGCAGGCCGCGCTCGATGCCCTCGGCCAGGGTGGCACGGTACTGGTCGAGGGCCAGCGGGAACCGGGCCAGCCGGCGGCCGAGCCGCGCCCAGTCCTCGGCGGTGTCGGTCGGCAGCAGCGTGAAGACCTCCCGCAGGTTGTGCAGCGGGGAGCCGAGGTTGCGGACCGCGCGCAGTTCCTCGCCGGCGTCGTGCACGGCGAGCTCGGCGGTGAGCCGCTCGCGCAGCAGCCGGGCGCAGCGCCGCTCGGCCTGCGGGTCGGCGGCCGACGCGATCCGACCGGCCGCCTCCGCCTCCTCCAGCTCCGCCAGCGTGCGGCGGGCGAGGTCGGCCAGTGCGGCGAGGCCGGCCGGGGAGAGGTCGGGCAGCCTGTCGTCCTCCGGGTTCAGCCCGAGGTAGACGGCCGTGAGCGGGTCGAGATCGGCGAGCGCGTGGACGTACGCGTCGGCGATCCGCCGCGGGGTGGCGCCGTCGGCGCCCAGCGAGTTCGGTTCGTCAGCCATCCGGACATCCTTTCGCAGCACGGTCCGTTTGCAAGAGCCTTTTGGTGGTGTCCGAGGCGAACTACCAGCCGGAACCGCCAAGTCGGCAGGTGGCTGGAGGTCGGCCGGCCGCCGGACGGCCGCCGCTCGGCCGTCGTCGGTCGGCGGGGGTCCCAGGGCGGCCCGGCGGCACTACGCTGACCGGCATGGATGCCACCGAGACCGGCCTGGAAGCCACCGGACGGGCGGCGGAGGCGGCCACGCCGGCCGCCGGGGACCCGCCACGACCGCGCCGCGCCGGGTACCGGCGGTTGCCGGTGCAGCAGCGCCGCGAGCAGCTGATCGCGGTGGCGCTGGAGCTGTTCAGCGCCCGCCCGCCGGAGGAGGTCAGCCTGGACGACGTCGCCGAGGCCTCCGGCGCCTCCCGTCCGCTGGTCTACCGGTACTTCGCCGGCGGCAAGCAACAGCTCTACGAGGCCGCGCTGCGCTCCGCGGCGCAGGAGCTGACCAGCCGGTTCACCGTGCCGGCACGCGGCACCCCGAGCGAGCAGCTGGCCGCCGTGCTGGACCGGTACTTCTCCTTCGTCGCCGAGCACGACGCCGGCTACGGCGCGCTGCTGCGCGGCGGCTCGGTGGTGGAGACGGCTCGGACCACCGCGATCGTGGACGAGGTGCGCCGAGCCGCGCTCCGGCGCACACTGCGCTACATGGGCGTGCGGGAGGCCGGACCGCGCCTGACCCTGCTGGTCCGGTCGTGGATCTCGGTGGTCGAGGCGTCCTCGCTGACCTGGCTGGACGAGGGGCAGCAGATACCCAGGCGGGAGCTGCGGGACTGGCTGGTGGACGAGTTCCTGGCGATGACCGCGGCCACCGCGCGGCACGACCCGCAGACCGCCGAGGTGCTGTCGGGGCTGCTCGCGCTGGAGACGACGGACGGGCCGGCGGACCGACTGCTGGCCGAGTTCCGCGGGCGGTCGGTGGGGCCGGCCGGCGGCTAGGGCCTGGCCCGACCCCCGTGCCCGGGGTCGGGTGACGGTCGGTGCCGGCGGGCCGTCAGGCCTTGCCGAGCACCTGGCGCTGCCGGCCGAGCCCCTCGATCTCCAGCTCCAGCACGTCGCCGGGGACCAGGAACGGGGTGTCCGGGCGGCCCATCGCCACCCCGGCCGGGGTGCCGGTGCTCACCACGTCGCCGGGCTCCAGCACCATGAACCGGCTGATGTAGCGGAGCACTTCGAGCACCGGGAAGATCTGCGCGGCGGTGTTGCCGTCCTGCCGCAGTTCACCGTTGACCCAGAGCCTCAGCGGCAGGGCCTGCGGGTCGGCGACCTCGTCCGGGGTGACCAGCCAGGGGCCGAGCGGGTTGAAGGTCTCGCAACACTTGCCCTTGTCCCACTGGCCGCCGCGCTCCAGCTGGAAGGCCCGTTCGGTGACGTCGTTGGAGATCGCGTAGCCCGCGATGCAGGCGGCCGCCTGCTCGTCGGTCTCCAGGTAGCGGGCCCGGCGACCGATCACCACGGCGAGCTCGATCTCGTGATCGGTCTTGGCGGCGCCGCGCGGCACCAGCACCTCGTCGTCCGGGCCGATCACGGTGTCGGTGCCCTTGAGGAAGAGCACCGGCTCGGCGGGGATCGCCGCGCCGGCCTCCTCGGCGTGGTCGCGGTAGTTGAGGCCGACGCAGACCAGCTTGCCGGGCCGGGCCACCGGCGCGCCGATCCGCAGGCCGGTGAGGTCGGCGGTGGGCAGCTCGCCCCGGGCCACGGCGGCCGCGAGTTCGGCCGGGTCGAACCGGTCCGGGCCGAGCCTGGAGAGGAACGCCCCGTCGATGTCCGGGGTCAGCCCGGAGAGGTCGTACGCGGTGCCGTCCGGGCCGAGCGCGAACGGGCGCTCGGCGCCCGGCGGGCCCACTCGGAGGAGCTTCATCTGCCCATCACCACCTGTGTCGTCGCATCGTGCGGGGGAGGCCGCACACCTCCCTTGCCTATGCATCCGAGGTATATCAACGGCCTCGTGCCATCAACCAGAGGTGGGCCATCGGCCAGTTCCCATCAATTCATCCAAGCGGGTGAAGGGTGGAATCAGCTGCCCGTACGGTTGACAGCCCCGGGGTGCGGGACGGGCCGGCCCAGCAGGGGAGCGAGCAGGTCGGCCGGGCAGCCGGCCGCGGGGCGGGGCAGGCGGTCCAGACGGTGCCGGATGTCCCGGACGTCCGGGTGCTCCTCGCCGAGCGCGGCCACGCCGGCCGGGAGCAGCTCGGCCAGCAGGCAGTACGCCTGCCCGAGGTCGCCGGCCCGCTCCAGGCTCACCGCCAGGTCGTGACAGGTGCGCAGGGTCCGGCCGTCGGCCGGGCCGAAGGCGAGCGCGAACTCCGGGATCAGCGCGCGCAGCCGGACCACCGCCTGGGCGGCCCGGCCGTCCGCCGCGGCCTGCCAGGCGTCGTCCGCCCGGCGGCGCAGTGCCCGGATCCCGTCCGCCGCCGCGGCCAGCCGGCGGCGCACCTCCTCGGCGTCCGTGGGGCGGTCCGCCGGGTCCTTGGCCAGCAGCTCCAGCACCAGGTCGGCGAGGCCGGCCGGCAGTCCGGCGGGGCGCGGCGGCGGCTCGTCCAGGTGCTGGGTCATCAGGCCGACCTGGCTGGTGGAGGTGAACGGGCGGCCGCCGGTGAACAGCTCGTACAGCACGCAGCCGACCGCGTAGAGGTCGGAACGGACCGTGCCCGGCTCGCCGCGCCAGCGCTCGGGAGCCAGGTAGCGGGCGCTGCCGATCACCGAACCCTCGGTGGTGAGGCCGTCCCGGTTGTCGTCGATCTGCGCGATGCCGAAGTCGAGCACCTTGACGACGGCGTGGTCCGGGCCGACCAGCATGATGTTCTCGGGCTTGACGTCCCGGTGGATCACCCGGCCGGCGTGCGCCGCGCCGAGCGCCCGGCAGAGCTGCTGCCCCCAGTCCAGGGCGCGCGGCAGGTCGGGCCTCCCGGCGGCGATCACGGCGGCCAGGGTCGGGCCGTTCAGCAGCTCCATCACCAGGTAGCTGAACCGCTCGCCGTCGGCGTCGGCCTCGCCGACGTCGAGGACCACCACGATGTTGGGGTGGCTGAGCGGGGCCAGCACCTCCACCTCGCGGCGCAGGCGGATGACGTCGGTGCCGCCGCCGGCCACGCCGTGGTGGCGGAGGGTCTTGACGGCGACCTGGCGGCCGACGCGGTGGTCGTAGGCCTCCCAGACCACGCCGAACCCGCCTCGGCCGAGCTCACCGATCAGCAGGTAGCGGCCGCCCAGCACTGTTCCGGCTCTCATCCGTCCCCCTCGCTCCCCCGGCCCACGGCTCCGCGTCCGGCGCCGGCCGCGGGGACGGCGAGGTTCCGGCGGCCCGGCGGCCGGCGCCGAGCGCGGGCCACCAGTGTCGCGGACGCGCCGGGCAGGGTCCCGGGAAACGGTCAACTTCGTTGGGACGTGGGCGAATCGTCAGCTTCCGTACGCCGGACGGCAAGGGCGCGGCCACGCGCGCGGCGGCCGGCGGCCAGAGACGCTCAGCCCCGGAACGCGATCAGTTGGTGCCGGTCCCGCTCCGCTCGCTCGGCCCTCGCCGCCTGCTCCGCGTCGCGGCGGGCCGGAATGGAAGGATGGGGGGCCGGGCTGACGACGACGTCGCCCTGACCGAGCTGGAGGTGGGAGTCATGGCCAAGCAAGCCCCGCAGAGCGACCCGGCGCAGGACGCGCCCGTGGTGAGCGCTCCGCACCACGCGGCCGCCGGACTGCCCGCCGTCGGGCACAGCCTGCGGATGGCCGGCGAGCAGATGAGCGCCCGCCGGACGCTCGCCACCCTGCTCAAGGTCAACCAGCGCGACGGCTTCGACTGCCCCGGCTGCGCCTGGCCGGAGCCCGACAAGCCGCACACCGCCGAGTTCTGCGAGAACGGCGCCAAGGCGGTGGCCGAGGAGGCCACCGAGCGGCGGATCACGGCGGAGTTCTTCGCCACCCACTCGGTGGCCGAGCTGGCCGAGCGCTCCGGCTACTGGCTGGGCCAGCAGGGCCGGCTCACCGAACCGATGCTGCTGGCCGAGGGCGCGACCCACTACACCCCGGTGAGCTGGGACAAGGCCTTCACGATCATCGCCGAGGAGCTCGCCGGGCTGGACTCCCCCGACGGCGCCGCCTTCTACACCTCGGGCCGGACCAGCAACGAGGCCGCCTTCGCCTACCAGCTGTTCGCCCGCCGACTGGGCACCAACAACCTGCCGGACTGCTCCAACATGTGCCACGAGTCCTCCGGCTCGGCGCTGGTGGAGACGCTCGGGGTGGGCAAGGGCAGCGTCCACCTGAAGGACCTCCACCAGGCCGACCTGATCATCGTGGCCGGCCAGAACCCGGGCACCAACCACCCCCGGATGCTCTCCGCCCTGGAGCGGGCCAAGCGGGCCGGCGCGACCGTCGTCAGCGTCAACCCGTTGCCGGAGGCGGGCCTGGAACGCTTCAAGAACCCGCAGCACGCACGCGGCCTGGCCGGTAACGGCACCAAGCTGACCGACCTCTTCCTGCAGATCCGGCTCGGCGGCGACCTGGCGCTCTTCCGCGCCCTCAACCAGCTGCTGCTGGCCGCCGAGGACGCCCAGGGCGGCGTACTGGACCGGGAGTTCATCGCCGAGCACTGCCTGGGCTTCGAGGAGTGGGCCGCCGAGGCGAAGCGGACGGACCGTCAGGAGGTGCTGGCCGCCACGGGTCTGCCGTTCGAGCAGATCGAGGAGCTGGCCCGGCTGGTGCTCCGCTCGAAGAAGGTCATCGTCTGCTGGGCGATGGGCCTGACCCAGCACAAGCACGCCGTGCCGACCATCCGCGAGGTGGTCAACTTCCTTCTGCTGCGCGGCAATGTCGGCCGCCCGGGGGCCGGGGTGTGCCCGGTTCGCGGCCACAGCAACGTGCAGGGCGACCGCACGATGGGCATCTTCGAACGTCCGGCACCGGCCTTCCTGGACGCGCTGGAGCGGGAGTTCGACTTCGCGCCGCCCCGGCACCACGGCTACGACGTGGTGGAGACGATCCGCGCGATGCGGGACGGCCGGGTCGGGGTGTTCTTCGCGATGGGTGGCAACTTCGTCGCGGCCAGCCCGGACACCCTGGTCACCGAGGCCGCACTGCGGCGCTGCCGGCTGACCGTGCACGTCTCCACCAAGCTCAACCGCTCGCACGTGGTGACCGGCGCCCGGGCGCTGATCCTGCCCACCCTGGGCCGCACCGACCGGGACCGCACCGACGCCGGCGACCAGTTCGTCACGGTCGAGGACTCGATGGGCATGGTGCACTCCTCGCGGGGACGGCTGCGCCCGCCGGCCCCCGGGCTGCTCTCCGAGGTGGCCATCGTCTGCCGGCTGGCCAGGGCCGCGCTCGGGGCCGACGACCCGACGCCGTGGGAGGAGTTCGCGCAGTCGTACGACCTGATCCGGGACCGGATCGCCCGGGTGGTGCCGGGCTTCACGGACTTCAACACCAGGGTCCGCGCCCCCGGCGGCTTCGCGCTGCCGCACGGCCCGCGTGACAGCCGGACCTTCCCGACCAGCACCGGCAAGGCCAACTTCACGGTCAACCCGTTGACCGCGCCCGAGGTCCCGGCCGGGCGGCTGCTGCTCCAGACGCTGCGCTCGCACGACCAGTACAACACCACGATCTACGGCCTGGACGACCGCTACCGGGGCATCACCGGCGGCCGTCGGGTGGTGCTGGTCAACCCGGCCGACGCCGCCGAGCTGGGCCTGGTCGAGGGCGGCTACACCGACCTGGTGGGCGAGTGGCACGACGGCGTCGAGCGCCGGGCGCCGCACTTCAAGGTGGTGCACTACCCGGTCGCCCGCGGCGGGGCGGCGGCGTACTACCCGGAGACCAACGTGCTGGTGCCGCTGGACTCCACCGCCGACATCAGCAACACACCGACCTCGAAGGCCGTCCTGATCCGCTTCGAACCGGACTCGGGCCTGCCCGTCGGCTGACACCGCGACGGGCCCGCCCAGCACCCGGCCCGCCCAGCACCCGGCCCGCTCAGCGGCCCTCGGGCGAGGGTGAACCCGAGGCGCTCGGCGAGCTGGAACCGGACGGCGAGGCCGAGGCCGGCCCGCTCGGCGTCGGACCGCCCGAGGCGCCGGCGCCCGGCGACGCCGTCGGCGTGGCCGACGGGCTGGGCGGGGCCGGCGCGGGTCCGCTCGGCGCGGGCGAGGCGCCGGACGGCGCCGGACCCGCTGGCCCGCCCGGCTGCGGCTTCGGCTGCTGCGCGGCCGGCGGTGCCGCCGGCGGCGGCGTGACCGTCGGCAGCCCCGGGGTGTTGCCCGGTGCGATCGGGGTCGGTGCGTCAGCGGCCTGGGCCAGCCCGGCAGGCACCGTCCAGGCGCCGCCCCGGTCGTCCGCCCCGTCCTGCGGGTCCGGCCGGACCGCGCCCAGGATCGGCGCCATGCCGATCGGCGAGACCCGCACCACCGCACCGGTGTGCGGCGCCTGCACCACCAGCCCACCGCCGATGTACATCGCCACGTGGTCGGCGTCCGCGTAGTAGATCACCAGGTCGCCGGGGCGCAGTTGGTTGAGCGGCACGTGCGTCAGGTCGGCCCACTGGTCCTGGCTGGTGCGCGGGATCGTGACGCCCGCGTGCAGCCAGGCCTGCGAGGTCAGCCCGGAGCAGTCGAAGGAGTCCGGCCCGATCGCCCCCCAGACGTACGGCTTGCCGAGCTGGGCGAGCGCGTAGGCGACCGCCTGCCGCCCGGCCGCCGACGGGGTGCGCTCGCCCCGGCCGAGCGCACCGGAGGCGAGGAAGGCCAGCTGGGCCTGGTCCACCTGCTGCTGCTCCAGCTGTTCCAGCTCGGACTGCTGGGCGCCGGTGAGTGAGGAGACCACCTGTTCGACACCGGCCAGCTGCTGCGCTATCGCGGTCTTGTTCTGGTTCTGCTGGTCGAGCAGCGCCTGCGAGCCGGCGAGGGCCGCCTGGGACTGCTTCTGCAGCTGCTGCAGGCTGGCCTGCGCCGCCTTGAGCTGGCCTATGAAGGCCGCCTGCGAGCGCCCGGCGGCGCTGAGCAACGCGCCGAGCTGGACCGCCTGGTACGGGTCCTTGGCGAGCAGCAGTTCTCCGAAGGCCGAGAGGCCGTCGTTCTGGTACTGGTCGGCGGCGAGTTCGGCGGCCACGTCCATCCCGGTGTCCACCACCTGCTGCTGGGCGGCGAGCTTGCCGTTCAGCGCCGCCAGGTCGCTCTGCTGGCTCGCCAGCCGGGCCGCGGTGGCGTTGTACTGCTCGGTGGCGGCCTCGGCGTTCTGGTAGAGCGTGTGGATGGTGGTCAGCAGCGGTCCCAGGGTGGCCTCGGCGCCGGCCAGCGGGTTGTCCCCCGGCGAGAGCGAGACCGCGGGCGCACCGCCCGGTGCCGCGTCACCCACCGCGTACGCCGCCTGGCTGCCCAGCGGCACTGCCAGCGCGGCCACCGCGAGCAGTGCCCCGCAGCGCACCGCCACCCGCAGCCCCGGCCCGCGGCCCGCTCCAGCCCCGACCACGCGATTCCGCAGCTCGGCCCGCATCGGCCCGCCTCCCCCGCTCCGCCGGCCGGTCCGGCCGGGCCCTCCCCTGTCCCGCCGGTGACGGGTCCCCGCTGATCCTGCCACGGAGACCCGTGGGTCCGGCAGGGGACCTACCCGCGGTCTGACGAATTCTCAGCTTCGGCGGCCACCGTGACACATATCTCAGAATTCCGTCATCAATTGGGGCACTCTGCACGAAAGCGCTGGTCACCCCGGGTCTGGACATCTTGTGGAAGCTCTGTGGAAAGATGTCCGACATCAACGGAACCGGGCAGACCCGGTCAGTTCACCTTCCGTTAACCCGCTCTCCCTACCGTCGCGCCTGAGCGACGGAACAGACCGTCAACTACGACGATTGTTTGGGTATGGAACACATCACGTTCCTGGTGGCAGTTGTGATCATCACAGCGCTCGCCTTCGACTTCACGAACGGCTTCCACGACACCGCCAATGCGATGGCCACCTCCATCGCCACCGGCGCGCTGCGGCCCAGAGTCGCCGTCGCCATCTCCGCGGTCCTCAACTTCGCCGGGGCCTTCCTCTCGGTGAAGGTCGCGAGCACGATCTCCGGGGGCATCGTCAACGAGAAGGCCGGCGTCCACCCCGCGGTGATCTTCGCCGCGCTGGTCGGCGCCATCCTCTGGAACCTGCTCACCTGGCTGCGCGGCCTGCCGTCCAGCTCCTCGCACGCGCTGTACGGCGGCCTGATCGGCGCCACCCTCGTCGGGGCCGGCCTGCACGCGGTGAACTTCACCACCGTGGTCACCAAGATCCTGCTCCCGGCCGTCGCCTCCCCGATCGTCGCCGGGCTGGCCGCCTGGGGCGCCACCAAGGCCGCCTACCTGATCACCCGGCGGGCCGGCGAGCGGACCGCCACCAAGGGCTTCCGGACCGGCCAGATCTTCTCCTCCTCGCTGGTCTCACTGGCCCACGGCACCAACGACGCCCAGAAGACCATGGGCATCATCACCCTCACCCTGGTCTCGGTCGGCGCGCTGCCCAAGCACTCGCTGCCCCCGGTCTGGGTGATCGCCGCCGCCGGTCTGGCCATCGCGCTCGGCACCTTCTCGGGCGGCTGGCGGATCATCCGCAGCATGGGCAAGGGCCTGACCGACGTCCAGGCGCCGCAGGGCTTCTCCGCCGAGGTGGCCACCACGGCGGTGATCCTGACCTCCTCGCACATGGGCTACGGCCTGTCCACCACCCAGGTGGTCTCCGGCGGCATCATGGGCGCCGGCCTGGGCGGCCCGAAGGGCGAGGTGCACTGGAGCATGGCCCGCCGGATGGTCTACACCTGGGGTCTGACCCTGCCCGCCGCCGCCGCGGTGGCCGGCGGTGCCGCGTTCGTCGCCGACCAGGGCACCTGGGGCGTCGTGCTGATCGGCGCCGTGCTGGTGGCCGGCTCGGCGGCGATGTGGCGGCTGTCCCGGCGCACGCCGGTGACCGCGCACAACGTCAACGACGTCACGCCGGTCCCCGCGCCGACCACCGCGGTCGCCCCGACCCCGACCCCTGCCTCGACCACCGTCGCCGCCTGAGGAGGACGCCCGTCATGAACATCAACTGGAGCGCTCTCGCCGACACCGCCGGTGTCAGCTTCCTGGTCACCGTCGCGGTGGTCGCGGTCTTCTCCCTGGGCATCCTGGCGCTGTCCCGTCGCGAGGAGGCCGTGGCCGCCCGTGCGGCGGGCGCCGACGGCGGCGGCACGCTGGCCCTGGTCGGCGCCGGGGTCTGCTTCGCCGCCTGCGTCGCGGCGGTCGGCTACGGCCTCACCCTGATCGCCTCCTGACCCCGTGACGGAAGGGCCACCCCCGGGAAGCCGGGGGTGGCCCTTCCGTGTTGCCGGGACCGTCAGGCCTCGGCCGGCTGCTCGACGGCCGGCCGTGCCTTGACGGCCTGCGCCGTACGCAGCGGCACCTCCCGGATGAACAGCACCGCCACGAACGCCAGCAGCGCGCACGGCGAGGCGAACAGGAACACCGTGGCCACCCCGTGCCCGAAGGCGTCGGTGACCAGCGGCAGGAGCGGCGCCGGCAGCTTGCTCAGGTCCGGGATGTCACCACCGGAGAGCGCCTGGGCGCCGGCCGCCGGCAGGTGGGCGGCGGCCAGGTTCTGCGTCAGGTAGCCGCCCACCTTGTTGTTGAGCAGCGCGCCGAGCGCCGAGACGCCCATCGCACCGCCCATGGTGCGGAAGAAGGTGACCGCCGAGCTGGCGGTGGCCATCTCCTGGGCGGTGACCGTGTTCTGCACCGACAGCACCAGGTTCTGCGAGGTCAGGCCGAGGCCGATGCCGGTGGCGGCCATGTAGAGCGAGAGCAGCCCGTAGCCGGTCCCCACCCGGACGCTGCCGAGCAGCGCGAAGCCCAGCGCGAGCAGGAACGTGCCGGCCACCAGGAAGCCCTTCCACCGGCCGTACCGGGTGATCAGCCGGCCGGCCACCGCGGAGGCGACCGCCAGTCCGAGGATCATCGGCAGCGTCATGATGCCGGCCATGGTCGGCGTCTTGTCCTTGGCCAGTTGGAAGTACTGGCCGAGGAAGGTGGTCGCGCCGTACATCCCGACGCCGACCAGCACGCTGGCGACCGCGGCCAGGCTGACCGTCCGGTAGCGGAACAGGCTGAGCGGGATGATCGGCTCGGCGGCCCGGCTCTCGGCCAGCACGGCCAGCGCGCCGAGCGCGATCCCGCCCGTCACCATCGCCGCGGTCTGCCAGGAGAGCCAGGGGTAGTCGGTACCGGCCAGGGTGACCCAGACCATCAGCAGCGAGACCGCGCCGGCGATCAGCAGCGCGCCCAGGTAGTCGATCTTCGCCTGGCGCTTCACCACCGGCAGGTGCAGGGTCCGCTGCAGCACGACGATGGCGATCACCGAGAACGGGATCCCGACGTAGAAGCACCAGCGCCAGCCGAGCCAGCCGGTGTCCACGATGACGCCGCCGATCAGCGGGCCGCCGATGGTGGCCAGCGCGAAGACCGCGCCGAAGTAGCCGCTGTAGCGCCCGCGCTCGCGCGGCGGGACCATCGCCGCCAGGCAGATCTGGCCGAGCGCGACCACGCCGCCGGCGCCGACGCCCTGCAGCACCCGGCAGCCGATCAGCTCCCCGGTGTTCTGCGACAGGCCCGCCAGGGTGGACGAGACGATGTAGATCACCAGCGCGATCTGCACCAGCAGCTTCTTGCTGACCAGGTCGGAGAGCTTGCCCCAGATCGGGGTGGTGGCGGTGAGCGAGAGCAGCGCGGCGGTGATCACCCAGGTGTAGGCGGACTCGCCACCGTGCAGGTCGGTGAGGATCCGGGGCAGCGCGTTGGAGACGATGGTCGAGGAGAGCACCGCGACGAACAGGCCGAGCAGCAACCCGGAGAGGGCTTCGAGGATCTCCCGGTGCGTCATCGGTCGGTCGTCGTGATGGTGGTGGTGGCGACCGGCTCGGTGCGCCGCTGACGAGGAGGTCATGGGAGGGGTCCTTAGATCGTTGCCTTAGGCAACCATATAATTAATAGTTGACCTAGGCAACTTTCTCCCGACCTTGCGCCGCCCGCGCTCGTCCCACTGCCGCGAATTCAGTCCTCCGGACAGGGCTCCGGCGCGGGCGCCCGTTCGGCCACCGCCGCCACCGTCTCGTTGAACCGGGCCAGCAGCACGGCGAACCGGGCGAGATCGTCCGGATCCCAGCCGCCGAGCATCTCCCGGAACACCTCCAGCCGGAGGTCGTAGGCCCGCCGGTAGCGGGCCGCCCCCTCCTCGGTGAGCGAGACCAGCGACACCCGGCCGTCCAACGGGTCGGACTCCCGGGTCACCAGGCCCAGCTCCTCCAGGGTCTTGATCTGCCGGCTGATGGTGGCCTTGCCCACCCCGAAGTACGCGCCGACGTCCGTCACCCGGACCTGGCCGACCTCCTCCAAGTGGCCGAGCATGCTGTAGGCCACGCCCTCCAGCTTGGGGTGCACCAGGCGCGACATCTCGGCAGCCCGGGCCCGACCGCGCCGGAACATCAGCGCCACCTCGCGCTCCACCGCCCGGAAGGCCTCCTCGGCCGCCCCGCCATCAACCGGGCCCGCGCCCTCGCCGTTCCGTTCGTCCACGCCCAACCGCCACTCGCCAGCCACCAGCCCGGCGCTGCTCGCCGACGCGCGATCAGTATCCACCAGCACTCCCTTCCGGCCACGCCCCGTCGCCCAGCATGCGAACACCGGCGTGCGCCGACTTTGCGAACGACCCGAGCGGGCAACTGTTTCATGATATGAAGTATTAAGTTCGTTTACTTTTTGCCCACGCGGCCGACGCCGCTCCCGGAGCCCCCGGGAGCACGCCCGGACCGGGCCCGGAGTGGACCCGGAGTGGACCCCCGAGTAAAGGAGAACGCCGATGCCAGGCCGAGGTTTCACCGCGGAACTCAAGGAAGCCGTCACGCCACGCGCCGCGCTCCTGGTGCTCGGCGTGCTGCTGCTCCAGCTGGGCTTCATCACCTCGTACATCGGTGCGCTGCACCACCCGGCCCCGCACCGGCTGGCGATCGGCGTGGTCGCGCCGCCGCAGGTCAGCGACCGGATGGTGGCCGGGCTGGGGCAGTTGCCCGGCCAGGCGGTGGATGCCCGGCCGGTCGCCGACCAGGCCACCGCGGTCTCCCAGCTCAAGGACCAGCGGCTGTACGCCGCCCTGGTGGTGAACCCGCCCGGCAGCCAGGACACCCTGCTGGTCGCCGGCGCCCGTGGCGCGGCCGCCGCGGCGGCGGCCGAGCAGATCGCCACCGGGGTCGAGCAGGCCCAGGGCCGCACCGTGCGGGTCCAGGACGTGGTCCCGCTGGCACCTGGCGACGCCAAGGGCCTCTCCTCCTTCTACCTGGTGGTCGGCTGGTGCGTCGGCGGCTACCTGGTGGCCTCGATCCTGGGCATCAGCGCGGGGGCCCGGCCTGCGAACCACCAGCGCGCGCTGATCCGACTGGGGGCGCTGGCGCTCTACTCGATCGCGGCGGGCCTCGGCGGCACGCTGATCGCCGGGCCCGCGCTGGGCGCCCTGCCGGGCGGGATCGCCGCCCTCTGGGGGCTGGGGAGCCTGGTGGTCTTCGCGGTCGGCGCGATCACCATGACCCTGCAGTGCCTGTTCGACCTGATCGGGATCGGGCTGGCGGTGCTGCTCTTCGTGGTGCTCGGCAACCCGAGCGCGGGCGGGGTCTATCCGCCGGCGCTGCTGCCGCCGTTCTGGCGGGCGATCGGCCGCTGGCTGCCGAACGGCGCGGGCACCGACGCGGCCCGCTCGATCAGCTACTTCGACGGCAGCGGGCTCACCGTCCCGCTGCTGGTGCTGGCCGCCTGGGCGGCGGCCGGAGTGCTGGGGGTGCTGCTGGCAACCGGACGCGGTGCCCGCGGTGGCCGTCCTCCGGTCACCGCGGACACCGCGTCCGCCTGATGTTCTCGGTTATCGCATCTCGGCGGCGGGCTGGGCGGCCGGCTCGGCCTGCCCGGCGCCGCTCGCCTGCGTGGTGAAGACGAACTTCTTCATCGCCCAGTAGCGGAACGCCATCGCCACCAGGGTGCCCAGGATCATGCCGGCCAGGAAGTCGGAGACCTCCTGGGTGAACCCGCTGACGTACGGCGTGCGCAGGTCGAGCAGGTAGCGGCTGACCGTCATCGGGAGGTCGTTGACGCCGATGGCGATCCCGCTGACCACCGCGAACGGGATGAGCTCCTTGTGGGTGCCCTCCGAGCGGAAGGACCACTGCCGGTTGAGGAAGTAGGAGGCCACCGTGGAGACCACGTTGGCGACGGTCAGCGCGACCAGCGGCTTGGACTGGCAGACCGTGAGCCGGAGACCGTAGTTGATCACCATGGTCAGCAGGAAGCATGAGCCACCCACGACCAGGAACTTCACCAGCTCGCGATGTTGTACGAGGATGGGACGCACTGGCTCTGGCACCCTGGCCAGTGCTTTCTGTGTAGGTGACGGCATTGGCGCAGTGTCGCACGCCCGGATGAGGACGCCATAAGCGACTCCCCGCTCCGCCGGTCGGGCGCTTTTCGGCCCGCGGCGGCGATCCGCACCACCCCGGTGGCCGTCCCCTGGTAAACCACACCGCCCGGCGCGACGGTGGCGGCCATCTGCAGCGGATCGAAGGGGAAACCCGCGCCGAGGAACCGCGTGCGCACCGCCTTCCCGGTCTCCGGGTCGATCTCGGCGTCGTAGTAGTAGGGGTCGAGCACCGTGGTCAGGTCGGTGCCCGGGACCAGCGGCTCGCGGAGCACGGTGCTGATCAGGTGGTCGCCGAGGGACAGCCGCGGAACGGCGGCGGAGCGCACCGCGGCGGTGTCCCACACCAGGTCGCAGCCGGAGCCATGCCGACCGTTGACGCCGGGTCCCACAACACCCGTCTCACGCTCCGGTCACGGTGGAGCGCCCGAGGGGTTCGGCTCGTTGCCTCGGGCGCTCCGGCGGCGGTCCGCTACGCGGCCGTGGCCACCATGACCTCGGCCGGCTCGAGGGCCAGCCGCAGCACCTCGCGGACGTCGGCGACCGGGTGGACGGTCAGGCGGTCCAGGACCTCGGCGGGGACGTCGTCCAGGTCGGGCTCGTTGCGCTTGGGGATGATCACCGTGGTGACCCCGGCGCGGTCGGCGGCGAGCAGCTTCTGCTTCACCCCGCCGATCGGCAGCACCCGGCCGGTCAGCGAGACCTCGCCGGTCATCGCCACGTCCGGGCGCACCCGGCGACCGGAGAGCAGCGAGGCCAGCGCCGTGGTCATGGTGATCCCCGCGCTCGGGCCGTCCTTGGGGACGGCGCCGGCCGGCACGTGCAGGTGGATGCCGCGCTCCCGCAGCCCGGTCACCGGCAGCTCCAGCTCGGCGCCGCGCGAGCGCAGGTAGGAGAGCGCGATGTGCGCGGACTCCTTCATCACGTCGCCCAGCTGGCCGGTCAGGGTCAGCCCGCTGCTGCCGGTCTCGGCGTCGGCCAGCGAGGCCTCGACGTAGAGCACGTCGCCGCCGGCGCCGGTGACCGCCAGCCCGGTGGCCACCCCGGGGACGGCGGTGCGCCGCTCGGTCGGCGCCTGCGCGGCCTCCGGCACGTGGTGCGGCCGGCCGATCAGCCCGCGCAGTTCCTCGGCGCCGATCGCCACCGGCAGCTCCCGCTCGCCCAGCTCGCTCTGCGCGGCGACCTTGCGCAGGATCCGGGCGACCGCCCGTTCCAGGTTCCGGACGCCGGCCTCCCGGGTGTACTCGCCGGCCAGCCTGCGCAGCGCGTCCTCCCCGACCGTGACGTCCTCGACGCCCAGGCCGGCCCGCTCCAGCTGGCGCGGCAGCAGGTGGTCACGGGCGATCACGACCTTCTCGTCCTCGGTGTAGCCGTCCAGCCGGACCAGCTCCATCCGGTCCAGCAGCGGCTCCGGGATCGCCTCCAGCACGTTGGCGGTGGCCAGGAAGACCACGTCCGAGAGGTCCAGCTCGACCTCCAGGTAGTGGTCCCGGAAGGTGTGGTTCTGCGCCGGGTCCAGCACCTCGAGCAGGGCCGCCGCCGGGTCGCCGCGGTAGTCCGAGCCGACCTTGTCGATCTCGTCGAGCAGCACCACCGGGTTCATCGACCCGGCCTCCTTGATCGCCCGGACGATCCGGCCGGGCAGCGCGCCCACGTAGGTACGCCGGTGGCCGCGGATCTCCGCCTCGTCCCGGACCCCGCCGAGCGCCACCCGCACGAAGTCGCGGCCCATCGCCCGGGCCACCGACTCGCCGAGCGAGGTCTTGCCCACGCCGGGCGGCCCGACCAGGGCCAGCACCGCGCCGCCCGCCCGGCGCCCACCGCCCTGGACCGAGGCGCCGGGCACGGCCGCTCCGGTCCCACCGCCGCCGGCCGTGCCGAGCCCCTGGTCGGCCCGCCGCTTGCGGACCGCCAGGTACTCCACGATCCGGTCCTTCACGTCGGCCAGGCCGAAGTGGTCGGCGTCCAGCACCGCGCGGGCACCGGCGATGTCGTAGGTGTCCTCGCTGCGCCTGTTCCAGGGCAGCTCCAGCACGGTGTCCAGCCAGGTGCGGATCCAGCTGCCCTCCGGCGACTGGTCGGAGGAGCGCTCCAACTTCTCGACCTCCTTGAGCGCGGCCTCGCGGACCTTCTCGGGCAGGTCCGCGGCCTCCACCCGGGCCCGGTAGTCGCCCTCCTCGTCGGCCGGCTCGCCGTTCAGCTCGGCCAGCTCCTTGCGGACCGCCTCCAGCTGGCGGCGCAGCAGGAACTCCTTCTGCTGCTTGGCCACGCCCTCCTCGACGTCCTTGCGGATGGTGTCGTTGACCTCCTCCTCGGCGAGGTGGTCGCGCAGCAGCTGCAGGGCGAACTCCAGCCGGGCGGTCTGGTCGGCCTCCAACAGCACCTTGAGCTTCTGCTCGGCGGTGGCGAACGGCGCGTAGCCGATGTTGTCGGCCAGCTCGCCGACCCCCTCGATCTGTGCCACCCGGTCGACCACCTGCCAGGCGCCGCGCTTGCGCAGCCACTGCGCGGAGAGCGCCTTGTACTCCTTGACCAGCTCGGCCGTCCGGCCCGGCAGCGGCTGCGACACGACGGACTCGCGGAACGGGACGGTCTCCACCCAGAGCGCGGCGCCCGGGCCGGTCGTCCCGGAGCCGATCCGCACCCGGTGCACCGCGCGCACCAGTGCGGCCGGATCGCCGTCGGCCAGCCGGCCGACCTGCTCGACGGTGGCCAGCGTGCCGACCGCGCCGTACGAGCCGTCCAGCCGGGGAACCAGCAGCACCTGCGGCTTCCCCCCGTCCACCGACATCCGCGCGGCGGCCCGGGCGGCCTCGACGGCGGCACGCACCTCGGTGTCGGACAGGTCCAGCGGCACCACCATGCCCGGCAGGACCACCTCGTCGTCGAGCGGCAGCACGGGCAGGGTGAGCGAAGCGGACGTCGATGCCATGATCTCTCCCCAGTCAGCGAACTTGAGTCGATCTGACTAAGGCCGGGGTGCCCGAGGATGTTCCCCGACGCTTGTTCGCCCTGAGCGATCAGCCCGGGACGCCCCGGAAGCGGGGAGAAGAAGGGGGGAGGAAAAGAGAGCGGGCTACACCCGGTCGAGGGCGGGCCGGGGCAGCGGACCGCGCAGCGGCCGACGACCGCGAGGGCGCCGCGGCCGGCGGATCGGCCCCCAGAGCGCGATGCCCACCAGCAGCGCGGTGGGGTGCCCGATCGCGGTGACCAGATCCTGGTCGCTCAGGATCTGGTGCGCGACCAGCAGGAAGGCCCCGACCAGCGCGGCGATCCGTCCCCGGACCGGCAGCAGCCCACTGAACGCGCCCAGGCAGCACAGCACCCCGTAGCTGACCCCGATGTCCAGCTCGTCCAGGGCGCTCGCGCCGAGGTGTCCGGTGGCCACCGCCACCGCCACCACGGCCTGCGAGAGCAGCGTGCCGACGACGTGCCCGGCGGCGAAGACCCCGATGGCCCGCAGCGAGCCGATCCGGCGCTCCAGCGGCGCCACGGTGAAGGCGAAGGCCCAGAGGTAGGGCATCCAGACCGGCCCGGCCACCCAGAGCCCGCTCATCAGCAGCGAGCGCAGCGGCGTGTGCAGCAGGTGGTGCCCGTCGGTGCTGGACATGGTCTGCAGCTGGTGCACCAGGACGGGGTCGCCGAAGTGCGCGAAGAGCGTGGTGCCGGCCAGCACGACCAGGTAGAGCAGCGCGAAGGGGTTGCGCCGGGGCGTCGGCACCCGTGCCAGCACCCAGAACAGCGGGCCGCTGCGCAGGCCGAGCCGCAGCGCCGCGTAGGGAGCCGCCGTCGGGCGGTCTCCGGCCTCGTCCGCCGGCTGTGCCATCGCGCCTCCGTTCCGTCCGACCGCTCGCGCCCCCGCCAGCCACGCGGGGCGCGCCGTTGGACGACAACCGATCCCACCCACCGTACGGCGCGCATCTGAAAACCAGCTGAGGATCCGGCCCGCCCTGCTCCGAGCGGGAGTTCGGGATCCGGTCCGTACCAACCCCCGGCGCCGGGAGCTCGCTGGGAACTCGCTGGGAGCCCGCCGGGAAAGCACCCCACATCGTGGAGTCTGCCATCCCCGAAGCAGATACACACCGTTACGGCAGATCGACATCGCCGGGTAAGGTAGCGGCCCGTGCCCGTCCCCGGGGTGCGGCCCTGGGCCTGTGCGCCCGCAAATCCACGGTCCGCCTACCGGGGTGCACCTGCTGTCCGTACGCTGCGAAGTGAGCGCGCGGGACCGGCGGTTGGGAAGCCACCGGTCCGGCCGAGCGGCACGGCGGCAGGAGCGGCCAGGTCCGGGCACGGAAAACGACGGAACAAGACTACGAGCGGCGTCCCGCCACCCCCACAGGTGGCCGGCCCGCAGGCCCTGGGGGCGGTGGCGTGACCGTGACAGAAATTCAACAGGACACCAGTGGTACTGGTGTGATCGCCCAACGACGCGTGCTCGTCGTCGAGGACGAGCCCACCATCGCCGAGTCCATCGCCGCCCGCCTGGGCGCCGAGGGCTTCAAGGTGGCCGTGGCGCACGACGGCCCCGGTGCGGTGGACGGCTTCCACACCTGGCAGCCCGACCTCGTGGTGCTCGACATCATGCTGCCCGGCTTCGACGGGCTGGAGGTCTGCCGCCGGATCCAGGCCCAGCGCCCGGTCCCGGTGCTGATGCTGACCGCCCGCGACGACGAGACGGACCTGCTGGTCGGCCTCGGCGTGGGCGCCGACGACTACATGACCAAGCCGTTCTCGATGCGCGAGCTGGCGGCCCGGGTGAACGTGCTGCTGCGCCGGGTCGAGCGCGCCCAGCAGGCCGCCCGGACCCCCGCGCTCGGCTCGCTGCGCTTCGGCGAGCTGGAGATCGACCACGTCCAGCGCCGGGTCCGGCTGGCCTCCGGGGACGTCCACCTGACGCCCACCGAGTTCGACCTGCTCGCCTGCCTGGCCGCCCAGCCGCGCGCCGTGCTCACCCGCGAGCAGCTGCTCTCCGAGGTCTGGGACTGGACCGACGCCTCCGGCACCCGGACCGTCGACAGCCACGTCAAGGCGCTGCGCCGGAAGATCGGCGCGACCTGGATCCGCACCGTGCACGGGGTCGGCTACGCGCTGGAGGCCCCGGTGTCCTGAGCGACACGCAACCGGCGGGGGCCACGGGGGCAGAGACGTACGGGGACCACAGCACCGATGAACACCGCTGCACAGGCGCACACCGAACCCGGCGCGGCGCCACGCCGCGCGCTGCTCACCCGTGCCGCCGAACGGGCCTGGCGGGAGATCCGGCCCTTCGACCCGGTGCGTTCGATCAAGGGCAAGCTGGCCCTGCTGGTCGTGGTCTCGGTCGTGCTCGCCTCCGGGATGATGGTGATCGCGGTCCGCTCGGAGACCCAGATCCGGGTGATCATGACCTTCTCCATGATCGCCTCCCTGCTCTTCATGCAGCTCCTGGCGCACACCCTCACCGCGCCGCTGCGCGAGATGACGGCCGCCTCCCGGGCGATGGCCGCCGGTGACTACAGCCGGCGGGTCCGCACCTCCTCGCGCGACGAGATCGGCGAGCTGGCCGCGGCCTTCAACAAGATGGCCGCCGACCTGGAGGCCGCCGACCGGCACCGCCGGGAGCTGGTGGCCAACGTCTCGCACGAGCTGCGCACCCCGATCGCCGCGCTGCAGGCGGTGCTGGAGAACGTGGTCGACGGCGTGGTGCAGCCGGACCACGCCAACCTGGGCGCGGCGCTGGAACAGACCGAGCGGCTCGGCCGGCTGGTCGCCCACCTGCTGGACCTCTCCAAGCTGGACGACGGGGTGGTGCCGCTGGACGTCCGCGAGTTCGAGGTCCGGCCGTTCCTGGCCGGCGTGCTGCGCGGTCTGACGGTGGACGGCGCCACGGCCGGCGGCGCCTGGAGCCGCCGGGGCGACCTGCGCCTGGAGCTGGACGTCGAGCCGGCCGGCCTGACCGGGCTGGCCGACCCCGAGCGGCTGCACCAGGTGGTGGCGAACCTGGTGGACAACGCCTGCAAGCACTCCCCGTCCGGCGGCGTGGTGACGGTACGGGCCCGGGCGGGCGGCCGGGAGCCGCAGGAGCTGGTGCTGGAGGTCGAGGACCAGGGTCCGGGCATCCCGGAGCAGGACCGCACCCGGGTCTTCGACCGGTTCAGCCGGGCCGGCGCGCCGACCGCCCAGGGTCCGGGCAGCGACGGCGGCACCGGACTGGGCCTGGCCATCGCCCGCTGGGCGGTCGATCTGCACGGCGGACGGATCCAGGTGGCGGACGGCTCGCAGGGCTGCCTGATCAGGGTCGCGCTCCCCGGCGCCACGCCGCTGATCCCGCGCCCCCGACTGTGATCCACCGCACCCACCTGCGGAGATCTGTCCAGCCGGGCCAGCTTTGTCACCGAACTGGGACATTCCGGCGATCGACAGGCCGAGATGGCCAAACCTGGTCAATCCGGCAGAGGTTTGTCCGGTTTAGGGTGGTTTTGAGGCCCGAGCAAGGCCGCCCATTTCCCCCCACAGACCGTCTTGTAACGCAAACTTTCGGCCAATGTGGCCTAGCACACTGTGATCTGGGCGACGCAGGGCCTTCGGGGACTGCGCGATCATCGGTCAGGGGCGTAGCCTTAATCCCCGCTGTCCACACATCCCAAAAGGAAGCGGAAGAGGGCGGTTGCCGCCGTGTCGCCACACCCTGAAACCCCCAGCAGCTCGGCAAGTCCCACTGGCTTCGGCCCCAACGAGTGGCTCGTCGACGAGATCTACCAGCAGTACCTCCAGGATCCCAACTCGGTCGACCGAGCCTGGTGGGACTTTTTCGCCGACTACAAGCCCGGTACCGAGGTGACCCCAGTGACCCAGGCCGCGACCCCGGTCGGCCCCACGCCGACCACCGTTGCCGCCCCTGCCCCTGCTGCAGCTCCGGTGGCGCCTGCCCCCGCCGCCGCCCCGGTGGCCGCCGCGCCCAGCGCGCCGGCGCCCGCCGCCGCGCCGCTGGCAGCCGCCCCCGCCGCGCCGCCGGCTCCGAAGGCCGTCGTCGAGGCCGCTGCGGCCGCCGAGGCCGCAGCCGCGCCCGCCGGCCCCGAGCTGGTCGTGCTGCGCGGCCCGGCGAAGGCCGTGGCGACCAACATGGACGCCTCGCTGGAGGTGCCGACCGCGACCTCGGTGCGCGCCGTTCCGGCCAAGTTGCTGATCGACAACCGCATCGTCATCAACAACCACCTGCAGCGCGCCCGCGGCGGCAAGGTCTCCTTCACCCACCTGATCGGCTACGCGCTGGTGCAGGCCCTGAAGGCGTACCCGGGCATGAACCACAGCTACCAGGTCAAGGACGGCAAGTCCTACCTGGTGAAGCCGGAGCACATCAACCTCGGTCTGGCCATCGACCTGGTCAAGCCGAACGGCGAGCGCCAGCTGGTCGTCGCGGCCATCAAGAAGGCCGAGACGATGGACTTCTTCGGCTTCTGGCAGGCCTACGAGGACATCGTCCGCCGGGCCCGCGCCAACAAGCTGACCATGGACGACTTCACCGGCGTCACGGTCTCGCTGACCAACCCGGGCGGCATCGGCACCGTGCACTCGGTGCCCCGCCTGATGCAGGGTCAGGGCACCATCGTCGGCGTCGGCGCGATGGAGTACCCGGCCGAGTTCCAGGGCTCCTCCCCGGAGACGCTGGCCCGGCTCGGCGTCTCCAAGATCATGACGCTGACCTCGACCTACGACCACCGGGTCATCCAGGGCGCCGGCTCCGGCGAGTTCCTGCGCGCGATCCACCAGCTGCTGCTGGGCGAGCACGGCTTCTACGACGAGGTCTTCGAGTCGCTGCGGATCCCGTACGAGCCGGTCCGCTGGGCCACCGACGTGGCCGCCACCCACGACGACGAGGTCAACAAGACCGCGCGCGTCATGGAGCTGATCCACTCCTACCGGGTCCGCGGTCACCTGATGGCCGACACCGACCCGCTGGAGTACAAGCAGCGCAAGCACCCCGACCTGGACGTCGTGGAGCACGGCCTCACCCTCTGGGACCTGGAGCGGGAGTTCGCCGTCGGCGGCTTCGGCGGCCAGAAGATGATGAAGCTGCGCGACATCCTCGGCCTGCTCCGCGGCAGCTACTGCCGCACGGTCGGCATCGAGTACATGCACATCCAGGACCCGAAGCAGCGCAAGTGGCTGCAGGAGCGCCTGGAGAAGCCGTACACCAAGCCGGAGCGCGAGGAGCAGCTGCGCATCCTGCGCCGGCTGAACTCGGCCGAGGCCTTCGAGACCTTCCTGCAGACCAAGTACGTCGGGCAGAAGCGCTTCTCGCTGGAGGGCGGCGAGTCGCTGATCCCGCTGCTGGACGCGACCATCGACGCCGCCGCCGAGCACCGCCTCGACGAGGCCGTCATCGGCATGGCCCACCGCGGCCGCCTCAACGTGCTGGCCAACATCGTCGGCAAGCCGTACGGCAAGATCTTCGGCGAGTTCGAGGGCAACCTGGACCCGAAGTCGATGCACGGCTCCGGCGACGTCAAGTACCACCTGGGCTCCGAGGGCACCTTCACCGGCCTGGACGGCGAGACCATCAAGGTGTCGCTGGCCGCCAACCCGTCCCACCTGGAGACGGTCGACCCGATCGTCGAGGGCATCTCCCGCGCCAAGCAGGACATCCTGGACCAGGGCGGCACGTCCTTCCCGGTGCTGCCGATCCAGATCCACGGCGACGCGGCCTTCGCCGGCCAGGGCGTGGTCGCGGAGACCCTGAACATGTCGCAGCTGCGCGGCTACCGCACCGGCGGCACCGTGCACATCGTGGTGAACAACCAGGTCGGCTTCACCGCCGCCCCGGCCAGCAGCCGCTCCTCGATGTACTGCACCGACGTGGCCCGGATGATCGAGGCCCCGATCTTCCACGTGAACGGTGACGACCCGGAGGCCGTGGTCCGCGTCGCGCGGCTCGCCTTCGAGTTCCGCCAGACGTTCCACAAGGACGTCGTGATCGACCTCATCTGCTACCGCCGCCGCGGTCACAACGAGGCCGACAACCCGTCGTTCACCCAGCCGCTGATGTACGACCTGATCGACAAGAAGCGCTCGGTGCGCAAGCTCTACACCGAGGGCCTGATCGGTCGCGGCGACATCACCATGGAAGAGGCGGAGCAGGCGCTCCAGGACTTCCAGGGCCAGCTGGAGAAGGTCTTCGCCGAGGTCCGCGACGCGGCCTCGACGCAGGCCGCCGCCCCGGATGCGGTCTCGGCCGCCGACTTCCCGGTCAACGTCCAGACCGGCATCTCCCAGGAGATGGTGAAGCGGATCGCCGCCTCGCAGGTCAACCTGCCGGAGTGGCTGACCGTGCACCCGCGTCTGCTGCCGCAGCTGCAGCGCCGCGCCGCCTCGATCGAGGACGGCACCATCGACTGGGCCACCGGCGAGACGCTCGCCATCGGCTCGCTGCTGATGGAGGGCCACCCGGTCCGGCTGGCCGGCCAGGACAGCCGCCGCGGCACCTTCGGCCAGCGCCACGCGGTGCTGATCGACCGGCAGACCGGCGAGGACTACACCCCGCTGCTCTACCTGACCGAGGACCAGGCCCGCTACACCGTCTACGACAGCCTGCTGTCGGAGTACGCGGCGATGGGCTTCGAGTACGGCTACTCGCTGACCCGCCCGAACGCGCTGGTCATGTGGGAGGCGCAGTTCGGCGACTTCGTCAACGGCGCGCAGACCGTGGTCGACGAGTACATCGCCTCGGCCGAGCAGAAGTGGGGCCAGCACTCCGGCGTCACCCTGCTGCTGCCGCACGGCTACGAGGGCCAGGGACCGGACCACTCGTCCGCCCGCCCGGAGCGCTTCCTCCAGCTGTGCGCGCAGAACAACATGACGGTCGCCATGCCGACCCTGCCGTCGAACTACTTCCACCTGCTGCGCTGGCAGGTGCACAACCCGCACCACAAGCCGCTGGTCGTCTTCACCCCGAAGTCGATGCTGCGTCTGAAGGCCGCGGCCAGCTCGGCGGAGGAGTTCACCTCCGGCTCGTTCCGCCCGGTGATCGGCGACGACTCGGTCGACCCGGCCCAGGTCCGCAAGGTGGTCATCACCGCCGGCAAGTTCTACTACGACCTGGCGGCGGCCCGTACCGAGCGCGGCGTCACCGACACCGCGATCGTCCGGGTCGAGCGGCTCTACCCGCTGCCGGTGGCCGAGCTGCAGGAGGAGCTGGGCCGCTACGGCGACGACGTCCAGTTCGTCTGGGCCCAGGAGGAGCCGGCCAACCAGGGTGCCTGGCCGTTCATCGCGATGAACCTGGTCGACCACCTGGACGTGGTGATCGGCCGCAAGGCCGACGGCAGCCGGCTGCGCCGGGTGGCCCGGCCGTCGTCCTCGGCGCCCGCGGTCGGCTCGGCCAAGCGGCACGCCGCCGAGCAGCAGCAGCTGATCGAGGACGTCTTCTCGCTCTGACCGCTCTGACGCCAGTGCGCGTGACGGGCCCGGTCTCCAGCCACACGGAGGCCGGGCCCGTCGGCGTCCGGGCCCGCACTATCCTGACCCCGAAGATCCCCACCCGACCGGAGCACACCGTGTACTTCACCGACCGCGGCATCGAGGAGCTGGAGAGCCGGCGCGGCGACGAGGAGGTCACCTTCGAGTGGCTGGCCGAGCGCCTGCGCGAGTTCGTCGACCTCAACCCCGACTTCGAGATCCCCGTCGAACGACTGGCCACCTGGCTGGCCCGGCTGGACGACGAGGACGACGCGTAGGGCCGCGCGAAGGGGCCCCGGGTGGCATCAGCCGCCCGGGGCCCCTTCGTATCTCGGCGCACGGAGGCCCTTGACTTCCGCGCTACGCGATATATCGTGTTATTCGGAAGACGCGATACATCGCGACTCGCCGGATCGTCGCCCCTCCAGGGTACGACGGCGGCGGCCGAACGGGAGGACGAACACCATGAGCCAGTGGACAGTCGAGGAACCGCAGCGGATCGCCATCGAGGAGCCGGTCCGCGGTCTGCAGGTGCGCATCATCGGAGGCGCCGTCAACGTCGTCGCCGCCGAGGGCCCGGCCCGACTGGAGGTGACCGAGCTGGAGGGCGAGCCGCTCCAGGTCTCCCTGGTCGACGGCGTGCTGACGGTCAGCTACCCCAACCTCGACTGGGCCGAGTTCGGCGAGAAGGTCAAGTCGGTCGACGCGATGAAGGGCTTCATCGGCTCGCTGCGCCGCAAGCGCCGCGCGGTGGTCTCACTGACCGTGCCGGCCGCCACCGAGGTCAAGCTCGGCACGATCACCGCCGCCGCCACCGTCTCCGGGGTGACCGGCGGCACCACCGTCTGGGGCGTGGCCGGCGAGGCCACCCTGGTGGAGCTGGCCGGCCGGACCGAGGCCAAGACGGTCTCCGGCGACGTGAACGCCCAGTCGGTCGCCGACGAACTGCGGGTGAACTCCCTCTCCGGCGAGCTGACCGTCATCTCCGGCACTGCCGCCACCCTGCACGCCAACACCGTCAGCGGCGCCGTCACGCTCGACCTGGACGGCACCACCCCGGCCGACATCAAGGTCAACACGGTCAGCGGCGACGTCGCCGTCCGACTGCCGCGGCCCGCCGACACCACCGTCGAGGCCGGCAGCACCAACGGCCAGTTCTCCAACGCCTTCGACGAGTTGACGCTCGGTGGCACCTGGGGTGCCAAGAAGCTCAGCGGCAAGCTGGGCGCGGGCACCGGCAGGCTCCAGGTCACCACGGTCTCCGGGGCGATCTCGCTGCTCAGCCGCCCCGAGCCGGAGGACGACCTGCCGAGCCTGGTCAAGGAACTGCCCGCGACCCCCACCGAGACCCCCGAGGACCAGGCATGAGCACCGTCTTCGCCCACGGCCGGCTCCGGCTCTACCTGTTGAAGCTGCTGGACGAGTCACCGCGGCACGGTTACGAGGTGATCCGGCTGCTGGAGGAGCGGTTCCACGGCCTGTACGCGCCGTCCGCCGGCACGGTCTACCCGCGGCTCGCCAAGCTGGAGAAGGAGGGCCTGGTCGAGCACTCCACCGAGGGCGGCCGCAAGGTCTACCGGATCACCGAGGCCGGTCGCACCGAACTGACGGCCCGGCAGGACGACTTGGCGGAGCTGGAGGTGGAGATCCGGGACTCGGTGGCCCAGTTGGCCGGCGCGATCCGCGAGGACGTCCGGGACTCCGCCAAGGACCTCCGCGACGAGCTGCGGGACGCCGCCCGCAGCGCCCGCCGGCCCACCCCCGCGGCCGGCGAGGCCGCCGGCGGCGCCGGTCGGGCCGGCGAGGCGGCCTGGCAGCGCACCCGCGAGGAGTACGCCGAGTTCAAGGCCCAGGCCAAGCGGGCCAAGGAGCAGGAGCGGCAGGCCAAGGAGCAGGCCAAGCGGGCCAAGGAGGAGGCCCGCAAGGCCCGGGAGCAGTCGCAGGCGGTCCGCCAGGCGGCGCAGCAGGAGGCGCTGCGGATCAAGCGGCGGGTCGAGCAGCAGGTGCGCGAGCACGTCAGCAAGGGCGACTGGCCGAGCGGGCTGGCCGAGGGCTTCTCCGAGCTGACCCGGGGGCTGGCCGGCCTGGCCGACCCGTCCCGCTGGGACGCCTCGGGCGGCTCGGCGGCGCAGAGCGAGAAGATCACCGTCACCCGGGTCGACCTCGGCGAGGACGGCCCGACCGACCTGCCGGACTGGGCCCGCACCGACCCGGCCGGCGAGCCGGCCCGCGAGCTGGAGCGGCTGCTCGACCGGTTCCGTGACCAGGTCCGCGACGCGGCCCGGGACGGCGGAGTGGACCGCGAGCGGCTGGCCGAGGCGCGGACCGTACTGGCCTCGGCCGGCGAGCGGCTGCGCCGCCTGCTGGGCTGAGCCGACCCTGGTGGGCGCTCCCGCGCGGGAGCGCCCACCAGGGATCACGGCGTCAGCACGATCTTGCCGAAGACGTCGCCCTTGGCCAGCCGCTCGAAGCCGGCGCGCGCCTCGGCCAGCGGCAGCACCGAGTCGATCACCGGGCGCACGCCGGCGTGCGCACAGAGCGCGAGCAGTCCGGCCAGCTCCTCCTTGGTCCCCATGGTCGAGCCGACCACCTTGAGCTCCAGGAAGAAGATCCGGTTCAGCTCGGCCGCCTTCGGGTTCGGCCCGGAGGTGGCGCCGGAGATCACGATCGTGCCGCCCGGCCGCAGCGACTTCACGGAGTGCGACCAGGTCGCCGCGCCGACCGTCTCCATCACCGCGTCGACCCGCTCCGGCAGCCGGGCGCCGCTCTCGAAGGCCGCGTCCGCGCCGAGCCCGATCGCCCGGTCCCGCTTGGCCTCGTCCCGTCCGGTGACCCAGACCCGCAGGCCGGCCGCCTTGCCGAGGACGATCAGCGCGGTGGCCACCCCGCCGCCGGCGCCCTGCACCAGCACGGTGTCGCCGGGCCTGACCCCGGCGTTGGTGAAGAGCATCCGATAGGCCGTCAACCAGGCGGTGGGCAGGCAGGCGGCCTGCTCGAAGGAGAGCTCGGCGGGCTTGGGCAGCAGGTTCCAGGTCGGCACCGCCACCCGCTGCGCGAAGGTGCCCTGGTAACGCTCGGTCAGCAGGGAGCGCTGCTCGGTCGGACCGACCCCGTGGCCGCTCTGGCCGATCACCGAGTGGATCACCACCTCGTTGCCCTGCTCGTCGACCCCGGCCGCGTCGCAGCCCAGGATCATCGGCAGCCGCTCGGCGGGCAGGCCCACCCCGCGCAACGACCAGAGGTCGTGGTGGTTGAGCGTGGCGGCCCGGACGGTCACCACGCTCCAGCCCGGCCGGGCCTCCGGCTCGGGCAACTCGCCCAGCTCCAGGGCGCTGAGGGGGTCGTCGGCGTCGATGCGTGCGGCGTAGGCGGCGAACATGGACCGGACACTAGCGCCGATCGGTGCGGGCCCGGAACAGCGAGCGGGTGTGACCTCCACCGCGTGCCCCGGGCCCCTGGCGGACCGTCAGCGTCGGGCGACGCCCTCCCGGCGGGCCGCCTCGGCGACCGCCCTGCTCACCGCCGGGGCGACCCGCGGGTCGAACGGCGAGGGGATCACCCGCTGCGCGCTGAGGTCGTCGGCGACCAGGCCGGCCAGCGCCTCGGCGGCGGCCAGCTTCATCCCCTCGGTGATCCGGGAGGCCCGGACCTGCAGCGCGCCGGCGAAGATGCCGGGGAACGCCAGCACGTTGTTGATCTGGTTCGGGAAGTCCGACCGGCCGGTGGCCACCACGGCCGCGTACTTGTGCGCGACCTCCGGGTGGATCTCCGGGTTGGGGTTGGCCATCGCGAAGATCAGGCAGTCCTTGGCCATGGTGGCCACGGTCTGCTCCGGCACGGTCCCGCCGGAGACGCCGATGAAGACGTCGGCGCCGGCCAGCGCCTCGGCCAGGGTGCCCTTGAGTCCGGTCCGGTTGGTCAGCGCGGCGATCTCGGCCTTGACCTCGGTCAGGTCCGCCCGGCCCTGGTGCACCACGCCGCGTCGGTCGCAGAGCGCGACGTCGCCGATCCCCGCCGCCACCAGCATCTTGGCGATGGCGATCCCGGCCGCGCCGGCCCCGGAGATCACCGCGCGCAGCTCGCCGATCTCCCGGCCGGTCACCTTGGCGCCGTTCCACAGCGCGGCGGTGGTGACGATCGCGGTGCCGTGCTGGTCGTCGTGGAAGACCGGGATGTCCAGGGCCTCCTGGAGCCGGCGCTCGATCTCGAAGCAGCGCGGCGCGGAGATGTCCTCCAGGTTGACGCCGCCGAAGGAGGGCGCCAGCCGGACCACGGT
Organism: Kitasatospora sp. NPDC052896; assembly: GCF_044547075.1. NCBI lineage: Bacteria > Bacillati > Actinomycetota > Actinomycetes > Kitasatosporales > Streptomycetaceae > Kitasatospora > Kitasatospora sp. NPDC052896. The sequence goes on from NZ_JBITZU010000002.1 coordinate 171,717, forward strand.
CTCGACGATCTCGTCAACGTCCGTGCAGTCCAGGGCGATCGGGACCGCGTCCACCCCGCCGAACTGCTTGAACAGGATCGCCTTGCCCTCCATCACGGGCAGCGATGCCTGCGGACCGATGTCGCCCAGGCCCAGCACCGCGGTGCCGTCGGTGACCACCGCGACCGTGTTGGCCTTCCAGGTGTAGTCGTTGACCAGTTCGGGCTGCTCGGCGATGGCGGTGCAGACCCGGGCGACCCCCGGCGTGTACGCGAGGGACAGGTCGTCGGCGTCGCGCACGGGCACCGTTGCACGCACCTCCATCTTGCCGCCGCGGTGGAGTGCGAACACGGCGTCGACGGGGTCGTCGGTGTCCTGGGTATGGGGGTTGATGATCTCCGCTGCCACGATGACCTCTTCGTCATGATCAGCGAGGGCGCTCCGGCAGCCGCGCGACCTGCCCGGAGATGCTGAAACCCGGGTCCGCTGGGCGGATCCGGAATCCGGTGGTCGGGCGCGGCAGTCGAACGGGCGCCCTCGGGTGAGGGTTTGGGTGTTCTGCGCTGTGCTCCCGGGCTGAGCCTAGGCCCGCGAAATGGCACCGCACCTGTGCCTTGGGTCCTCGTCACGCACTGTTCACCCCGGACGGCCAATCCCGTCAACGGCGTTTCGGTACGCACGCGCAGGGGTGAACAGCAGGCGGGAGAAGGAGTTGGTGCCCCGGATACGGAGTCGGCGTCGTCGACTTCCGGTCCTGTGCACCCCGGATCTGTCGCGAACCGGCGGCCTGCGTTCGGTGTCGGGGGTCACCCGATAGCAGATTCTGACACACCCGGCGCCCGCCCCGGCAGAGCGGGACGGCAGGATCCGGGTTCCCGCCCCCTACGGCAGGGCCTCGCCGACCGCCGCGCACCCCCACGACCGGATCCTCGCCAAGTGGGACGTGGACAGCGGCGCGGTCCCGGACGCCACGATCAACGGCGGCCTCTGACCCGGTGGTCCGCCGGTGGTCCGCCCCGCACGATCGGGCCGGACCACCGGCGCTGGGTGTTTCCCCGGTCCAGGTAATAGGCTGAAGGCAGCTTGCCCGTTACCGCCCCCGGAGGACCGCCGTGGAGCTCGCCTCGTACGCCGACTACGCCGTCCGGCTGGTGAACAGCGAGGAGCCGGACCGCGGCACCGACACGCTGGTCTCCGCCGAGTCGGTGCGCGCCCTGTTCGGCAGCCCCACCTCGCGCGGCGCCCGACTGGCCGACGAGACCGACCTGCCCCGGCTGCGCGCGGTGCGGACCCGGCTGCGGGCGGTCTTCGAGGCCGCCGCGCAGGGCGAGCAGGTCCGCGCGGTGGACCTGCTCAACAGCCTGCTGGTGGAGTACCCGGTCAGCCCGCTGGTCTCCGGCCACGACTACCTCGACGAGAGCGGCCGACCCCGCTGGCACCTGCACCTGGCCGACAACGCGCCGACCGCCACCGCCAACTTCACCGCGGTGGCCTGCATGGGCCTGGCCATCCACCTCACCGAGCTGGGCGCCGACCGACTCGGCATCTGCCAGGCCGCGCCCTGCCGCAACGCCTACCTGGACACCTCCACCAACCGCTCCCGGCGCTACTGCTCGGACCGCTGTGCCACCCGGGCGAACGTGGCCGCCTACCGGGCCCGCAAGCGCCAGGAGGCGGCCGCGGCGGCGGCCGGCAGCCCGGCTACAGCTCCGCGCTGAGCCCCCGGAACACCCCCAGCCGGGCGGCCAGCCCCGGCACCTTGGCCAGCGGCCAGTGGCAGAGCAGCCGCTCCAGCCAGCCGGCCGGCGCCAGCCAGACCGGGCTCGGCCGCAGCCGCAGCAGCACCCGGCCGAGCACCAGCTCCGCCGGCACCGCGCCGTACTCCCGGCTGTCGTTGCCCAGGAACGGATTGTCCGACAGCAGCCACCAGCCACCAGCCCGCCGCTCGACGGCCCGCTTGACCACCAGCAGGTCCTGCCGCAGCGGATGCCGGACCAGCACCACCGCACCGGGCCGCAGCCGGGCACCGTAGCGGACCACCACCTGGTCGCCGTGGAGCAGCGTGGGGACCATCGAGGGTCCGGCCACGTCGATCAGCCCGAACGGCAGCAGCCCGCCACCGGCGCGTTCCTCCGGCTCCGCAGCCGCACCCGCGCCGTCGTCCGTGCCCCGTCTCCGCCACACCGCCATGGCGCCCACCTCCTGGTCGCACCGCCCGTCGGGGTCAAGCATCGCGCATGGTGAACGCGCGTCCGATATCACCCGGTTCCGACTCCGCCTTTTGCCCTAGGTACCGGTCCCGGCCACGAATCTGAGGCATCGGCGGGGTAGTCTCGGGCGCGGGAAGACGATCACCAGGAAGGACTCCCATGTTCTCTCGTCTGTTTGCTCCGCGAGCCACCGCGCACGCCCACTGCGACCTGCCCTGCGGTGTCTACGACCCCGCCCAGGCCCGCATCGAGGCCGAGTCCGTGAAGGGCACTCAGGAGAAGTACCAGGCCAACGAGGACGCCCACTTCCGCGCCCGCGCCATCATCATCAAGGAGCAGCGCGCCGAGGCCGTCAAGCACCACCTGTCGGTCCTGTGGAGCGACTACTTCAAGGCCCCGCACTTCGAGAAGTACCCGCAGCTGCACCAGCTCTTCAACGAGGCCCTGAAGGCCGCCTCGGCCGCCAAGGCCTCCACCGACCCGGCCACCGGCCAGGCCCTGCTCGACTACATCGCCCAGATCGACAAGATCTTCTGGGAGACCAAGCAGGCCTGATCCGGCCACGCCCGACGCCCTTCACTCGTTCGAGTGAGGGGCGTCCGTCGTCGGCGGCCGCAGTACGCTCGAGGGATGATCCGGCAAGCCGTCGTCGACGACGTCCCCACCATCATCCGGCTGATCCGCGAGCTGGCGGAGTACGAGAAGGCGCTCTCCGAGGCGCGGGCCACCGAGGAGCAGCTGCACACCGCGCTCTTCGGCGAGCACCCCGCGGTGCACGGCCTGATCGCCGAGGACGACAGCACCGGCGAGACCGTCGGCTTCGCCCTCTGGTTCCGCAACTTCTCCACCTGGAACGGCACCCACGGCATCTACCTGGAGGACCTCTACGTCCGCCCCAAGGCCCGCGGCGGCGGCCACGGCAAGGCGCTGCTGACCGAGCTGGCCGGGATCGCCGTGGAGCGCGGCTACCAGCGCTTCGAGTGGTCGGTGCTGGACTGGAACGAGCCCTCGATCGGCTTCTACGAGTCGCTCGGCGCCCGACCGATGGACGAGTGGACCACCTACCGGCTGACCGGGGACGCCCTGCGGCGGCTCGGCACCCGCTGAGCCGTGGCGCCACGGGGTGAGAATGTGGCCGAGGGCCTGCCGATGCTGCGCCGCGCGGCCTACCATGAGTCACCCCCGGCCCGTCCAGGGCCGCGACAGCCGTCCACCGATCGCGGTAACGTCTCGGCCGACGGCTTGCGTCCGGACCCTCCCGACCGGGTAGGAACCGGTACGTACCGCACCACCCCTCAAGACAGTTGGGGCGAAGCAGTTGAGCCAAGCAACAGAACGTGCCGCGGCCCCGGGGTCACAAGCACAGTGCGTCACCCAGGAGGTGAGGGTGTCCCAGATCGACGGCGATCCCGAGGAGCAGTCCGCCAGGGACTTCGTGGAGGTCCGACTGCCCGCGCAGGGGGCCTACCTCTCGGTCCTGCGGACGGCCACGGCCGGGCTCGCGGCCCGGCTGGACTTCACCCTCGACGAGATCGAGGACCTGCGGATCGCGGTGGACGAGGCCTGCGCCATCCTGCTCCAGCAGGCGGTGCCCGGATCCGTGCTGTCCTGCGAGTTCCGGCTGGTCGGCGACGCCCTCCGGGTGACCGTCTCGGCCCCCACCACGGACGGCCGGGCGCCCGAGCGGGACACCTTCGCCTGGACGGTGCTCTCCGCACTGGCCGGCGAGGTGGACTCCTCGGTCGGCGAGGACCGCACGGTCAGCATCAGCCTGCACAAGAAGCGCGGCGGGACGATCGGCCAACCATGAGACCGCGCGCCGGGCCGTCCCCCGCGGCCGGCCCGGCGCGAACCCGCACCGGCGACCGGCCCCTGCCACGCCACGACGGCGTCCGGGGCCCGGTCGCTCCCGTTCAGGGGGCAGGTCGCGGTACAACCAATGTGATGGCCCGGCCGCGACGGCGGTCCGGGTGCTCCCGGAACGGAACGGGGGATCGCCGTGAGTGATCTGGATCGCACTGCAGCCGCCGGGCCCTGGCCCGCCGACGGCCTGCCCATGGGCGAGCTGCCCGCTAGTGACCTGCCCACCGGCGACCTGCCCGCGGGCGCCCGCGCCGCGCACGGATCGGCGGCCGGAAGCCGTACCGTTCCGGCTCAGCCGGGTGGACCCGCCCCACGGGCCGCCTCCCATGACGACGCGCACCCGAAGGACGCCCACCGGATGAGTCAGCCGACCGACCCGACGCCGGAGCCGACGGCAGCCCCGCTGCCGGACCAGGGCCCGGCCGGCCTGCCGGAGGCCGACCAGGCCCCCGGCACGGACCAGGGCGACGCCCTCCGGGCCGCGGTACCCGCCCAGAGCAGCGCGCACCACCGCACCGGCGCCCCGGACCGGGAGGCCGCCCGGGCACTGTTCATCCAGCTCTCCGCACTGCCGGAGGGCTCACCCGAGCGGGTCGAGCTGCGCAACCAGCTGGTCCGGATGCACATCCCGCTGGTCGAACACCTGGCCCGGCGGTTCCGCAACCGCGGAGAGCCGCTGGACGACCTGACCCAGGTCGCCACCATCGGCCTGATCAAGTCGGTGGACCGGTTCGACCACGAGCGCGGCGTCGAGTTCTCCACCTACGCCACGCCGACCATCGTCGGCGAGATCAAGCGGCACTTCCGGGACAAGGGCTGGGCGGTCCGGGTGCCGCGCCGGCTGCAGGAGCTGCGGCTCTCGCTGACCACCGCGACCAGCGAGCTCTCCCAGCGGCACGGCCGCTCCCCCACGGTGCACGAGCTGGCCGAGCACCTCGGGATCTCCGAGGAGGACGTGCTGGAGGGCCTGGAGTCCGCCAACGCCTACAGCACGCTCTCGCTGGACGTGCCGGACAGCGACGACGAGTCGCCGGCGGTGGCGGACACCCTGGGCGCCACCGACGAGGCGCTGGAGGGCGTCGAGTACCGCGAGTCGCTCAAGCCGTTGCTGGCCCAACTCCCGCAGCGCGAGCAGAAGATCCTGGTGCTGCGGTTCTTCCGGAACATGACCCAGTCGCAGATCGCGGCCGAGGTCGGCATCTCCCAGATGCACGTCTCCCGGCTGCTCGCCCGGACCCTCGCCCAGCTGCGCGACAAGCTGCTGGTCGAGGAGTAGTCGCGGCCGGCCGGACCGCGGCCGGCCGCGGGCTCAGCCCTCCGGCCGGTAGAGCGCCTCGGTGACCGTCGGGGTCAGCAGCGTGAACAGCCCGGCGACCCCGGCCACGCCGACCAGCGCGCCCAGGCCGGCCATCAGGCCACCGGTCTGCCACATGAAGTAGGCCACCGGCAGGCAGAGCGTCTGGGTCATCACGGCCGGGCTGCGGCCCCAGCGGCGCAGCTTCAGCAGCGCGCGCGCCGCGAGCAGCGGCAGCAGGCCCATCAGCAGGATCACGAAGCCGCCGAACTCGTTGAGCCCCTGGTTCCGGGTGCTCTCGACCAGCCCGGCGGCCAGCATGTAGAGGCCCCAACCAGCCAGTGCGGCGCCCTCGGCGCTGGTCAGCGCGGCGGCGACGAGCAGTTGGACGGGCCGGGCGGTGGGGGAGGTTTCTGCACTCACCCCAGCAGGGTAGCCGCCACCGTCCGGGCGCCGGGCCGTAGGCTGAACCTCATGCGCGCGCTCCTGGTCGTGAACCCGAAGGCCACCACCACCAGTGGCCGCACCCGGGACGTGCTGACCCACGCGCTGCGCAGCGACCTCAAGCTGGAGGTCGCGGTCACCGAGTACCGCGGTCACGCCCGGGACCTGGCCCGCGAGGCGGCCACCGACGGCACGGTGGACCTGGTGGTGGCGCTCGGCGGTGACGGCACGGTCAACGAGGTCGTCAACGGGCTGCTCGCCAACGGCCCCGCCGAACGGGTGCCGCGCCTGGCCATCGTGCCCGGTGGCAGCACCAACGTCTTCGCCCGCGCGCTCGGCCTGCCGAACCACCCGGTGGAGGCCACCGGGGTGCTGCTGGACGCCATCGAGAACCGTCGCGAGCGGGCGATCTCGCTCGGCAAGGCGATGACGGAGGGGCTGCCGGACCGCTGGTTCACCTTCACCGCGGGGCTCGGCTTCGACGCCGGCGTGGTCGGCCGGGTGGAGGAACAGCGCCGGGCCGGGCGACGGTCGACGCACGCGCTGTACGTCCGCGAAGCGCTCCGGCACTACGTCACCGAGCGTGAACACCGCAAGTCCGGGCCGGTGACGCTGGAGTTGCCGGGCCGGGCGCCCGACTCCGGGCTGGTGATGACCATAGTGTCCAACACCTCGCCGTGGACCTTTCTCGGAAACCGGCCTGTGCTGCCCTCTCCCGCCGCTTCCTTCGAAACAGATCTGGACGTCTTCGGTATCACTCGAATGACGGCGTTCGGAACCGCTCGTACGGTCCGTCAGATCCTGCGGTCGCACACTCCTTCGGAACAATCCGGCACTCCCGCGGGGCCGGTCGGGAAGCACGTCGTCTCCTATCACGACGTCAGGCACTTCACCTTGGTTTCACAGGAACCCGTGCCGTTTCAGGTCGACGGGGACCATCTTGGAGACCGCAGTCGCGTCAGTTTCACAGGCGTTCGACGGGCACTGCGTGTGATTGTGTGACCAAAAGGGGGTTCCCCCCTTGTTCTCGAACGTGCTAGCCCCCTTCACTCCATAGAAGTACGGGCTGTGAGCTAGGCGACACCGAAGAATCAAAAATTCCTCCTCGAAGGGGGTTGTATCCGGGCTCGAGGTTTGCGAACCTCTACATGGCGATCGGGACGCCTCGCAGCGGGACACCGCGAAGCATCCCCACTGAGCATCCCGCTGGGACCCCTCAGGAATCGCCCGAACCCCCCTCAGCACAGACCGCCAGGCCGTAGAGGCCTTTGGTCCCTTTTGCCGTTGTGGGATTCGTGAAAGCGTTCACATTCACAAGCCATCGATAGTGCCGACCGGGCAACCCCCGCCGGCAGGAGGAGTTGGACGACCATGGACTGGCGCCACCGCGCTGTCTGCCGCGAAGAGGACCCGGAGCTGTTCTTCCCGATCGGGAACACCGGTCCTGCGCTGCTGCAGATCGAGGAAGCCAAGGCCGTGTGCCGCCGCTGTCCCGTCATGGAGCAGTGTCTGCAGTGGGCCCTGGAGACCGGCCAGGACGCCGGCGTCTGGGGTGGCATGAGCGAGGACGAGCGTCGTGCGATGAAGCGTCGCGCCGCCCGCAACCGCGCCCGCACCGCCTGAGCGAGTCCCGCGCACCGCACGATCGCAGTTCTCCGCAGCACCCGGTCGACCCGTCGGATCCGACGCGACACCGACCGCTCGCAGTACCGATCAACACATGATCAAGGGCTTCGGCCGCACGTCCGTCGAAGCCTTCCGCAGGATCAGGCCGCGCTCCGGTGCGGTCCGTGGCACAGCTCGGTCCGGACACTTGCTACTGTTCACGCAGAGCAATACTGTGGACCTGGGACGCTCACCGTACGCAACACGACGGGGCGAGCGAACCACCGGTGACCGCTGTCGACCGACAGTGCCGCACCACCCAAAGAGCCCCCGTTCCGACCGACTCCCCCCGACGGCCGGAACGGGTTGAGAGGCCCTGCCGACCCACCCCCCCCGGTCGGCGGGGCCTCGTTTCTTTGCCCCAACCGGCCCGTGCCGCAAGGGCGTTCAGGGGACTGGGATCTCCAGCACCACCTTGGTGCCACCGCCGGGCGCCGCGACCATGTCGAAGCTGCCGCCCAACTCCCCGGTGGCCAGCGTCCGGACGATCTGCAGCCCGAGGTTGCCGGCCTGCTGCGGGTCGAAGCCCTCGGGCATCCCCCGACCGTTGTCCTGCACGGTGATCAGCAGGTACTCGGCCGGGCGGGCACCGCCGTTCCAACTCTCCGACCAGCCGGTGCCGCTGGCCGGCGCACGACCGCGCAGCGCGCTGACCTCCAGTGCGCCGGCGGCCTTGGGGCCGAAGGCGTGCTCCAGGGCGTTCTGCAGCAGCTCGGTGAGGATCATCGCCAGCGGGGTGGCCACCTCGGCCGGCAGGATGCCGAAGCTGCCGCTGCGCCGGGTGGCCACCTGGCCGTCCTGGGACAGCTCCATCACCATCGCCAGCACCCGGTCGGCGATCTCGTCGAAGGCGACCTGCTCGTCCAGGGTCTGCGAGAGGGTCTCGTGCACGATCGCGATCGAGCCGACCCGGCGGACCGCCTCGTCCAGCGCGAGCCGGCCCGCGTCGGAGTCCATCCGGCGGGACTGCAGGCGCAGCAGCGCGGCCACCGTCTGCAGGTTGTTCTTCACCCGGTGGTGGATCTCCCGGATGGTGGCGTCCTTGGTCATCAGCTCGCGGTCGCGGCGTCGGAGTTCGGTGACGTCGCGGACCAGCACCAGTGAACCGGTGTGCACCCCCTTGGGCTTGAGCGGGATGGCACGCAGCGACACCACGCCGCCCTGGGCCTCCGCCTCGGTCTGCCGGGGCGCCCACCCGCTCGCCAGCTTCACCAGCGCCTCGTGCACCGGACCGCGCGACGGCGGCACCAACTCGGCCGTGGTGCGGCCGAGATGACCACCCAACAGATCCGTGGTGAGGCCCAGGCGGTGGTAGGCGGAGAGCGCGTTGGGGCTGGCGTAGGTGACGATGCCGTCGGCGTCCAGCCGGATCAGGCCGTCACCCACCCGCGGCGCGGCGTCCATGTCCACCTGCTCGCCCGGGTAGGGAAACGTTCCTGCGGCGATCATCTGGGCCAGGTCGGAGGCGCTCTGCAGGTAGGTGAGCTCGAGCCGGCTGGGGGTGCGCACGGTGAGCAGGTTGGTGTTGCGGGCGATCACGCCGAGTACCCGGCCCTCGCGGCGGACCGGGATGGACTCCACCCGGACCGGCACCTCCTCGCGCCACTCCGGGTCGCCCTCCCGGACGATCCGCCCCTCGTCGAAGGCGGCGTCCAGCAGCGGCCGGCGACCACGCGGGACCAGGTGACCGACCATGTCGTCCTGGTAGGAGGTGGGCCCGGTGTTGGGGCGCATCTGGGCGACCGAGACGTAGCGGATGCCGTCCCAGGTGGGGATCCACAGCACCAGGTCGGCGAAGGAGAGGTCGGAGAGCAGCTGCCACTCCGAGACCAGCAGGTGGAGCCACTCCACGTCGGCACCGGTGAGGGTGGTGTGGCGGCGGACGAGTTCGTTCAGCGAGGGCACAGGGCGAGCGTAACCGGGCGGGCGGGAGCGCGGCGGGCGGCCGGGGTGCCCGCAAGTTGTCCAGACCGGTTCCGGAGGCTCCTGGACAACCCGGATTGGTCTAGTCCACAATGGAAGGGCACCAAGGAGTGGTACCCGCGCAGCTGCCCTGACCCCGTACGGTCCCTCCTCGGTCGGACGCCGTCGCACCGGGACACCGCACAGTCCCGGTGCACGCAGGGTCTGTGGGGCCCGGCGTCCGACGACAGCTCCGGGCTGCGGTGCCGCGCAGGTTGAGGGTCCTGCGTCGGCGCCGTGGCCCGTAGTGCTCTCCCGGCTCGGTGGGCCGTGGTCAGTGGGTCTCGGTGACCTTGGCCAGCGCGCGCGGGGCGTCCGGGTCCTGGCCGCGGGCGATGGTGACCTCGTAGGCCAGCCGCTGCAGCGGCAGGATCTCCAGGATCGGCTGCACCTCCTCGGGCACCCCGGGCGGCAGTACGAACCCCGCCGAGGCGGCGTCCACCTGGTCCTGCTGGCCGACCACCACGAGGTCCGCGCCCCGACCGCGCAACCGGTCCAACACCGGTTGCAGCGCCTCGCCGCCCTTGCCGTCCGGCACGATCGCGATCACCGGGGAGACGTTGTCCACCATGGCCAGCGGCCCGTGCAGCAGGTCGGCACCGGAGAACGGGATGGCCGGGACGTAGCTGGTCTCCATCAGCTTCAGCGCGGCCTCGCGGGCGGTCGGGTAGCCGTAGCCGCGCGAGGTGATCACCAGCCGCTGGGCGAACCGGTAGCGCTCGGCCAGCGCCCGCACCTCAAGCTGCCGGTCCAGCACCCGCGCGGCCAGCTCCGGCAGCCCCCGGGCCTGCGCGGTCCCGCCCCCGCGCAGGCCCTCGACCAGCAGGTAGAGCGCGAGCAGCTCGGCGGTGTAGGTCTTGGTGGCGGGCAGTGCCTTCTCCGGGCCCGCCAGCACGTCGACGTGGTGCTCGGAGACCTCGGCCAACGGCGAGTCGGCGTTGTTGGTCACCGCCAGGGTGATCGCACCGGCCTCCCGGGCGGCCTTGGTGGAGGCCACCAGGTCGGGTGAGCCACCGGACTGGCTGACCGTGATCACCAGCACGTCCCGCAGGTCCGGCCTGGCGCCGTACGCGGTGGTGGTGGACATCGAGGTGAGCCCGGCCGGCCGGCCGAGCAGGACCTCGACCAGGTACTTGGCGTAGAGCGCCGCGTTGTCGGAGGTGCCGCGCGCGGTCAGCAGCACGAACCGCGGGCCGCGAGCGGCGATCGCGGCGGCGACGGCGCGGATCCGCGGCGCCCCCTCGTCGAGGATCCGGCGCAGCACGGTCGGCTGCTCGGCCATCTCCGCCGCCATGATCCGGCCGGGGACGTGGAGCTGCTGGTCGGACATCTGGCGGGCCTCCGGTGAGCTGGCTGGTTCCGGACGGGCGGCGGGATCCCACCGCCGATGCTACGGTCGCCCCCGGGCCGGGGCACCCCGGCCCGGACGACGCTCAACTCCGCGCGGTCGGCTGCCCGGTGAGCACCTCGACGGCGGCCAGCCCGCAGACCCGGGCGGCGCCGTGGGTGGCGACGTGCAGGGCGCCGGCCGGGGCCGCCTGCGGCACGCCCATCTCGACCACCAGGCCGTCCGGCCGGGCCGCCAGCAGCAGCCGCAGCGCCGCCGCCATCCACGGGTGCCGGTGGGTGTCGCGCACCACCAGGACCAGGCTGCGGCCCTCGGCGCCGGCCAGCACCCGCGCCACCAGCGCGTCCAGCCGCTCCGGCACGGCGTCCCGCGGGCCGATGCTCTCCGCTCGGGTGCCCGGGAAACGGGCGGCCAGCATGCCCGCCACCCCCCAGGGCGTCTCGTCGCCCACCGCGATGTTCGCCACCGGGGAGAACGAGGCCACGTACGGGCGGTCGGTGACCGGCGTGAACGGCTCGGACCCCGCGGTCACCCGCAGCGCCCGGCGGGCGGCCCGCAGGCCGATCGACAGGTCCGGCTCGGGGCCGGCGCCCTGGGCCGAGATCCGGGCCCAGCTGCCCAGCGCGCGGACCCGTCCGGCGGCGTCGGCGAGCCGCTGCTCGGGGATCCGGCCGGCGCGGACCGCCTCCACGATCGCGTCGCGCAGTCGCAGCACGGTCTCCTCGTCGGCCAGGCCGCCGCCGACGCAGATCGCGTCCGCGCCGGCGGCCAGCGCCAGCACCGTCCCCTCCGCGATGCCGTAGGTGTCCGCGATGGCGCCCATCTCGATGCCGTCGGTGACCACCAGCCCGTCGTAGCCGAGGCCGCCGTCGACCGACCGGGCCCGCAGCAGCCCGGACAGCACGGCCCGGCTGAGCGTGGCCGGGTGCACCGGGTCCAGCGCGGGGATCATGATGTGCGCGCTCATCACGGCCTTCGCCCCGGCCGCGACGGCGGCCCGGAACGGGACCAGGTCGCGCGAGCGCAGCAGGTCCTCGTCGACGTCCACCACCGGCAGGCCGTGGTGCGAGTCCACCGCGGTGTCGCCGTGGCCGGGGAAGTGCTTGGCGCAGGCGGCCACGCCGACCGACTGCAGGCCCTCCACCCAGGCGGCGGTGTGCCGGGCGCACAGCTCCGGGTCGGCGCCGAACGAGCGGACCCCGATGACCGGGTTGGCCGGGTTGGAGTTGACGTCGGCCGAGGGCGCCCAGTTGTAGTTGACGCCGCACTCGGCCAGCGCCCGGCCGAGCTCGCGGGCGACGTCGCGGGTGAGCGCCGGGTCGTCGATGGCGCCGAGCGCCAGGTTGCCCGGCCAGGAGGAGCCGGAACCGGCCTCCAGTCGGGTGACGTCGCCGCCCTCCTCGTCGATCGCCACCAGGACGTCCGGGTTCTCCCGGCGCAGCGCGGCGGTGAGCGCGGCCAGCTGGGCCGGGTCGGTGACGTTGCGGCCGAAGAGCGCGACCGAGCCGAGGCCGGCCGCCAGGTGGCGGCGGACCCACTCGGGCGGCGCGGTGCCCTCGAAGCCGGGCTGGAGGACGGTCAGGGCGTCGCGGTGCAGCTGGTCGCTGTCCGGCACGCTGGGGACGAGAATGCTCACCGAGTCAGCCCTTCACCGCGCCGGCGGTCATCCCGCCGACCGCCTTGCGCTGCAGGAACAGGAAGATGACCAGCACCGGGAGGGCGAACATGGTGGAGGCGGCCATGGTGGCGCCCCAGTCGTCGCCGAAGGTGCTCTGGAACGAGGTCAGCCAGAGCGGCAGGGTCTGCGCGGTGCCCGGGCCGGTGGCCTTGTTGAGGATCAGCACCAGCGGCAGCTCGTTCCACGCGGTGATGAAGCCGAACAGCGAGGTGGCCATCAGGCCCGGCGCGAGCAGTGGGAAGACCACCTTCACGAAGGCCTGGGCGCGGGTGCAGCCGTCCACCATCGCCGACTCCTCCAGTTCCTTGGGCACCGCGGCGATGAAGCCGCGCAGCGTCCAGATCGTGAAGGGCAGCACCATCATCATGTAGAAGAGCGTGAGCGGCACCAGGCTGTTCAGCATGGAGTCGTCCCGGACGATCATGTAGACGGAGATCGTCATGACCTCCCAGGGCGCCATCTGGGCCAGCATGACCACCAGCACGAAGGCCTTGCGGCCGCGGAACCGCATCCGGGCGATCGCGAACGAGGCCAGGGTGGCGATCAGCAGCGAGGCCAGCACCGCGCCCAGCGTCGCCGTGAAGCTGTTGCCGACCATCTCCCAGAACTGCGGCGCGCCGGTGGCCCGGGAGAAGTGCGCCAGGGTGCCGCCGAGCGGCAGGAAGACCGGCGTTCTGGTGATGATGTCGGTGTTCTGCTTGAACGCCGTGGTCACCATCCAGTAGACCGGGAAGGCGAAGAAGACGAACAGGACGACGGCGATGACGTTGGGCCAGCCGCGTCCAAAGAGCGAGCGCCTCACAGCTCGTCCTCCTGCTTCAGAATGATCCGGAAGTAGTACGCCATCAGCACGGCCAGCATCAGGATGGTCAGCACGGCGATCGCCGAGCCCACGCCGTAGTGCTGGTTGCCGCTGCCCTCGATGTAGGCGTAGACGGGCAGGGTCTCGGTGAGCCGCTGGGGGCCGCCGTTGTTGATGGCGAGGACCTGGGTGAAGCACTTGAACACCCAGATGACCTCGAGGAAGGTCGTGCTCAGGAAGAACGGCCGCAGGCTGGGGAAGACCACCGAGGTGAAGATCTTGACCGGGCCGGCGCCGTCCATCCGGGCGGCCTCGTAGAGCTCGGCGGGGATCGTGGTCAGGCCCGCGTACATGTTGAAGGCGACGAACGGGATCGAGCCCCAGACGATCAGCAGCACGATCACGAAGAAGGTGGACAGCTGGCCGCTGTACCAGTCGTAGGTCGCCATGCTGTGCCAACCCAGCTCGTTCAGCAGCCAGTTGACCACGCCGTACTGGGAGTCGAAGAGCCAGGTGAAGACCGTGGTGCTGGCCACGATCGGCATCGCCCAGGCCAGCACCAGGCCGGCCTGCAGGAAGAGCCGCATCTTCCTGCCGAGCCGGTTGAGCAGGAGGCCGACCAGGGTGCCGCCGGCCATGATCAGCACCACGTTGACCAGGGTGAAGGCGATCGAGCGGCCGGTGGTGTGCCAGAAGTCCGCGCTGGTCAGCAGCTGCTTGTAGTTGTCGAAGCCGTTCCACTCGGTCAGGTGCAGGATCAGCTGGCGGCGGTTCAGGTTCTGGAAGGAGAGCAGCACCGTCTTCAGCAGCGGCCAGCCCAGCAGGGCCAGGGTGGCCAGGGTGGCCGGGAGCAGCAGCAGGTACGGCGCGCTCCTGGCCAGCAGGCTCGGGCCGGCGGCCGCTCTGCCGCCGCCGGGGCCGCTCGGCTCGGGGTCGGCGGGCCGGGTGGTGGCCTGCCCGGGTTCCGGGGACCGTGTCTGCACCCGCTCCGAATGCACAGCCATCTTCTCTCTTCCTCACACCCTGGCCCGACGAGTGGCCACGACAGGACGACGGCGCCGGCCACCGGCCCTGGCCGAGGACCGGTGGACGGCGCCGCGCGGTACTACTGCTTCTGGTTCAGCAGTGCGGTGATCTGGCCGTCGTACTGCTTGGCGGTGGAGCCGTAGTCCGCACCCTGGAGGACAGCGGTCATGAACTCCTTGATCGGGGCCGGCGGGTTCTCCACGTTCGCCCAGTTCGGCAGGTTCGGGGTGGTGGCACCGACCACCGAGGCCTTCAACGCGGCCTGCGCGAACGGGGTGTTGGCCAGCGAGTCCAGCGAGGGCTTGTTCGGGATCAGGCCGGCGGAGGCCATCATGCCCTCGTACTTGTCCGAGAGGGCGATCTTGAGCAGGCCCTTGGCCAGGTCGAGGTTCTTGCTGTCCTGCGCGACGGCCAGGTTCGAGCCGCCGAGGAAGACGCCGGAGGGCTTGTCCGCGGTCGGGCCCGGGATCGGGAAGTAGCCCACGTTGTCGGCCGGCATGTCCTTGGGCGCCGGGGCCTCCCAGCCGAGGCCGATCATCGAGCCGATGGTGCCCTGCGGGAAGAGCGTGCTCTGCTGCGGGGTGGCCTCGTCCTTGTCCTTCGGCGCGGTCGAGTAGCTCTGCAGCTTCTGGTAGGTCTGGAAGGCCTGTTCGGCCTCCGGGGACTCCAGGTTGCCGACCCACTTGCCGCCGTCCTGCTTGGCGATCTGGCCGCCGTCGCCGGCGATCAGGCCGAAGTAGGTGTACCACTCCTGGCCGGGCAGGTAGATCGGGTTGGCGACGCCGGACTGCTTGAGCTTGTCCAGGTCGGAGTAGAACTCGTCCAGGGTGGCCGGCGGGGCGGTGATGCCGGCCTTGGTCCACAGCGCCTTGTTGTAGATGACCACGCGGTTGGTGAAGTACCACGGCGCGGCGTACTGCTTGCCGTCCAGCACCGAGGAGGCGTTCAGGTTGGCCGGCCAGTCGTTGCCGCCCAGGTCCGCCTTGTCGGAGGTGAGGTCGAGCAGGCCGCCGGTGGCGGCGTAGCCGGCCGTCTGGGTGTTGCCGACCTCCAGGACGTCGACCGAGCCCTCGGAGAGCGCGGTGGTCACCTTCTGGCCGATGCCGTCCCACTGCTGGATCTGGATGTTCAGCTTGGCGCCCGGGTACTGCGACTCGAAGTCAGCCTTGACCCCGTCCTGCCAGGCCTGCGGGGCCGAGCCGGACATGAGCCACATGGTCACCGTCTTGCCGTTGTAGTTGCCGGCGGCGTCCTTGCCTCCGCCGGACGAACCGCACGCCGCCACGCCGACGACCATTGTCGCGACGCCGACCGCCGCGATGAGCTGACGCTTCACGCCATCCTCCTGAGGGATGCCCGGGTGCCCCCCATCGGCGGCCGGCGACGTACCGCCGCAGATCGGCGGAGAGCGGAGTCGCGAACCCGTGAGATGGGCTGGGGTTTCATGGCTGGTCTGCAGTGGTGTAGACCAGATGCCTGGAGCTTGGCCTAGACCAATGGAGGTGTCAACGGGCCGGCGCGCGATCCGGACGAGCCGTTACCAAGCCGACACCGCTCATCGTTCATCGTGTGATCGGGTTCGCGACATCGGGTGATCGGCCGCTCGTCATCGGATGAGAAGGTCGTTGCCGCCGGATGAGAAGCCGTCCGTCATCCCGCGACCTGGTGCCCGAGCCACGGGCATACGTGCAACGATGTGTGCCGTTGACACGGTAGTGGGGCCGGTGAGGACCCACGAGGAGCGGAGAAGCGGCCCATGAGCAGCGACGGGGGCACCACGGCCCCGCTTCGGGCGAACCACCCCCAGGCGGGCGAGCCGCCCGTGCAGTCCGGCGCGACCGGCGAGCCGGCCGGCGCGCGGGTGCCGAAGTACTACGGACTGAAGCGACACCTGCTCCAGCTCACCGAGACCCAGCCGGCCGGCACCCCGGTCCCGCCGGAGCGCGCGCTGGCGGCGCAGTTCGACACCTCGCGCACCACCGTCCGGCAGGCGCTGCAGGAGCTGGTGGTCGAGGGCCGGCTGGAGCGGATCCAGGGCAAGGGCACCTTCGTCGCCAAGCCCAAGGTCGCCCAGGCCCTCCAGCTCACCTCCTACACCGAGGACATGCGCGCGCAGGGCCTGGAGCCCACCTCGCGGCTGATCGAGATCGGCTACGTGACGGCCGACGACCGGCTCGCGCCGCTGCTGGACATCAAGCCCGGCGGGCGGGTGCTGCGGATCGAGCGGCTCCGGCTGGCCAACGGCGACCCGATGGCGATCGAGGTGGCGCACCTGTCGGCCAAGCGGTTCCCGGCGCTGCGCCGCAACCTGGTCAAGCACGACTCGCTCTACACCGCGCTGCGCGAGGTGTACGACGTGGTGGTCGCGGAGGCCGAGGAGACCATCGAGACCACGCTGGCCAACCCGCGCGAGGCCGGACTGCTCGGGTCGGACGTGGGGCTGCCGATGCTGCAGCTGTCCCGGCACTCCTTCGACGCCGAGGGGGCGCCGGTGGAGTGGGTGCGGTCGATCTACCGCGGGGACCGCTACAAGTTCATCACCCGGCTGCAACGGCCCAGCTGAGCGCCCTGTCGTGGGGGGCGCGGCCGGGTCGCGCGGGGCGTGCGGCGGGCCGGTCGGCGGTTCGTGAACTGAGACGGCGTGAGAAGTGTGGTGACAGCGGACCGTTCGGTGCCCTACATTCCGTGCAGTCCAAGCCGATCACCACAGTCGCTGCTCGGCGGGCGTACGGGGTGACCCCTTTGCGCTGCGGCACTGCTGGGGATCCCTCGCCTCGCCGGAGTCGCCCATGTCCATCGATCCGATCGCCCCGCAGGCACCACCGGACGCGCTGCCGGCGCTGACCCCGGCCCGGGTGGTCGCCGGGGTCAGCCTGGCCGTCCCGGTCGTCGCGCTGCTCTGGGTGTCCTCGTACGCCCGGCTCACGCCGAGACTGCTCGGGGTGCCGTTCTTCTACTGGTACCAGATCCTCTGGATCCCGGTGTCCGCCGTCTTCACCACCACCGCCTACCTGATGGTCAGCCGGGACGAGAAGCGGCGCCGGGCGGCGAAGGCGGCCCGGGCCGCTCAGGACGGTGGGTCGCGATGAGGCACGGCGTCAACACGGTCGCCCTGGTGGTCTTCGTCCTGTTCTTCTTACTGGTCACCGTGCTGGGCTTCCTCGCCTCGCGCTGGCGCCGGGCGGAGAACGCGCTGCACCTGGACGAGTGGGGCCTGGGCGGCCGCAGCTTCGGGACCTGGATCACCTGGTTCCTGCTCGGCGGCGACATGTACACCGCGTACACCTTCGTGGCCATCCCCGCCGCGGTCTACGCGACCGGCGCGGCGGGCTTCTTCGCGGTGCCGTACACGATCATCGCCTACCCGCTGGTCTTCGTCTTCCTGCCCCGGCTCTGGTCGGTGGCCCGGGTGCGCGGGTACGTCACCCCGGCCGACTTCGTGCGCGGGCGGTACGGCTCGCGGGCGCTCTCGCTGGCGGTCGCGCTGACCGGGATCCTCGCCACCATGCCCTACATCGCGCTGCAACTGGTCGGTATCCAGGCGGTGCTGGACACCCTGGGGATCGGCGGCGGGGCGCACGCCAACTGGTTCGTCAAGGACCTGCCGCTCTTCCTGGCCTTCGCGGTGCTGGCCGCCTACACCTACTCGTCCGGGCTGCGGGCCCCGGCGCTGATCGCCTTCGTCAAGGACATCCTGGTCTATGTGGTGATCATCGTCGCGGTGATCTACCTACCGATGCGGCTCGGCGGCTACGGGCACATCTTCGACAGCGCGGCGCAGAAGTTCGGCACGATCAACCCGGCCACCCACCAGCCGGTGGGCGCCATGGTGAGCGGGCCGAAGGCGCAGTTCGCGTACGCGACGCTGGCGCTCGGCTCGGCGCTCGCGCTCTTCATGTACCCGCACACCGTGACCGGGGTGCTGGCCGCCAGGTCGCGCACCACCGTGCGCCGGAACATGGCGATCCTGCCGGCCTACTCGCTGATGCTCGGACTGCTCGCGCTGCTCGGCTTCCTGGCCATCGCGGCCGGCGTCGGCAAGGGCGTGAAGGGCTACAACTCGCAGCTGGCGGTGCCCGAGCTGTTCGCGAAGCTCTTCCCGGACTGGTTCACCGGGGTGGCCTTCGCGGCGATCGGGATCGGCGCGCTGGTGCCGGCCGCGATCATGTCGATCGCCGCCGCCAACCTGTTCACCCGCAACGTGTACAAGGAGTTCATCCGGCCGCAGGCGACCCCGGCCGAGGAGACCAGGGTCGCCAAGGCCGCCTCGCTGCTGGTGAAGGTGGGCGCGCTGGCCTTCGTGCTCGGGATGGACCAGCAGGTCGCGGTCAACCTGCAGCTGCTCGGCGGCCTGTGGATCCTGCAGACCTTCGTGGCGATCGTCGCCGGGCTCTTCACCCGCTGGTTCCACCGCTGGGCGCTGCTCGCGGGCTGGGCGGTCGGCATGGTCTACGGGACCTGGCAGGCGTACCGCATCTCCTCCCCCGCCACCAGGCACTTCGGCGGCAACTCGGCGACCGTCCCGGTGATCGGCCGGATCGGCTACATCGGGCTGACCGCGTTCGTGCTCAACCTGCTGGTCGCGGTGGTGCTCACACTGGTGCTGCGGGCGGCCAGGACGCCCGAGGGCGTGGACGAGACCGCGCCGGCCGACTACAGCGCGGAGGCGGGCGACCCCGAGCTTGCCGATGCGCCCCAGCCGGTGGCAGCGCACTAAGCGGCACGGCGCGCGCCCTGTGGTCGCGCCGTCACCTCCATCAACACTGGGGAGTGGCGGCGCGATCATAGATCCAAGGGGCCCGGTCACCGCGCAGGTACCAGGACGCCTCACCAGGGCACCCCTGCCGGCCCCGCGCGGCGCCCGGCCCCGGTCTCCCGGCCACCCGGCCGCCCGGCCTCCAGGCAGGGGCATCCGTCCGGACCGGCCGCCAGACCATCTGAGCACACGGGGAGAGACGGCCATGCCAGAGCTGAGCACCATCCTCAACGGACACCGACAGCACAGCAGCCCGGTCGCGCTGCCGTCCGTGCTGATCGCCACCCGGCACGGCGAGAGCACCGCGAACGTGGAGTTCCAGCTGGCCGAGGCGACCGGCGCGCTGAGCGTGCCGATCACCTGCCGGGACGCCGACATACCGCTCTCGATGACCGGCCGGGCGCAGGCCCAGGCGTTCGGGCACTGGTGGGCCGCGCTGCCGTCCGTCGACCGGCCGCGGACGGTCTGGTGCTCGCCGTACGTCCGGACGGCCGAGACCGCCCGGATCGCCGTCGCGCAGGCCGCCGGGCTGGGCGCGCTGCCGGCCGGGCCACCGATCCGGTACGACGAGCGGCTGCGCGACCGGGAGTTGGGGATCCTGGAGATGCTCACGGCGGCGGCGATCGAGAAGCGGCACCCGGAGGAGGCCGCCCGGCGGCGGAAGATGGGCGAGCTGTACTACCGGCCGCCGGGCGGCGAGAGCTGGGCGGATGTCGCGTTGCGGGTGCGCAGCTGCCTGCGCGACCTGTGCACGGAGGAGGCCGGGCGGCCGGTGCTGCTGGTGGCACACGACAACGTGGTGCTGATGCTGCGCTACGTGCTGGAGCGGCTCACCGAGGAGCGGCTGGTCGAGCTGGCTCCGGTGCGCAACTGCTCAGCCAGCATGTGGCGTTCGGACGGCGAGCGGCTGTGGCCGGAGCTGTGGAACGACACCGGGCACCTGGCGGGATGAGCTGACGGAGGCGACGCGCGCCCCGGCCCCCCGCCCCCCCCCGCCCGGGGTGGGTGGGGGGGGCCGGGGGTGGGGGGAGCCCAAGGGGGGGGGCCCCCCGGTGGTTGGGGGCCCCC
>NZ_JBITZU010000002.1:191821-605401 GCF_044547075.1 Kitasatospora sp. NPDC052896
GCCACCCCCCGCTGGGGGGTTGCGGCGGGCGCGGGGGGGGGGCGGGGGGTGCCCCCCCCCCGCGGCCCGGGGGGGGGGGGCGGGGCGGGCGCCCCCCCCCCCCCGCCCCGCCCCCCGGGCCCCGCGTTCCGTGTTGCGGCGGGCGCTGGGTTGCGGCAAGCACTGCGTTGGGGCACGCGCTGTGTTGGGACACGCACCGCGTGGCGGCGGACCTGATTGCTTGATTCTGCGCGTTGTACCCACAGTCTTGACATGAACGTGCAGCACGGGTGCACTGGTTGCGCACCAGACCGCTCGGAACAGACCCCCGTCCGACTTCCCCGGCGCCCCCACGGCCGCCCGGAAGGAGCCCTCGTGCCACCGGTCCGCAGCGCACTCCGCCGTCTGCTCACGGCAGCCACCCTGCTAGCCCTCCCCCTGACCGCCACCCCGGTGGCCGCCGCCACCCCGGTCGCTGCCGCCCGTTCGGACCAGCTCGCCGCCACACCACCGATGGGCTGGAACGACTGGGCCCACTACCAGTGCGGCATCACCGAACAGACCATCACCTCCAACGCCGACGCGCTGGTCTCCTCCGGCCTCGCCGCCAAGGGCTACGACACCGTCACGGTGGACGACTGCTGGATGGCCGCCAACCGGGACAGCGCCGGCAACCTGGTCGCCGACCCGGTCAAATTCCCGCACGGCATGGCCTGGTTGGGGGCCTACCTGCACAGCCGCGGCCTGAAGTTCGGCATCTACGAGGACGCCGGCTCGGCCACCTGCGGGGGCTACCCCGGCAGCGGCCAGCCCCAGGGCGGCGGCGCGGACCACTTCGCCCAGGACGCCGCGACCTTCGCCTCCTGGGGCGTCGACTACCTCAAGCTGGACGGCTGCAACGTCTGGAACGCCCCCGACCAGACCCAGGAGCAGGCCTACCACCAGGCGTACGACGCCGAGTCCGCGGCGCTTCGGGCGAGCGGTCGCGACATCGTCTTCTCCGAGTCCGCGCCCGCCTACTTCCAGAACGGCGAGTGGGGCAACCCGAGTTGGTTCTCGGTCCTGGGGTGGGTCGGCCAGGACGGCCAACTCTGGCGCGAGGGCTGGGACATCGCCACCTACGACGCCAACAACCCGACCGCCTCACGGTGGAGTTCGGTGCTCTCCAACTACGGCTACAACCGCTGGATCGGCCGCTACGCCAAGCCCGGCAACTGGAACGACCCGGACTTCCTGATCGCCGGCGACAGCGGGCTGACCGACGACGAGTCACGCAGCCAGGTCGCCCTCTGGTCGATGATGGCCGCGCCGCTGATCCTCTCCTCGGACGTCGCCCAGCTCTCGCCGGCCGCCGTCGCCGCGATCGGCAACCCCGACCTGGTGGCGATCGACCAGGACAGCGCCGGCCGGCAGGCCGCCGTGGTCTCCACCGACGGGACGACCGACGTGCTGGCCCGCCCGCTGGCGAACGGCGACCGCGCGGTGGCCGTGCTCAACCGGTCGTCGTCCGCCCGCTCGGTCAGCACCACGCTCGCCTCGGTGGGTCTGCCCGGGTGCGCGGTGACCGCCAAGAACCTCTGGACGGGGGCGAGTTCGACCACCTCATCGACCCTCACCGCGACCGTGCCGGCGCACGGCACGGCGATCTGGCGGCTGAGCCCGCGGGGTTGCGCCCCGGCCGTGCCGACCGGCCAGCTCACCGGGAACGGCGCGAAGTGCGTGGACGACTCCAACAGCGGTACCACGGAGGGGAATCCGGTGATCCTCTACACCTGCACCGGCAACCCGAACCAGCGGTGGACCATGCCCACCGACGGAACGATCCGCACGTTGGGCAAGTGCCTCGCGGAGTCCGGGAGTTCGGCGGGCTCATGGGTGACGCTCAGCAGCTGTGACGGCGGCGCCGACCAGCAGTGGGCGGCGCGACCGGACGGGACGGTGGTGAACTCCGCCTCCGGCCTGTGCCTGGACGGCTACGGCGGCAGCACCGCCGACGGCACCCGACTGGACGCCTGGACCTGCGGCGACCACCAGGCGAACCAGGCCTGGTCCCTCCCGGCCTGAGCCGGCCCTCGCCCGCCCCCTGTCCGCCCCCTGTCCGCCGGCCGCGGCGCGCCCCACCGCCCGCGGCCGGCTCTCCGCTTCGCCGCACTCGCCCGTGCTTCGCCCGCACTCGCCCGCACTCGCCCGTGCATCGCCCGTGCATCGCCCGGGAAAGTCGCGCTCTGTCGCGAGAAGTCGGCCCAGCCGACGCCAAGCGCGAGGATCCGCGCTCACCACTCCCGCCAGTCCCACCCACACGCGGCCGCCGCCCCGCCCCCTCAGCCCACGGGGGTCTCCGGCAGGCCGATGAGGTCCGCCATCTCCTCCACCGCCTGCGCGAAGAACTCGTCCGCCGGGTCCACCGAGCCGGCCAGGCGCCCGAAGAGTTCGAAGCTGATCATCCCGAACAGCTGCGTCCAGGCGATCACCGCCCGGACCAGCACGGCCTGCGACAGCTCCGGAGCGTGCCGGGCCGCCAGCTCGGTCAGCTGCGTGGCGAGCACCGGCGAGGCCGGGCGGCCGGGGGCACCGTCCAGGTGACCGGCGGCACCGCGGATCACGTCGACCAGCGCGAGCGGGACCCGGGTCGCCAGGGCGACGGTCTCCTCCGGCGCGTGGTAGCCGGGCACCGGGGTGCCGTAGATCAGCGCGTACTCGTGCGGGTGTTCGACGGCCCAGTCGCGCACCGCGCCACAGAGCGCCCGCCAGCGCTCCCGTGCGCCCTGAGCACGCTCCGCACGGGTGGGGCCGGCGCCGGCCGTCGATCCCCCTCGGGCGGCGCCGGCCGACCCACCTGCCAGCGCCCGCTCGACGACCTCGGCCAGGTCGGTGTAGGCATCGACGATCAGGGCGGTCAGCAGGTCGTCACGGCTCGGGTAGTAGCGGTAGAGCGCCGAGGACACCATCCCCAGCTCACGCGCGACCGCGCGCAGCGAGAGCTGCTGCGCCCCCGCCACGGCGACCTGGCGCCGCGCCTCTCGCTTGATCTCCTGGGTGAGTTCCTCGCGAGCCCGCTCCCGGGCGGTCCGAATCACTGCCATGCGTGACAGCCTGCCACATTTCGGAGCACTGCACGCGACTTAGATCAGTAGTCACAATTCAGATCATCAGTCCGTAACAGGAGCGGCGCTCTTGCAGGAGATCGCCGACCACAAACGAGAGCACTGCTCTTGACTCGGTCGGCCGCCACTGGAAGAGTCCAGCGCACCGAAACGAGAGCACTGCTCTCGAAAGAGTGCACCGCTCCGCACCACTGCACCACCGCCACGCCCCGCCCCGCCCCACCTCGCCTCGCCCCGCCCCGCGTCGCACACCAAGGAGCCCCCGTGGCATCGACCGACGGCTCACCGACCGACGGCCCGCGCTACCTCGACCCCTCCGGCAGCCGCGCCGCCGCGATCGGCAACCGTCTGGTCGCCGGCCTCGCCGGGCTGGGCCTCAGTCTCCGGGGCTCCCAGGTGCTGGCAGTGCGCGGGCGCAAGAGCGGACATTGGCGCACCACCCCCGTCAACCCGCTCAGCCACCACGGCGAGCGCTACCTGGTCGCCCCGCGCGGCCACACCCAGTGGGTTCGCAACCTGCGCGCCGCCGGCACCGGCGAGCTACGCCTGGGCCGCCGGAGCGAGGCGTTCCGCGCCACCGAGCTGGCGGACGACGAGAAGCCGGAGGTGCTGCGCGCCTACCTCGAGCGGTGGCAGCCCCAGGTCGGCGGCTACTTCGAGGGGGTGGACGCCGACGCCCCCGAGGCCGAACTGCGGCGGATCGCCCCGGGGTTTCCGGTGTTCCGGATCAGCCGGAGCTGAGCCGGCCCCGAGCACCGGCGCACCCACCGCCCCGTCGCCGCCCACCCCCGTCGCCGCCCACCGCGCCACCGCGCCACCCGCCGCCGGCCGGCCGAGGGGGAACCCTCCGGCCGGCTCCGACCTGCGCCTTGGCAGACTGACCTGATGGACATCGTCATCCGCGCCGCCCTCGAAGCCGACCTCGAACAGGCCGGCGAGGTCACCGTCGAAGCGTTCGTCGGTGACGGCCACACCCAACCGGACGGGTCGTACGTGGAACTGCTGCGGGATGCCCGCCGGCGGTCCGCCGAGGCCGAGCTGTACGTGGCCGTCGATCCCGCCGATCTCTCGCGCGGGGCGGCCGGGCGCGTCCTCGGTTGCGTGACCTTCGCGGTCGGCGGCAACCCGTGGGCCGACATCGCCACCTCCGAGGAGGGCGAGATCCGGATGCTGGCCGCCGCCGCGGCCTCGCGCGGCCGCGGGGTCGGCGAGGCCCTGGTGCGGGCCTGCGTCACCCGCAGCCGCGAACTCGGCCTGGCCGGCATGGCGTTCTCCACCCGCCCGGCGATGACCGCCGCCCACCGGATCTACGAGCGGGTCGGTTTCCGGCGCACTCCGGAGCGCGACTGGTGCGTCCGCCCGGGGGTCGACCTGTTGGTCTACAGCCTCGCCTTCTGACCGGCGCGCCCGGTCAGCCCGCCGCCGCCGCGCGTTGCAGCAGGCGGGTCCGCAGGTACGCGTCGAAGGCCGGCGCGGCGGCCGTGGCGGTGGCGTCCTGCGCCGCGCCGCCCGGCTTCACCGTGCCCTCGACCGTGAGATAGCCGTACCGGCCCAGCGTGCCGTGCGTGCCGGCACAGCCCGGACCGGTGCAGAACGACACCGCGCCCGGCGCGGCCAGGCCCTGGAGCTGCCCCTGGAAGCCGGCGAACGCGGCGTCGGCCTGGCTCCGGTGGTCGAAGACGGCGACTCCCAGGGTCACCACGCTGTCCCCCGTGGCGTAGCTGGCCCTGATCACCTGACGGCAGTCCTGGGCCGCGAGCAGGTTGCCCAGCCCACCGGTGGTGGCCTTCCAGCACGGCTCGGTGGCCACCTCGGCGGCCCGGGTCCAGGTGGCGCCGGCCACCGTGACGGTCGGCTCGGGGAACAGGCCGGCGGCGGAGAGCGGCGCGGTGTCGGTGGCGGCGTCCCAGAGCGGGGTTGTCGGGTCCGCCGACGCCGTCGAAGCCCCCGCGGCCACCACGGCCGCCGCCCGAGGCGCGGTCGGGGACCTCGCGAGCAGCACCGCCGCCCCGGCCCCGCCCAGCACCACGAGCACGCCCAGCACCCCCAGCAGCACCCGCAGCCGGCCCCGGCGACGAGCCTCGGCCGCCGAGCGGTCGGCCAGCGCGGTCCAGTACTCCACCGGAGCGGTGGCCACGACGGGCGGCGCGCCCGGCAGCACGCCGGGTGGCTCTCCCGGGTACCCGAAGCCCGCTCCCGAATCCCCCGCCCCTTCACTCACGGGCGACGATCCTATGACACCCCGGGAGCTGACACGCCGGGATCCCCGCCGACGCCCCCTCAGCCCGCCCGCACCGGGCCGTCCACCCGGCCCGGTAATCGATCCGTGTCCGAAGCGGTGGCTCACCAACCCGCCTCCGTCACCAGTCCGCCACGCCACGCCACACTACATGTGGGTGTTACATCCATCAGCCACCACTACATGTATGCTCGCTCTCGCTGTCGACGCAGGGGAACCCGGTGTGAGTCCGGGACTGCCCCGCAGCGGTGAGCGGGCGCCCCCACGAGGCGCCGGCGAGTCCGAGTACCTGCCGACGGTGTGCCACACGGCTTCCCCGCAGAGGCCTTGAAGCACGTCCAGCTTGTGTCCGGGCCTCGCGGGTGGGCCGGGGATGCCGCCGCAGCGCGCCGCCGGGTACGGGTGGCCGCGCCGAGCTCCCCTGCCCTGCCCCGGTCCGGTTCGTCCCACCGTCCGTCGCCGTCGCCAGGAGAGAGCGCCTTGACCACCGCTGCCTCAGCCACCCTGCCCGCCCAGGGAACCAGCACCGACCCCCTCGACCGGTCGGAGCCCGGCGCCGCGCTCCTCCGGACGCTGACGGACCGGAGCAGCGACCTCCCCCAGGTGGACCCCGGCCACGTCGCCGCCGCCGCACTGCGCGGCCGGCACGCCGGCTCCGACTTCGCGGAGCTGCGCGGGCTGGCCGTGGAGGCCGCCGCGTCGATGATCGCCGAGGACCCGCAGTACTCGAAGCTGGCCGCCCGACTGCTCGCCGAGGAGATCGCCGACGAGGCCGTCAGCCAGGGCGCGATCTCGTTCGCCGCCTCGATCGCCGTCGGCCACACCGAGGGCCTGATCGGCGACACCACCGCCGACTTCGTGGCCCGGCACGCCGCCGCGCTCGACGCGCTGATCGACCGCCGGGGCGACGACCGCTTCGAGTACTTCGGCCTGCGCACCGTGCAGTCCCGCTACCTGCTGCGCCACCCGATCACCCGCAAGGTGATCGAGACCCCGCAGCAGTTCATGCTCCGGGTCGCCTGCGGCCTGGCCGTCGGCGACAGCGCCGAGTCGGTCACCGAGGTGGCCGAGCTGTACCGGCTGATGAGCACGCTCTCCTACCTGCCGTCCTCGCCGACCCTGTTCAACTCCGGCACCCGGCACCCGCAGATGTCCTCCTGCTACCTGCTGGACTCGCCGCTGGACAACCTGGACTCGATCTACTCGCGTTACGCGCAGATCGCCCGGCTGTCCAAGCACGCCGGCGGCATCGGCCTGTCCTACTCCCGGATCCGCTCGCGCGGTTCGCTGATCCGCGGCACCAACGGCAAGTCCAACGGCATCGTCCCGTTCCTGCGCACCCTGGACTCCTCGGTCGCCGCGGTGAACCAGGGCGGCCGGCGCAAGGGCGCGGCCTGCGTCTACCTGGAGACCTGGCACGCCGACATCGAGGAGTTCCTCGAGCTGCGCGACAACACCGGCGAGGAGGCGCGCCGCACGCACAACCTCAACCTGGCGCACTGGATCCCGGACGAGTTCATGCGCCGGGTGAACGCCAACGCCGACTGGTCGCTCTTCTCCCCCGCCGACGTCCCCGAGCTGGTCGACCTGTGGGGCGAGGAGTTCGACGAGGCGTACCGGAAGGCCGAGGCCGCCGGCAAGGCGGTCCGCACCATCCCGGCTCAGACCCTGTACGCCCGGATGATGCGCACCCTCGCGCAGACCGGCAACGGCTGGATGACCTTCAAGGACGCGGCCAACCGCGCCGCCAACCAGACCGCGCTGCCCGGCCGGACGGTGCACTCCTCCAACCTCTGCACCGAGATCCTGGAGGTCACCGACGACTCGGAGACCGCGGTCTGCAACCTGGGTTCGGTCAACCTGGGTGCCCACGTGGCCGCCGGCGCCACCGCCGGTGACCTGCTGAACGCGATGGACTGGGACCGGCTGGACGCCACCGTGCGCACCGCGGTCACCTTCCTGGACCGGGTCATCGACATCAACTTCTACCCGACCACCGAGGCCGGTACCTCCAACTCCCGTTGGCGGCCGGTCGGTCTGGGCGTGATGGGCCTGCAGGACGTCTTCTTCCAGCTGCGGATCGACTTCGACTCGGCCGAGGCGAAGGAGCTCTCCACGCTGATCTCCGAGCGGATCATGCTGACCGCCTACGAGCGCTCCAGCGAGCTGGCCGAGCAGTTCGGGCAGCACCCCGCGTACGCCGAAACCCGGGCCGCCCGGGGCCAGTTGCACCTGGACCACTTCGCCGGCGCCACCCCGCGCTGGGCCGAGCGCTGGGCCGCCCTGCGGGCCCGGATCGCCACCACCGGCCTGCGCAACGCGCTGCTGCTGGCGATCGCCCCGACCGCGACCATCGCCTCCATCGCGGGCGTCTACGAGTGCATCGAGCCGCAGGTCTCCAACCTGTTCAAGCGGGAGACCCTGTCCGGCGAGTTCCTCCAGGTGAACCCTTACCTGGTACGGGAGTTGAAGGACCTCGGGGTCTGGGACCAGCAGACCCGGGACGCCCTGCGGGACGCCAACGGTTCGGTGCAGGAGCTCAACTGGCTGCCCGCCGAGGTCCGTTCGCGCTACCGGACGGCCTGGGAGCTGCCCCAGCGCGCGCTGATCGACCTGGCCGCCGCCCGCCAGCCGTACCTGGACCAGAGCCAGTCGCTCAACCTCTTCATGGCCGCGCCCACCATCGGCAAGCTCAGCTCGATGTACGCGTACGCCTGGAAGGTCGGTCTGAAGACCACCTACTACCTGCGGTCGCGGCCGGCCACCCGGATCGCGCAGGCCGCCACCGGCGCCGCGCGCCCCGCCGTCGTGATCCCCTCCCCCACCCTCACCCCGGAGCAGGAGGCCGCCATCGCCTGCTCCCTGGAGAACCCCGAGTCCTGCGAGGCCTGCCAGTGAGTACCACCCCCAACCGCCCGAAAAACCTGCTGGACCCGGGCTTCGAGCTGACCCTGCGCCCGATGCGCTACCCGTCGTTCTACGACCGCTACCGGGACGCCATCAAGAACACCTGGACCGTCGAGGAGGTGGACCTGCACTCCGACGTCGCCGACCTCGCCAAGCTGAGCGAGGGCGAGCGGCACCTGATCGGCCGGCTGGTCGCCTTCTTCGCCACCGGTGACTCGATCGTCGCCAACAACGTGGTGCTGAGCCTCTACAAGCACATCAACTCGCCCGAGGCCCGGCTCTACCTCTCCCGACAGCTGTTCGAGGAGGCGGTGCACGTCCAGTTCTACCTGACCCTGCTGGACACCTACCTGCCCGACCCGGACGACCGCGCGGCGGCCTTTGCGGCGGTGGAGAACATCCCCTCCATCCACCAGAAGGCGCAGTTCTGCTTCAAGTACATGAACGCGGTCGACCACATCGACTCGTTGCAGAGCAAGGAGGAGCGCCGTGCCTTCCTGCTCAACCTGATCTGCTTCGCCGCCTGCGTCGAGGGCCTGTTCTTCTACGGCGCCTTCGCGTACGTCTACTGGTTCCGCAGCCGCGGCCTGCTGCACGGCCTGGCCACCGGCACCAACTGGGTGTTCCGCGACGAGTCCATGCACATGGACTTCGCCTTCTCGGTGGTCGACACCGTGCGCGAGGAGGAGCCCGACCTCTTCGACGACGAGATGGCCAAGCAGGTCACCGAGATGCTGGAGGAGGCCGTCGAGGCCGAGCTGCAGTTCGCCCAGGACCTGTGCGGCGAGGGCCTGCCCGGCATGAACACCGAGTCCATGCGCCAGTACCTGGAGGCCGTCGCCGACCAGCGGCTGGCCCGCCTCGGCCTGCCGATCCGCTACGGCTCCAGCAACCCGTTCGGGTTCATGGAGCTGCAGAACGTCCAGGAGCTGACCAACTTCTTCGAGCGCCGGGTCTCCGCGTACCAGGTCGCCGTGGAGGGTTCGGTCTCCTTCGACGACGACTTCTGAGCAGGACGTCCCGGGAGGACCTCCGAACCGGCGGCAACGGCCGCCGTCCCCGAGCGGGTTCGCTCGGGGACGGCGGCCGTCCGGTGTTCAGCGCGCGGTGAGGTAGGTGTCGCTCTCCCAGAGCGCGCCACCGTTGCTCGGCCCGCCGCCCGCGCGGTAGACCACCAGGTTGCCGTCGTCCTGCATCACCGCGTAGGCCCCCGGGTGGCCCCAGGTGCCGCTCGCCCAGAGCGCGCCGCCGTTGTTCGGGCCGCCGCCCGCCTGGTAGACCACGAAGTTGCCGTCGCCCTGCTGGATCGCGTAGGCGCCGGGGTTCTCCTCGGTGTCGCTGGCCCACAGCACCGCGCCGTCCCGCCTGCGGTACATCACCAGGTTGCCGTCCGCCTGCATCATCAGCCGGGTCAGCGCGCCCTCGGTCCACTCGCCCGGGCCGAGCACCGTGCCGCCGGGCAGGACGGGCCAGACCTGGTACGTCCCCGAGTCCCACAGCGCGCCGCCACGGGTCGGACCGCCGCCGGGCGCGTAGACCACGAAGTTGCCGTCCGCCTGCACGGTGGCAAAGGAGCCGGGCCGGTAGGTGGCGCTGCTCCAGATCGGCGTGCCGTCGGGCCGGTAGACCACCAGGTTGCCGTCCCACTGCATCAACACGTGGGCGCCCGGGTTGCCCTGGGTGCCGGTGCTCCACATGGCCGGATCCGCCGCCGAGTCGCCGACCGCCGCGTAGGCGACCAGGTTGCCGTCGGCCTGCATGGTCACCGTCATCGTCGAACTGGAGACGCTCTGCCCGGCGTCCAGCCGCTGGCCGGGGGCCAGGTTGTTCGCGCCGGCGGGCGAGCCGACGTCCAGCGCGTCGCCGTCGATGTTCAGCCGGCTGCCGCCCCAGGTCTCGCTCACCCCGCCGGAGTACTGGTGGACCCGGCGGTCGTTCGGCCAGTAGCCCGGTCCGGGCAGGCCCATGGCGGCGGACGAGGTGGTCTGGTCGGCGTTCCAGGCCGCCGACCAGACCACGTCCGGCCGCGGGTAGCCGCTGTTGTCGTACTGCCCGGCGAGATCCCTGATCCCGCTGCCGGCGCTGGAGTAGACGCCCGCGCGGTAGCCCGCGGCGTGCAGCCCGTTGGTCCAGCCGGCCAGGTAGGCGAGCACCCGGGTGCTGTAGCCGGCCGGGCTGTAGGCCTCCAGGTCGGTGTAGAGCACCGAGCCCGGGCGGAAGCCCAGCCCGGCGGCCTTGTTGGCCGCGTCGGCGGCGGCGGCACCGCCCTGCTGGCCGGCGGCGGTCGGGTCGGCGTCGATCAGCACCGAGCCGATGGTGGCCTGCGGGCCGACGTAGACCGGCAGGAAGGTCCAGCCCTGGGCGGCCCGCGCGCCCACCCAGTCGGCGGTCAGGTTCGGTTGGGCACAGGCCCGCGAGGGGCCGCCGATGTAGATGCCGACCGAGCGGTACGGCGAGTGCCCGAGCCAGGCGGACATCGTCGTGGCGGACGGCGCGGCGCAGGTGTCGAACCCCTTGCCGATGGCGTCGGTGCCCGGCACGGCCGTGCTGCCCGGGGCCTGCGGCACGGCGGCGGGACGCGGCGGGCGCACCGGGGCGGCCTCGGTCAGCCGCGCGCCGGCCAGGATCCGGTTGACCCGCCGCGGGTCGGTTCCGTAACTGGCCGTCACCTGGAGGCCGGTGCCGCGCAGCTCGGCCCGCAGTTCGTGGTCCGCCGCCCCGGCCGCCAGCACCGGCGCGGGCAGTTCCCGGCCCGGCTCGACCACCGGCGCGGCCTCGCGCCCGGAGACCGACGCCGGGACCGGTTCGATCAGCAGGTTGTCGCCCCGGCCGGCC
This sequence comes from Kitasatospora sp. NPDC052896, assembly GCF_044547075.1. Taxonomy (NCBI): domain Bacteria; kingdom Bacillati; phylum Actinomycetota; class Actinomycetes; order Kitasatosporales; family Streptomycetaceae; genus Kitasatospora; species Kitasatospora sp. NPDC052896. The sequence continues at coordinate 202,886 of NZ_JBITZU010000002.1, forward strand.
GGCAGGTGCGCCGGGCAGTCCTGCTCGGCGCCCGGGGTACCCAGGTAGACGGTGTGCCGGTCGAGCCGGACGCAGCTGTCCGGCTCCCGGCCCAGGTCGACCACCCGCCAGTCGGCCGGCACCCGCAACTGGTAACCCTGGTACTCCACCAGCCGGGTGGCGCCGTCGGCCCGGGCCCCGGCCGCGCCGGTGGAAAGCGAGGCCGCCGCCACGATGGTGGCGGCGGCGATACCGGTCAGTCGTCTCCGCACGGCACGTCCCCCTGGGGATACGATCGGTGACTAGCCATCAACGGATCGTATGCAGGGTTCTTACGCCCTCCGGGGTACGCCACTCCGCGCCGTCCCCCGAATGCGCCGACGCGGCCGCCCCGCCGAGCGGGATGACCGCGGATTCCAGCCGACGACGTGTCAGTCGTTCGGGACCGTGGCGTACTTCGCGGTGCCCTCGGCCATCTGCCGCAGCGCGTCCTTGCGGTCGCGCTTGGAGAGCCGGTCGATGTAGAGGTAGCCGTGCAGGTGGTCGGTCTCGTGCTGCAGGCAGCGGGCGAAGAAGCCGGTGCCCTCGACCCGGATCGGGTTGCCGTCCTTGTCCTGGCCGGTGACCGCGGCGTAGTTGGGACGGGGCAGCTCGGCGTAGGCGGTCGGCACCGAGAGGCAGCCCTCGTTGCCGTCGTCCAGCAGCCGCCGCTCGGCCGGCAGTTCCTCCAGCACCGGGTTGATCACGTGGCCGATGTGCCGGACGTTGTCGTCGTCCGGGCAGTCGTAGACGAACACCTTGGCGTCCACGCCGATCTGGTTGGCCGCCAGGCCGACGCCCTCGGCCGCGTACATCGAGACGAACATGTCGTCGATCAGCGCGGACAGGTCGGCGTCGAAGACGGTGACCTCCTTGCACTCGCGGTGCAGCACCGGGTTGCCCACCACCGTGATCGGGCGCGCGGTGCCCTTGGAGAGGTCCGGCTCCTCACCGATCACCGTGACCGGGGCCTCGGCGTGCTCGTGGTCGTGCTCGTCGTGCTCGTGCTCGTCGTGCTCGTGCTCGTGCTGGTCCGCCATCGCTGCTTCCGCTTTCTGGATCTCTCCGAATGACAGCCCTAGCGTACGGCCCCGCGAGCCGGGCTGGTCCTTACCGGTCCTAACAGACCTCTTCGACGTCGCGATAGGCCCGGGTGGTGGGCGAGGCCGCCACCCAGCGGTCCAGCAGCAGCCGGACCAGGCCGGCCGGGGCCGCGATGCCGCACTCCCGCTCGGTCAGCCAACCGGCGCCGTCGCTGCCCTGACTGAGGTGGCTGAGGTGGCCGGGGTGCGCCGCGTCACCGTCGTCGTGCGGGTCGTGGTGCACGGTCCGGCCGTCGTCGGTCACCATCCGGCTCTCCGAGCAGGCCCGGCAGAGCAGCCGGACCGAGGAGGTCCAGTCCTCCGCCGCGTAGCCGGCGTCGGCCACCAGCCGCTCCAACGCGTCCCGGTCGGCCTCGGTGGCGGCCTGCAGCAGCACCACGTAGGTCGGCACCGGCGAGGGCGCCCACAGCTCGATCTCGTCGAAGACCGGGTACGCGGCACCGTCCGCCACCCGCTCGCCGTGCGGCGCGCCGTCGTGCAGCACCACCTCGCCCCAGCGGCGGCCGGAGGAGGGCAGCGGGATGGAGAGCACCTCGACCCGGGCCGGGTCCAGCCGGCGGCCCCAGACCACTTCGGACTCGCCCTCCGGGGAGAGCCGCACCGGGGTGGTGCCGAGGTCGAGGCGGACCGGCTCGTCCGGCGCCGCGCTCGGGGCGGCCGGCAGCCGCAGGCCGTACGCCTGCCAGGCCCGGCGGGCCAGCGGCCAGTCCTGCAGGGCGGTCGCGGTGATCCCGAGGTTCCACCAGTCCGGGGCGCCGTGGTCGCGGTCCAGCAGCGCGACGGCCCGCAGGCCGGCTGCCCTGGCCTGCTCCCAGTCGCGCCGGAACTTGTGCAACAGGGCCAGGTTGAACCAGGAGTCGGAGAGCCAGGGCTCCAGGTCGGCCGCCATCACGAGCAGCGCACCGGCGTCCTCGTACCGCCCGTTGTCGATCAGCGTGAAGGCCCGGTCGGTCGTCTGCCGCCAGGTGGCGGACGGCCGGTGCCGTGCCCGGTGGAAGATCTTCACGTTGCCCTGCCGCCTGTCCGCTCGGTCCTGCTGAATCCTGCTCGGGGCCGGGCCGCACCTGGCTCGTCCTGCCAGGCCGGCCGACCCGCGTCCCGCACGGGTTTCCGCCACCCGATCCGCCGCGCCGGCCGAGCGGCCGAGGCCTGGGGCCAGGGGCCCCGGATCGGGTGTTCCACGCTATGACCGCATCCAACCACGGCAGCGGCAGGGTGCGCTTCCCGCACGGTGGTTCAACCGCTCTCCAGGCGGGCCACTCCGCACGGACCGGCCTCCGCCGCGGCGGAGGGCAGCGGTCCGAGCCCGACCAGCGCCTCCACCACCCGGGCGTCGTAGGCCCGGCCGCTCTGCTCACGCAGCGTGGCCAGCACGGGGGCCCGACCGGCCGGGCCCAGCAGGTCGTCGTGCGCGTTGGCCACCCGGATGATCCGGGCCGCCAGCGGCAGGCTCCGGTCGACCCGGCCGTCCGGGCCGTAGAGCGGGTCCGCCAACCGCGCGACCTGCGCGGCCACCTGCGCGGGCACCCCGGTGCGGCGGATCACCTCGCTGCCGAGCCGGGCGATCCGCTGCTGCTCGACGTCCGGCAGGGCGGCGGTGGCGCCGTCCGGGACCGGCTCGACCAGCGAGAGCTGGCCGATGTCGTGCATCAGCGCCGCGTACTCCAGCAGACCGAGTTCGTCGGCGCTCATTCCCAGCTCGCGGCCGAGCGCGCACGCCGTGTCCGCCACCCGGCGCGCGTGGCCGGGCACGGTGTACCCCGCCACGTCGGTGGCCCGGGCCAGCGTGGCGATGGTCTGGCCGTAGGTGGCCCGGATCGCCGCCGCCCGCCGGAACGAGGCCAGCGCCAGCAACAGCGGGGTGCAGAACGCCGGCAGCGCCCAGAGCCCGACCTCGCCGGCCGCCAGGCTGACCAGCATCCCGGTGGCGGCGATCGCCGACCCGATGCCGGGCAGCGCCCGCAGCTCCTCCTCCAGCGCGGCACCGAACCGCTGACCGGTCCGGGCCCGCTGCTGCCCGGCCGCGAACACGGCGTCGCAGAGCGCCGCCAGCGCGGCCACCACGGTCAGCAGCACGCCGTAGCCGGGCCCGGAGAGCGGGACCCGGTCCAGCGCTCCGGTGTGGTAGAGCGGCTGGAACAGCGCCGCGGCGAAGCCGACCGAACAGAGCCGGCGGGCCGCCTCGTCCCGCCGGGCCGCCGAGCGCGACAGTCGCCGCAGGGTGCCGAAGGCCCGGCGGTGGAGCGCTGCCCGGCGCGGCCGGCGGTGCTGGCGGGCGGGCGGCGCGGTGTGCCGCGGCGGCGGCACCCGCGGCGGCGACTCCTCGGCCCGGCCCGAGCCCAGCAGCACGCACCGCAGCAGCCAGCCGACCGTCAGCCCGGCCCCCGCCACCGCCACCACCTGCAACGCGCCGTGGCTGGTCGGCAGCCCGCGCAGCGGCCCCAGCAGCGCGTACGCGAGGGCGGCCGCGGCGCCCAGCGGGGCCTGCTCCCGGCCGCCGGGCCGGCCGACCCGGACCGCCTCGCCGACCGCGATCAGCCCGACGAAGGCCACCGCCACCCGAGGCTGGGCGAGCCCGTGCACCAGCACCGAGCCGACCGCCCCGGCCGCCAGCAGCAGCGCCGCCGCCTGCAGCAGGGCCGCCCCGGCGCCCCGGCCAACGCCCGCGCCGGGCGCCAGCCGGCGCGGCACCGGCGGACCGTACCCGGCCGGACGAACCGCCACCCGCCGCACGGTCACCGCGACCCGCCGGCAGCCGACCGGGTGACCGGCTCGGGCACCCCGAGCGGGATGTCCGGCACCTCGGGCGGCTGCTCGCCGTCCATCGGCGGCGCCGGCTGCCAGCCGTGTCGCTGCACGGCGGTCACCAACGCCTGCACCATCACCGGGTCGAACTGGGTGCCCTCACAGCGCCGCAACTCGGTGACGGCCTCCGGGACCGGCCGGCCGCGACGGTAGGACCGGGTGGAGGTCATCGAGTCGAAGGCGTCGGCGACCGCGATGATCCGGGCGAACTCCGGGATCCGCGCCCCGGCCAGCCCGTGCGGGTAGCCGCGGCCGTCCATCCGCTCGTGGTGGTGCAGGATGCCGCCGTGCGCCTCGCCCAGGAAGTCGATCCCGCGCACCAGCTCGTGCCCGTACTCGGGGTGCACCTCCACCGCCCGGCGCTCCGCCTCGGTCAGTGGACCGTTTCTGCGCAGGAGCTCGGTGGCCACACCGAGCTTGCCCACGTCGTGCAGGGTTCCGGCGAAGTGCAGGGTGCGCAGCCGCTCACCGGTGATGCCGAGCTGACCGGCCATCAGCACGGCCGCCCGGCCCACCCGTTCGCTGTGGCCGCGGGTGTAGGCGTCCTTGATCTCCACCGCCTGCACCAACGCCTCGACGGTGGCCTGGTGCGCCACCCGCTCGCGGTGCCCCTGGGCGAAGACCCAGGCCGAGACGGAGAGCGGCAGCAGCGCCAGCACCGCCGCGAAGGCACCGTACGGGCCCTGCCACAGCACCGCCATCATCAGGCCGCCGAGCGCGTGCGCGACGGCCGGCAGGCCGAGGCCGGTGAGCGCGCCGGGGACCAGCTCGACCGGCGGCCGGCGCTCCGCGAGCCACCGGATCCCGGCCACCAGCACGCTGCTGACCAGGCAGAACGTCAGCACGGCGGCGAGCGGCGGGAGCAGCGCGACCGGGTATCGAGCGCCCAGCAACAGCCGTGGCCCGTCCAGCAGGTGGAACAGCGCCGACGCCACCCAGGCGGCCAGCGCGAACTGCGCGGCGTTCCACAGCCGGCGCAGCACCCGCGGCGCGGCGGCCGCGCCGGTCAGCGCGGACGGCAGGGCGACCAGCGCGGCGGCGGCCGGCGGCAGCATCAGCACCCCGGTGAAGAGCACCGGCAGGAAGGCGTTGGCCGACGGCCGGGCCGGCTCCCGGCACTCCACGGGCTCCGCACCGAGCGCCGGGCGGCCCGCCAGCCGTGGCCCGAGCACGCGCAGCCGGCGGAAGAGCCGCAGGCAGGGCGTGGGCAGCCCCTGCGCGACCGACTCCCAGCAGGCGTGCAGGAGGGCCAGCAGTCCGACCTTGGGCCAGTCCACCGGCCGGCCGAGCCAGCCGGGCAGCCCGGTGGCGGGGAGCAGGGGCAGCAGCGCGCACCCGGCCGCGCCGAGGACCAGCAGCAGGTAGACCAGCGCCGCCCTCGGCAGCCGCGCCGGTACGTCGTCAGGGAGCGCCCCGCCCCCGCGTTCGACAGCGATCTCAGCCTCCCCATCTCAAGGATCTCAGGCCTGCGGCGGCCGGGTTGAATACCCGTCAGGAGGATAGGGCTCGGCTCGCGCCCGGGGACCCGCCATCGCACATTGCCCGGACCTGAGCGGCACATACTCACCCGATCGGGTGAGATCAGCGGGCTGACGTGAAGATCACTGGCCGCCGGCGGGCCGGCCGCAGACGCGTCGGAGCCCCGGAGCGTCAGGTGCTCCGGGGCTCTCGACGGTCGCGTCCGGGGGGCTACTCCGCCGGGGTGGCCGCCACCTGGCCGGCGGGCTGCAACCCGCCCTCGTCGTGGCCGGACGGCTCGCCGTGGGCGGGCGCCTCGGGATCGACCGAGACCTCGACCCGTGACTCGCCACGCTGCCCGGCGCGAATGCTGTCGATCCGGGCGAGCACCTTGCTGCGCAGGTCGGACGGGGTGTCATCGCACCCGCAGGAGCGCTTGATCAGCGCCTTGATGGCCTGTTCCAGACCGTACTTCTCCAGGCAGGGCGAGCACTCCTCGAAGTGCTGCCGCAGCTTGGCGCAGTCCCCCTCGGCCATCTCGTTGTCGAGGAACTCGTAGAGGTGGTCCAGCACCTCCCCGCAGTCCGTGTCGTGCGGACCTCCGCAGCTCATGAGCCCGTGCCTTTCGCCTCGCGCCCAGCCCCGCTGCCGGCCGGGACCAGGCCGCGCTCGCGCGCGTAGTCCTCCAGCATGCCCCGCAACTGGCGGCGGCCTCGGTGCAGCCGGGACATCACCGTACCGATGGGAGTGCCCATGATGTCGGCGATCTCCTTGTATGCAAAGCCCTCGACGTCCGCCAGGTAGACCGCGATGCGGAACTCCTCGGGGATCGCCTGCAGGGCGTCCTTCACGTCGCTGTCCGGCAGGTGGTCGAGCGCCTGGGTCTCGGCCGAGCGCAGGCCGGTCGACATGTGCGACTCGGCCCTGGCCAGCTGCCAGTCCTCGATCTCCTCGGCGGCGGTGCGCTGCGGCTCCCGCTGCTTCTTCCGGTACGAGTTGATGAAGGTGTTGGTCAGGATGCGGTACAGCCAGGCCTTGAGGTTCGTCCCCTCGCGGAACTGGTGGAACGAGGCGTAGGCCTTGGCGAACGCCTCCTGCAACAGGTCCTCGGCGTCGGCCGGGTTGCGGGTCATCCGCAGCGCGGCCGAGTACATCGGGTCGAGGTAGCCCAGTGCGTCGCGCTCGAAGCGCTCCCGCCGGGCCGTCTCGCTCTCGTCGGAGGACACCCGGAAGGTGTCCTCGCCGATCGCCTCGGCCAGCTCCTCACCGGTCAACGGCGAGGCACCCGACTCGTCCGTCGGGTCGTGCCCGGCCAGGCCCGCGTTCGGCTCGTCCTCGGTCGCGACGACCGGACCCACCTCCTCGGCATCACGGGCACGGCTCACGGCGAGCTGGCCCGGAACGGAGGATATCGGGCTCACGGACTTCTCGCCCGCGACCAGCCACTCCGACCACGGGATGAAGGCGCTCCGCGCGCTCTGCTCCTCGGGCCGCTCATGGCACGCGATCGAACCCATGTGGCTGCCTTTCCGCTGGGGCGTTCCTGACGAAGGGGTTAACCGAGCCGGTGGCGCGGACATTCCCACCCGCGCGACCGTCCGCTCGCGGCCGTGCGCCCAGCGCAGCACGGCCCCCGCGGTCAGCGCGGCACGATCCGGGCCAGCCAGTCCGCCACCGCCTCGACCACCAGGGCCAGCGCCTCGGGCCGGCCCAGCGGGGCGGTCTTCGGCAGCGCGAGGCCGTGGTCGCCGTACGGCACCGGGAACAGCTGGTGGCCGGCCGGCAGCTCCGGGAACTCCGCGGGCCGCCCGAACGGATCCCGCTCGCCCTGCACCACCAGCGTCGGCCGGCCGCTGCCCAGCAGCTCCTCGGCCCGCGAGCGCTCCGGCCGGCCCGGCGGATGCAGCGGGAAGGCCAGCGCCAGCACGGCCACCGCGCCGCTGGCCGCGGCCGTCCGACAGGCAACCCGGGCCCCGGCGCTGCGCCCGCCGACCACCAGCGGCAGCCCCTCGGCGGCCAGCCGCTCGGCCACCGGCAGCCAGCCCGCGTCCAACGTGCCCGGCGCCGGCGCGACCTTCCTGCCGGCCACCCGCCAGGGCTGCTCGACCAACGCCACCGCGACGCCGTGCTCCGGCAGCGCGGCGGCCAGCGCGGCCAGGTCGGCGGCCTCGATCCCGCCGCCGGCGCCGTGCCCGAGGCCCAGCACGGCCCGCGCCGCGCCGGCCGGGCGGTGCCAGCTGATCCGGGCCTCCCCGGCCGGGGTGGCCACCAGCACGCCCGGGGCACCCGTCCTCGAGGCGTCCATCAGAACAGCGCCCCTTCCGCCTCGGCGGTCACCAGCCTGGTCAGCTCCGGGCCGTTGTTGCGGATGTTGCCCACCGCCGAGGAGACCGGGGTCAGCTCCAGCAGGCCCGGCTCCGGCGCGGTGAGCAGCCGGCGGGCCTCCTCGGACTCGTCGAGTGCGGGGTCCAGCCAGTCGTCGAAGGCCTCCGGCTGGAGGAAGAGCGGCATCCGCGGGTGCACCGGGGCGAGCAGCGGCTCGGCCTCGGTGGTGACGATGGTGCAGGTCACCAGCCAGGCGTCCGGATGCCCGGCGGGCACCCGGCGGTCCCGCCAGAACTCGTACAGCCCGGCCAGCGCCAGCGGCGCGCCGTCCACCCGGCTGACGAAGTACGGCTGCTTGCGCACCCTGCCCTGGCCGGGATCGCCCTGGCCGTGCCCGGTCACCGCCTGCCACTCGTAGTAGCCGTCCACCGGGAGCAGGCAACGGCGGGAGGCGAAGGCCTGCCGGTAGGCGGGCTTCTCGTGCACGGTGTCGGCCCGCGCGTTGATCATCTTCACCGCGGTCTCCGGCGACTTGGCCCAGGCCGGCACCAGTCCCCAGCGCAGCACCCGCAGCTGCCGCACCGGCGGCCCGCCGCCCTTGGGCAACCGCTCCAGCACGGCGGCCACCGGAGCGGTCGGCGCCACGTTCCAGCTCGGCGCGAGCGTCTCGGCCGGGTCCCACTGTCGGACGTCGAACAGTTCGACGATGTCCTCCGGCCCGGTGCTCGCCGCGAATCGACCACACATGCCGTCAGCCTGCCACGTCCCGGCCGCCCCGGGGCACGCGTCCGGGAACCGGGCCCTACCGCCTTGCCGTCCCTCCGTGGGAGGCTGCCCCCCAAACCTCCCGCACCACAGAGGAACGACCATGAACGGCGACAGCATCAGCGCGGTATGGCAGCGGGTCCTGGGCACCCAGCCCGACCCGCCCCGCTGGCTGGTGCTGGTCTGCGCCGGGGTCGCCCTGCTGGCGATCCTGCCGCACCCGACCTGGCGACTCAGCCGCACCGTGGTGACCATCGCGCACGAGGGCGGCCACGGCCTGACCGCGCTGCTCACCGGCCGCCGGCTGGCCGGCATCCGGCTGCACTCCGACACCTCCGGGCTGACCGTCTCCTCCGGCAGGCCGACCGGCCCGGGCATGATCCTCACCGCCGCGGCCGGCTACACCGCGCCGTCGCTGCTCGGCCTGGGCGGCGCGCTGCTGCTCGCCGGCGGGCACGTCACCGCGCTGCTGTGGATCTCGATCGCGCTGCTGGCGGCCCTGCTGGTGATGGTCCGGAACGCCTTCGGGCTGCTCGCGGTGGTGCTCACCGGCGCCGCCTTCTTCGCCGTCTCCTGGTACGGCGGCAACCAGCTGCAGGCCGTCTTCGCCTACCTCGGCGTCTGGTTCCTGCTGCTGGCCGGGGTCCGCCCGGTGATCGAGCTGCAGCGCAAGCGCCGGCAGGGCGGCGCGCGCGACTCGGACGCCGACCAGCTGGCCCGGCTGACCGGGGTGAGCGCGCTGCTCTGGGTCGCGCTCTTCCTGGTGGTGGCGCTGGCGTGTCTGCTGGTGGGCGGCAGCCGGCTGCTGGCCTGAGCGGCACGTCCGGCCCGTGGAACACCAACGGGCGGCTCACGGGCCGCCCCCTAGACTTGGCGCATGACCGAGACCCTGTGGCCCGCCCCCGTCGCGACCGCCGCCGTCGACGCGACGGTGACCATCCCCGGTTCCAAGTCCGTGACCAACCGCGCCCTGGTGCTGGCCGCCCTCGCCGCCGAGCCGGGCTGGGTGCGCCGCCCGCTGCGCAGCCGGGACAGCCAGCTGATGGCGGACGGCCTGCGCGCGCTCGGCGTGGGTATCGAGGAGCAGGTCAACAACACCAGCGGTGGCAGCGGCGGCGGCGAGGCCTGGCGGATCATCCCGACCGGCCAGCTGCGCGGCCCGGCCCGGGTCGACGTGGGCAACGCGGGAACGGTCATGCGCTTCCTTCCGCCACTGGCCGTGCTGGCCGACGGCCCGGTGCACTTCGACGGCGACCCGCGCTGCTACGAGCGCCCGCAGCACGGCGTGATCGACTCGCTGCGCGCGCTCGGCGCCCGGATCGACGACGGCGGGCGCGGCGGCTTCCCGCTCACCGTGCACGGCTCCGGCGCGCTGGACGGCGGCACGGTCGAGCTGGACGCCTCGTCCTCCTCGCAGTTCGTCAGTGCGCTGCTGCTCTCCGGGGCCCGCTACAACCAGGGCGTCGAGATCCGCAACGTCGGCGGCCCGGTGCCCTCGCTGCCCCACATCCGGATGACGGTCGACATGCTGCGGCAGGCCGGCGCCCAGGTGGACGCGCCCGAGGACGGCGGTGAGAAGGACGTCTGGCGGGTCACCCCGGGCGCGCTGCTCGGCCGCGACCTGGTGGTCGAGCCGGACCTCTCCAACGCCGCGCCGTTCTTCGCCGCCGCGCTGGTCACCGGCGGCCGGGTCACCGTGCGCGACTGGCCCCGGCACACCACCCAGCCCGGCGACCAGCTGCGCGAGATCTACTCCCGAATGGGCGGCTCCTGCCGCTTCGTCGACGAGGGGTTGGAGTTCACCGGCACCGGCGCCGTCCACGGCATCGAGGCCGACCTGCACGACGTCGGCGAGCTGACCCCGGTGATCGCCGCGGTCGCCGCGCTGGCCGACTCCCCGTCGCACCTCTCCGGCATCGCCCACCTGCGGCTGCACGAGACCGACCGGCTGGCCGCGCTGGCCAAGGAGATCAACGCGCTGGGCGGCGACGTCACCGACACCGAGGACGGCCTGCTGATCCGCCCGCGCCCGCTGCACGGCGGCGTCTTCCACACCTACGAGGACCACCGGCTGGCCACCGCCGCCGCGGTGCTCGGCCTGGCCGTGCGCGGCGTCCAGGTGGAGAACGTGGCGACCACCGCCAAGACCCTGCCCGACTTCCCGCAGATGTGGGCCGACCTGCTGGACCCGCCGCCGGCGGCCACCACCTGAGGAGACGTACGAGCACCATGCGCCGCTATGGCAAGGACGCCGACGAGGACGACATCCGCAACCGCCCGGGTCGCCGGGGCTCCCGGCCGCGGACCCGGATCCGGCCGAAGCACGAGGACGCCGCGGAGGCGATGGTCCTCACCGTGGACCGGGGTCGGCTGACCTGCCTGGTGGACGCGGGCAGCAGGGACGAGCGCGAGGTGCTCGCCATGAAGGCCCGCGAGCTGGGCCGCAAGGGCGTGGTGGTCGGCGACACGGTCAGCCTGGTCGGCGACCTGTCGGGCGAGCCGGACACGCTGGCCCGGATCGTCCGGGTCGAGGAGCGCAGTTCGGTGCTGCGGCGCACCGCGGACGACGACGACCCGTACGAGCGGATCGTGGTCGCCAACGCCCAGCAGCTGGCCATCGTCACCGCGCTCGCCGACCCGGAGCCGCGGCCCCGGCTGATCGACCGCTGCCTGGTCGCGGCGTACGACGCGGGGATGGAACCGCTGCTGGTGCTCACCAAGTCCGACCTGGCGCCGGCCGAGCCGCTGCTGGAGTCGTACGCGCCGCTCGGCATCGCCTACGTGGTCACCCGGCGGGACGAGCTGGAGACCGCCGGCGCCGAGGCGGTCCGCGAGCACCTGCGGGGCCGCTCCACGGTCTTCATCGGCCACTCCGGGGTCGGCAAGACCACCCTGGTCAACGCGCTGGTCCCGGACCGGACGCGGACCACCGGGCAGGTCAACGCGGTGACCGGCCGCGGCCGGCACACCACCGTCTCGGCGCTGGCGCTGCGGCTGCCCCCGCCGCCGGGTGCCAAGCCCCGTTCGAAGAAGGCGCTGGACCCGGGCTGGGTGATCGACACCCCCGGCTTCCGCTCCTTCGGGCTCTCCCACATCGATCCGTCCCGGGTGATCCACGCCTTCCCGGACCTGGAGCCCGGCACGGTGGACTGCCCCCGCGCCTGCAGCCACGACGAGCCGGACTGCGCGCTGGACGCCTGGGTCGCGGACGGCAAGGCCGAGCCCGCCCGGCTCTACTCGCTGCGCCGGCTGCTCTCCACCCGGGAGGCCCGCGAGGGCGACTGAGGCTACTGAGGTGCCCCGACCGCGCCCTCTGGCGACCATGGGAGGGGCGGCCGATCACCCGAGGAGGAGACATGGCGTGGTTCATGGTGGTCCTCGCCGGCCTGCTGGAGACCGGGTTCGCGATCAACCTCAAGCTGAGCCACGGCTTCACCCGGCTCGTCCCCACCGTCGCCTTCGCCCTCTTCGCGCTGAGCAGCTTCGGCCTGCTCACCCTCTCCCTCAGGCAGCTCCCGGTCGGCAGCGCCTACGCGGTCTGGACCGGCATCGGCGCGGCCGGCACCGCGCTCTACGGCATGATCTGGCTGGACGAGTCCAGCTCGGTGCTCAAGCTGGTCTCCATCACCCTGGTCATCGCCGGCGTGATCGGCCTCCAGGTCAGCGGCTCCGGCCACTGATCCCGGGCGGTCGGCGGGGTGCGCCAGCATGGTGGCACACCCACCGCTCGCCCGACGGTTCCTGACCCCGCCGTCCGCCGAGCGAGCCGAACTGTCGGGAACGCGGGCGGCTCGCTACTGTTCCAGACATGGCCGACTACCACGACGATCTCCGACTCGCCCACGTCCTCGCCGACTCGGCCGACTCGGTCACCCTGGAACGCTTCCGGGCGCTGGACCTGAAGATCGAGACCAAACCCGACCTCACCCCGGTCAGCGACGCCGACAAGGCGGCCGAGGAGCTGGTGCGCAGCGTGCTGCAGCGGGCCCGGCCGCGGGACGCGGTGATGGGCGAGGAGTTCGGGCTGATCGGCTCGGGCCCGCGCCGCTGGGTGATCGACCCGATCGACGGCACCAAGAACTACATCCGCGGCGTCCCGGTCTGGGCGACCCTGATCGCGCTGCTGGAGGTGGACGAGGCGGGCGAGGAGCGGCCGGTGGTCGGCATCGTCTCGGCCCCGGCGCTGCACCGCCGCTGGTGGGCGGCCCAGGGGCTGGGCGCGTTCGCCGGCCGCAGCCTGGCCAAGGCGAGCCGGATCCAGGTCTCCTCGGTGTCCCGGATCGAGGACGCCTCGCTCTCCTACTCCTCGATCTCCGGCTGGGAGGACCGCGGCCGGCTCGACCCGTTCCTCGACCTCACCCGGGCCTGCTGGCGGACCCGCGCCTACGGGGACTTCTGGTCGTACATGATGCTCGCCGAGGGCGCGGTGGACATCGCGGCCGAGCCCGAGCTGAACCTGTGGGACATGGCCGCGCCGTGCATCGTGGTGCAGGAGGCGGGCGGGCGGTTCACCGGCCTGGACGGCATCGACGGGCCAGGCGGGGCGGACGCGGTGGCGTCCAACGGCCTGCTGCACGAGGAGGCGCTGCGCCGGCTCAGCTTCTGACGCCAACCGGCCTACACCGCAAGGGAGTTGGATGCGGGCCCCGGAGCCGGTGCGGTGGACCGGTCCCGGGGCCCGCGGTCTGTCGGGGTGCGGTTACCGCTGCTTGCGCAGCTCACGCACCGCGGCCTCCAGGCGGCGGCCGTAGTCGGCGTCCGCCTGGCGGAAGTTGTCGATCGCGCGCTCGACGATGTCGTCGCGGTCGGCGGAGACCTTGGCGATGAAGCCGGCCAGGTTGGCCACCAGGCGCTCCTTCTCGGCCTCGCCGAACAACCGGTAGAGGTTGCCGGCCTGCACGAAGTCGTTGTCCTCGGCGTGCGAGGGCGCCACGTGGTCACCGGTCACCCCGCTCACCGCGGTGGCGGCCCAGAGCGGACGGCCGGTCTCGACCGGGCCGCCGAAGCTGTTCGGCTCGTAGTTCTTCCGGCGGCCGTGCCGGCCGTCGTAGAGGTAGCCGTCCCGGCCGTTGGTGCGCGCCTCGGTGGCGTGCGGGCGGTTCACCGGCAGGTGGTCGGCGTTGACGCCGACCCGGTAGCGGTGCGCGTCCGCGTAGGCGAAGAGCCGGCCCTGCAGCATCTTGTCGGGGGACGGGCCGATGCCGGGCACGAAGTGCGACGGGCTGAAGATCGACTGCTCGACCTCGGCGAAGATGTTGTCGGGGTTGCGGTTGAGCTCCAGCTTGCCGATCTCGATCGGCGGGTAGTCCTCGTGCGGCCAGACCTTGGTCAGGTCGAACGGGTTGAAGCGGTAGTCGGCGGCGTCGGCGGCGGGCATGATCTGCACCTGGACCGTCCAGCTCGGGAACTCGCCGCGCTCGATCGCCTCGCGCAGGTCGCGCTGGTGGCTGTCCGGGTCCTCACCCGCGAGCTTGGCCGCCTCCTCGGAGGTCAGGTTCCGGATGCCCTGGTCGGTCTTGAAGTGGTACTTGACCCAGAAGTGCTCGCCGGCCTCGTTCTGCCACTGGTAGGTGTGCGAGCCGTAGCCGTTCAGGTGGCGGTAGCTGGCCGGTATGCCGCGGTCGCCGAAGAGCCAGGTCACCTGGTGGGTCGACTCGGGCGACAGGCCCCAGAAGTCCCAGACGTTGTCCGCCTCCTGGGAGCCGGTGTACGGGTCGCGCTTCTGGGTGTGGATGAAGTCCGGGAACTTGATGGCGTCCTTGATGAAGAACACCGGGGTGTTGTTGCCGACGAGGTCGTAGTTGCCCTCCTCGGTGTAGAACTTCAGCGCGAAGCCGCGCGGGTCGCGGACGGCGTCGGCCGAGCCGAGGTTGCCGGCCACGGTGGAGAACCGCAGGAAGGTCTCGGTCTGCTTGCCCACCTCGGAGAGGAAGTTGGCCCGGGTGTAGGCGCTCACGTCGGCGGTCACCGTGAACGTGCCGTACGCGGCGGCGCCGCGGGCGTGCACCACGCGCTCCGGGATGCGCTCCCGGTTGAAGTGCGCGAGCTTCTCGAAGAGCAGCTGGTCCTGGATCAGCGCGGGACCGCCGACGCCCGCCGTCTCGGTGTTCTGGTTGTCGGCCACCGGCGCACCGGCCTCGGTGGTCAGGGTTGGCCGCAACTCGTCCTGGGCAGTCATGGGAGCACCTCCGCGTCATCCGGTCGTGTTGACCAGATCCTATCTTGGACTTTGTCTAAGTCAACACTGGAACCAGAACGAGATCTTGCTACTCTGGGTGGTATGAGCGACCTGCTGGAACGCCTGCGCGAACGAGGCTGGAGACTGACCGCACAGCGGCGCGTCGTGGCCGAGGTGCTCGACGGCGACCACGTGCACCTGACCGCGGACGAGGTGCACGCCCGCGCGGCCTCCCGGCTGCCCGAGATCAGCCGGGCGACGGTCTACAACACGCTCGGCGAACTGGTCGGCCTGGGCGAGGTGTTGGAGGTCAGCACGGACGGCCGGGCGAAGCGGTACGACCCCAACGCGCACCACTCGCACCAGCACCTGATCTGCTCGCGCTGCGGCACCATCCGGGACGTCCACCCGGCCGGCGACCCGCTCGCCGCGCTCCCCGCCGAAGAACGCTTCGGCTTCGCGCTCTCCGGCGCCGAGATCACCTACCGCGGCGTCTGCCCCGACTGCCGCTGAGGAGCCACCCGCGCTACGCGGTCATCTCCGGGTGCAGCGCGTCGAGCAGCCGGGCGGCCCGCTCCGCGACCTCGGCCGGCCCGTAGTCGGTGGCCCGCCGGCACCAGTTCTCCGCCTGCACCGGCTCGCCCCGGCGCAGCGCCAGCAGCGCCAGGCGCAGCGCGGCCCGGCCGTGGCCGGCGTCGGCGGCCCGGGTGTACCAGAGCATCGCCTCGGCCTCGCTCTCCTGCCGGGCCAGCAGCAGTCCCAGGTTGAACGCCGCGCTCCGGCTGCCGCCCTCGGCGGCCCGCCGGTACCAGCTCTCGGCGATCTCCAGCGCGCCCCGCTCGGCGGCCCGCACGCCCATCCGCACCTGGGCCCGCGCGTGCCCGGCGTCGGCCGCCATGGCGTACCAGTGCTCGGCCTCCTCCTCGGCGCCACCGCGCCGGTCCAGCAGCGAGGCCAGCCGGAACGCGCCCTCGGCCGACCCGCCCTCGGCCGCCTGCCGGTAGCGCTCCAGCGCGGCGGTCAGGTCGCCGCGCTGTTCCTTGGCCACCGCGAGTTGCAGTGCCGCCTCGCCGTGGCCCTCGGCGGCGGCCCGGGCGTACCACTCCTGGGCTTGCTGGTGCTCGCCGCGGTTGGCGTGCAGGATGCCCAGGTTGAAGGCGCCGTCCACGCTGCCCGCCTCGGCGGCCTTGGAGAACCAGGGCTCGGCTCCCGACTCGTCGCCGCGCTGCAGCAGCACCACGGCCAGCGCGTTGCAGGCCTCCCGGTGGCCGGCGTAGGCGGCCCGGCGGTACCACTGCTCGGCCTGCGCGTCGCGGCCCGCGGCGGCGCAGAGCAGGCCGAGGTTGAACGCGCCGTTGTGGTCGCCGGCGTCCAGCGCGGCGCGGTACCAGCGCTCGGCGGCGGCGTCCTCGCCCCGGCCGGCGTGCAGCGCGCCGAGCGCGTTGGCCGCGTTGCCGTCGCCCGCCTCGGCGGCCTCCTGCCACCACTCGGCGGCGGCCGGCAGGTCCCCCGAGTCGCGCAGCAGGAAGCCCAGCGCGCAGGCCGCCCGCGGCTCGCCGTTCTGCGCCGACTGCCGGTACCAGCGGGCCGCCTCGTCGCGCGCCCCGCGCTCCTCGACCAGCACGCCGAGCCGCAGCGCGGCCCGCGGGTGGCTGCGGACCGCGGCGGTGCGGTACCAGGTCTCGGCGCTCTCCTTGTCGCCGGCCGCCTCGCGCATCCGGGCCAGCCGGTAGGCGGCCTCGCGGTGGCCGGCGTCGGCGGCGGCCTTGAACCAACGCTCGGCGCGCACGTCGCGCCGGTGTTCCATCAGGTCGCCCAGCGCGTACGCCCCCAGCGTGTGTCCCTGTTCGGCGGCGAAGTGCAGCCAGTACTCGGCCGCCTCCTCCTCGCCCTGGTCGCGCAGGTGCAGGCCGAGCGCGTGCGCGGCCGGGGCGCTGCCGGCCACCGCGGCCTGCCGCCACCACTGGCCGGCCTCGGCCCGGTGCCCGCGCTGGTGCAGCAGCACGCCGAGGTTGTTGGCGGCGGCCCGCAGGCCGGCGCCGGCGGCGCGACGGAGATACGGTTCGGCCTCGTCCAGGTCGCCGCGGCGCAGCAGCAGCGCGCCGAGCTGGCTGGCCGCGTTCGGGTCGCCCTCGTCGGCGGCGGAGCGGTGCCTGGTCTCCAACGCCGCGGACTCCCGGGCCGCCAGCTCGGACTCGAAGCTCGCACCGGGCGTGCCCAGTGCCGCGGCGCTGCCGGCGGTCGCCGGGTAGGGTCCGGCCAGCTGCGGTGCCGGGACGTGCACCAGGCTCTCCGGCCCGTACGAGCGGTTCTGCGCCGGCGCGCTCCCGCGCTGCGCGGGCACCGGGGCGGTGGTCTCGTCGCCGTCCCCGACCGGCTCGGCTCCGGTGTCGCCCCTGCCGATCAGCTTCATGCCGACTCCCGCTCCCCCCAGGTGCTGCGGCATCCGCCGGGGACGCGTCGGGGCGCACGGATCGTCAATCTCCGTGCACCGTCCCCCGTGTGGTCCATCGTCGCATCACCCGATACCCGCGTACACCAGCCTCGCGCAATTTTGCCGGGCCGGCCGAAGCCGGCGGGGCAGCTTCGGCGCTTTGTCGATTTCCCGACACTTGCGCCTCACAAACCCCCAACTGTCAAAGGGGATGAACCGAGCGTCCGCCAATAGTACCGGAGGCGGTGCCACCGCTTCGGCTGGCACCGCCTCCGTCAGGTCACGGAAGCTCAGTTCAGGCTGATGTCATCGGCGTAGTACGTACCCTGCCCGTACCAGCCGTGCAACCAGACCTGCACCGAGTTCACGTTCGCACCGGTGGTGAACGAGGTGGAGAGCTTGGTCCAACCGGGGCTGCTGGTCCAGGTCGAGGTGTCGTCGCCGGAGCCGGTGACCCCGAGGTAGACGTAGTCGCCCTGGACCCAGCCGGCAAGGGTGTAGGTGGTGTTCGGCTGGACGGCCACCGTCTGCGTGCACTGGGCGTCGTCGGAGCTACTCGCGGCGCCCGCGAGCGCGTACGAGCCGGAGTGCACCGGACTGCTCACCACCGTGCCGAGGTTGCTGGTGCAGCTCCACGGGGAGAGGGCGCCGGTCTCGAAGCCGCCGTTGACCACGCCGCCGGTGGGGGTGGACGTCGGGGTGGGGGTCGGCGTCGGCGTGGGGGTGGGGGTCGGTGTGGGGGTCGGCGTCGGCGTGGGAGTGGGGGTCGGTGTGGGGGTCGGCGTCGGCGTGGGAGTGGGGATCGGTGTGGGGGTCGGCGTGGGCGTGGGGGTGGGCGTCGGCGGGGCCGGGCAGCTGCTCGCCGAGCCGTTGGTGTCCGCCACCGCCGCGTCGAAGAGCGTGGCCGCCGGGTCCAGGTCGTACAACGAGAACATCATCGTCCCGCCCAGCCCGTTGCAGTGCAGGTAGTCGGCCTTCGCCTGGATCGACTGGGCGTCCTCACCGGACCAGAAGTTGGTCCCGTCGTAGAAGTACGCGGCCTGCGCGACCGGGTCCCAGAAGGTGTCCGCCGGGTTGTCCACCACCCCCGAGAGCTCCTTGTACATCCGGATGCCGGCCACGTTCCCGGAGTCGGCCGCGCCCGTCGCCGGCCCGGTCGCGGTCTGGAAGAGCCCGCCCGCACTGCCGGCCGGCACCCCCGTCCAACCCCGGTAGTAGAACGGGATCCCGATGTTGAGCTTGTTCGCCGGGAAGCCGCCGGGGATGCCGTACTGCGGATCGCCGACCGTGTAGGCCTTGATCGCCTCGTCGATCGAGTACTTGCTCGTCCCGGGGGCGATCGGGCTGGACGGGTCGGCCGGGTTGTCGTAGATCGGCGACTGGTGGTTGGTCGGCCCGGTGGGCTCCCAACCGCCGTGCATGTCGTAGGTCATCGGGTCGCCGAAGGTCAGGTACTGGGCGATCTGGTCGGTCTGGATGTCGGAGATCTTGTCCTGGCCGGAGGGCAGCGCCGCCGAGAGCGCGTAGGTCTTGCCGTCGGCCGCGCCCTGCGCGTCCAACTCCGAACGGAACTCGGCCAGCAGCGCGGTGAAGTCCTGCTTGTCGGCGGCCGAGGCGTGGTTGCCGACGTGCCCGCCACCGCCCGGGTACTCCCAGTCGATGTCGAACCCGTCGAAGATGCCGGCACCGGTACCGGTACCGCCGTATCCGTTCTGCGAGGGCAGGTTGCCCTTGATGAACATGTCGATGCAGGAGCTGACCAGCTTCTTGCGCGAGGCGTCGGTGGCCGCCGCGTCCGAGAAGTACTTGGAGTAGGTCCAACCACCGATCGAGAGCAGGATCTTGAGGTTGGGGTACTTCGCCTTCAGCTCCTTGAGCTGGTTGAAGTTGCCGGCGATCGGCTGGTTCCAGGTGTCGGCGGTGCCGTTCACGCTGATGTCCGAGCCGAAGCTCTTGCCGTAGTCGGCGAACGAGTCACCGGCCCCGTCGCCCGCGTTGGGGTCGCTCTCGTCCTGCGAGGCGGCCTGGTCGGCCTCGAAGCAGGTCAGGTTGGTCGGGTCGATGTTCTCGAAGTCGTAGATCAGGTAGTCGAGTTTGCCGGCCATGCCCTCCTGGTCCACGTTCTTCAGGTAGAAGGCGTTCTGGTAGACCGACCACTGGTCGTAGTACGCGACCTTGAGACCGCCCGAGGTGGCGGGCGCACCGGTGGTGTTCGCCGGAACGGCCGGTGGGGCGGCCGCCGGGTGGTTCTGGGTGGCCTGGGCGTGGGCAGCGCCCAGCACCGACAGTACGGCGGCCAGCAGCGTGGCGGCGGCCGAACTCACCGCCCATGCCGATCGGGTGGTTCTGCGCATGCGGTTCTCTCCTGTGATGTGGGGGCGAGGAGACGGGGAGTACGGCCGGTCAGCTCATGCCGTGCAGGTGGCCGCCGACCGTGGTCGCGATGGAGTTGCCGTTGCTGGCATCCCAGTTGGTGGACCAGGTCATGGCACCGCCGATGCCGGGCCAGCTGGTGGGGGGCTTGAAGGAGCCGCAGTTGGTGCCGCTGGCCAGGCAGTCCAGCGCGTTGTCGACGGTCTGCGGGTCGACGTATCCGCTGCCGGCCGCGCTGGTCGAGGCCGGCACACCGAGGCCGACCTGGCTCGGCGCGAGGCCGCCCTGGAGCTGGATGCAGGCCAGCGCGGTGAGGAAGTCCTCACTGCCCTCGGAGTAGACGTTGCCGTCGCAGCCGTTCATCGAACCCGAGTTGTAGTACTGGGTGTTGACCATCGTGAGGATGTCCTTGGTGGCCAGCGCCAGTTGGAAGTAGGCGGTGCCGGTGGACTGCATGTCGATGGTCTGCGGCGCCATGGTGAGCACGAAACCGGGGCCGGCCTGCTGGGCCAACTGGTGCAGCGCGCTGGACATGTAGGTCGCGTTGACACCGTTCTCCAGGTCGATGTCCACCCCGTCGAAGCCGTACTGCTGCATCAACGCGTAGGCGCTGGAGGCGAAGTTGGCGGCCGAGGTGGCGTCGCCGACCGAGATGGTGCCGTTCTGGCCGCCGACCGAGAGCACCACCTTGACGCCGGCCGCCTGCTTGGCCTTGATGTCGGCCTTGAACTGGGCGTCGGTGTAGCCGCCGAGCTTGCTCGCCAGGGTGGGGTCCAGGCTGAAGGTGATGCCGCCCGGGTTGTTCGGGTCGGCGTCGGCGAAGGCCACCGCGATGATGTCGTAGGCCGGGTTGACGTCGCTGAGTCGCTGGTCGGTGGCGCCGTTGTCGAAGTCCTGCCAGTAGCCGGTGAGCAGGTGCTTGTTCCCGCCGCTCGGGCCCGTGGGGGTGGGGGTGGGCGTGGGGGTGGGGGTGGGCGTCGGGGTGGGACTGGGCGTCGGCGTGGGGGTCGGTGTCGGCGTCGGCGTGGACGGCAGCGTCGGGGTGCCACCCGGGCCGCTCAGCACCAGGTCGTCCGCGCTGTACGCGCCGGTGCCGTACCAGCCGTGCAGGTAGATGGTCACCGACGTGCTAGACGGGCCGGTGGTGAAGCTCGTACTCAGCTGGTTCCAGGCCGAGTTGCTGCTCCAGTCGGAGGTGTCCGTCCCGCCGGTGCCGCTGTCCCCCAGGTACACGTAACTGCCCTGGACCCAACCGCTGAGCGAGTAGGACGAGTTGGGAAGCACCGCGACCTGCTGGACGCACTGCGCGTCGTCGCTGCCCGTCGGGGTGGCCAGCAACGCGTACGTCCCGGAGTGCACCGGGCTGGTGACCACGGCTCCGGAGCCGTTGGAACACTGCCAGCCCTGCAGGGTTCCGGTCTCGAAGCCCGGGTTCTGCAGCAGGTTGGCGCTGTCGGCGGGCGTGGCCGCGGTGCTGGCGCTGGCACCCCCGGCGAGCAGCACCGCGCCGCTCACCGCGAGCGCGAACGCCACCGTGCCGGCCAGCGCCGCTCGTGCGCCGAGGCCGGCTCTGCCGCCCGGCCCGTCGGCCGGTCTGCTCTGGTTCTGTCGGGTCGCACGGTGCACGAGGCGGCTCCTCGGTTCGGTGGGACGGCGCGGCACGACGAGCCGCGGCACGGAGGCGGGCGCAGGGGGCGGCGGGGCCGACAGCGGGAGGAGGGGTGCTCCTCGACACGGACGAGCAGCGCGCCCCGGGCCCCGGCAACACAGAGTGGACTAGACCAAATAGCGGGTCAAGGGCTCGCGTTCCGCCCGCCCGCCGGCCGCTCCCCGGACACCCGCCGCTCACCCGCCCATGCTCGGGGCGCCCCGAAGAACCGCAGGTCAGCCCGGTCGACCGGGGGACGGCGGACGCGTCCACGACATCCGGATTCCATTCGCCGTCCATTCGCCGGACCGCCCGTAGCAGGCCGTCAGCGAGTGCGCGTGGTACTCGCCGTCGCCCTCCGGCCGCAGCAGGCCGTGCTCGGCCAGCAGGTCGAGCAACTCCTCCGCCCGCGGCGCGTCCACCTCCAACTCCCCGGCCACGGTGGGCCCGAGGAAGCGGGTGCCACCGGACCGGCAGAGCCGCCGGAACGCCGCGGCGGCGGCCGGACCGGCCGGCCCGCGGCGCAGCCGTCGCTCGGCCGAGACCAGTGCCGCCACCACTCCCCCACCACCCGGCCCGAGTTCGGCCAGCCACCGGGTCTCCTCGGTCAGCCGCTCGGCCAGCCCGGCCAGCCCCCGCCCGGGGCGCGCGGCGACCCGGGCCGCGGCGGCCCGCAGCGCCAGCGGCCACCCCGCGCAGACCGCCAGCACGGCCTCGGCCGCCGGCCCGTCCGCCTCACCCGTCCCGGCACCGACCGCCGCGGCCCGACGCAGCAAGCGGCCCGCCTCGGCCGGCCCGAGCCCGCCGAGCGGCACCACCCGTGCCCCGGCCGGCCCGAGCGCCCGCCCGCGCCCGGTCACCAGCACCGCGCAGCTCGGTGCCCCCGGCAGGACCGCCGTCACCTGCGCCGCGTCCGCCGCGTCGTCCAGCACCAGCAGCAGTCGCCGCCCCCAGGTGACCGACCGGAACAGCGCCGCGCGCTGCTCCGACTCCACCGGCAGCGCGCCCGGTTCGACACCGAGGTCGGTGAGCAGCCGGCCCAGCAGGCGACCGGGCGACCGGGGCCGGCCGGCCGCGTCGTGCAGCGCCGCCCAGAGCTGCCCGTCCGGGAACCGCTCGCGCAGCAGGTGCGCGGTGTGCGCCGCGAGTGCCGTCTTGCCGATCCCGGGCGGCCCGGTCAGCACCGCCACCGGCACGGTGGCCGGTCGGCGGTCCGGAGCGAGGATCCGCCGCAGCGCCCGGACCTCCGCCACCCGTCCGGTGAAGTCCGCCGGCTCGCTCGGGAGTTGGGCCGGACGCCAGAGCGGTCGGGCCGGCCCGGCGAGCATCGCGGCAGGCCGCCCCGGCTCCAACTCCGGGTCGGCCCGCAGGATCCGCTGGTGCAGCTCGTCCAACTCCCGCCCCGGCTCCAGCCCGAGCTCGGCGACCAGCTGGTGTCTGGTCTCCGCGAAGACCGCCAGCGCCTCGCCCTGCCGGCCGGCCCGGTAGAGCGCCAACATCAGCAGCCCGCGCAGCCGTTCACGAAGCGGATGCGCGGCGGCCAGCAGACCCAGTTCGGCCACCACCTCGTGGTGCCGCCCGAGCAGCAGCGCCAACTCGAACCGCTCCTCCTGCGCGGCCAGCCGCAGTTCGACCAACCTGCCACGGTGCAGAGCGGCGTACGGACCGGGCAGGCCGTCCAGCGGCGCCCCGCGCCAACTCGCCAGCCCGCCTTCCAGGGTGGCCTCGCAGCCGGCCAGGTCCCCGGCCGCCCGCTGCTCGCGGGCCCGCGCCCGGGCCGCCTCGAAGAGCCGCAGGTCCAGGCAGCCCGGCTCGACCAGCAGCCGGTAGCCGGCCCCCTCGGTGGCGAGCACCCCGCCGAGCGACCGCCGGGTCCGACCGGGATCCACCACCCGCCGCAGCCGGGAGACGTAAGTCGCCACCAGACCCGGTGAGTTACCGGTGGACCGGGCCCCCCAGACGGCCTGCACCAACTGCTCACGGGAGACCGGCTCGTTGGCGTTGAGCAGCAGCACCGCGAGCACCGCCCGCTGCATCGCGGGCCCCAACGCGCTTTCCACACCGGCCCGGTGGACCCGCAACGGTCCGAGCAGTTCGTACTGGAGCGGCCCGCCGTCCACCTCCGGCCCGGGCATCGGCCCCCGCTCCTCTCCACCGCGGGCGGCCGCCCACCGGGTGGACCCACGGTGGACCAGCCGCCGGGCCGCGTCAACACACCGGGAGATGAGAAAACGCCGGGACGGTGCGACCCCGACGAAGACCGAGGACAGCGAAGGCCGGGAACACGGCCGGCTGAAAACGTCGAAGGCCCGGAGGAACTCCTCCGGGCCTTCGACGAGAGTAGCGGGGACAGGATTTGAACCTGCGACCTCTGGGTTATGAGCCCAGCGAGCTACCGAGCTGCTCCACCCCGCGTCGTTGTGTCTCAACAATAGCACGATCACGGACCACCCCACGCACCCCACCGGTCACGGGGTGCGCGGGAGCCCGGCTCGGCGTCGCGGCTCAGGGCCGCTGCTCGGCCGCCGCCGCGGCGTTCAGCGCGTTCTGCAGCGCCTGCTGCGCCGTGCCGTACGCGGCCCAGTCGCCGTTCCTCAGCGCGGTCTGTCCGTTCGTGAAGGCCTGCTGGGCGTCCGCCAACGCCTTCCGCAGCGCGGCGTCGCCACCCGGCGACTGCGACGCCCCACCACCCGACGCCGAACCGCCGGACGCCGAACCGCCGGACGACGCCGTGCCGGTGGCTCCGCCGGCCCCGCCCAACACCTTGGCCAGCGCCGCCTGCAGGGTGTCCTCGAAGGCCACGTTGTCGTTGCCGTACACCGCGAGCACCTTCTGCAGCACGGGGTAGTTGGCGCCGCGCCCCTTCACGTACACCGGCTCCACGTTGAGGAACCCGCCGCCCACCGGCAGGGTGAGCAGATTGCCGTACTCCAGGTCGGAGTCGCTGCCGTTCTTCAACAGGGTGAGCTGGTTGGCCACGTCCGGATTGGAGTTGAACTGCGACTGCACCAGCTTGGGCCCCAGCGTCTTGCTGTCGCTCGGCACCCTCAGGATCCGGATCTTCCCGTAGTCCGGCCCGGGATCGGAGTCCACCGACATGAAGGCCGCCAGGTTGTCCCGCCCGCTCGGCACGAAGGTGCTGGTCAGTGAGAAGGTCGCGGCGGACTGGTCGGGCATCCGCAGGGTCAGGTAGTAGGGCGGCTGGGCCTGGCCGGTGTCGTTGGTCGGGTCGACCGGCACCTGCCAGATGTCCGTCCCGTTGAAGAACGAGTTCGGGTCGGTCATGTGGTACATCCCGAGCAGGTCGCGCTGCACCTTGAACAGGTCCTGCGGGTAGCGCAGGTGTGGCAGCAGCGCGGCCGGGATGGCGCCGCGCGGCTGGACCGTGCCGGGGAACGCCTTCATCCAGGTCTTCAGCACCGGGTCGGTGTCGTCCCACTGGTAGAGCGTCACCTGCCCGGTGTACGCGTCCACCGTGGCCTTCACCGAGTTGCGGATGTAGTTGACCTGGTTGGCGGGTGTCAGCACCCCGCCGCGCTGGTCGCTCAGCGAGTCCTTGGTGGCGTCGCCCAGCGTGGTCCGGGTGGAGAACGGATAGCCGTCCGAGGTGGTGTAGCCGTCCAGCACCCAGGTCAGGTGACCGTTCTGCACCACCGGGTACGGGTCGCCGTCGATCGCCAGCCAGGGCGCGACCTTCTCCACCCGCTGCTGCGGCGTGCGGTTGTCGAGCAGCCTGGCGCCCTTGGTGATCGCCCCCGAGTAGAGGATCTGCGGCTCGTGGTACTTCACCGCGTAGGCGGCCCGGGTGATCGGGTCGTTCAGCGAGACCCCGCTGCCGCCCTGGTACTGGTAGGTCTGGTCGCCGCTGTCCGCGGTGTAGTCGATCTCCCGGTTGCTGCCGCCGACGATGGCGTAGGTGTCGGTCTTCTCGCCGTAGTAGATCCGCTGCTGGTAGTCGCCCAGCGAGCCGGTGGTGGGCAGGCCGGACTCGGTGAAGACCGGCTGGCCCTTGTCGTTGACCTGGTTGCCCTTGGCCGCCACCACGCCGTAGCCGTGGGTGTACTTGAAGTGGTCGTTGATCCAGTTGCGCTGCTGGACACCGTTCAGGTCCAGCTCGCGCAGGCCGATCACGGTGTCCTGGGTGCCGCCGGCCGACGGGTAGCGGTCCACGTCCAGGGTGGACGGGAACCCGTAGTAGGAGCGCTGCTGCTCGATCTGCTGGAAGGTCGGCGAGACCACGTTCGGGTCGAGCAACCGGATGTCCGCGATGGTCTGGGCGTCCGGCGCGACCGCCCCGGCGTTGGTCGAGCCGGCCGGCGTGTACTGCTGGGTCTGGCTGTCCGCGATCCCGTAGGCCTGCCGGGTCGCGTCGATGTTCTGCTTGAGGTAGGGCGTCTCCTTGGCCTGCTCGTTCGGCTTGACCTGGAACTGCTGCACGATCGCCGGGTAGAGCCCGCCGATCAGCACCGCCGAGAGCGCCATCAGCCCGAAGCCGATCAGCGCCGGTGCCCAGGTCCGCCGGACCGGGGTGAGGAAGAACAGCACCGCGCAGATCAGCGCCACGAAGAACAGGATGGTCTTGGCCGGCAGCACCGCGTTGGCGTCCGCGTAGCGCAGGCCCGTCCAGCCGGCCACGCCCTTGTAGGCGCCGGTCTTCACCGCCAGCCCGTACCGGTCCAGCCAGTACGCGGCCGCCTTGAGCAGCACGAAGACCCCCAGCAGCACCGCGAGGTGGCCCTGCGCCCCGACGCCCACCCGTCGCCCGGGGCCCTGCAGCCGCAGGCCGCCGTAGAGGTAGTGCACCGCCAGCGCGGCGGCCAGCGAGACCACCACCGCGCTGAACGCGAAGCCCAGCAGGAACTCGTACCACGGCAGGTCGAAGGCGTAGAACGCGACGTCCAGGTGGAACTGGCCGTCCTTGGTCCCGAACGGCGTCGCGTTCGTCCACAGCAGCCAGAGCCGCCACTTGCCGGACGCGGCCGCCCCGGCGATCAGGCCGATCACCAGCGAGACGCCGAGCAGCGCCGACCGCCGGTACGGCGCGAGGCCGCTCCGGTAGCGGTCCAGGCTCTGCTGCTCGACCGACATCGCCGACAGTGGCGGGCGCAGCCGGTACGCCAGCCAGATGTTCGCCCCGGTGACCACCGCCATCACCAGCCCGAATGCGGCGAACAGCCCGAGCTGCGTCCACAGCCGGGTGGTGAAGACCGAGGCGTAGTGGACCGAACGGAACCAGAGCCAGTCCGTCCAGAACCCGGCGAACAGCACGAACGCCAGGAACACCAGGAGCAGCAGACCGACGGTGAGCACCAGCGCCCGGATGCGCCGAGAGGGCGGGCCGACTCTTGGACGGAACCCCGACCCGCCACGGTCGGGCATCTGGAACACCAAGGGGGCACCTCTGCTGTGGTCGGACGGCCAGGGACGATGGAGCCGGGTGGGTGACACCGGGTTTGCCGGGCGACCCACCCAGAGCAACTTAATCGGCCGTCGGCCGAGTTCCCAGGCGCCCGGTGCGTTCCCCGGCCGGCCACCCCGGCCACCGGGCGTCGGCGCGGCCCGGGGCGTGTGAGGATTGAGCCATGTCCGATGCCCGTAACACCCCCGCCGACGCCGGCCTCCCGCCGGCCGCGACCCCGCTGACCCGCGCCGCCCTGGAGATCGACGAGTACGTCGCGGGGCTCGGCTGGGACCTGCCCACCCGGCTGTTCGCCCTGGTGGACAGCGCCCAGCTGCGCCGGACCGACCCGGCCCTGGCCAAGCAGCTCGGGCTCGACGCCGCGCAGGACGGCTCGCTGACCCCGGTCGAGCAGGACGAGCTGCCCGCCGGCATGGCGCTGGACGAGTTCCTCGGCACCATCGCCTGGCCGGACATGGTGGCCGGCTGCGCCCTGGTGGTCGAGCGGCTGATGCTGCCACCGGGCGCCGAGAAGACCCGCCCGGCCAACGCCTCCGAGGCGCAGATCGCCGAGTGGGTGGCCAACCACCCGAACCGCCAGGAGGTCCGGATCACCGCGGCCGTGCTGCGCGACGGCAAGCGCGAGACGGCGCTGCGACTGCGCGAGAAGGACCTCGCCCGTGAGGTGCTGACCGGTCCCGACCTGGTTCCCGGCCTGACCAAGGCGCTGCTGGCGACCTTCGCCTAGGACCTCGGGACGCTCCGCCCGCCGACCCGCCCGGTCGAGGAGCCGCGCGGGTCAGGGAGCCGCGCGGCTCGGGACGCGGAGCGGGGTCGCGGGGCGGAGCGGGTCAGGAGGCGGAGCAGGACGGCAGCGCGGAGTCCTGCCCGGCCCGGATCTGCGCCAGCGCCTTGAGCGCGCCGTCCAGCGTCTGCACCTTGATCAGCCGCAGCCCGCTCGGGGTGTCCTTGCTCGCCTCGGCGCAGTTGTCGGCGGGGGTGAAGAAGTACTGCGCACCGGCGTCCCGGGCGGCGATCTCCTTCATCGAGATCCCGCCGATCGCGCCGACGTTCCCGTTGTCGTCGATCGTCCCGGTGCCGGCCACGAACCTGCCACCGGTCAGGTCGGTCGGGGTCAGCTTGTCGATCACGCCGAGCGAGAACATCAGCCCGGCGCTGGGGCCGCCGACGTCCTGCAGCCCGATGTCGATGTTGAACGGGTACGTGTGCGTGGTGCCGGGGACGATCCCGACCATGGCCCGGTTGGGGTCGTCCGGCGCCTTGGTGGTGGTGATGGTGACCTGCTGCTCGTCCGCCGGGTTCGGGGTGGCGCCGGCCTTGTCGTGCGGGACGACCGTGAAGACCACGTTCTCGCCCGGCTTGTGCTTGGTGACCAGCGGCGCCACCTTGGCCGGGTCGGTGACCGGGGTGCCGTCCACCGCGACGATCTGGTCGCCCGCGTGCAGCTTGCCCTCGGACGGGCTGCCGGCCACCACCGAGGAGACGATCAGCTCGGTGCCCACCGGGTAGCCGAGTTCGGTGAGCGCCGCGGTCTTGGCGCTGTCCTGGGAGGAGGCGAACTCCTCGGCGTTCTCCTGCTCGGCCTGCTGCTCGGTCTGGTTCGGCGGGTAGATGCTGCTGTGCGGCACCACCAGCACGTCGCTGCGCAGCCAGCCGACCACCACCGAGACCAGGCTCGGCTGGTAGTTCGCGCCGGTGACCTGGACGGTCGTCATGTTGAGGTGCCCGCTGACCGGATAGGTCTGGTGCCCGCTGATGCTGATCACCGGGGTGCCGGCCTTGTCCTGCGCGCCGAGCGTGTTGTAGGTCGGCCCGGGGCTCAGCTCGGTGTACGGCA
Source organism: Kitasatospora sp. NPDC052896 (assembly GCF_044547075.1). Lineage (NCBI taxonomy): Bacteria > Bacillati > Actinomycetota > Actinomycetes > Kitasatosporales > Streptomycetaceae > Kitasatospora > Kitasatospora sp. NPDC052896. The sequence goes on from NZ_JBITZU010000002.1 coordinate 231,249, forward strand.
CCTTCATCAGCACGGAGGCGCAGAGCAGCGCTATGAGCAGCAGGGTGGCGGCGAGCATCGTCGCAGAGCGGCGTGGCATGCCACGACAGTACGGGACCAGTGCCACTCGGCGCCCCCCGGGTCCGCGAGCTCCCCTACTCGACCGGGTCCTCGGGCCGGCGGGCGACGGTGGTACTGCGCTCCATCGCGGCCAGGAAGCGCTGGTGCTCGGCGAGCGAGGCGCCGTCGCCGGTGGCCCGCGGCGGGCGGGCGGCCCAGGCCGCCCAGAGAGCGGCCAGCAGCGCCGCGACGACGGGGATCCCCAACCAGGCGAGCGCTGCCATGTCCCATCTCCCAGTTCATCGTGCCTATCAGCACATTAACCGCCTGGACGGAGAACGGCCGCGGCGCCAACCGGGTTACCACGCCCCGCGTGTCACCACCCCAAGGGCGCATTCGTCGGGCCGGAAGGCCGCCATCCGGGGGACAGCGGGAGCGCTCAGCAGGAACCGGCGCCGACCCACTCCTCCTCGCCGTCGGTGAAGACCTGGTGCTTCCAGATCGGCACCTCGTGCTTGATGTCGTCGATCAGCCTGCGGGCGGCGGCGAAGGCCTCGCCCCGGTGCGGGCAGGAGACCGCGACGATCACCGCCGCGTCGCCGATCTCCAGCCGGCCGACCCGGTGCACCGCGGCCAGCGCCCGGACCGGGAAGTCGGCCACCACCTTCTCCGCGATCCGGCGCATCTCGGCCCCGGCGCTCGGGTGGCAGCTGTACTCCAGGGCGGCCACCGACTTCCCGCCGTCGTGGTCACGGACCGTGCCGACGAAGACGGTGGTGCCACCGGCGGCGTCGTCGCCGACCGCGGCGTGGACCTCGTCGAGGGAGAGCGGGGCCTCCCGGATCGCGAGCAGCCGGATGGGATCGTCGTGGTTCTCGGACATGCCCCCATGATTGCCGATGCCGGCCGGGGCCCGGCAAGAGCCCGCTCGTCCCACGATTCCCGGCCCACGACGGCCCGGACTTGGCGGGTTGTCCAAGTCCGGGCCCCCGGTGGAATCCGGACGCTAGATCCGGCGGCGCTTGCGGGCCCGGCGGACCAGCGCCGCCGTGCCCACCAGGGCCACCGTCGCCCCCGCCGCGCCCAGGCTGGTCGCGGCCTCCTTGCCGCCGAGCCGCCGACCGGCCACCGCGTGCTTGCCCGAGACCTGCTCCAGCAGCTCGGCCAGCACCTCCTCGTTGGTGTACCGCGGCCGCCAGCCCGCCTCGTGCAGCCGGCTGCCGGAGACCACCCAGGGGTACATGGTGTACGCCAGGTCCCCCGCGGGCGCCGGGGTCAGGCCCAGCCGGTGCAGCCGGGCCGCGGTGCCCAGGGCCAGCGAGGCCGGCAGCTCCATCCGCCGGATCCCGGAGAGCTCCTCGACGTCCTCCTGCTCCAGCCAGCCGTCGCAGCCGACCGTCACCTCGCCCTCGACCAGGCCGAGCGCGGCGTACTCCAGCGCCGAGGCCAGGTCGTCCAGGTGGCAGAACTGCCAGCACGGCCGGGAGCCGGCCACCACCAGCAGCCGGGGCGCCTCGAAGTGCCGGGTCAGCACGGTGTCCACGCCCGGCCCGACCACCACGGCCGGCCGCAGCACGGTGACCTGCAGCCCCGGGTGCGCGCGCGGCGCCCGGTGGGCCAGCCGCTCGATCTCCAGCAGGTCGCCGACCAGGCTGGCCTCCTCGGTGGCCCGCAGCTCGGAGTCCTCGGCGAGCGGCACCTCGTTGTCCGCCAGCGCGCCGTAGACCATCGCCGAGGTGCAGAGCACCACCCGGTGCACCCCGGCCGCGGCGGCCGCGGTCAGCACGGTCTGCGCGCCACGCACGTTGTAGGCGCTGCGGGCCCGCGGATCGGACGCCATGCCGAGGTCCATCGCCAGGTGCACCACCACGTCGACCCCGCGCAGCCGCTCGGCCACCACCGGGTCGCGGACGTCCAGCACCCGCCACTGCACTCCGGCCGCCTCACCGCGGCGGTCGTCGATCGCCAGCACCCGGCGGACCCCGGGCGAGTCGACCAGGCGCGCGGCCAGGCGCTCGCCGAGCACCCCGGCGGCGCCGGTGACGGCGACGGTGAGCGGCGGACCGCCGTAGGCTGGGGACGGTGAACCCGGGGTGGCCTGGTCCTCCTCGCCTCCGGTCAGCCCAGAGCGAACGTCCGAGGGCGGGGAACTCACCGGCCATCCTCCACGGTTAGCTTATGTGCGTACGTACGAGTGTCACGTACCGTCCATCCTGCCCGAGGAGAGGGCTCGGCGGTGCACCCGGCGCGGGTGAGCCCGCCCCGAGCCGTCGCCGAGGCCGTTCCCCCACTGCTTTTCCCGCCACTCCAACCGCGTGACGGCCGACCAGATCGAGGACCCCCGTGAGCGACCTCCCCTTCGGATTCGGTGTCCCGCCCGAGGAGCCCGAGGACGGCAAGGACGGCAAGAAGGACGACCAGGGCAAGTCCGACAGCGGGCCCTCGCAGCCGCAGCCCTTCGGCTTCGGCGGCAACCCGCTCGGCGCGCTCTTCGGCATGGGCGGCGCCGGTGGCCCGGGCGGCGACAACCCCTTCGCCGCGATGATGGGCGGCTTCAACCCCAACGACCTGGGCGCCGCGTTCCAGCAGCTCGGCCAGATGCTCTCGTTCGAGGGCGGCCCGGTGAACTGGCAGCTGGCCAAGGACATCGCCCGGCAGACCGTGGTGGCCGAGCCGGCCGAGGGCAAGGCGAAGGACCGCTCGGTGGGCGCCGCCGAGCGCTCCGCGGTCGCCGAGGCGGTCCGGCTGGCCGACCTCTGGCTCGACTCGGCCACCGAGTTCCCGTCCGGTGGTGGCACGGCGGTGGCGTGGAGCCGCGCCGAGTGGATCGAGGCCACCCTGCCGGTCTGGCAGGAGCTGGTGGACCCGGTCGCCGAGCGGGTCGGCAACGCCATGGGCGGCGTGCTGCCCGAGGAGATGCAGGCCATGGCCGGCCCGCTGATGGGCGTGATGCGCTCGATGGGCGGCGCCATGTTCGGCACCCAGATCGGCCAGGCGCTGGGCGCGCTGGCGGCCGAGGTGCTCGGCTCGACCGACGTCGGCCTGCCGCTCGCGCCGGCCGGCAAGGCCGCGCTGCTGCCGCAGAACATCGCCGAGTTCGGCGAGGGCCTGAGCGTGCCGGCCGACGAGGTGCGGCTCTACCTCGCCCTGCGCGAGGCCGCCCACCAGCGGCTCTTCGCCCACGTGCCGTGGCTGCGGGCGCACCTGTTCGGCGCGGTCGAGGCGTACGCCCGGGGCATCAAGGTCGACACCTCCCGGATGGAGGAGTTGATGGGCCGGCTCGACCCGGAGAACCCCGAGGCGCTCCAGGAGGCGCTGTCGAACGGGCTGCTGCAGCCCGAGGACACCCCCGCGCAGAAGGCCGCGCTGGCCCGACTGGAGACGGCGCTCGCGCTGGTCGAGGGCTGGGTGGACGCGGTGGTGCACGCCGCCGCCGAGCCCCACCTGCCGCAGGCCGGTGCCCTGCGCGAGACGCTGCGCCGCCGCCGGGCCTCCGGCGGACCGGCCGAGCAGACCTTCGCCACCCTGGTCGGCCTGGAGCTGCGACCGCGCCGGCTGCGGGACGCCTCGCGGCTGTGGGCCTCGCTGGCCGACGCGCGCGGGCTGGAGGGCCGGGACGCGCTCTGGGAGCACCCCGACATGCTGCCCACCGCCACCGACCTGGACGACCCGGACGGCTTCGTGCACCCGGCGGGCGAGGAGCCGGCCGAGGGCGCGATCGACTTCGGCGCCTTCGACAAGCTGCTGGGCGAGGCCGCCGCGGGCCGCCCGGAGGACTCGGCGGGCTCCGGCGACTCGCACGGCTCCGGCGACTCGGACGGCTCAGCCGGCTCGGACGACGAGGGCAAGGACGGCGGCCCGGCCGCATGAGCCGGGAGACCACCACCGTCACCGATCCGATGCACGCCGACGCGGTGCGGGCGCTGAGCGCCTGGGCACCCGGCGACCCGGCGCAGGACGAGCTGCGGCTGGCCTACCTGGCACACCTCGCGGAGCGTCCGGACGGCCTCTGGCGCGGCTGCCTGCCCGCACACGTCACCGCGTCCGCGCTGGTCGTCGACCCGGCGGCCGGGCGGGTGCTGCTCACCCTGCACCCCAAGGTCGGGCTCTGGCTGCAGACCGGCGGCCACTGCGAGCCGGGCGACGGCACGCTGGCCGGCGGCGCGCTGCGCGAGGCGACCGAGGAGTCCGGGATCGCCGGCCTGACGCTGCTCGCCGGGCCGAACGGCCCGCTGCCGGTCAAGCTCGACCGGCACGAGGTGCACTGCGCCGGCAAGGACCGCCCGGCCAACACCCACCTCGACGTGCAGTACGTCGTGCTGGCTGCGCCCGGCGCCCGCGAGGTGATCAGCGAGGAGTCGCTGGAGCTGCGCTGGTTCGACTACGACGCCCTGCCGGAGCTCACCGACGACTCGGTGCGGGCGCTGGTCGCCCGGGCCCGGGAGCTGACCGCCTGACCGTCCGACCGCCGGGCCGGCCGACCGCCGGCCGTCCGAACGTCGGGCGGCCGGCGCGTCACTCGCAGCCGGTGGGCTCCTCGGCCCCTCCCGCGGCCCGGGCCCCCGGGATGTGCGGCAGCCGGGCGGCCGCCGCCACGCCCTCCAGGTAGCCGCGGGCCCGCTCGGTGCGCGGGTAGGCCTCCAGCAGCTCCCAGAACCGTGGGCCGTGGTCGGGTACCAGCAGGTGGGCCAGCTCGTGCAGCAGCACGTAGTCCAGCACGTACTCCGGCATGCCCTGCAGCCGGTGCGAGAGCCGGATGGTGCGCTCGCTCGGAGTGCAGGAGCCCCAGCGGGAGTTCTGGTTGGTGACCCAGCGGACCTGCTCCGGACGGGCCCGGCCGGCCAGGTAGGCGGCGGAGAGGCGCTGCGCGCGCTGCGCGAGGTCGTCGTCGCCGAGGCTGCGGCGGCTCTCCTGGGCGGCCAGTCGGTCGAGCATCTGGGCGACCCAGCGCTGCTCCTCGGAGGGCGACATCCGGGCCGGGATCAGCACGATGGTCCGATCGCCCTCGCGGTAGGCCGAGACGGTGCGGCTGCGGCGGGCGCTGCGCCGGACCTCCACCGGACCGTGGCCCTGGCCGCGCGCCTGGCCGGACGTCGCGACTCCCGACCCGGCCGCTGGGCGGGCCCGCCGAGGCGACGCCGAGGGCTGGGAGTCCCGTTCGGCTGCCATGGCACACGACGGTACCGGCTGGCTGTGACGGATCACCGGTGCCCTGGCCGAATTGTTGTCAACATCGGTCACGAAGTGACCGACTGATCCGGCCGATCGTCGGATGTTATTCCCAGGGCTGTGGATAACCAGGGCCCCGGTTCCCGCAGTTCGGGCATGCTGATCTCACCCACCGTCCACACGCGCTGCCACAGGGTAGCGAGAAACAAGGGGGGCTCAGATGCGCCCGATGCTCAAGACTGCCCTGTCCCGGGCCTGGCGGGATCCGGAGGTCCTGCAGTTCGGCACCGCGCCCGAGCGGGCCCAGCTGGCCAGCCCGGCCGACGCCCGGTTCTGTGCCTTCCTCGATCTGCTGGACGGCCGGCGGGACGCGGCCGCGGTGGTCGCCGCCGGCGCCGGGCTCGGCCTCGACCCGGAGTACGTCGAGCAGACGCTGCGCTCGCTCACCGAGGCCGGCCTGATGGACGACTCCGCGGTCGCCGAGGCCGAGTTGGCCGGGCTGACCCGGACCAGGCGGGAGTTGCTCGGCCCCGACCTGGCCTCGCTCTCGCTGCTCTACCCGGCGCCCGGCGAGGGGGCCAGGGTGCTGCGCCGGCGGAGCGCGGTCCAGGTCGAGGTGCGCGGCGCCGGCCGGGTCGGGGCGGCGCTGGCCGGCCTGCTGGCGGCCGCCGGGGTGGGCGCGGTCGTGGTGGTCGACCGGGGCCGGGTCGAGGCCGGGGACTGCGCGCCGGGCGGGATCCCGTTCCAGGACATCGGGCGGCTGCGCGGTACGGCGGCCCGGGAGGCGGTCGGGCGGGCCGCCGGAGTGGCGGCACCCGCCCGGGAGGCGGTCCGGGCCGGGCCGCCCGATCTGGTGGTGCTGGCCCCGCGGGACGGCAGCGGCGCCTTCGCGGGGGACGCCCCGCAGGCCCGCGAGTTGATCCGGGCCGGCGTCCCACACCTGTACGTCGGCGTGGTCGAGCACCTGGGCGTGGTCGGTCCGCTGGTGCTGCCCGGCGCCTCGGCCTGCGGCGGCTGCGTGGCGTTGGCCCGGACCGACCGGGACTCCGCCTGGCCCCGGCTGCTCGCCCAGCTGGCGGCCGAGGGGCCCGGCCGTCCCCGGGCGCCGGCCTGTGACGGCGCGGTCGCGGCGAGCGTGGCCGGCCTCGCCTCGCTGCACCTGCTGCTGCACCTGGACGGCGAGCGGCCGCCGAGTGTGGACGGTTGGTGCGAGATCTCCGCGGCCGACGGGATGGTCCGCCGGCTGCGGCTGCCACCGCACACCGACTGCGGCTGCTTCTGGCGCGAGGGCCGCTGGTAGCCGCTCGGGGGGCTGCCCGGAGCTGCCAGGAGCCGCTCCGCACCGGCCGGGTCCGCCAGCCCCCGGGCCACGGCCGGGCCTTGGGAGTGAGCGGGCACAATGGCCTAGTGACCGCCGTCCTCCAGCGCCGCAGCCGCGGCGGCTGCCGGCACACGTTCGATTGGGAGGCCCGGGTGAGCGATCTTCCGCGCAAGGCTGTGACCCGTACCGCAAGACTCGCCGCCCTGCCCCTCGGGATCGCGGGGCGTGCCACGCTCGGGCTCGGCAAGCGGATCGGCGGGCGCTCGGCCGAGGCCGTCTCCGCCGAACTCCAGCAGGCCACCGCGGACCAACTGTTCAAGGTCCTCGGTGAACTCAAGGGCGGCGCGATGAAGTTCGGGCAGGTGCTCTCGGTCTTCGAGGCCGCGCTGCCGGAGGAGGTCGCCGGTCCCTACCGGGCCGCCCTGACGAAACTTCAGGACGCCGCGCCGCCGATGCCGGCCGCCAGCGTGCACGCCGCGCTCGCCGAGCGGCTCGGCGAGGACTGGCGGGCCCACTTCCGCGTCTTCGACGACCGGCCGGCCGCCGCGGCCTCCATCGGCCAGGTGCACCGCGCGGTCTGGCAGGACGGGCGCGAGGTCGCGGTCAAGGTCCAGTACCCGGGCGCGGGCGAGGCGTTGCTCGCCGACCTCGGTCAACTCGGCCGGGTGGCCTGGCTGTTGGGTCCGCTGATCCCGGGGCTGGACATCAAGCCGCTGATCACCGAGCTGCGTGATCGGGTCTCCGAGGAGCTGGACTACGTCCTGGAGGCGGAGGCCCAGCAGTTGCACGCCGACGAGTTCGCCGACGACCCGGACATCGTGGTGCCGCGGGTGGTGGCGCAGGCCGACCAGGTGCTGGTCACCGAGTGGCTCGGCGGGACCCCGCTGGCCGAGGTGATCGCCGGCGGCAGCCAGGCCGAACGCGACCGCGCGGGCCACCTGTTGGCCCGGTTCCTGTTCGCCGGGCCGGCCCGGACCGGCCTGCTGCACGCCGACCCGCACCCGGGCAACTTCCGGCTGTTGAAGGACGACGGTCCGGCGGACGGCTGGCGGCTCGGGGTCCTGGACTTCGGCACGGTCGACCGGCTGCCCGGCGGCCTGCCCACCCCGATCGGTGACTCGCTGCGGATGGCGCTGGCCGGCGACGCGGTGGGCGTGCTGGAGATGCTGCGCGAGGAGGGCTTCGTGAAGCCCTCCATCGAGCTGGACCCGGACGCGGTGCTGGACTACCTGCTGCCGATCATCGAACCGGCCGCGGTGGAGCGCTTCCACTTCACCCGCCCCTGGATGCGGGCCCAGGCGGCCCGGATCGCCGATCCGCGCTCCCCCGCCCACAACCTGGGCAAGCAGCTCAACCTGCCGCCGGACTACCTGCTGATCCACCGGGTCACCCTGAGCACCATCGGGGTGCTCTGCCAGCTCGGCGCGCAGGCCCCGTTCCGGGCCGAGATGCTCGACTGGCTGCCGGGCTTCGCCGCGCCGGAGCAGGCGACGGCGGAGTAGCGCCGGACGCGAGCGGGAGGACACCGGACAGCCCGCCGGCCGGGCTGATCGTTCCTCGGTGGAGCCGGTGGCGCGTCACCACCCGGACGGGGACCGGGCGGTGACGCGCCACCGGGGAGGCGGACGGCGCTGCGTCAACGGGCCTGCGGGCGGCGGCTCCCCGCCGCCCGCGGCTCACAGCACCGCGGCGGCGAGCGCCTTGCGGGCCCGCAGCGAGACGCGCTCGGCGCGCCGCCTCAGCCGGGCCACCCGCACCGCGCTGAGCACCAGGCGTTGGTGCTCAGCCTCGTGGAGGCGTTCTTGCATATGGGCGCGGGCCAGGGATTCCTGCATGAGATGCATTTCGAGGGTCCTGTTCTGGGCGGAGAGTTCGGAGGTCTGCTCGGTGCGGGCGCGGTGCCCTGCGGTGATGGCCATGTGGTGGTGGTCCTGCTCGCGACTGGTCGGGTAGGTGGACTGGAGTGCGGCATCGGCACGGGCGACGGCGATGCGGACGGAGTGGCGCAGTGCGTCGTCCGCCGGGGGGCATTCCCGGGGGACGGAAGCTGCTCGGAGTGCGGGGATCACGCCACGACCTCGGTCTTGCGCGGACGGCCCCGCGGCCGCTTCCGGGCCACCACGACGCCCTGCACGAAGAGCTCGCCGCCCCAGACGCCCCACGGCTCGCGGCGGTCGAGGGCGCCGGCCAGGCAGGCCTCCTTCACCGGGCAGGTGCCGCAGAGGGACTTCGCGTACTCGACGTCGGCCGGGGTCTCGGCGAAGAAGACCTCGGGGTCGAAGGCACGGCAGGGGATGGTGGCGCCGAGTGCCTCGGCGTCGTCGAGCGCGGTGATCTGCATGAGAGAGCCTTCCGGAGGAGGGGGGAACGGAGCGGGGGCTGCCTTGGTCGGCGTTGTGGGCGGTACGGACGGGAGGGGCGGTGTGGTGACCGTGGACACTGGTTGCGTCTTCCTCGTCTGGAGTTCTGGTTCCGGTCCAGCCGACTGGTGGGCTGGACCGGAGGCCCCGAGGGGCCTGGTGGTCTGTCGTACCGGACAAAACAGAAGGGCCGCGGATCCCGGTATCGGGTTCCGCGGCCCTGGAAAGGTGCCGACCTGAGGGTGCCTCAGGTTCGCTCTCTCCAGGGTTCAGGCCCGCGGAAGGCCCTGTTCCGGATTGCCTCGGCGCCCATGAAGGCGGCCTTGGCCTGCTTGATCAGCTGCTCGTCCTGCTTCTCGGCTCCGGCACCGATGACCTGCAGATAGGCGCCGTGTTCGGCCTCCATCCGCGCTGCCTTCGGTGCCTTGGTCGGTCGACCGGCACGCAGCACGTGCGCGAAATCGACGTCGACCGAGACCCATCCGAGGGACAGACCGGTCTCGACACCCGTGCCCGTGCCACTACCGGTGGCGACATCACTGCCGACGGCACCGGGGAAGCAGACAACGCTGGCGTCGAGGCCCAGACCGCCGCGGACACCGGAGAACGACATGCCGAGCGCGGAGACACCCGCGAACGGCAGACGCACGGAAGCGGCAACGGCAGTCTGGCCAGTCAGGTCGGTGTTCATCTTCGTGGTCTCCACTGTCATCGCCTCCTCTCGGCGTCTCGCGGTGCCCAGTCCCCCGGGCTCCGGTGTTCGGATGTGGTCGGTCAAGCAGTCCTGCGGTCGAACGGTGCTGCGATGGAGCTTTGTTGCGCAGGAGAAAGCCAGGTCAGGAGTGCTCCTGATCGGCTCGCGGTCGCGTCCCCTTGACCGCTCCGGCAGGCTATTGCGCACCGCGTACGGCGCGCAAACTATTTTTCCGGCGAGTTTCAGGAGTACTCGGAAGAGTCACCCGGGGCATCGCCCGACGGGCCGTCCACCGGCTGGGGCGAACGGTCCGTGGGAGCCTCGCCCGGGAGGACGTCCACGGCCGCGGCCTGGTCGTCGTCCTCCTCCGGTTCTTCCCCCGCGCACAACGAGAGCACGGCGGACCCGTATTTGTCCAGCTTGAGCGCGCCGACCCCGGAGATCCGGGACAGCTCGGCGGTGCTGGCCGGGACGTCCTCGGCGATCGCCATCAGGGTCGCGTCGGTGAAGACCACGTAGGCCGGCGCACCCTGCTTCTTCGCCTGCCGGGCCCGCCACTCGCGCAACCGCTCGAACAGCCCCTCGTCCATCGAGGAGGGGCAGTCCTCACAGCGGCGCAGCTTGCGCTCGACCGCCTCGGTCAGGGTGCGCCCACAGACCCGGCACTTGACCGGGCCCCGCGCCCGACGACCCGCCGCACGCTCCCCGCCGGCCTCCACGCTCCCCCGTGCGGCGGCGCCGCCGGAGCGGGCGCCGGGGGCACCGGAGCCCGGCCGCAGGCCGTCCAGGAAGCGGGAGGGCTTGCGGCTCGCCCGGCCGCCCGGGGAGCGGGCCGGCGCCCAGGAGAGCGTGAGGTGCACCCGGGCCCGGGTCACCCCGACGTAGAGCAGCCGGCGCTCCTCCTCCAGCTGCTCGTCGGTCTTGGCGTAGATGATCGGCAGGGTGCCCTCGGTCAGGCCCACCAGGAAGACGGCGTCCCACTCCAGGCCCTTGGCGGCGTGCAGCGAGGCCAGCGTGACGCCCTCCACCGCCGGCGCGTGCTGGGCGGCGGCCCGGGCGTCCAGCTCGGCGACGTAGGCGGCCAGGTCGGCCGGCTCGCCCGCCGAACGCCGCCCGGTCTCGAACTCCTCGGCCAACCGGACCAGCGCGGCCAGCGACTCCCAGCGCTCCCGGACCGCGCCGGACCCGGCCGGCGGGGTGGCGGTGAAGCCGCGGGTGGCCAGCACCGCCCGGACCTGGGCGGCCAGGTCCGGCGCGTCGGCGGTCAGCGGGTCGCTGCCGGCCCGGGCCGCGCCCCGCAGCAGCAGCCCGGCCTCGCGCACCTCCGGCCGCTCGAAGAACCGCTCGGCGCCCTTGAGCTGGTACGGCAGCCCGAGGTCGGCCAGCGCCTGCTCGTAGACCTCGGACTGGCCGTTGGTGCGGAACAGCACGGCGATCTCGCTGGCCCGACAGCCGCCGTTCTCGGGCCCCCGCGCGAGCAGCTCCTTGATCCGGTGCGCGGTGCCCTCGGCCTCGGCGGGCTCGTCCGCGTACTCGACGTAGAGCGGCTCGGGGCCGGGATCGCGCTGTGAGACCAGCTCCAGCCGGTGCCGGGCCGCCTCGCCGCGGGCCTGCGCGAGCAGCCCGTTGGCCAGCCGGACCACCTGCGGGGTGGAGCGGTAGTCGCGGACCAGCTTGACCACCGTGGCGTCGGGGTGCCGGGTCCGGAAGTTCAGCAGGTGGTCGGGGGTGGCGCCGGTGAAGGAGTAGATGGTCTGGCTGGCGTCGCCGACCACGCAGAGGCTGCCCGCCCCACCGGAGCCGCTGCCCAGACCCGTCCACTGGTCCAGCAGCCGCTGCTGGAGCGGGGAGACGTCCTGGTACTCGTCCACCGTGAAGTGGCGGTACTGGGCGCGCACCCGCTCGGCAATCTCCGGGCGGTCCTCCAGGATCGCCGCGGTGAGCAGCAGCACGTCCTCGAAGTCGATGACGTTGCGGTCGCGCTTGGTCTGCTCGTAGGTGGCGTAGACCCGGGCGATCTCGGCCGGGTCCCGGGGGGCGTCGCGGCCGGCCTTGACCACCGCGACCGGGTAGTCGTCCGGCACGATCTGGGTGACCTTGGCCCACTCGATCTCGCTGGTGAGGTCGCGCAGCTCGGTGCGCTGCACGCGCAGGCCGGTCCGCCCGGCGGCCTCGGCGACCAGCTGGACCTTGCGCTCCAGCAGCCGCGGCACCTCGCCGCCGACCGCGCGCGGCCAGAAGTACTGGAGCTGGCGCAGCGCGGCGGCGTGGAAGGTCCGGGCCTGCACGCCGTCCGCGCCGAGCTGGCGCAGCCGGCCCCGCATCTCGCCGGCGGCCCGGGCGGTGAAGGTGACGGCCAGCACCTGCTGGGGCTGGAAGACGCCGCTGCGCACCCCGTAGGCGATCCGGTGGGTGATCGCCCGGGTCTTGCCGGTGCCGGCGCCGGCCAGCACGCAGACCGGGCCGTGCAGGGCGGTGGCGACCGCCCGCTGCTCCGGGTCGAGGCCGGCCAGCACCGCGTCCGGGTCGGCCGGCCGACCGCCGTACCCGGCGTAGCCACCGGACGGCCCGCCGCCGGACAGGCCGGGGAGGTGCTGGGTACCGTACGCGTCGCCGGTCTGGAGCTCTTCCTGCATGCGGTCCATCCTCTCAGCCCGCCGGGTGGTCCCGGGCCGGTCCGGTCGCCGGGACCGGGTGCGCGACATCCTGGCAGGTCCGGACCGGAGCCCGTCGCCGACTGTCCACAGGCCCGGTACGACCATCGGCCTGGCAGGATTGCGGGGACTCCCTGGAATCACCCGGCCACCCGCCGCGTTGTGCAGCAGGACAGCCGCCCCCACCCTCGCGAAGGAGATTGTTCGATGACCGGCAGCGTCACGATGTACAGCACCACCTGGTGCGGCTACTGCCAGCGACTGAAGAGCCAGCTGGACCGCGAGGGGATCGGCTACACCGAGATCAACATCGAGAGCGACCCGGAGTCGGCGACCTTCGTCGAGTCGGTGAACAACGGCAACCAGACCGTCCCCACCGTTCTGGTGACCGCCCCCGGCGGCGCCCGGACCGTGATGACCAACCCCAGCCTCCGCCAGGTCCAGGCCGCCCTGGTCGCCTGAGCCCCAGCGAGCCCGGCCCCCGCCGGGGCCGGGCCTCGGCGCGCCCCCGGCCGGTCAGGGGCCGGTCAGGGGCCGGAGCGGGCGGTCAGTTCGCCCAGGCCGTAGACCAGCCGGCAGCGGTCGGCCGAGTAACGGGTCTCGATCACCCGGACCGGGCCGCGGCCGTCGTAGGTCACCCGGGTCTGCACCAGCAGCGGCACGCCGGGGCCGCCCTGGAACCACTGGGCCTCCTCCGGACCGGGCATCCGGGAGACCAGCTGGTCCACCGCGCCGATCTCGGTCCGGCCCAGCTCGACCAGCACCTGCTCGTCCCCGCCCGGCACCGGATCGGGCTCCATCAACGCGGTTCCCGCCGCCAGCCCGGCCCGGTAGTGGCTCTCCTCGATCGAGTACGGCTCCCGGTCCATCAGCCGCAGCTGGCGGCGGACCACCACCGCCTCGCCCGGCCGCAGCCCGAGCCGCTGCGCGACGTCCACCCGGGCCCGGACGATCAGCATCTCGAAGTCCACCGTGAGCGACCGGCCGGCCCGGTCCGCCTCGACCGCGTAGACCTCACTGGGCGCGGCCAGGCTGCTCCGCTGGGCCGGCAGCAGCCCAACGCCCGGCACCGGTTCGAAGGCACAGTGGTCGAGCACCGGGTGCTCCTTCAGATAGGTGCCCTTGCCCTGCAGCCGGACCAGGCGCCCCTCGTTGACCAGCACGTCCACCGCCAGCCGGACGGTGTTGCGGGCCACGCCGTACTGCTGCTCCAGCTCGGACTCCACCGGCAGCGGAACGTCGCTGCGCCACTCGCCGGCCGCGATCCGCCTGCGCAGATCGGCGGCCAGTCGCTGGTACTTGGGGGACGGAACGCTTCCTCTGGAGATGGTCACACGGGGAATGTAGCGATTCGGGTTCCGCCCTTTCAGCTGAACGGGCCAATATTGGCCAGGATTGCGGATTGCGCGAGCGACCGCACCGACCCCTCGATCAATCGTCGCCGAAATCATTCCAACCACCCGTGTCGAGGTCCGGCCCGCACCCGGCCGGGCGGCCCTGACCAGGGCGGCTACGCGGCACTGATTGGCCGGAATTCTTCCTGGACACGGGACCGGCCCCGGACCGGGCCGATCATTCACGACCGGCAAAAGCCGGGAGGGGCGCACGGAAATTCCCGCACGCCCCTCCCGATAATCCGGCTACCAGCGCGCGGCCGACGGCAGCGGTTCGCCGTACCAGCGCTCGACCAGGTACCGCGCGATCGAGATCCCGGACGGCGGCAGGATCTCGCCCGACTCCATCCCGGCCCGCAGGTCCTCCCGGGAGAACCAGCGCGCCTCGGCCAGCTCCTCGCCGTCCACGGTGATCGTGGTACCGCCCGGCGCCGCCTTCCCGCTGAAGCCCAGCATCAGGCTCGCCGGGAACGGCCACGGCTGGCTGGCCACGTAGCCGACCTCGGCCACCCGCACCCCGGCCTCCTCGAGGACCTCACGGGCCACCGCCTGCTCGATCGACTCGCCCGGCTCAACGAAGCCGGCCAGGGTGGACCAGCGGCCCTCCGGCCAGATCGCCTGCCGGCCCAGCAGGCAGCGGTCCTCCTCGTCCGTGATCACCATGATCACCGCCGGGTCGGTCCGCGGGTAGTGCTCGGCGGCGCAGGAGGTGCAGCGCCGCAGGTGCCCGGCACCGGCCTTCTCGGTCGGGTGGCCGCAGCGCGAGCAGAAGCTGTGCAGCCGGTGCCAGTGCTCCAGCGCGACCGCGTGCACCAGCAACCCGGCGTCCCGGTCCGAGAGGGTGCCACCGACCTCGCGCAGCCCGGCCGGCCGGGCGTCGCCGTCCAGCCGGCCCGGCAGCGTCTCGCCGGCCAGCGCGAAGTACGACACGCCGTCCTCGTCGGTGCCGAGGAAGTACCGGTCGCCCTCGGTCGGCGCCTCGAAGGAGGGCAGCAGCACCAGCTCGGTGCCGGTCGCGGTGTCCACCACGAAGGCCTCGCCGCCGGAGATCGGCAGCACCTTGGTGCTGGGGTGGCTCCAGGCGGCGGCCAGCCACGGCTCGTCCAGCCGGTGCTCGGCGGCCCGGTCCACCCCGGCCCGGGCGAGCGGGAGCCGCAGCGGAAGTCCGGTCTCTGGCGTGGTGCTCATGATGGTCTGTCCCCGATCACAGTGGGCCCGATCACAGCTGGTAAGGGTGGACGCCTGGCCGGCGCCGTCAGTTCGCATCGGCCGCGGCGGGCCGGAAGTGCTCCGCGAGGTCGCCCCAAAGGTATGCGGAGGCCTCCACCCCCTTGCGCAGCAGGCCGATCTCGACCTTCTCGTTGATCGAGTGCCAGCCGTCCGAGGGGACCGAGATGCCCAGGAAGAGCACCGGGGCACCGAGCACCTCGGCCAGGTCGGCGGCCGGGCCGGAGCCGCCCTCACGGGTGAACAGGATCTCCTGGCCGAAGGCCCGGCCCATCGCCCGCACGGTGGACTGCAGCGCCGGGTGGTCCAGCGGGGTCAGGCAGGGCCGGCTGGCGCCCTTGAAGACGATCTCGGACCGGACACCGGCCGGGATCCGCGCCTCGATCCACTCCCGGACCAGCTGCTGGATCTTCTCCACCCGCTGCCCGGCGACCAGCCGGAAGGACAGCTTGAGGTGCGCCTCGGCCGGCACGATGGTCTTCCGGCCGGGGCCGGTGTAGCCGCCCCAGACGCCGTTGACCTCGGCGGTGGGCCGGGCCCAGATCCGCTCCAGGGTGCTGTAGCCGGCCTCGCCCTGGGTGCCGTGCGACTTGGCCACCCGCAGCCACTGCTCCTCGTCGAACGGCAGCCGGGCGAAGAGCTCGCGCTCGCGCTCGGTCAGCTCGATCACGTCGTCGTAGAACCCGGGGATGTCCACCCGGCGCTCCGCGTCGTGCAGCGCCGCCGCCAGCTCGGCCGCCACCGTGGCGGGGTTGGGCACGGCACCGCCGAACGAGCCGGAGTGGATGTCGCTGTCCGGACCGTACAGGTCGACCTGGCAGTCGGTGATGCCCCGCATGCCGGTGCAGACGGTCGGGGTGGTCTCGTTCCACATCCCGGTGTCCGAGACGAAGACCGCGTCGGCGGCCAGCCGGTCGGCCTCCCGGCGCAGCAGCGCGCCGAAGTTGGGCGAGCCGGACTCCTCCTCGCCCTCGACCAGCAGCTTGAGGTTGACGGCCGGCGCGGTCCGGCCGGTGGCCGCCAGGTGCGCCCGCAGGCCGAGGGTGTGGAAGAACACCTGGCCCTTGTCGTCGGCCGCGCCCCGGGCGTACAGCCGGTCCCCGACGGTCACCGGCTCGAAGGGCTCGGTGTCCCAGCCGTCCTCCTTGGCCGCCGGCTGGACGTCGTGGTGCCCGTAGACCAGCACGGTGGGCGCCCCGGGCTCGCCGGAGGGCCACTCGGCGAAGACCGCCGGCAGCCCGTCCGTCTCCCACACCTCGGCCACCGGGAACCCGGTCTCCCGCAGCTTCGCGGCCAGCCACTCGGCGGAGCGGCGGACGTCCTGGGCCCGGTCCGGGTCGGCGGAGACGGAGGGGATGCGCAGCCAGTCGGCGAGATCGGCGAGGAACGCGGCCTGGTGCTGGTCGAGGTAGGAGCGGACGACGCTGTCCGGGGTTTTCGTCATACGGACGACTTTAGTTCGCCGGTACGGCCGAACGCCGCCCCCGTCCGTGGCTCGGACCGGGGCGGCGCTGTAACCTCCGTCACGCTCAGCCGGTGCGGCGCAGCAGCGCGATCCGCGAGCGGGTCAGCAGGGCGGCCAGCAGCACGGCCAGCAACGGAACCGCCAGCAGGGTGACGGCGAGGTCGCTCCACGGGACGGCGATCACCACGTGGGCCGGCGGCGAGCCGGGGAAGCCGTTGCCCATCCCCTCCACCTTGCGCAGCGCCACCGCCGGCACGATCCCGCAGACCGTGCCGAGCACCGCGCCCATCGCGGCGATCACCCCGCACTGGAACCCGGAGAGCGTGCGCCGGATCCCCGGCGCGGCGCCGACCGCCGCCAGCGTGGTCAGGTCCTGCTGCGAGTCGGCCGAGGCCAGCCCGGTGGCGATGCCGGCCGCGCCGAGCGCGACCAGCGCGGCGAACCCGGTCAGCCCGAGCATGATCAGGCCGCTCTGCGGCTGGAAGCCGCGCTCGATCCGGAAGCTGTAGATGCTCCCGGTGGCCTTGCTGACCGCGGCGTTCGCCCGCTGCTCGGCGCTGCCGGACGGGGTGGTCGCGGGCAGCCAGACCGAACCCTGGTCGGTGCTGGTGAGGCCGAGCACGCTGACCGTCTGCGGCGTCAGGTAGGCCTGCGCGGCCGGGTTGTCGACCTTGACGGCCACCGCGTCCACCGTGACGTCGTGGTGCGGCGGCGGTCCGTCGGAGCTGGAGGTGTTCGGCGGGTAGGGCTCGCTGAGCCGCAGGACGACCTTGCCGTTCTCCACCAGGTCCGGGTCGAAGACCACCACCTTGCCCTGCGCGGCGGCCTTCTCGACGGCGTCGTCGTGCAGCGCGAACAGGTTGTGCAGCACCTCCGGGCCGCCGCTGACCAGCGCGCCGAACCAGCCGCTGTAGTTCCGGCCGCAGCGCGGGTCCGAGGCGTACCGCTCGCGGTCCGTGGGGCTGGGGCCGGCCAGGCCGTCCAGCGGGCAGCGCCGGTCGACCGGGGCCAACACCGACACGTCGCCGCAGCTCCCGTCGGTCCGGCAGTCGCCGTGGTACCGCACCATGCCGATGTCCGCCCGGGTGCCGAGGTCGGCGATCGACTGGGCGACCGCGTCGCGCTCGGCCGGCAGCAGGCTGGGCCCGTGGCCCGGGGAGTAGGCGGCGGTCAGGGTGACCGCGCCGCGCGGGGCCGACGGCGTGTACTCCTCGCGCTGCTCCTGCTGGCTGCTGGCGGAGTAGATGCCGACCGCCACCGAGCCGGCCACCGCCGCCATCACCGCGGCCACCGCGGGCGCGGTCCGCCCCCGGTGGCGGACGGAGTCGCGCAGCGCCAGCCGCGGTCCGAGCGGCAGCCAGCGACCCAGCCTGCCGAACAGGCCGACCACCATCGGGGTGCAGGCCACCATGCCCAGCTCGGCGATCATGGAGCCGCCCAGCACGACCGTGCTGCGGCTGCCGAGCCCGCCGGTGGCGCCGTACAGCGCCAGCGCCGCCCCGCCGGCCAGCATCAGCAGGCCGAGCGCGGCGAGCTTCCTGGACGGCGGCTTGACCCCGCCACGACCGGTCAGCGCGGCCACCACGTCCTGTCGGGCCGCCTGCACCGCCGGCACCACGGCCGCCAGCAGCCCGGTGACCAGGCCGAGCCCGGCGATCCCGATCAGGTCCAGCGGCTGGAGCCCGAGGTGGCCGAACCGCCGGCCGGCGTACTCCTCGGTCCACGGCCGGGTGACCACCACCAGCACGACGGCCAGCACCACCCCGACCACGGCGCCGGCCAGTCCCAGCACCACGCCGCCGCCGAGCACCACGGCCCGGATCTGCCCGCGGTCCCCGCCGCCCGCGGCGAGCAGCCCGAGCTGGCGCCGGGAGCGCCGAGCGCCGACCGCGAAGGCCGGGCCGGCCAGCAGCACGATCTCCAGCAGCGCCATCCCGGCGACGGTCGCCATGATGACCACGTGGGTCCGGTTCAGGTAGTCGCCACCCTGGGAGTCGTCCTGGGAGTAGTACGGCACCGCGGAGCGCGGCGGCGGGTCGAGCAGCACGCTGCGCGAGGCCACCGTGAAGCCGTACTCGTTGAACTCCTGGACCTTGGCCCAGTCCACCGTCGCGCCGGTGGGCAGCTGGACCAGCCAGGAGTTCGGGCCGCTCTGGTTCTGCTCGTCCAGCGCGGCCAGCTGGCCGGGGCGCGCGACCAGGCCGACGGTCTTGAGCTGGTTCGGGTCCTCGACCACGCCGGTGATGGTGAACGGCCGGTTGTCCAGGCCGCGCAGCGTGGTGCTGCCACCGATCTCCAGTTTCGACTGGTCGAGGAACTGCCGGGTGACGGCGACCTCGTGGTCGGCGGTCGGCGCCCGGCCCTGGACGATGTCGAGCTTGCCGCGCCAGACCGGGTTGCCGAGATCCGCCTCACCGGTCTCGGTGCGCAGCAGGCCGTCGACGGAACTGGCCAGGCCCATCGCGTTGTAGCCCTCCACCGGCGTCAGCACCGAGCCGGCCGGCAGCAGTTGGCCGGCCAGCGTCGCCGGGTCGGTGGCGAGGCTGCGCCGCTGCTCCGGGGTGGGCTGCTGGCCGGCGGTCGGCTGCCGCTGGTCGGTGCCGTCGCCCGGGTCGGGCGCCTGGAGCACGATCGAGCCGGGGCTCTGCAGCTGGACCAGGGCGTCCGCCCGGCCCATCAGGCGGTCGGCCCGTTCGGCCGGGGTCAGGACGGAGCTGCGGTAGACCACGTCGGCGCCGGCCACGCCGAGCACCGGGAGCGCGACCATGGCGAGGACCAGGGCGCTGCGGCCCTTGGCGCGCAGCGCGTCGCGGCGGGCGATCCGCAGGGCGACGCGCCAGGAGGCGAGGCTCACTCGGTCACCGGCCCGTTCAGGCTGTTGGTGGCCGCCGTGAGCAGCAGGGTCTCGGCGCTCTGCCGGCCCGTCTCGTCGACCATCCGGCCGTCCCGCAGGAAGACCACCCGGTCCGCCCAGGCGGCGTGCCGGGCCTCGTGGGTCACCATCATGGCGGCGGCGCCGGCGTCGCAGCGGGCCCGCAGGACGGCCAGCACGGTCTCGCCGGTGGTGGAGTCCAGCGCGCCGGTGGGCTCGTCGGCGAGCACCAGGCGGCGGTCGCCGATCAGGGCGCGGGCGATCGCCACCCGCTGCTGCTGGCCCCCGGACATGTCGTCGGGGAACCGGTCGGCCAGCTCGGGGATCCCGACCTCCTCCAGCGCGGCCAACGCCTCCCGGCGGGCGGACCGGGCGGACCGGCCGTCCAGCTCGCGGGGCAGCGCGATGTTCTCGGCCGCGGTGAGCGCCGGGATCAGGTTGTAGTCCTGGAAGACGTAGCCGATCGAGCGGCGGCGGACCTAGGCGAGCCGCTTGCGCGAGAGGTCGCCGAGCGACTCGCCCTCGACCAGGACCTGGCCGGTGGTCGGGCTGTCCAGCCCGCCGGCCAGGGTGAGCAGCGTGGACTTGCCGGATCCGGAAGGGCCCATCACGGCGACGAACTCGCCGGGGCGGACGTCCAGGTCGATGCCGCGCAGGGCGTGCACCTCGGCGGCGCCCTGCCCGTGCACCCGGGTGACCCCGGAGAGGCTGAGCACCGGTCGGGTGCCGGCGGGTGGCTGGTTCTCGGTCAAGACAATCCCCCAGCAGTTGCGTGTCTCAGAATGTCGGACGGGCCGTCAGGCCCGGGTGCGGCGGCCACGGGCCGGCGCGGTGGCAGCGGGACCGGGCTCGGCGACGGGCCGTTCCCGGTAGTTGGCGAGCCGGGTCTCGCAGTGGTCCAGCCAGCGGACCTCGGCCTCGGTCTGGAAGATCAGCTGATCGAGTACCAGCAGCCAGGCCAGGTCGGAGCGGCCGTCCGCGGCGGAGCCGGCGGGCTCGCCGGCCAGCGCCCGGGCCTTCAACCGGGTGTAGTCCTGCAGCGCCTTGACGCTGTGCCTGCGCTGCGCCTGGACGACGGCGTGCACGTCCACCCCCGGGACGGTCACCGCCATCGCGAGCTTGATCGCCAGTTCGTCCCGCGGCGGGCTGGTCCGCGGCACCGGGGTCTCGAACCAGTCGCGCAGTTCCGCGCGTCCCTTCTCGGTGACCGCGTAGAAGAGGTGTCCCTCCTCGTCCTCGCCGTCCGGGACGACCAGGCCGTCGCGCTCCAGGCGACCGAGCGTGGTGTAGACCTGCCCGACGTTGAGCGGCCAGGTGGCCCCGGTGCGGGCCTCGAATTCGGTACGCAGCTGATAGCCGTAGCGCGGTCCCTGGTCGAGCAGGGCGAGCAGGCCGTGACGGATGGACATACCAAGTATGTATACCCGGTATGTGGTCGCGGCTCAAGCTCGTCACTACCCGGGAGTACCGTCGTCGTCTGTGAGCCCTCTGCGCATCGCGACCTTCAACCTGCTGCACGGTCAGCCGCTGGCCGCCGACGGCAGCCCGCTGCCCTACCCGGACGAGGCGGGCGACCCCCTGCACGAGGCGATCGCCGCGCTGGACGCCGACGTGCTGGCGCTCCAGGAGGTGGACCGCTACCAGCAGCGCTCGGGCCTGACCGACCAGAGCGCGGTCGCCGCCAAGGCGATGGGGGCCGCCGACTGGCGGTTCGCCGCCGCGCTGCACGGCCGGCCGGCGCCGGTGGCCGGCTGGCTGCGCGACCCGTCGGTGACCGGGCTCCAGGTCTACGGCCCGGACGAGCTGGGCAGTGCCGCCGACCGGCCCGCGTACGGCACCGCGCTGCTCAGCCGGCTCCCGGTGCGGCACTGGCGGGCCCGGCGGTTCGCCCCGGCACCGTTCGGGCTGCCGCTGCGGGTGGCCGGCCGGCGCGGCCTCACCCCCGTGCCGGACGAGCCGCGGGCCGCGCTGGCCGCGGTGCTCGAGGGCGGGAGCGGGCCGTTCACCGTGGTCGCCACGCACCTGTCCTTCGTGCCGGGCTGGAACATGGCGCAGCTGGCCGGGATCCGCCGGTGGATCGCCGACCTGCCCCGGCCCTACCTGGTGCTCGGCGACTTCAACCTGGTCGGCGCGGTGCCGCGGACGGTGCTCGGCGGCGCGGCGGCGCTGGACCGCGGACCGGCCGCGCGCAGGGTCCGCGAGCTGCGCGCGGCGCGACGGGCCCGGACCGGCGCGGCCCTCGGCGGGCCGCGCCGCCGCCGGGCGCGTGAGCCGCGCCCGCAGCTCCAGGGCTGGCACGACCTGGCACGCACCCCGACCTACCCCTCGCACCGCCCGGCCGTGCAGTTCGACCACGTGCTCGCGGTCGGCGTGCCGCGCACCGCGGTCGGCGGCACCGCGGTGCCCCGGGTCGGCGTCTCGGACCACCGCCCACTGGTGGTCGAGGTCGAGCTCTGACCCCCCGTCACTGGCGGGCCAGTCGGCCGCCCTGGTGGGGCAGGCGCGGGCCGTCCGGCAGCGGCTCGTACTGCAGCAGCAGCATCGCCGCGTCGTCGCCGAGCGGTCGCCCGACGTGCCGGACCACGTCGGCGTGCAGCCGACCCAGCACCTCCTCCGGGTCTCCCGCCGCGCACTCGGGCAGCCGCTCGACCAGCGGGTAGAACCGGCCGGCCCGGTCCCGCGCCTCGATCACACCGTCGGTGAAGAGCAGCACCCGGTCGCCGGGCCGCAGCGGCACCCGGAGCACCGGCGGCGCGACCTGGTCCGGGTCCAGCACGCCCAACGGGGGAACCGCTTCGGCGAGTTCCAGCGCCCGCACCCCACCCTCGCCGCCGATCAGCAGCGGGGCCGGATGGCCGCAGTTGACGATCTCCGCACCGCCGTCCGGGCCCACCCCGATCAGCACCAGGGTGACGAACTCCTCCTCGACGCCGGGGTGATCGTGCTCGTGCAGCGCGCGGTCCAGGCTGACGGCCAGCCAGCCGGCCACCCGCTCCAGCGCGGCCTCCTGGTGCGCGGCCTCGCGGAACGCGCCGAGCACGGCCGCCGCGGTCTCCACCGCGCCCAGGCCCTTGCCCCGCACGTCGCCGACCACCGCGCGCACCCCGTGCCGGGTGTTGACCACCTCGTAGAGGTCGCCGCCGATCCGGGCGTGCGCCGCGGCCGCCGCGTAGTGCACGGCCGTCCGGAGGCTGCCGACCCGGTCCGGCACCGAGCGCAGCAGCACCCGGCGGGCGATCTCGGCCACCAGCTGGGCGTCCGCCAGCGCCTGCTCCTGACGGACCCGCAGCGTCGCGCTGACCCAGCTGATCGCTGTGACCAGGGCGATCGCGAAGACCGTGGCGCTGTGCACGGACTGCCCGAGCACGTCGTTGTAGGTCGCCATCGCGAACGCGGCGACCTCCGACAGCAGGCCGATCAGGATCGGGTACCAGACCCGGCGGCTGACGATCGCCGCGAGGGCCGGTATCGCGGTGAGGGCCGGTTCGACCGTCACCGCCGTGTTGCTGAAGTAGTCCAGACACATCACCAGTGCCATGCCGATGAACGGCAGGGCCAGGGCGGTCCGCGGCCAGGTCCCCGTCGGGCGGACGGTGGCCGGACCCCGGGTCGGACCGGCAAGCCGGTCTCGGAACCATCCGGTCGCGCTCAACTTCGGTTTCTCCAGCGGAAGGCGCCGAGCGCTCCCCGAACGAGGAGCACCTGCGGCGATGACTGAGGGTGAGGATCGGGGGCCCGTCCGGTGGCCGGAAAAACGCGGATGACCGGTTAACGACCCCACAATAGGCGCGAAACGTGCAGTGCACACAGGTTTCGCGCGACTCCGTGACGACTTGAATGCTCTCTGTGACCTATTAATCACTCTTCCCGACCAGAAGCGTTTCCAACGTGTTCCGGTCAGGAAGTCCGACCGGTCTGTGGATCCGGCCGCTGCGGATGAAACAGAAGGCGGCGGTGACCTGCTCCAGCGGAACCCCCTGCTGCTCGGCCCAGGCGACCCGGTAGATCGCCAACTGCAGCGGGTCGGCGGTCTCCTGGCGACCCGTCTTCCAGTCCACCAGCTCGTAACGGACAGTCGCCGGTGACCCTGAGTCATCGTCACGCTCGCGGTACACCGCGTCGATCCGGCCGCGCACCACCCGGCCACCGAGCAGCAACTGGACCGGCGCCTCGACCCGGTAGGGAGTGCGCCCGGCGTACGGGCCGCGCAGGAAGGCCTCCTTGAGCTGCGCCAGGTCGTGCTCGTCGGCGATGTCCACCTCCTCGGCCCCCGGCAGGGCGTCCGGCTCGAACAGCGCCAGCGGCGTGAACCGGGACTGGATCCAGGCGTGCAGGCGGACCCCGCGGCGGGCCTCCGGACGCGGCGGGCGGGGCAGCGGGCGGGCCAGCTCGTGCGCGAAGCCGTCCGGATCGGCGGCCAGCCGCATCAGTTGGGAGGCCGACAGCGAGGCCGGCACCGGGACCTCCCGGACGGTCCGCCGCGAGCGCTCCAACTCACCCAGCAGCGCGGTCAGATCACGGTCCCAGGAGTCGACCTGGCGCTGCTCCTCGGGCGCCAGCCGCTCCGGCTCGGGGGGCGGCTCGCCGGCCAGCCGACGGGAGACCACCTCGGCCACCCGGCGCCGGGTCAGCTGGGCGGCCGGATCCAGCGGCAGCGGCCACCGCGTCTCCATCGCCTGCTCCAGGGCCGGGTTGACGGCCCCCTCCAGCGGCGGCCCGGCCCAGTGCTCGACCTCGCCGCACCCCGGCCGCTCGGCGTGCGCGCGCAGCTCCTCCAGGAAGTCGGAGGGGCCGCGCACGGTCTTCTGGCTCGGGCCCCACCAGTGGCCGGAGGCCAGCAGCAGCGAGCGCGGGCGCGTGAACGCGACGTAGCCCAGGCGCAGCTCCTCGGTGGCGGTCTGCTCCTGGAGCGCCTCCCGGAAGGCGCCCAGGCCCTTGCCCGTCCAGCCCGGGACGGCGGGCAGGGTCGCCGCGTCCCCGCGCAGCTCGTGCGGCAGCACGTGCCGCCGGCTGGTCCAGCGCTCCCTGGTCCGGCTGGACGGGAAGGCGCCGCGGACCAGGCCGGGCACCGCGACCACGTCCCACTCCAGGCCCTTGGACTTGTGCGCGGTGAGCACCTTCACGGTGTCCTCGCCGCCCGGCAGGCTGCTGTCCAGGCCGCTGTCGTACTCCTGGGCGGCCCGCAGGAAGGCCAGGAAGGCGGCCAGCCCGGGATCGCCGTCCAGATCGGCGAAGCCCGCCGCGACGTCCAGGAAGCCGTGCAGCGTCTCGCGCCGGCGGGCGGCCAGCGCCTGCGGCGAGGCGGACAGCTCGACCTCCAGGCCGGTGACCGCGAGCACCCGGTGCAGCACGTCCATCAGCGGCTCGGCCAGCGAGCGGCGCAGCTCGCGGATCTCCCGGGCGCAGCGCGCGAAGCGGACCCGGGCCTCCGGCGAGAACGGCAGCTCGTCCGGCTGGGCGGCGTCCAGGAAGGTCTCCAGCGCGTCGGAGAGCGAGACCACCTCGGTCGGGTCGGTCTCCGCGACGGCGGCGGCGAGGGGATCGGTGTCGTCCGGGCGGGCGGTGCGGACCAGCTCGGCGGCCCGCCGACCGAGCAGCGCCAGGTCGCGCGGGCCGATCCGCCAGCGCGGGCCGATCAGCAACCGGACCAGCGCGGCGTTGGCGGTCGGATCCTGCAGCACCTCGCAGACCGCGACCAGGTCGGCCACCTCGGGCAGCTGCAGCAGGCCGCCCAGGCCGACCACCTCGACCGGGACCTCCCGGGCCACCAGCGCGGCGTGCAGGTCGGGGAAGGCCGCGCCGCCGCGGCAGAGCACCGCGATCCGGCCGGGCGCGGTACCGGTGCGCACCAGGTGGGCGATCGAGTCGGCCAGCCAGCCGACCTCCTCGGCGTGGGTGGGCAGCAGCGCGACCCGGGCGAAGCCGTCCAGCTCGGCGCCGGGCGCCGGGCGCAGCGCCTCGACGCCCTCGTGCCGGGCCCGCAGCGGCGCGGCGAGCCGGTTGGCGAAAGCCAGCAGCCGGCCGCCGCTGCGCCGGTTCTCGCTCAGCGAGAGGCGGGCGGCCGCGGTGCCGTCGGCGCGCGGGAAGTGCTCGGGGAAGTCGTCCAGGTTGGCCACCGAGGCGCCGCGCCAGCCGTAGATCGCCTGGCACGGGTCGCCGACCGCGGTGACCGGGTGGCCGCCGGTGCCGAACAGGCCGGACAGCAGCAGGCGTTGGGCGACCGAGGTGTCCTGGTACTCGTCGAGCAGCACCACCTTGTACTGGGCGCGCAGCAGCCGGCCCACCTCGGGACGCTCGATCGCCAGCCGGGCGCAGGCGGCTATCTGGTCGCCGAAGTCCATCAGGCCGGCGGCGGACTTGCGGCGGCGGTACTCCTCGACCAGCCGCAGCAGCTCCTGCCGGCCGCGGGCGGCCTCGGGGACGGCGCGCAGCTCGGCGTTGGAGAGCTTGGCGGTCGCCAGCTCGTCCAGCAGCCGCTGGTCGAAGGCGCGCAGGAGCTCCGGCTCGACCAGGTGCTCGGCCAGCTCGCCGTCCAGCGCGGTCAGCTCCGCGACCAGGGTGCTGAAGGTGTCCCTGAGGTGCGGGAACGGGCCGCGGGCCGAGCGCAGCACGCGGGCCGCCAGCTGGAACCGGGTGGCGTCGGCGAGCAGCCGGACGTCCGGCTCGATGCCGATCCGCAGGCCGTGCTCCTTGAGCAGCCGGCCGGCGAAGGCGTGGTAGGTGGCGATCTCCGGCTCTCCCCCGGCCTCCGGCTGGGAGGACTCCCACGGGGCCCCGACCCGGGCCAGCGCGGTGCGGACCCGCTCGGCCAGCTCGGCGGCGGCCTTGTTGGTGAAGGTCAGGCCGAGCACCTCCTCGGGCCGGACCGCGCCCGAGCCGACCAGCCAGACCACCCGGGCCGCCATCACCGTGGTCTTGCCGGAGCCCGCCCCGGCGACGATCACGGCAGGCTCCAGCGGGGCGCCGATGGCCAGCATCTGCTCCCGGTTGAAGGGGATGCCGAGCAGCTCCTTGAGCTGGTCGGGGTGGTCGAGCACGGGGGTCACGCCGACCACGGTAACCGGACGCTCGGACAGGCCGGCCGGCCGCTCGGGGTGCCCGGCCTACTCGACCAGCTGGCGGCCGTCCCGCTGGGCCGAGCAGCTGCGGCGGAACGAGCAGCGGGCACAGCCGGTGCCGGCGGTCGGGGTGAACCGCTCGGCGAGCACCCGGCCCGCCGCGTCGGCCAGCAGGTTCTCGATCCACGGCTCGCCGTCCGGCGGGGCCTGCTGCTGGACCTTCGGGGCGTCCAGGTCCTTGCGGTCCTCGATCCGCAGCTGCACCAGCTCGGCCCCGCCGAGCGGCGGGCGGGGGTTCACCAGCCCGTCCAGCGCACCCTCGCGGACCGCCAGCTGGTAGACCGCCAGCTGCCTGTGCTCGGGCAGCGACTTGTCGGTGGGCGGCTGCTTGCCGGTCTTGAAGTCGACCACGTAGGCACGGCCGACCGCGTCCTGCTCGACCCGGTCCATCACGCCGCGGATCCGCACCGCCACCCCGCCCACCGGCAGGGTCAGGTCGAAGCCGTGCTCGGTGGCCAGCGTGGTCCGGCCGCGCTCCAGCACGTGCCAGTGCAGGAAGCGCTCCAGGGCGGCCCGGGCCTGCCCCTTCTCCTGGTCCGACTTCCACGGTGCGTCGAAGGCGAGCGCGTCCCAGACCGTGTCCAGCCGCTCCATCAGCACGGCCAGGTCGGCCGGGGTGCGGCCGGAGCCCACCTCGTCGGCCAGCGCGTGCAGCACGTTGCCGAAGCCCTGGGCGCCGGAGCTGGCCGGCTGCGCCTTGACCTCCTTGGTCAGGAACCACTGCAGCGCGCAGGAGTCCAGCTGCTCCAGACCGCTGCCGGAGAGCTGGACCGGCTGGTCCGGCTCGCGCAGCGGGACCGGGTTGCTGGTCGGGTCGGCCATGCCCCACCAACTCTCCGGACGGGCCGCCGGCACCAGCGGGACGCCCGTCTCGTCGGTGGCGGCGGCCAGCCGGGCCAGCCGTTCGGCGGCGGTGCGGCGCAGCTCCGGCGAGCGGGTCGGGTCGACGGTGACCGCGCGCAGCTCGGCGACCAGCGCGGGCACCGAGAGCGGGCGGCGGGGGCGGTGCGTGACGTCCTCGACGGTGACCGCGGGGGTCCGGCGCAGCACCTTGCCGGTCCGCGGGTCGAGCTCCTCGCGGTAGAGCTCGCGCAGGAAGCGGGAGGGCTCGTCGCCGTCGTCGGCTGGCGCCTTGACGGCGGTGACGATCAGCCGCTCCTTGGCCCGGGTGGCGGCGACGTAGAAGAGCCGGCGCTCCTCGGCCAGCAGCGCGCCGGGGGTGAGCGGCTCGGCCAGGCCGTCCCGGCCGATCCGGTCGGCCTCCAGCAGCGAGCCGCGGCGGCGCAGGTCCGGCCAGAGGCCCTCCTGGACGCCGGCCACCACGACCACCCGCCACTCCAGGCCCTTCGACCGGTGCGCGGTCATCAGCCGGACCGCCTCGGCGCGGGTGGTGCGGGTGGTGAGGGTGTCGGCGGCGATGTCCTGGGCCGCCAGCTCGGCCAGCAGGTCCAGCGCGCCGCGGTGGCCGGTGATCCGGTCCTCGGCGCGGGCCGCGGTCTCGAACAGGGCGCAGACGGCGTCCAAGTCGCGGTCGGCGTTGCGCCCTGCCGCACCACCGCGCAGTGCGGCGCGCTCCAGCCGCTCGCGCCAGCGCGGGCTACCGTCCCAGAGCTCCCAGAGCGCCTCCTCGCCGGTGCCGCCGCGCAGCAGGTCCCGGACCTTGCGCAGCAGGGTGCCCAGCTCACGGGCCCGCCGGGCGGGCGCGGAGTCCAGCGTGAGCAGGCGCTCGGGCTCGGCGAGCGCCTCCCGGATGAGCTCCTCCGCCGAGCGCACGACCCGTGATCCGCGCCCTGGCTCCGCGTCATCCGCCCGCAGGGCCGCCGGCAGGCCTGCCTGCGGTTCCTCGGCTCGCAGCGCGGCGCGCTCCTCCTCGCGCAGCGCGCGACCGAGCCGGCGCAGGTCGGCGCCGTCCAGGCCGCCGAGCGGGCCGGTGAGCAGGGTCTGCGCCACCTCGGCGGTCAGCGGCTCGGCCGCGGCCTGAGCGGCGGAAGTCGACCCCGCCGACTTCCCGGCCAGCGTGGCCCGCTCCAGCGCCGCACCCTCCGCGCACACCCGCAGCGCCAGCAGCAGCTGCTGCACCGCGGGCTCCTCGCGCAGCGGCAGGTCGTCGCCGTCGATCTCCAGCGGCACGCCGGCCGCGCTGAGCGCCCGCCGCACCCCGGGTATCGCCCGCGCGCCGGCCCGCACCAGCACCGCCATCTCCCCCCACGGGACCCCGTCCTCCAGGTGGGCCCGGCGCAGCAGGTCGGCGACGCTGTCCAGCTCGGCCCCCGGCGTCGGGAAGGTGTAGACCTCGACCCGGCCCTCACCGGCCGCCCCGGGCAACAGCGCCCGGTGCTCGGCCAGCTTCTCGGCCGGCAGCCGGCCCATCGGCAGCCGCCGGGCCAGCTCGCGCGAGGCGGCCAGCAGCCGGGCGCCCGAGCGCCGGGACACCCGCAGCACCTTCACCTCGGCCGGCCGGCCGTCGCGCCGGCGGAACTGCCGCGGGAAGTCCAGGATCCCGTTGACGTCGGCGCCGCGGAAGGCGTAGATCGACTGGTCCGGGTCGCCCACCGCCACCAGGTCGCGCCCGTCGCCCGCCAGCTGCCGCAGCAGCCGCACCTGCGCCGGGTCGGTGTCCTGGTACTCGTCGACGAAGACCACGTCGTACCGCTCGCGCAACCGCGCCCCGACCTCCGGACGCTCGGCGAGCAGCACCGCGCGGTGCACCAGCTCCGCGTAGTCCAGCACCCCGCGCAGATCCAGCACGTCCAGGTAGTCGGCCAGGAAGTGCGCCGCCGCCGCCCAGTCCGGCCGCCGCACGCCGGCCGCGAAGCGGGCCAGCTCGGCCTCCCCCAGCCCGAGCTCCCGGCTGCGCGCCAGCACCGCGCGGACCTCGTCGGCGAAGCCGCGGGTGGTCAGACAGGCCCGCAGGTCCAGCGGCCACTCGATCCTCCCCCAGCCCCCGGCCGCCGCGTCCTCGGCGTCGCCGGCCAGCAGCTCGCGGACCATCACGTCCTGCTCCGGCCCGGAGAGCAGCCGCAGCGGCTCGGCGAACCGCTCCGGCTCCTGGTGGGCCCGCAGCAGGGCGTAGCAGTAGGAGTGGAAGGTGGTGGTCTGCGGCGCGCGGCCGAGCCGGACGGCCATCCGGTCACGCAGCTCCATCGCCGCCTTGCGGCTGAAGGTCAGCACCAGGATCCGCTCCGGATCGGTGCCCCGCTCGATCCGCCGGGCCACCGACTCCACCAGCGTGGTGGTCTTGCCGGTGCCCGGCCCGGCCAGGACCAGCAGCGGCCCCCCGGCGTGCTCGGCCACGGCCCGCTGGTACGGGTCCAGCACGGGCGGGGCGGGCGGGGTGAGCGGGCTGCGCACCAGACGGTAGGGGGAGCTCACGGTGTCCTGGGCCGGTCCTTCGCGGAGGGAGTGCGGGAAAAAGTACGGGAAAGCGCGGGGAAGCGCGGGAGAGCGCGGCCTCCGAGCCTACGAGACCGCGGGAGCGACCGGCGCGCGCCCGGACGAATGCGCCGGTCAGGGCCCTGGTCGCGGACGCGGAGGCGCAGGATGGAGCTGTGTCCGAACTACCGTCCGTCCCAGCGCGCCCGCCGCAGGTCGAGCCGCGGCGCGCTCTCGGCCGCCCGGCCGGCGGTCCGCAGCGGCGTGCCCTCGGCGCGGTACTCGGCCAGCGCCCGGTGCTCGTGGCCGGGCAGCAGGGCGCCGTCCGCGCGCACCACCCGCCACCACGGCACCGCGCCACCGTAGAGCGCCATCACCCGGCCGACCTGCCGTGGCCCGCCCTGCTCCAGGTACTCGGCGACGTCCCCGTACGTCATCACCCGCCCCGGCGGGATACGGTCGACCAGGTCGAGCACCAGCTCGGCGAAGGCGGTGGGGCCCGCGGCCGGGCCGTCATCCGTGCTGTTGTCCGTCATCCGGGCATTCTTCCCCATCCTGGGGAGGCGCCGGTTCCCCCGGGAGGAATTTGTCGTGCCCGGTTCGGCCCCTGTCCAGCGGGCGGCGGCTCGGCATGCCACCATCTTCGAGGCGGTGAGTGGTGATACGAGGACAAGACCAGATGACCGGGACGGTTGACGTGGCGCACGGCGAGGGCTCCGACGAGTCCGGCGCCGAGGTACCCGCCTCCGAGCGCCCGGTCGTCTCGCTGGTCAAGCGGCCCCGACCACCGGTGCCGCACCCGGCCACGCCCTCCGCCGCCGCGGAGCCCCGACCCGAGCCCGCGGCCCAGCCCGCGCCCGAGCCCCGGCCGGAGCCGCGGCCCGAGCCGTCGGTGGACGCGGACCACCTGGCGATCGACGAGCCGCTGCTGGCCGCTCGCGCGCACCGCCCGTCCGACCTGATCCGCTTCCTGGCCGGAGTGTTCGGCATCGCCGCGCTCTTCGTGATCGCCGGCATCGCCACCTCCACCACCAGCGGCATCGAGCTGGACATCAAGACCAACGCCGCGTACATCCCGGCCTGGCTGAGCACCGTCGGCAGCCTGGTCTCCAGCGTGGCGGTGCTGGCCGTCCCGGTCGCCTTCGCGGTCGAACGGCTGATCAAGCGCGACGGCCTGCGGGTGGCCGACGGCGTGCTCGCCTCGGTCCTCGCGTACGGCGTGTCGCTGGCCGTCGACTGGTGGGTGGCCGAGGGCGCCTCGCCGGCCGTCCGCTCCGCGCTGACCAGGCTCGCCAACAACAGCGCCGGCCCGCTGACCGACCCGGTGCACGGCTACCTGGCGCCGGTGATCGCCTACATGACCGCGGTCGGCATGGTCAGCCGACCGCGCTGGCGGGTGGCGTTGTGGACGGTGGTGGTGCTCAGCGGCGCCACCGAGCTGATCAGCGGCTACACCACCGTGCTGTCACTGCTGCTCACCGTGCTGATCGGCTGGTCGGTGGCGTACGGAACGCTCTACGCGATCGGCTCGCCGAACATCCGCCCGACCGGCCAGCACCTGATGCTCGGCCTGCGCCGGGTCGGCTTCACCCCGGCCGACGCCCACCGCGCCCCGGACGCCCCCGGCGGCACCCGCCGCTACTACGTCAACCAGCAGAACGGCCCACCGCTCGACGTCCACATCATCGACCGCGAGCAGCAGGCCTCCGGCTTCTTCTACCGCCTCTGGCGCCGGCTGCGGCTGCGCTCGGTGGCGGTCCGGCGCAGCCCGCAGTCACTGCGCCAGGCGCTCGAACAGGAAGCGCTGATCGCCTACGCGGCGGCCGCCGCCGGAGCTCAGGCACCGCAACTGGTGGCCACCTCCGAGCTGGGCCCGGACGCCGCGATCCTGGTGTACGAGAAGGTCGAGGGCCACGCCCTCGACGAGCTGACCGACGAGCAGATCACCGACGACGTGATGGTCTCGTTCTGGGAGTCGGTCGCCGCCCTGCACCAGCGCCGGATCGCCCACCGGCGGCTGACCGGCGAGTCGCTGCTGGTGGTGGACGACCGGCTGGGCGCCCTGGTCAACCTCTCCGGCGGGGACATCGCGGCCGGCGAGCTGACCCTGCGGATCGACGTCGCCCAGCTGCTCACCACCTTCGCGCTGCGGGTCGGCCCGCAGCGGGCGGTGGCGGTCGCCAACCGGGTGCTCGGCCCGGAGCGGGTCGCCGCCTCGCTGCCGCTGCTGCAGCCGGTCGGCATGAGCCGGCAGACCCGCGCCGACCTGGACCGGCTCGCCAAGGAGCGCAAGGCCGCCGCGCAGGCGCTGGCGCTGGAGCAGGTGGCGGCCGGCGTACGGACCCGCGAGCAGGCCGAGGAGGACATCGCCGCCGCCGGCGAGGACCTGCTCAGCCGGATCCGCCAGGAGATCCTGGCGGTCGTCCCCGAGGCACCGCTGGCCCCCGTCAAGCTGGAGCGGCTGAAGCCGAAGAGCCTGATCATGCTGATCGCGCTGGCCTTCGCCGCCTACCTGGCGGTGACCACCATCCAGCCGGGCCAGCTGAAGCTCTCGCACATGAACTGGGCCTGGACCGCGGTCGCCGCAGCCGCCGCCGCGGCCAGCTACGGCGCGGCGGCGATGAGCCTGACCGGGTTCGTGCCGGAGCGGCTGCCGTTCCGGCGGACGGTCGCCGCCCAGCTGGCCGGCTCGTTCGTCAAGCTGGTGGCGCCCGCCGCGATCGGCGGCATCGCGCTGAACACCCGCTACCTGCAGAAGGCCGGCGTCCGGCCCGGCCAGGCGGTGGCCAGCGTCGGCGCCTCGCAGCTGGCCGGGCTCGGCGGCCACCTGCTGCTGCTCTTCGCCTTCGGCCTGGTCACCGGCACCCAGGGCAACGGGGACCTGGGCAGCCAGCGGGCGGTGATCATCGGGGTGCTGACCGCCGCGGTGCTCGCCCTGGTGGTGGCCGCGGTCTCGCCGCTGCGCCGGTTCGTGGTGACCCGGCTGCGCTCGCTCTTCTTCGGCGTGGTGCCGCGGATGCTCGACCTGATGCAGACGCCCAGCAAGCTGATCACCGGCTTCGGCGGCATCGTGCTGCTGACCCTGGCGTTCACCGCCTGCCTGGACGCCTCGGTGCACGCCTTCGGCGGCTCGATGAGCTACGCGGCGATCGCGGTGATCTTCCTGACCGCCAACGCGGCCGGGTCGGCGGTGCCCACCCCGGGCGGCATCGGCCCGGTCGAGCTGGCCCTGATCACCGCGCTGGGCCTGGGGGGCCTGCCGGCGGCCACCGCGACCTCGGCGGTCTTCCTGTTCCGGGCGCTCACCTTCTGGCTCCCGGTGCTGCCCGGCTGGCTCGCCTACACCTACCTGCAGCGCAAGGACGCGCTGTGAGCACGACGGCGGGCCGGCCCCCGGGGGGACCGGCCCGCCGTACGCGTCACGCCGCCTAGTAGACCGGCTTCTCCGGCTCGATCTGGTTGACCCAGCCGATCACGCCGCCGCCCACGTGCACCGCGTCGGCGAAGCCCGCGGACTTCAGCACGGCCAGCACCTCGGCCGAGCGGACCCCGGTCTTGCAGTGCAGCACGATCTTCTTGTCCTGCGGCATCCGCTCCAGCGCGTCGCCCATCAGGAACTCGTTCTTCGGGATCAGCACGGCGCCCGGGATGTTGACGATCTCGTACTCGTTGGGCTCACGGACGTCGACCAGGAGGATGTCCTCCTTGTTGTCCTGCATCTCCTTGAGCTGCTTCGGGGTGATCGTCGAGCCGAAGGCGGCCTCCTGGGCCTCCTCCGAGATCACGCCGCAGAACGCCTCGTAGTCGATCAGCTCGGTGACCGTCGGGTTCTCGCCGCAGAGCGCGCAGTTCGGATCCTTGCGGACCTTGACCTGGCGGTAGTTCATCTCCAGCGCGTCGTAGATCATCAGCCGGCCGACCAGCGGCTCGCCGACCCCGGCCAGCAGCTTGATCGCCTCGGTGACCTGGATCGAGCCGATCGAGGCGCAGAGCACGCCCAGCACGCCGCCCTCGGCGCAGGACGGCACCATGCCCGGCGGCGGGGCCTCCGGGTAGAGGCAGCGGTAGCACGGGCCGTGCTCGGCCCAGAAGACGCTGGCCTGGCCGTCGAAGCGGTAGATCGAGCCCCAGACGTACGGCTTGCCGAGCAGCACCGCGGCGTCGTTCACCAGGTAGCGGGTGGCGAAGTTGTCGGTGCCGTCCACGATCAGGTCGTAGCCGGCGAAGATCTCCATGACGTTGGAGTTGTCGAGCCGGTCCTCGTGCAGGATCACGTCGACGTAGGGGTTGATCTCCTTGACCGAGTCACGGGCGGACTCGGCCTTGGAGCGGCCCACGTCGGACTGGCCGTGGATGATCTGCCGCTGCAGGTTGGACTCGTCCACGGTGTCGAACTCGACGATGCCGAGCGTGCCCACACCCGCCGCGGCCAGGTACATCAGGGCCGGCGAACCGAGGCCGCCGGCGCCCACGCAGAGCACCTTGGCGTTCTTCAGCCGCTTCTGCCCGGCCATCCCGACGTCCGGAATGATCAGGTGGCGGGAGTACCGGCGGACCTCGTCGACGGTGAGCTCGGCAGCCGGCTCGACCAGGGGTGGCAGCGACACGGGGACTCCGATGGTCGTCATTTCGATGGTGACTACGCCAACAGTGTCACGCCGCCCCGCTATTCCGAGACAGCGCGTCCGCCAGGCGAGACACGCCGCGCCGGATCGTGGGACCTGCGCGGCGTTCCACCCCGACCGGGCACGGCCGTCTCAGACCCGGCAGGCGGTCTCCAGCCAGACGTCGCCCAGCGACTCCTCCAGCGGGGTGTGCGCCCGCCAGCCGAGCCGCTCGCGCGCGGTCCGCACGTCGGCCTGCCGCCAGGGCACCGGCTCGCCCAGCGGCCTGGCCTCCGCGCCACGCGGCTCCCCGGGCTCGCCGGCCGACTGCACGGGTACCACCACCGTCCGCGGCTCCTCGGTCAGCACCCCCTCGAAGCCGGACGCCCGGACCAGCAGGTACGCCGCCTCGCGGGCCCGGACCGAGTGCCCGCTGCCGATGTTGATCACGCCGGTGGCCGCCGAGACCGCCGCCGCCCGGACCGCCTGCGCGACGTCCCGGACGTCCACGAAGTCCCGGTAGGCGGACAGGTCCGGCATCCGGACCTGCGCCTCCTGCTGCTCCAGCGCCCGGCGCAGCCCCTCGGCCAGCCGCCCGAAGAGCGAGGCGGCCGGCGCGCCCGGGCCGACCACGTCGAAGACCCGCAGCACCGCGGCGTCCAGCCCGGAGGCCAGCACCAGCTCGGTGCCGGCCAGCTTGGAGACCCCGTACGGGCCGACCGGCCGCGGCTCCGCGGTCTCCGCGATCGGCGCGCCGGCCGGCACCGGCCCGTACTCGGCCGCCGACCCCAGGTGCACCAGCCGGGCCGGCTCCCGGCTGCGCCGGATCGCCTCGCAGACCGTGGCCACCGCGGTGGTGTTGGCCCGCACCAGGGTCCGCGGCGTGCCGTAGGTCGCGCCGGCGCAGTTGATCACCACCTGCGGCGCCACCGCGTCCAGGAACCGGGCCAGCGCGCCCGGGCTCCCGGCCGACAGGTCGAACCGGATGTCGGCCGAGTCACGCCGGCCGAGGACGGTGACCTGGAGATCCCGGTCCAGCAGCAGACGGTCGGCGACCCGGCGGCCGAGATAGCCGTCGGCACCCAGCAGCAGCACCCTCATCGGGGGTGTCCTTCCACGAGAACAGCGAACGGAACGGGGGAGAAACTCAGCGGTGGCTGCCGGGCCGGCCGAGCGCGGTCCAGGCGCGCGGCAGCAGCAGCACGGCCGCCGCCCCGGCCGCGACGGCCGGCAGCGCGGCCGGCGGCAGCACCCGGCCGGGCAGCAGGCCGAGCGCGCGCAGCGCCAACAGCACGGCGGCGAGCCCGTCGGCCACCAGCGGCCCGGCCAGCGCGGCGGCCGGCCGCCCGCACCGGCGCAGCACCGCCGTCGACCCGATCAACAGCCCGAGCGTGCCCAGCCCGGCCCACGGCAGCACCCCGGCCCGCCGCAGCACGGCGGGGAGCAGGGCGCCGGGCGGCGGGTCCAGCGCCGTCTGCACGCCCAGCGCGACGAACCCGGTCAGCGCCAGGGCCACCAGCTGGAACGCCAGCGCGACCGGCAGCACCGGCCGCATCCGGGCCCGGAACTCGGCGATCGACCGGGCCGAGTCCAGCTGCGCCCGGCCGGCGTGCCGGGCCCAGCGGGCCGCCCCGCCGGCCGCCGGGAGCGCGAGCAGCGCCGCCAGCGCCAGCGCGCCGGCCCGGGCCGAGGGCCGGGCGGCCAGTGGGAGCAGCAGCAGGCCGAGCAGCGCGGCCGCGGTACCGAGCCGGTACCCGACGTCCCGGCCGGCCCGGTCGACCGGCGGCGCGGGATCGGGCGACGGCCGACCGCCCGGCTCGCCGGGGTTCCGCGGCACCCGGGCGAACAGCTCCTCGGCCAGTGAGAAGACGTCACCGTGCCGGTACCGCCCGACCGCGGCGGCGCCGATCCCGGCCTCCTCCAGCCCTGCCGCGATCTCCAGCGGATGGCTGGCCCGCTCGCAGAGCGCGCGGTGCGCCACCATCAGCTCCCGCACCGGATCACCGGACATCAGCGCGCCTCCGCCAGCGGCGCGTCGCTGGCGACCGACCCCGCCACCCAGAACTCGGCGGGCCGGGCGAACGGCCGGGGCGGCGCGCCCGCCCGCCACCCGCCGGCCGGGAAGGCCGGCCAGTGCGCGACCAGCTCCAGATAGACCTCACGGAACGCGGCCGCCTCCGACTCCGGCGCGAACAGCTCCTGCGCGCGCAGCCGGCCGGCCAGCCCGAGCCGGGCCCGGCGCTCCTGGTCGGCCAGCAGCGCCCGGCAGGCCAGCGCCAGCGCCTCCGGCTCGCCCGGCGGCACCAGCAGGCCGCCAGGGCCGACCACCTCGCGGGCCAGCCCGACCTCGGTGGCCACCAGCGCCCGGCCGCTGAGCATCGCGTCGGCCAGTAACCGCGGCCCGTGCGGCGCACGGTCGGTGCGGACCAGGACGGTGCCGGCCGCCCAGGCCTCGGCGAGCCGCTCGGGGCGGTCCTCGAAGCGGACCGCGGGCTCCGGGCCGCCGCCCAACCCGAGCCGGGCGGCCACGGAGCGGCAGTGCGCGCGGTACCCGGGCCGCCCCTCGCCGCCGTACATCCGCAGGCGCGTCCCGGGCAGCTCGGCCCGCACCCGGGCGAAGGCGTGCAGCATCAGCTCCGGGTCGGTGCCCGGCGCGAGGTCACCGACCCAGACCAGGGTCGGCCGGTCCGGCTCCGGGCCGGCCGCGGGTCTGGAGACCGCCGGCAGGCCGCGGCGCACCACCCGGCTCCGCTCCGGCACGGCGCCACCGCGCAGCTGCCACTCGCGGTCGAAGGCGCTGCCCGAGGTGAGCACCGCGGCCTGCCGGTAGGTCTCGGCGGCGAGCAGCCGGGCGTAGCCGAGCAGCAACGTCCGGACCGGTACGGAGGAGCCCGCCCCCAGCCGGTGGCCCAGGTACTGCTCGCGCAGGTGCGAGCCGTGCTCGGTGAGCAGGAACGGCATGCCGTACCGCTCCTTCGCGACCAGTGCGGGCAGCGCCGCCGGACCGCCGCCGACCACGTGGCAGAGATCGGCCCCGCCCAGCCCGCCCGGCCCGTCGCCGTACCAGGGCGCGGCCAGCGGACGCAGGCACTGCTCCAGCAGGTCGCCGGCGACCAGGACGTCCCGGAGCAACGGCTGCCCGGCCGCGGTGTCGGCGCCCGGCGAGCGCCAGAGCTCCTCCAACGCGGCGTGGGCCTGGCCGGAGGCCAGGAAGGCGGGCAGCGCGCCGTCCGCCGCCAGCTCGGCCAGCCGGTACAGCCCGGGCCCGAACGAGGCCCGCTCGCGCGGCAGCACCAGCGCCGCGACCAGCTCGCGGTAGGCCCGGGCGTACTGCCGCCGGCGGACCGCGCCCGGCAGCCGGCCGCTCGGCCGCGGACCGCCCAGCGCGAAGGCGCGCACCCCCGGCGACGCCCCGCCCGGCTCCGCGGACACCGGCTTCGGGAGCAGCAGGTAGCGGTCGAACTCGTGCTCCGGCAGACCCGCCGCGAGCCGGCCGCACCACCCGGAGCCGCCACGCCGCGCGGCGGACTGGGTGCTCTCGGTGAGCAGGGCGATGCGCACGACGACCTCCAGAGGCAGAACGGTACGGAACCCGATGGACGGGCTGATGCGGACGGAAATCCAGGCGGACCATGCGGAACGGCCCGGTCAGGCCCTCGGCACTGCCCGCGGCCCGGCTGCCCGGCGCCCCCACGCACCGCCGCCCGGCCGCCCCCGGCCGGACGCCGCCGGCCTCCCTCGACCACACCCCCGAAGCCCGCCCGGCCCGCCGGCGGCCGCGCCCCCACACCTGTTCGGTCCGACATCACGACGGTAGGCCCGAACGCCCGCCGCCCAGCGCCCCAGGGCCCGGCCGCCACCTGAACGAGTGAAAGGCCGTAACCTCGGGCCGCGCCGGACGTTCGGTCAGCCCGCCCCCGTCATTCCGCCGCGGCGAGCACCTCGCACAGGAACTCCCGGGCCGAGCGCGCCACCTGCTCCGGGTGCTCCATCATCGCCACGTGCCCGGACTCCGGCAGCACCAGCAGCCGGGCGTCCCGGAAGGCCGCGCAGGCCCTGGCCGCCGAGCGGTACGAGACCAACTTGTCGCGCAGCCCGTACACCAGCAGCACCGGCACCTCGACGCGCTCGGCCTGCCGCCAGAGCGCCTGGTCGCCGCGCTCGGTGTAGGCCGAGACGATCCCGCGGGCCGAGCCGACCAGCACCTGCAGCGCGTACGGCAACGCCATCCGCCGCCGGTACTCGGCCACCGCCGACTCCCGCCGCTCGGGCGGGATCGCCCGGGCGTTGCCGTACACCAGGTCGAGCAGCCCGTCGGTGGCCTGCTCGACGCTGCGCCCGCCGGCCGGCACCCGCTGCAGCAGCCGGGGCACCCCGGGCACCGCCAGCAGCCCGGTGGGCAGCGCGGTGCGCTGCGGCGGCAGCTCGGGCAGCGCCGGGGAGACCAGCACCAGGCTGGAGACCAGGTCCGGCCGGAGCGCGGCGAGCCGCACCGCGACCGCGCCGCCCAGCGAGTTGCCGAACAGGTGGACCGGGCCGCGACCGGTCGCCTCCAGGTAGCCGATCACCGCACGGACGTGCCCGGAGACCGAGAGGTTGCCGTCCAGCGGCGGGGCCGACCAGCCGAAACCGGGCAGGTCCAGCGCCTCGCCGCGGACCACCCCGTCCAGCTCGACCATCAGCTCGGTCCAGTTCTCCGCCGAGCCGCCCAGGCCGTGCACGAAGAGCGCCTCGGGCAGTCCGGCGGAGGCGTCCGCGGTCGGCCCGGTGACCGACAGGACGGCGCCCGGCACCTCGACGGTGCGGGTCTCCCAGAGCCCGTCGCGGCCGGCCGGCGGGCGCGGGCCGGGCCCGTCGGCCACCCGCCGCGGCGACTGCTGGCCCGACCCCGACCGCCCCTGCTGCTCAGTGCTCATGGGAGATGATGGTAGTGAGACTCTGGTCAAGGACCCGGTCGCGCGCCGTATTGTGGGCACCCGACAATCCGAGAGCTGCGCTTTCCCCCGGTCCGACCGGGGGCGGCCCGGGTTACCGAAACGTAGAATCAGCCCCCGACCAGCCCAGCACGACCCACCCGCGGCACACCGGCCGGAACGCCGGCCGGGCACGTGCAGTCGACCGTGAAATGAGGAGCGCCGTGACGGCCATCCAGGAGGCCCAGGACCGCCCGCGCGGTGCCCGCCTGCCGCGTAGCGCCCGCCGGGAGCAGCTGCTCGGAGCGGCGCAGGAGGTGTTCGTCGCCCAGGGCTACCACGCCGCCGCGATGGACGACATCGCCGAGCGGGCCGGAGTCAGCAAGCCGGTGCTGTACCAGCACTTCCCGGGGAAGTTGGAGCTCTACCTCGCGCTGCTGGACAAGCACTGCGACGCCCTGGTCGAGTCCACCCGGGCGGCGCTGGACGCCACCACCGACAACAAGCAGCGGGTCGCCGCGACCATGGAGGCGTACTTCCACTACGTCGCCAGCGAGTCCGGCGCGTTCCGGCTGGTCTTCGAGTCCGACCTGACCAACGAGCCGGCCGTGCGCGAGCGGGTGGAGCGGGCCGCCGACCTCAGCGCCACCCTGGTCAGCAAGGTGATCGCGGAGGACACCGACCTGCCCGAGGCGGAGGCCAAGCTGCTCGCCGCCGGCGTCTGCGGGCTGGCCCAGATCACCGCCCGGTACTGGCTCTCCCAGGGCGGCGAGATCCCCCGCGAGGAGGCGGTCCGGCTGGTCGCCAGCCTCGCCTGGCGCGGTCTCAAGGGATTCCCGATGCACCCCGGCGAGCACGGCCCGGCCGCGGGCCAGTCGCCCGCCGCGGACTGATCCGCCCCGCTCACGCGTCGTTGCTCTAAGGTGAAGCCGTACGGCGCGCTGCCGCGCACCGGTGTTCGATCGGGGGCGGCAACCGCGCGTGGATGGCTGCAACCCCGGAGGGACGGAAGCCGTGGAGGTCAAGATCGGCGTGCAGAACGCGCCCCGCGAGATCGTGATCGAGAGCCCGCAGACTGCCGATGAGATCGAGAACGCCATCGCCAAGGCGGTGGACGGCACCTCGAAGCTGTTCTCGCTGACCGACGAGCACGGCCGCCGCATCATCGTCCCGGCCGAGCGCCTGGCGTACGTCGAGATCGGCGAGCAGGCCGCGCGCAAGGTCGGTTTCGGCACCATCTGAACCGGCCCGGGCACTGCCCGCCGTCCCCGTCGGGGGCGGCGGGCAGCGTCGTGTCGGCCGACGGCGTCGGCCGGCAGAGGTCGGACCGGCAGGCGTCGGACCGGCAGGCGTAGAACGCGATCGCCCCGGGTATGGAGGTGCTCACAGCAAGCACCTGGACCATCTCGGGAGGTCGGCCGTGCCCTTGCCCGTCGAAGCGATCGCGTTCACGCTGATCGGCCTGCTGGCCGGGTTCGGCGCCGTGCTGCTGTGGCCCGGCCACTTCCCGATGTCGCGCCAGCTGACGGTCGGGACGGCGCTGGTGTCCGCCCTGCTCAGCGGCCTGGTCGCGCGAGCCGCGCTGGGCGGCGCCGACTCGCTGCGGACGATCGTGATCGCCGCGGTCGGCACCGCCCTGCTGACCTCGGTGCTGGCCCGCCCGGACCTGGCCGGCCGGCACCGGGCCCGCCGCCACCGCCGGCACCGCCCCGCCTGAAGACGCCGCCGGCGGCGCCGAGCGCGCGGAGGAGGCTAGGAGGCCAGCCCGAGCGCGCTCATCCGCTTGGTGTGCGCCTCGGTGATCCGGTTGAACATCTTGCCGACCTCCACCAGGTCGAAGCCCCGCACCTCGGCCCCGCCGACCAGCAGGTTGGACAGCGCGTCCCGCTCGGCGACCACCCGCTGCGCCTGGCTGAGCGCCTCGCCCATCAGCCGCCGGCCCCAGAGCGCGAGGCGCCCGCCGACCCGCGGGTCCTCCTCGATCGCCTGCCGCACCTTGTCCACCGCGAACTGCGCGTGCCCGGTGTCGCTCATCACCGAGAGCACCAGCTCCCGGGTGTCGTCGTCCAGCCGGACCGCCACCTCGCGGTAGAAGTCGGTGGCGATCGAGTCGCCGACGTAGGCCTTGACCAGGCCCTCCAGCCAGTCCGAGGGCGCGGTCACCCGGTGGAAGGACTCCAGCGGCTCGACGAACGGGGTCATCGACTCGGTCGGGTCGGCGCCGATCTCGGCCAGCCGGTCGTGCAGCAGCTGGTAGTGCTGGAACTCGGCCGAGGCCATCCGGGCCAGCGCGGCCTTGTCGGCCAGCCCGGGCGCGAGCTTGGCGTCGTCGGCGAGCCGCTCGAAGGCGCTCAGCTCGCCGTAGGCGAGCGCACCCAGCAGGTCGAGCACGGCGGCCCGGTAGTGGGGGTCGGCCGAGCAGGTCGTCCAGTCACCGATCGAGCCGACCTGGCCGGCGTCGCCTTGAGTCTCCATGGAGCGTCACTCTAGACCGAGCCGTGAACGGCCCGCGGACCGTGTCCGACGCCTCACGTGTTCGAGTCGTCGGCTGACTGTACAGTGGTACAGAGGCCCGTTGTGCCCGCACGACTTGTCAGTCGCGCGGGTTCGTTTCGTCCGGAGGAGTCCGGTACGAGACCGCCGGGCTCACGTACGCGGATGCCCGGTCGGAGAGCCGATCGGCTCCGACCTTGGCTTGGACCTCAAGCCAGGCACCGCATCAGTGGCCGAGCGAGGGCCGCCGCGGACCGCGCCGCAGGGCGCCGGTCCCGCGCCGAACCCCGCACGGGACATCTCCCCCACGCCACGGGACGCCGCCCAGCCGGGCCGGCCCGCCCGGACGCCGCGGGGATCCGGCGCGGTCGTGCACGACCACGCAGCCGGCAGCGGGCCCCACGGCCCCAACCGGTCGCGCGGCTGCCCGCCGCCCTCTCGTCTCGGCCCGCCACACGGAAGAGGCAGCACCCTGTCCACCACGACTGAACCGACGAAGACCACCTTCCGCGAACTCGGCATCCTCCCGGAGACCGCCGAGGCGCTCGAGTCGGTCGGCATCATCCACCCCTTCCCGATCCAGGAGATGACCCTCCCGGTCGCGCTGACCGGCCACGACGTGATCGGCCAGGCCAAGACCGGCACCGGCAAGACCCTCGGCTTCGGGCTCCCGCTG
This sequence comes from Kitasatospora sp. NPDC052896, assembly GCF_044547075.1. Classification (NCBI taxonomy): domain Bacteria; kingdom Bacillati; phylum Actinomycetota; class Actinomycetes; order Kitasatosporales; family Streptomycetaceae; genus Kitasatospora; species Kitasatospora sp. NPDC052896. The sequence goes on from NZ_JBITZU010000002.1 coordinate 273,620, forward strand.
ATCGAGCGGGTCGTCGTGCAGGCCGACGTGGACGCCGGCCGGGCCACCGAGGAGCAGCTCTCCGAGAGCCCGCAGGCGCTGATCGTGGTCCCCACCCGCGAGCTCTGCACCCAGGTCACCAACGACCTGCAGACCGCCGGCAAGGTCCGCAACGTCCGGGTCCTCGCGGTCTACGGCGGCCGTGCCTACGAGCCGCAGGTGGAGGCGCTGAAGAAGGGCGTCGACATCGTGGTCGGCACCCCGGGCCGGCTGCTCGACCTGGCCGGCCAGCGCAAGCTCGACCTCTCGAAGGTCCGCGCGCTGGTCCTCGACGAGGCCGACGAGATGCTCGACCTGGGCTTCCTGCCCGACGTCGAGAAGATCCTCGGCATGCTGCCCGCCCGCCGGCAGTCCATGCTCTTCTCGGCCACCATGCCGGGCCAGGTGATCAGCCTCGCCCGCCGCTACATGAACCAGCCGACCCACATCCGCGCCGCCGCGCCGGACGACACCGGCGCCACCGTCGCCAGCGTCGAGCAGCACATCTTCCGCGCCCACTCGCTGGACAAGGTCGAGCTGGTCTCGCGGATCCTGCAGGCCGACGGCCGCGGGCTGGCGATGATCTTCTGCCGCACCAAGCGGACCGCCGCCGACGTCTCCGACCAGCTCACCCGCCGCGGCTTCGCGGCCGGCGCGGTCCACGGCGACCTCGGCCAGGGCGCCCGTGAGCAGGCGCTGCGGGCCTTCCGCAACGGCAAGGTGGACGTGCTGGTCTGCACCGACGTCGCGGCCCGCGGCATCGACGTCGAGGGCGTGACGCACGTCATCAACTACCAGTGCCCCGAGGACGAGAAGACCTACCTGCACCGGATCGGCCGGACCGGCCGGGCCGGCGCCTCGGGCACCGCGGTGACCCTGGTCGACTGGGACGACGTCCCGCGCTGGCAGCTGATCAACAAGGCGCTGGAGCTCTCCTTCAACGACCCGGAGGAGACCTACTCCACCTCCGCGCACCTCTACGAGCTGCTGAAGATCGCGCCGGACACCAAGGGCGTGCTGCCCCGCTCCGAGCGCACCCGGGCCGGGCTGGCCGCCGAGGAGGTCGAGGACCTCGGCGAGACCGGCGGGCGCGGACCGCGGACCGGCGGGCGCGGCGAGCGTCCGCGCGGCGGCCGGTCCGGCGGGCGCGGCGAGGCCGCGGCCCCGGCGGTCGAGGAGAAGCCGGCCCGCGCCCCGCGCGAGCGCCGGCGGACCCGCGGCGGTGCTTCGGCCGGGGTGACCGAGGCCGCCGAGGCGGCCCCCGTGGTCGAGGCGCCGGCGGCACCGGCCCAGGCGCCGGCATCGGCCGCCGTCGAGGGCGAGCCGGCACCGCGCCGGCGTCGTCGCCGGCCGCGCGGTGCGGCGGCGGGCGAGAGCGGCCCGGTGGCGCGGGCCGTCCAGGCGCCGGCGGCCACGTCGGTCGCCCCGGCGACGGTTCCGAGCCGTCCGGAGCGCAACGCGCGGGTGATCCCGAGCGGCGGGCTGGCCCCGGCCGCCAAGGCCGCGGTGGCCCCGGCCGTCGAGACCCCGGCCCAGCCGGTCGTGGAGACCCCCGCCCCGGCCGCGGTCGAGGCCGCCCCGGCGGTCGTGCCGGCCCAGGCACCGGCCCCGGCCGAGGAGACCACCGCGACCAAGCCGCGTGCCACCCGGACCCGGAAGACCGCTGCCAAGAAGGTCGCGGCCACCGCTCCCGAGGCCACCGCCCCCGAGGCACCCGCCGCGGAGCGGACCAGCGCCGAGGAGGCTCCCGCCGCCCCGGTCAAGAAGGCCACCCGCACCCGCAAGACCGCCGCCAAGAAGGCCGCCCCGGCCACCGAGGCGACCGAGGCCGCACAGACCCCGGCCGCCGAGGCGGTGGAGGCGGTGGAGACCGTCACCAAGCCGCGCAAGACGGCGGCCAAGCGGACCGCCAAGAAGGTCGCGGCCACCGCTCCCGAGGCCACCGCCCCCGAGGCACCCGCCGCGGAGCGGACCAGCGCCGAGGAGGCCCCCGCCGCCCCGGTCAAGAAGGCCACCCGCACCCGCAAGACCGCCGCCAAGAAGGCCACCCCGGCCACCGAGGCCACCGAGGCCGCACAGACCCCGGCCGCCGAGGAGAAGCCGGCCCCGCGCCGGCGGACCCGCAAGGCCGCGGCCCCGGCCGAGGAGGCCCCGGCCGCCGGCTGACGGTGACCAGTAGCCCTCGGGGCGGGCGGATCGATGATCCGCCCGCCCCGCGGCGTTCCCGGTCCCGGGGCCCGTCCTGCGGGCCCGCCCCACCGGCCCGCCCCGCGGCGGCTCTCCCCGGCCGAGGGTCCGGGGCGGCACGGGCGCGGAAAGATCCGTTGGCGGGACCGCAGGCTCTAAGCTCGGGGTCGACCCAGCCCAGCTCCCCCGGAGGACGCCCGCGATGAGCACGCCCCCCTTCCTCGCGCTCCCCGCCTGCGCCCGCGCCGTGCGGCTGACCACCGCCCGCGGCACGTTCGCCGCGTTGCGCGCCGAGCCGGCCGGTGTGCCGCGCGGCACCGCCCTGCTGGTGCCCGGCTTCACCGGCAGCAAGGAGGACTTCATCGCCCTGCTGGAGCCGCTCGCCGGGGCCGGCTTCCGGGTGGTGGCGGTCGACCAGCGCGGCCAGTACGAGACCGGCGGTCCGGCCGACCCCGCCGCCTACGCGCTGCCGGAGTTCGGCGCCGACGTCCACGCGCTGGGCGAGCTGCTGGCGGCCGAGGAGGGCGGCCCGGTGCACCTGCTCGGCCACTCCTTCGGCGGCTACGTGGTCCGTGAGGCCGTGCTCGCCGCGGGTGCCGACGCGCCCTGGGCCTCGCTCACCCTGCTCTCCACCGGCCCCGGCCCGATCGACCCCGCCGAGGCCGCCCGCACCAAGCTGCTGATGGACGCGCTGGGCTCGATCGACCTGGAGACCATCTGGCAGGTGATGCGGCAGATGGAGGAGGGCAGCGGCGATCCGGTCGTCCCCCTCCCGCCCGAGGTCGGCGACTTCCTGCACCGGCGCTGGCTGGCCAACGTCCCCGAGGCGCTGCTGGCGATGGGCGAGCGGCTGCTCGGCGAGCCCGACCGCACCGCGCCGCTGGCCGCCACCGCGCTGCCCAAGCTCTCCGTCAGCGGGGTCCGGGACTACGCCTGGCCGCCCGAGGAGCAGGCCCGGACCGCCGAGCGGCTGGGCGCCCGCTACGTCCTGGTGGACGGTGCCGGCCACTCCCCGAACGCCGAGCGCCCGGCCGAGACGGCCGCCGCCCTGGCCGAGTTCTGGTCCGCGGCCACCACCGGCTGACCGTCCCCGGCCGGACCCGGCTCTCCGCCCACCACGGCGGCCCGGTATAAGCACGCGCCAAGAATCGTTAGCTCTGGTAATATTTGACTCAGACCGGGAATCATCCATCCCGACGGCGCGATGGACCCCCCGAGCGTCGCGATGCCGAAACCAGCACGTCACGGGTTGGGGCTGCCCAGCCGAAGGCTGGGAGCGGCACCGATGCGAAACAGCCCGCCGCCACAGTGGCGGACGAGGCTCAGCAGTCCCGTCGCCGTCGCACTCGGCACAGCAGGGGGGAAGCGTGGCCACGACCACACCGCGGCCCGGACCGAAGAGCAGCAAGAGCAGCAGCACCCCGAAGCCCCGGCAGTCGCCGGGGTCAGGAAAGGAGATGCCCATGCGTTTCGAGATTCTCCGACTGGACGACCACCAGGGCTCCGCGATCGACCGTCAGGTCGTCGACGCGGAGACCGCCCGCGATCTCATCGAGACCGCGGCCCGCACCGGCGAACGGCTCTACATCCGTCCGTGCCAGTCGGCCTGACGCCGGATCGGGCCGGCGATCCGGCCCACAGCCACCCACTGACGCCCCGTCACCATCCGCTCGGTGACGGGGCGTCCGCGCGCTTCCGCACGCCCCCGCCGACGTTTGCCACCGACGCGCGCGGGACATCCCCCCTCCGGGACCGCCCCGGTCGACCTCCCGGAGCAGCGCGTGCGCTCCGTACGGGTGATCGTCCTTGACGCGGCGGTCCGGAGGGAGGAGCGTTGTCGGTTATGAGGGGCGAGCCGAGTTGCCCGAGGTGCGCCGGCCGGGTGCGTGCCCCCGGTCTCTTCTCCGACACCTGGCAGTGCGACAAGCACGGCACCGTCCATCCGATGCAGCCGGTGTTGCCGCCCAGCGTCGACGCGCTGGAGGTCGCGGTGGGCCGCTCGCAGGTCCCGATCTGGCTGCCCTGGCCGCTGCCGGTCAGCTGGCTCTACACCGGTATCGCGCACGCCGGTGACGATCGCTCGGGCGCCCGGGCCACCGCGGTGGCCTGTTCCGGCCCGGCCCCGCTCGGCGGCTTCGGCGAGCTGGTGCTGGTCGCCGAGGAGCTCGGGATCGGCCTCGGCGCGCGCTACGCCGGCCTGCCCGGCCCGGATCCGGGCGAGGCGCTCTCGCTGAACCGTCCCGCCGACACCAAGCTGATGGCGGCCGGCCGACCGACCCCGATGTGGCACGTGAACGGCGCCCCGGAGGATCGCGCGGTCTTCGTCGGCGAGGCGCTGGGGCTCTGGCTCTGGGCCATCGCCTGGCCCGAGCAGTCCGCGCTGCTGATGTACGACGAGCTGGTGCTCACCGATCTGCGGGACGCCGGAGCCGAGTTGAAGCTGCTCCCGTGCGGAGCGCTCTCCCCGCGGCTGCTGGGCCCGGTGACCGGCTGACCGACGGCTGACTATCCTGGGGACCCGCGACCCCTCCCCCCGACTCCGGCCGGGGCAGCCTCTGGAGCCCATCCCCGTGCGCATCGACCTGCACGCCCACAGCAACGCCTCCGACGGCACCGACAGCCCCGCCGAACTGGTCGCGGCGGCGGTGGCGGCCGGGCTCGACGTGGTGGCGCTGACCGACCACGACACGGTGGCCGGCCAGGCCGAGGCCGCCGCGGCGGTCCGCGCGCTGCCCCCCGGTACCCTCACCCTGGTCCCCGGCGCCGAGCTGTCCTGCCGGGTCGACGGCATCAGCATGCACCTGCTGGCCTACCTCTTCGACCCGGCCGAGCCGGCCTTCGCCGAGGAGCGCGAGCTGGTGCGCACCGACCGCTTCCGGCGCGGCCGGGCGGTGGTCGAGCGCTGCCGGGAGCTGGGCGCGCCGATCAGCTGGGAGCAGGTGCGGCGGATCGCCGGTTCAGGATCGGTGGGCCGGCCGCACATCGCCAGCGCGCTGGTGGAGGCGGGCGTGGTGGCCACCGTCTCGGACGCCTTCACCGCCGACTGGCTGGCCAACGGCGGCCGGGCCGACGTGCCGAAGCACGAGACCGACCCGATCACCGCGGTCAAGCTGGTCCGGGCGGCCGGCGGGGTGCCGGTCTTCGCCCACCCCGGCGCGGTCAAGCGCGGGCGGACGGTCTCCGAACAGGTCATCCGCGACCTGGCGGCGGCCGGCCTCGGCGGGCTGGAGGTGGACCACGTGGACCACGACGAGGAGACCCGGGCCGCGCTGCGCGGCCTCGCCGCCGAGCTGGGGCTGTTCACCACCGGCTCCAGCGACTACCACGGCTCGCGCAAGACGGTCGGCCTCGGTGCCTTCACCACCGCCCCGGACGCCTACCAGCAGCTGCTGGACCAGGCGACCGGCGACCGCCCGGTCGGTTAGGGTCCGCGCTCAGCCGAGCGGCACGCCGCGGCGCTCCGGATCGCGCAGGTCGGTGCCGTGCCCCAGCCAGCGCTCCTGGAGCTCGGCCGCGCCGTGCACCCGCTTGTGGGCCGCCTCGTTCGGCGTCATCGGCAGCAGCGGCAGGAAGCGCACCGGATCGGCCGGCTCCGGCAGGTCGAGGTCCTCGACCAGACCGCCCCCCTCGGCCACCAGCACCGAGCTGAACGGCGCGCCCGGCCAGAGCGGCCCGCCCAGGTCCAGCGAGGCGCCCGGTGCCACCACCAGGCCCTCCACCTGCGGGGTCGCCGCCAGGACGGCCAGCGAACGGAGCACCTCGTCACGTCCGCCGCGGACGGTGAGCAGCAGCTCGGCCCGCGGCCCGCGCACCGGGTCGGCGAGGGCCGCCGTCGGGTCGGCCATCGGCGCGGCGGCCATGCCCAGCGTGGCGTAGCGGACCAGGCCCTCGGCGTCCGGGCCGAACCGCAGCACCTCGATCCGCTCGGCGCCCAGGAAGGTCACCGCGGCCCGTCCGCTCGGCTCCCCGAGCGCGGTGATCAGTCGTGCCTCGACCGCGGTCGACACCTCGGCGCGGGACGGGCCCTGCGGGCCGTGCGGGGGCTGGCTGGGGTCGCCGAAGAGCGGGAGGTCGTGGGCCATGCGCCGAGCGTACCCGGCAGGTCAGCGGCGCCCCGCGCGGAGTACCAGGACCAGGCCGAGCAGGATCAGCGCCACGGCCGGACAGGCGGCGGCCGGCGGCCACTGGCCCAGCCAGAGCGCCGCGATCAGCGCGGCCCCGGGCGTCTCCAACAGGATCGCGGTGGAGGTGACGGACGGGCCCAGGGTGCGCACCACCCGGTTGCTGAGCGAGTGCCCGAGCAACTGGGCGACCACCATCAGCAGCGCGATCCGGCCCCAGACCCCGGCCGACCAGCCGCCCAGCGGGGTGCCGGTGGCCAGGCAGAGCGCCAGCAACCCGACGGCCGTGGTGGTGTAGCAGACCAGCGTGTAGGCGGTGGTGCTGACGCTCCGACGGACCTCGGCGCCGAGCAGCAGGTAGCCGGCCATGGCCAGCCCGGCGGCCAGCGCGAGCCCGTCGCCCAGCAGCGCCCGGTCGGAGACCGTGAGGTCGACGCCGGTGAGCAGCAGGACGCCGGCGAAGGCCGCGGCCATGCCGAGCCGGACCAGCCGCGGCGGGCGGACGCCGCGCACCCGCATGATCAGGATGGTCCACAGCGGGGTGGTGGTGACCAGCGCGGTGGACGAGGCCACCGAGGTCATCCGCAGGCTCGGCGTCCAGAGCGCGAAGTGCACCGCCAGCAGCGCCCCGGCCGCCACCGCGAGCAGCACCGCCCGCCCGCCGAGTCCGCGCAGCTCGGCCCGGTGCCGCAGCAACGCGTACGGGCCCAGCACCCCGGCCGACATGACGTTGCGCCAGCAGGCGATGGCCAGCGCGGGTGCGGCGGTGGCGCTGATCAGCGGCGCCGAGAAGGAGATGCCGGCGATCGAGACGGCCAGCAGCACGAGGTCCGACCGGGGCGGCGGCGGCGCGGCGGCCGCGGGCAGGGAGACGCTCGGGGCGGTGTCGGGCCGAACGGCGGGCACGGCTCTCCTCGGGAACGGTCGGAGGGTCAGCCCTTGCGGCGCAGTCGCCCGAACACCAGCTTCGGCAGGTGGGCCGGGATCGGCTGCCGGGTGGTGGCCGGGCTGGGCATCGGCGCGGCGGCGTGCGAGGCGTCCGGCATCGCGCCCGGCCGCTCGCTCAGCGCGCCGACCGGCTCCAGCCGCAGCACCCGGCACTCCCGGGCCCAGCGGTCCGTGATGGCGTCGGTGTCGGGGGCGTTCAGCCGCTTGCCCTTGAGCTCCTCGACCGCGCCCTGCCAGGCCTCGCTCCGCGGTTCGAGCGCCACCACCCGGGCCGGCCAGGCCACCAGCCGTCCCCACTTGTCCTTGCTGCGGACGGTCACCTCGGCGCCGGCGCCCGCGGTCAGCCCGTGCAGCGGCTGCTCACCGCCGTCCCCGACCACCACCACCGCGCCGTCGTACCAGGCGTGCCAGAGCGGACGGCTCTCGGCCGCGCCCTGCGCGCGCACCCAGATCAGCCCGGACTTCTTGGTGGCCTCCTCCAGCAGCGCCCGGTCGAGGAAGTCGTCAGCAGTTGCGGTCGTACCGTCCATGCCGCACAGCGTACGGGCTGCCGCGCGGCCCGGGGACGGCCCGGCGAGCCCGGGGTTGCGCTCTTCGATACCCTTTGCCCCACCGACGAGCGGAAGGAAGCCCATGGCAGGGCCAGCAGGCCGGGTCTTCATCTCCCATCTCGCCGGAATCGCGGTGTTCGACCCCAACGGGGACCTGGTCGGCCGGGTCCGCGACGTGGTCGTGTCGCTGCGGATCGGCGGGCGTCCACCACGGGTGCTCGGGCTGGTGGTGGAGGTGGTCGGGCGCCGCCGGATCTTCCTCCCGATGACCCGGGTGACCAGCCTGGAGTCCGGTCAGGTGCTGACCACCGGCGTGATCAACATGCGCCGCTTCGAACAGCGGCCGACCGAGACCCTGGTGCTGGCCGAGCTGCTGGACCGCCGGGTGACCGAGACCGCCGCCGGCGCCGAGGTGACCGTGCTGGACGTCGCCATGGTGCAGACCCGGGTCCGCGAGTGGGAGATCAGCAAGGTCTTCGTGCAGCGTGGCCGGGCCAGCCGGCTCAGGAAGAACCGGGGCGAGGCGGTCACCCTCGACTGGTCCGCGGTGACCGGCTTCTCGCTCGCCGAGGAGGGCCAGGGCGCGGCCAACCTGCTGGCCACCTTCGAGCAGCTGCGCCCGGCCGACCTGGCCAACGTGATGCACCACCTCTCCGCCAAGCGCCGGGGCGAGGTGGCCGCCGCGCTGGACGACGAGCGGCTCGCCGACGTCCTGGAGGAGCTGCCCGAGGACGACCAGGTCGAGATCATCGGCAAGCTGCACGACGAGCGGGCCGCCGACGTGCTGGAGGCGATGGACCCGGACGACGCCGCCGACCTGCTCTCCGAGCTGCCCGGCGAGGAGGCCGAGCGGCTGCTCCAGCTGATGGAGCCCGACGAGGCGGCCCCGGTCCGCCGGCTGCTCTCCTACCAGGAGGACACCGCGGGCGGCCTGATGACCACCGAGCCGATCGTGCTGGAGCCGGACGCCACGGTGGCCGAGGCGCTGGCCCGGGTCCGGGTCCGCGACCACAAGCCCGCGCTGGCCGCGCAGATCTACGTCTGCCGCCCGCCGAACGAGACCCCGACCGGCAAGTACCTGGGTACCGTCCACTTCCAGCGACTGCTGCGCGAGCCGCCGTACACCCAGCTCGGCGCGATGCTCGACGACGACCTGGACCCGCTGCCGGCGGACGCCCCGCTCTCGTCGATCACCAGCTACCTGGCGACCTACAACCTGGTCGCCGCGCCGGTGGTGGACGAGGCGGACCACCTACTGGGCGCCGTCACCGTGGACGACGTCCTGGACCACCTGCTGCCCGACGACTGGCGCGAGTCCGCGCTGCACGGTGGCGAGGCACACGACAGCGAGGTGACCGATGGACGCTGACCGCAAGCGGCGCGACTCCCGCGACGACGCCCCGCGCCAGCGGATCCGGGGCGAGCTGCGCCAGTCCCGCCAGCCGCGGGCCCGCGAGGGCGGCCGGACCCAGCGCGTGGAGACCGTGCACGGCACCGCCGCCCGCTCCCGGCTGGACCAGCCGCGCACCGGGCGGCCGGGCCTGATCCAGCTGCCGGCCTACGACCCGGAGGCCTTCGGCAAGCTCTCCGAGCGGATCGCCCGCTTCCTGGGGACCGGACGGTTCATCGTCTGGATGACCGTCGTGATCATCATCTGGGTGATCTGGAACACCATGCTGCCCAGCAGCTGGCGGTTCGACAACTACCCGTTCATCTTCCTCACCCTGGTGCTCTCGCTGCAGGCCTCCTACGCCGCCCCGCTGATCCTGCTCGCGCAGAACCGGCAGGACGACCGGGACCGGGTCAACATGGAGCAGGACCGGGCCCGCAGCGAGCGGAACATCGCCGACACCGAGTACCTGACCCGCGAGGTCGCGGCGCTTCGGCAGGGCCTGGGCGAGGTGGCGACCCGCGACTTCATCCGCTCCGAGCTGCAGAGCCTGCTCAAGGAGATCGACGAGCGGCGGGAGTCGGCCGAGGTGCTGTGATCACCGGCACGCTACCGGCCAGTCAGCCGGCCGTGCGGCGCGCCGTACCATCAAGGCATGGCCAATGAGACAGAGGTCGCGACCGGCGTGACGGAGGAGTCCGTCCGCAAGGCGCTGTCGACCGTGCAGGACCCGGAGATCAACCGCCCGATCACCGATCTCGGCATGGTGAAATCGGTGGAGATCGCCGCCGACGGCGCGGTGCGGGTCGCCGTCTACCTGACCGTCTCCGGCTGTCCGATGCGTGAGACGATCACCAACCGGGTGAGCGAGGCGGTCGGCCGGGTCGCCGGCGTCACCGGCGTCGAGGTCGAGCTCGACGTGATGAGCGACGAGCAGCGCCGGGAGCTCTCCCAGCAGCTGCGCGGCGGCGCCCCCGAGCGTGAGATCCCGTTCGCCAAGCCGGGCACGCTGACCCGGGTGTACGCGGTCGCCTCCGGCAAGGGTGGCGTCGGCAAGTCCTCGGTCACCGTCAACCTGGCCGCCGCGCTGGCCGCCGACGGCCTGAAGGTCGCCGTGGTGGACGCCGACATCTACGGCCACAGCGTGCCCCGGATGCTGGGCGTCGAGGGCCGGCCGACCCAGGTGCAGGACATGATCATGCCGCCGCAGGCGAACGGCGTGAAGGTCATCTCGATCGGCATGTTCACCCCGGGCAACGCCCCGGTGGTCTGGCGCGGCCCGATGCTGCACCGCGCGCTCCAGCAGTTCCTGGCCGACGTCTACTGGGGCGACCTGGACGTGCTGCTGCTCGACCTGCCGCCGGGCACCGGCGACATCGCGATCTCGGTCGCCCAGCTGGTGCCGAACGCCGAGATCCTGATCGTCACCACGCCGCAGATGGCGGCCGCCGAGGTGGCCGAGCGCGCGGGCACCATCGCGCTGCAGACCCACCAGAAGATCGTCGGGGTGATCGAGAACATGGCGGGCATGCCCTGCCCGCACTGCGACGAGATCGTCGACGTCTTCGGCACCGGCGGCGGCCAGACCGTGGCCGACGCGCTGACCCGGGCGACCGGGGCGACCGTGCCGGTGCTCGGCAGCATCCCGATCGACGTCCGGCTGCGCGAGGGCGGCGACGACGGCCGCCCGGTGGTGCTGGCCGCCCCCGACTCCCCCGCCGGCACCGCGCTGCGCGCGGTGGCGGGCAAGCTGGGCGGCCGTCAGCGCGGCCTCGCCGGCATGTCGCTCGGCCTGACCCCGAAGAACAAGTTCTGACCCGGAGAGCGAGCCCTGACCGGTCCTGAGCCCGCCGGCGGGCTCAGGACCGGGCGTAGACGGTCAGGTCGGGGATGGTGGCGAAGCCGATGCCGTACGCGCTGACGCTCCGTCCGTACGCGCCGAGCAGCACGCCCGGGGCCTCGCCGGCCAGCACCCAGCCGTACTCCGACTCGCGGTAGCGGAACGGCTGCGGCAGGCCGTTGACCGGCACGGTGAGCGGCGACCAGCCCGGACCGCCCAGGTCGTCGGCGAGGTCCCAGGCCAGCGCGCCCTGCTGGTCGAGCCACTCCTGCCGGCGGCCGCGGTCCAGCAGGCCGGGCCAGGTCGCGGCGAGCAGGCCCGAGCCGGCCAGCCAGGCCGCCGAGGAGGCCGTGGTCGCCTCCAGCACGCCCGTCCCGTCCGCGCTGCGCCGGCCGGGACGCCGGGCCACCGTGACCACCACCGCGAACCGGCGGCTGTCCCGGGTCTCGTAGTGCTTCGGCAACTCCTCGCCGTGCCCGACCGAGCCGTAGTCGACGGCCCGCGGCTGACCGGCGCGACCGCCGCCGGTGCCCGCGCCGGCCTGGAGCAGCCAGCGGCGCCCGGTCCAGCCGTCGTCGAGCCCGTACCAGGGGAAGTCGGCGACCAGGTAGGGCGCCAACGGGTCACCCGGCGCGGCCGCGCGCCGGGCCGGCACCTCTGGCTGCGCGCCCGCCTGGGCCGTGGCCGTTCCCACCGTACGACTGCTCGTCGCGTCCATCCCTGGACCTCCTCAGCCCACCGGCTCGCTCGTCGGCGCCCCCGCTCCGGAGGTGCCCAGCACAATTCTGGCGGGAACGACGGCACCCCGGCCGGTACGGCGACCGGCCGGGGTGTCGTGGCCTGGACGGCGGGTGACGCCGAAGGCGGGAGCGTCAGGTGGCGTCCGGGTCGAACGGGGGGCGCTCGCCGGCGGCCAGCGGCGCGCCGGTGGAGGGGGGCTTGACCATGCTCACCGCACCGCCTGCGGCCGCGGGCGTCTTGGTGGTGGCGGTCGGCGCCTTGTCGTCGAGCACCGACTTCAGGTCCAGGCCGTCGCGCAGCTCCCGCAGCCCCAGCGGGTCCTCCTCGCCGCCCATCAGGTTCTTCCGCACGAAGGTCTTCGGGTTGAGGTCCTCGAACTCGAAGTCCTTGAACTGCGGGCCGAGTTCGCTGCGGATGTCCTGCTTGGCGCTGTCCGCGAAGGCGCGCACCTTGCGGATGAAGCCGACCGCGTCCTGGATCAGCTTGGGGAGCTTGTCCGGCCCGAAGATCACGATCGCCATGATGATCAGCGTGATCATCTCAAGGGGGCCTATGTCGAAGAACACCTATGCTCCCAGCTGCTGGAGGACCAAACCCGGTTCGGCCCGCGACACCGGCTCCCTACAGCGTAATGGCCACCGGCTGGTCCGTGGCCCACGGGGGAATGAAACCGTGGTAAAGACCAACCGGTGGCGCCGGGTACTACGCCGAACGGGTCAGGGCTGCGACGGCCGGCCGTGCGAGACCGGGCCGACCAGCGGCGCCGAGGGCGACGGCGACGGGGTCAGCGCCTGGTACGAGCGGCCGGAGCCGTGCAGCGGGAAGTCCACGGTCAGCGGAGCGTTCAGCGGGACGGCCGGAGCACCGGCGGGGAGCTGCGGCGTCACCGCGGTGCGGTGCTGGTCCTCCTGCTGCGGGCTGTCCCCCGCCACCGCGGTCAGGCCCAGGCTGCCGAAGCCGCCCAGGGTCACCGCGGCGACCGAGAACGCCCCGGCCGCGGCGAAGACCAGGCGTCGCCCGCGCGGGGCCGGCGGCCGGGAGACCGGGGCCACCGCGGCCGGCCGGCCCGGCCCGAGCACGGTACGCGCCGCGCGTCGGCCGCTCCAGAGCCGGACGTCCACCCCGCGACCGCCCTGCTGGTCGTCGCCCCAGGTGGAGGGGTCCGCCACGGGGAGCGCCGCGCCCACGCCGAACGCGCCGGCGCCGAACGAGGCGCCCGCGCCGCGTCCGAACGAACCGCCGGTCAGCCGGGAGCCGCCGATCGTGCCCGCCGACAGTGTCGAGCCGCCGGGATCGGCCGGACCGCCCGGCTCGTCGTCCGGCAGCGCGGCCACCGCCATCAGCCGGGACATCAGCAGCGCCGACGGGCCCGGCGCGGCCGCGCCGGTGAGCAGCCGCTTGATCGACCGCGCCTCGTCCGCCTCGGCCAGGCACTGGTCGCAGGTGGCCAGATGGGCCTGGACCCGCTCGCGCGCGTCGTGCCCCAGCTCACCGTCGAGGAAGGCGGTGAGCCGCTCGCCCAGATGGTGCTCCTCGACGGCCGCGGGCTCGGCCCGGCGGACCGCGATGGGCCGCAGCACGGGAACCTCCTGACGGGTGCTCTGCTGCTCGCCGGACCGCGCCGAGCCGCGCCGGTCCGACGGAAGGGAGCGCTCGACGGGCACGGAACGCCCGGAGCGGGACCGGCCTGCGCCGCTCACGATCGCCTCCGTCCACTCCCGCCCGGTACGGCGCTGCCCGGCGCACCGGCGGACAGCACCGCGGCCACCGGCTCCGGCTGCTGTTCGGAGCCGCCACGCCGGGCCCGACCGGGCGCGGCGCCGGGGGCGCGGTGCTTCAGGGCGGAGCGCAGGTGCGAGCGGCCGCGGTGGATCCGGCTACGCACCGTGCCGAGCTTGACGCCCAGGGTGGCGGCGATCTCCTCGTAGGAGAGGCCCTCGATGTCGCAGAGCACCACGGCGGCGCGGAACTCGGGGGCCAGGGTGTCCAGCGCGTGCTGGACGTCGGCGTCGAAGTGGGTGTCGCTGAAGTGCTGCGCGGGGCTCGGCTCCCGGCTGGGCAGCCGCTCGGCGGCGTCCTCGGCCAGGGCGTCGAAGCGGATCCGCTGGCGGCGGCGCACCATGTCCAGGAACAGGTTGGTGGTGATCCGGTGCAGCCAGCCCTCGAAGGTGCCGGGGGTGTAGGTGGAGAGCGAGCGGAAGACCCGGACGAAGACCTCCTGGGTGAGGTCCTCGGCGTCGTGCTGGTTGCCGGTCAGCCGGTAGGCCAGTCGGTAGACCCGGGCGCTGTGCGCCTCGACGATCTCCTCCCAGCTGGGCGGCGTCCAGCTCTGCGCGTCGGGCCCCTCGGTGAAGGTCGCGAGCGCGGCGGGGGCCGAGGGCTCGGCGGCGGTGCCGTCGGACGACTGGTCCAGGGGGGAGTGCGCAGACTGGTTCATCACGGGCTTCGGCGTACGGGCCGACGCGGTGCGGCGAAGTAGCCGTCGCACGGGGACGTCGCCCTCGGCCACACCTCCTCGGTCGGCTCTTCTGCCCAGCAGGGCCACCACCATATCCACCTCACCCGTCAGTTCTGGATAAAAGTGTGCACATTGACCGGCTGGACGCCGGGCGACCTCCCGCGAACCCGCTGCCACCCCTCTCACCGGAACCAACGGCCCGCCACCGGACGCGGTTCCCGTCCGGCCAGTAATCTGTCGCAGGAAATATCGACATCCGGCCGGACCGGGCCGGACCGGACAGCCCCTCGAAGCACAACCGTCCAGCTCAGCCCCTACTCCTCAGGGACCACCATCATCGACTTCGGGTCCGCGGCTGCGACCCTCGCCGACACCTACGTCGGCGAGGACGCCGTGCTGACCTACGCCCGGTCGCAGGCGGAACGGGCCGGCGTGCAGGCGATCGGCCCGAGCGGCGGGGCCTGCCTGCGGCTGCTGGCGGCGGCGCTCGGCGCCAAGGCGGTGGCCGAGATCGGCACCGGCACCGGGGTCTCCGGGCTCTACCTGCTGCGCGGGATGCGTCCGGACGGCATCCTGACCACCGTCGACCCTGAGCCGGTCCGCCAGCAGCTGGCCCGCGAGGCCTACCAGGCCGCCGGCTTCGCGGTGAACCGGGCCAGGTTCATACCGGGCCGGGCGCTGGAGGTGCTGCCGCGGCTCGCCGACGGCCAGTACGACCTGGTCTTCTGCGACGGCGACCCGGCCGAGTCGCCGGACTACCTCGCCGAGGCGCTGCGGCTGCTGCGGCCCGGCGGGGCGGTCTGCTTCGAGGGGGTGTTCCAGCAGGGCAGGCTGACCGACCCGGCGCTGGACGACCCGGCCACCGGGGCGATGCGCGGGCTGGTGCAGGCCGTGCGGGAGAGCGAGCTGCTGCTGCCCGCGCTGCTGCCGGTCAGCGACGGGCTGCTCTGCGCGGTCCGGCGTTGAGGGCCGGGGACCGCTGACCGCCGGCGACCACTGAGGACCGGCGACCACTGACCGCCGGCGACCGCTGAGGACCGGGACGCGACAAGGCCCGGATCCGACCGGTGTGGTACCGGTGGTCCGGGCCCCGCGGGCATCCCGGGGGAATGCCGGGCTCGGGCTGGAGTCAGCCGCAGGCCGTCTTCAGAGCCTCGCCCAGAGCGCTTGCCTCGTCCGGAGTGAGCTCCACCACCAGGCGCCCGCCGCCTTCGAGCGGAACTCGCATGATGATGCCCCGCCCCTCTTTGGTGACCTCGAGCGGGCCGTCACCCGTCCGCGGCTTCATGGCCGCCATGCTCGTTCCCCTTCCTGCAACCGCTCAGCTACGTACCGGCAGTCCGTCCACCGCCGGTATCGAACGCATTGATCGGAAGCCATTATCCCGCATTCGGCGCCCCGATGACCAACATCACTCTTGCGGCCGGACCGCCCGCACCGACACAGAACGGCTGATTACCGCTCAGATACCCCGTCACCCGGGCGGACGAAGTGCCATCAGATGCCGCGCCGGGCCTGCCCCGCCCGCCCGACGGGCCGGATCCGGCCACCACGGGGGCCGGACCGGGCGGCCCCGCCGAAAGGTGCGCTACCTCACACTCCCGCCCGCCGCCGGGCTCCGGCATGCTGACTCGGGTCCGCGCAGTTACCGAACGGTTGGGAGCCCACGCCATGTCCGACTCCGTCCTGTACGAGCTCGACGGTCCGCTGGCCATCATCACCATCAACCGGCCCGACGCGATGAACGCGCTCGACACCGGGACCAAGGTCGCGCTGCGGGACACCGTCATCGGGGCCGCCGCCGACCCGGCCGTCCGCGCGGTGCTGCTGACCGGCGCCGGGGACAAGGCGTTCTGCGTCGGGCAGGACCTGAAGGAGCACCTCGGCCTGCTCAAGCGCGCCGAGGAGACCGGCGAGGCGCCGCTGGCCACCGTCTCCGAGCACTACAACCCGCTGGTCCGGGCGCTGGCCGGGATGCGCAAGCCGACCGTGGCCGCGGTGGGCGGGGTGGCGGCCGGGGCCGGCGCCTCGCTCGCCTTCGCCTGCGACTTCCGGATCGTGGCCGAGACCGCGGGCTTCAACACCTCCTTCGCGGGCGTCGCGCTCACCGCGGACTCCGGGGCCTCCTGGACGCTGCCCCGGCTGGTCGGCCAGGCCCGGGCGACCGAGCTGCTGATGTTCCCGCGGACCGTCAAGGCTCCCGAGGCGCTCGCCCTCGGGCTCGCCACCAGGGTCGTCCCGGCCGCCGAACTGGCCGACACGGCACGGGAGTTCGCCCGGCAGCTGGCGCACGGTCCGACCGTCGCGTACGGCGCGATCAAGGCCGCGCTGGACTTCGGCGCCTCGCACACGCTGGACGAGACCCTGGACAAGGAGGACGAGCTGCAGAACCTGGCCGGCGCCAGCGAGGACCACCGGATCGCGGTGCGCGCCTTCGTCTCCAAGGAGAAGCCGGTCTACCTGGGCCGCTGACCCGGTACGCCGTCACGCCCGGTGCTACCGGGCGTGACACTCCGCCAGGTGGTCGTTGACCAGACCGCAGGACTGCATCAGCGCGTAGGCGGTGGTCGGGCCGACGAAGCGGAAGCCCCGCTTCTTCAGCTCCTTGGCCAGCGCGGTGGACTCCGGGGTGACCGCCGGGACGTCGGCCGGGGTGCGCGGCGCCGGCCGGTCCGGATCGCCCGCGTAGGCCCAGACCAGTGCGTCCAGGCCGCCGTCGAGCTCCCGGGCGACCCGCGCGTTGGCCACCGCCGCCTCGATCTTCAGCCGATTGCGGATGATCCCCGGATCCTGCAGCAGACGCTCCACGTCCTGCTCCGTGAAGGCCGCCACCTCGGGGATCCGGAAGCCCGCGAAGGCGGCCCGGAAGCCCTCCCGACGGCGCAGGATGGTGAGCCAGGAGAGGCCGGACTGGAACGCCTCCAGGCAGATCCGCTCGTACAGCTGGTCCTCGCCGTGCACCGGCCGGCCCCACTCGGTGTCGTGGTAGGCCCGGTAGTCGTCGGTGGACTCGCCCCAGGGGCAGCGCAGCAGGCCGTCCGGGCCGGGTTGCAGGGTCATGCCGGGCCGGTCCCGCCGTCGGGCGCCCGGTCGGTCTGCTCGTCCGCGGCCGGGCCGCCCTGGGCCGCCCCGGCCGGACCACCGCCCTGGGCCGCCACCGCGGACTCCAGCTCGGCGATCCGCGAGTCGCGGTAGGCCAGCTCGGCGCCCAGCCGGTCGAGCACGTCGTCGACCTCGTCCATCCGGTAGCCGCGCACCGCCATCGGCAACCGGATCTCGTCCACGTCGTGCCGGCTCAGCGGCCGCTCCTGCGGCAGCCGGGCCGCGATCCGGTCGTGGCCCGCCTCCGGCAGCGACCCCCCGCCGCCCAGCGCCACCAGCGCGGCACCGCCGACCACCACGGCCATCGCCGCCACGATCCACCAGAACACGAGCTGTCCTCCCGACACGTGAGTTCGCGGCCGCGTGAGGGATCATGGATCCCTGGAAGGCCGGGCCCCATCATCGCACCAGGGCCCGGGTGGATCGATACCCACGAGACCAGAAGGAGCCCCTGGTGCCGCTGCGCCTAGGCCCGCGCGAGTTCGCCGAGCACGAACTCGTCATCATGGCCATCGTCAACCGCACCCCGGACTCCTTCTTCGACCGGGGCGCCACCTTCGCCGACGAGGCCGCCTTCGCCGCCGCCGACCGGGCGATGGCCGAGGGCGCGGCGATCCTGGACATCGGCGGGGTGAAGGCCGGCCCCGGCGAGGAGGTGACGGTCGAGGAGGAGCTGCGCCGGACCGTCCCGTTCGTGGCCGAGCTGCGCAAGCGCCACCCGGAGGCGGTGATCAGCGTGGACACCTGGCGGCACGAGGTCGGCGAGGCGGTCTGCGAGGTCGGCGCCGACCTGCTGAACGACGCCTGGGGCGGGGCCGACCCGAAGCTCGCCGAGGTGGCCGCCCGGCACGGCGTGGGCCTGGTCTGCACCCACGCGGGCGGTGCCGAGCCGCGCACCCGGCCGCACCGGATCGGCTACCAGGACGTGATGGCCGACATCCTGCGGGTCACCGTCGGACTGGCCGAGCGGGCCGTCGAGCTGGGGGTGCGCCGGGACGCCCTGCTGATCGACCCGGGCCACGACTTCGGCAAGAACACCCGGCACTCGCTGGAGGCCACCCGACGGCTGCCGGAGATGACCGCGACCGGGTTCCCGGTGCTGGTCTCGCTCTCCAACAAGGACTTCGTCGGCGAGACGCTGGACCGCCCGGTGGACGACCGGCTGCTCGGCACCCTCGCCACCACCGCGGTCTCGGCCTGGCTGGGCGCCCAGGTCTACCGGGTGCACCAGGTGGCGGAGACCCGGCAGGTGCTGGACATGGTGGCCTCGATCCGCGGCACCCGTCCCCCGGCGGTGGCCCGCCGGGGGCTGGTCTGAGGCCGCTCAGATCTCGCCGTTGGGCCGGCGGCTCTCGGCCAGGATCCGGAGCACCTCGGCCACCTCGTCGGTGACGTGGAACAGCTCCAGGTCGGCCGGGGTGGCCTTGCCCTGGGCGACCAGGGTCTCCCGCAGCCAGGCGATCAGGCCGCTCCAGTAGGCGCTGCCGAAGAGGATCACCGGGAACCGGGTGACCTTCTTGGTCTGCACCAGGGTCAGCGCCTCGAAGAGCTCGTCCAGCGTGCCGAGGCCGCCCGGCAGCACCACGAAGCCCTGCGCGTACTTCACGAACATCGTCTTGCGGACGAAGAAGTAGCGGAAGTTGAGGCCGAGGTCGACGAACTCGTTGAGCCCCTGCTCGAAGGGGAGCTCGATGCCGAGCCCGACGCTCAGCCCGCCCGCCTCGGAGGCGCCGCGGTTGGCCGCCTCCATCGCGCCCGGACCGCCACCGGTGATCACCGCGTAGCCGGCCTCCGCCAGGGCCCGGCCGATGGCCACCCCGGCCGCGTACTCGGCCGTGTCCACCGGCGTCCGGGCCGAGCCGAACACGCTGACCGCGGCCGGGAGTTCGGCGAGCGCGCCGAAGCCCTCGACGAACTCCGAGGTGATCCGCCAGACCCGCCAGGGGTCGGTGTGCAGCCAGTCGGTGGGGCCGGTGGTGTCCAGCAGGCGCTGGTCGGTGGTGCTCGGCTCGACCAGGTCGCGGCGGAGCAGCACCGGCCCCTTCTGCTTCTCCGGCCAGGCCTTCTTCGTCGGCTCGCCCGCCGGCTCGGGCATGTCCACCAGCTCCGGCCCGTGGCCGAAGCGCCGTCCGTCTGCGCCGTCGTGCGCTGATGTCCCTGTCATGTCGGAACTCTACGTCCGGCGGCGCTGGATCGCGGGGAACTTCCGGAGGGCGATCAGATGGCCGGAACGCGAACGGTCGTCGCAGGCCAGGGCCGTTGTGGTCACCCGGCGGTGAGCCAGGCGCGCAGCCGCTCCTCGCACTCGGCGATCGCGGCCAGCGAGCAGTGCTCCTCCCGCTTGTGGGCCAGGTTCGGGTCGCCGGGGCCGTAGTTGACGGCCGGGACGCCGAGCGCGCTGAACCGCGCCACGTCCGTCCAGCCGTACTTGGCGCGGGCGGTACCGCCGGTGGCGGCCAGGAAGGCCTGGGCGGCCGGCTGGGACAGGCCGGGCAGCGCGCCGGGGGCGGAGTCGGTCACCTCGACCGGGAAGCCGCTGAACACCTCGCGGACGTGCGCCTCCGCGTCGGCCTCGGTACGGTCCGGCGCGTAGCGGAAGTTGACGGTCACCACGCACTCGTCCGGGATCACGTTGCCGGCCACACCGCCGCGGATGTCCACCGCGTTCAGGCCCTCGCGGTACTCCAGGCCGTCGATCTCCACCCGGCGCGGCTGGTAGGCGGCCAGCCGGCCGAGCACCTCGGCCGCGTGGTGGATGGCGTTGTCGCCGAGCCAGCTGCGGGCCGAGTGCGCCCGGGTGCCGGTCAGCGCCACCTTGACCCGCAGGGTGCCCTGGCAGCCGCCCTCGACCACCGCGCCGCTGGGCTCCATCAGCACCGCGAAGTCGGCGGCCAGCCACTGCGGCCGCTCCCGGGCCAGGTGACCGAGACCGTTGCGGGAGGCCTCGATCTCCTCGCAGTCGTAGAAGACGAAGGTGAGGTCGCGGTTGGGCGCGGGCAGCGTGGCGGCGAGCCGCAACTGGACCGCCACCCCCGACTTCATGTCCGAGGACCCGCAACCGTAGAGCAGGTCGCCCTCGACGTGCGAGGGCAGGTTGTCGGCGATCGGCACGGTGTCCAGGTGGCCGGCCAACAGCACCCGCTCGGCCCGGCCGAGTTCGGTGCGGGCCACCACGTTGTTGCCGTAGCGATCGACCGTCAGGTGCGGGAGGGCGCGCAGGGCCGCCTCCACCGCGTCGGCCAGCGCCTGCTCCGACCCGCTGACGGAGGGGAAGTCGACGAGCCGTGCGGTGAGCGCACCGCCGTCCAGCGAGAGGTCCAGGGCGGTCGTGGCACTGTGCGGGCTGCTCATGAACGCCAGCCTAGCGCTGCCCGTGTCAGCCGCGGGTGGGGCGATCGCGCAACCGGACGGGGACGCACGGTCGTCCGATCGGGTGGCCAGTGAGTACGGTGTGCGGTAACAACGCGAGGTGGAAGGGGCCGCGGTGGCCAAGGAGAGAGCGGCCCGTGGCCGGCGTCGTAAGCTGCGGCGAACCCTGATCGTCCTGCTGCTGGTCGCGGTGGTGGTGGCCGGCGTGGTGCTGTGGCAGCGGCAGCGGGAGGCCGAAACGGCCGAGAGCTGCACCGTCACCCCTCCGGGTGGCAAACCGGTGACCATGGACGTCGACCAGGGTTCCAACGCGGCGACCATCGCGGCGGTGACCATCGCGCGCGGGCTGCCCGAACGGGCGCTGACCATCGCGCTGGCCACCTCGCTGCAGGAGTCCAAGCTGCGCAACCTGGACGGCGGGGACCGCGACTCGATCGGGCTCTTCCAGCAGCGTCCCTCGCAGGGCTGGGGGACCGCCGACCAGATCCGGGATCCGGTGTACGCCACCAACAAGTTCCTGGACGCGCTGGTGAAGGTGCCCGGCTACGCCCAACTGCCGCTCACCGAGGCCGCCCAGGACGTGCAGCACAGCGGCTACCCGGACGCCTACGCCAAGCACGAGACCAACGCCACACTGCTGGCCTCGGCGTTGACCGGGCGGGCGCCGGCCACGTTCACCTGCACGGTGCACCAGTTCGCCACTCCGGACCCGGCGGCTCCGGCCGGGGACGCGGTGTCGCCGAGCAGCTCGGCGTCGGGCGGTTCGGCCGCGGGCGGTTCGGCCGCGGGCGGTGCGGCGGTCCAGCAGGTCGGCGACACGGTACGGCGCGAGTTCGGCCGGGCGGTGAGCGCCGCGGCCGTCCCGGCCACCGGCGGCACGGCGAGCGCCGCCGGGACCACGCTGGCGCTCACCCCGAACCCGGCGGTCTCCACCGACGGGAGCGCGGACGCCCAGACCCAGAGCGGCTGGGCGGTGGCCCAGTGGGCGGTGGCCCACGCGCAGGAACTCGGCATCGGCACGGTCTCCTACGACGGCAAGCTCTGGCGGGCGGACTCCTCGGCGGGCTGGACGGCCCAGTCGGGCACGCCGGTCACCAACCAGGTGCTGGCGACCCTCGGCATGCCGAACGCCAAGCACTGAGACCCCTCCGCGGGGCGGCTGCCGGGCCGGCGTCAGCGGGAGTTGACGAACGGACAGCCGGCGAGCCGCCACCCGGGTGAACGGCGGCACGGCGACTGGACGCCCCGAGTGGGCGTCCGGCGGCCGTCCGCCGGGCCGTTCGTCCGCTCACCACACCGCGCACGACCCCTGCGTGAGCAGGGAAGTGACGTTTCCTCGGGCACGCCCCGACCCTCCGCACCGGGCCGTTCGGAGGAAAACGGATCATGCGATGTTTAGAAATTCTTGACCCTGACCGGCCGAAACCTTCTCGCTCCTGACGCGGTAATCACGGCGTCCGCCCGGCGGACCTGTCGTGTCCACTTCCCTTAGGAGCACCATGTCCCTCCCCCTCTCGCGCCGGATCGCCCAGGCCGCACTGCTCGTCGCGGCCGGTGCGACCCCGCTGGTCGCCGCCGGGGTGGCGTCCGCCAGCGACCTGGTTCCGCCGCACACCGACCTCGCCGGCGGAGTCAACAAGTTGGAGGGCTTCACCTCGGGCTCGACCGTGGAGGGGACGGCGCACCAGCTGGGCCACGCGGTGATCGCCACCGCCCAGACCTCCGCGAAGACCATGACGCCCGCCGCCGCGGCCACCGCGGGCACCGCCCTGCCGGAGGGCGCCAAGCTGCTCAACGGCCTCGGCCACGAGGACGGCCGGGGCACGCCCGGCGGGCCGCTGGCCGGGACGCCGCTGGAGAACGGGCTGCCCGGGGCGAGTGGCGCGGCCGGAGCGGTCGCGCCGCGGGCGATGCCGACCACGCGGGTGGCCGCGCTGCCGAGCCTGCCCGGTGTGACCGGGTTGGACAAGGTGCTCGGCGCCGACGCCCTGGGCAACCCGACCGGGGCGCTGACCGGCCAGGCGGCCACCCGCGAGCTGGCGACGCCGCTCTCGCACGCCCCCGCCACCGACCGTGCGCTGCGCGACGCGGGCGGGCTGACCGGCGCGCTGCCCGGCGCGGGCGGGCTGACCGGCGCGCTGCCCGGCGGGGGCGCCCTGGCCGGCACGGTCCCGGGAGCCGGCGGCCTGGGCCGCTCGCTGCCCGAGAGCGGCAACCTGGCCAGCGCGCTGCCGGGGTCGGACAACCTCACCGCGACCCCGGTCGTCCACCACCTGGCCGAGACACTGCACGGCACCGACCACCTCGCCCAGTCGCTGCCGGCCAGCCACCACCTGGCCGGGCTGCACGCCGCCGAGGACCACCTCATGCACGGGCTGCAGGGCGCCGCGGACCAGGCCCACCCCGGGCACACCCTGCGGCTGGACCGGCTGAGCGACCGCGCGGCCGAGAACGCCACCCAGCGCCTCGGCGGCGTGCCCGACCTCGGCGCGGTGACCGGCCTGCTGAACGGGCTGCACGGCTGACCTCGGGCCGTTGACGGCTGACGGCTGACGCCTGACCGATTCCGCCCGCGGCCAGCCGTCACCCTCGCGGACGGCCAGCCAGGGCCAACCGCACCCGAGCCTGACCCTGGGCACGACGGTGGGGCGGGCGGACGCACCTCGCGCCCCGCCCGCCCCACCGTTGTCACTGCCACTCGCGCGCGAGCGCCGCTCTCATGTGTGATCACCGCTCCCTTTCAAGAGCACTGCTCACGCCTCAGAGCGCCAGCCATATTCGGCACCGCTCTCGGGCGTGAGCGCCGCTCCCTTTCAAGAGCACTGCTCACACCCGAGAGCACCAGCCACATTCGAGAGCGCCGCTCACACCCGTGAGCACGGTTCTCATCGAGAGCCCCGCTCATATCCGAGAGCACCGCTCTCAGCGGCGCAGACGCCCCACCGCCGCTGCCACGCGCTCGTCCGTGGCCGTGAACGCCACCCGGACGAAGCGCTCACCGGCCGGGCCGTAGAAGTCGCCGGGCGCCACCAGGATGCCCAGCTCCGCCAGGGCCGCGACGGTGTCCCAGCAGGACTCGTCCCGGGTCGCCCAGAGGTACAGGCTCGCCTCGGAGTGCTCGATCCGGAAGCCGTACCCCTCCAGCGCCGCCCGCAGGGCCGCGCGCCGGGCCGCGTAGCGGGTCCGCTGCTCGGCCACGTGCGCGTCGTCGCCCAGCGCCGCGATGGTCGCCGCCTGGACCGGAGCCGGCACGATCATGCCGCCGTGCTTGCGGATCTCCAGCAGCTCCCGCACCACCACCGGGTCGCCCGCCACGAACGAGGCGCGGTAGCCGGCCAGGTTGGACCGCTTGGAGAGCGAGTGCACCGCGAGCAGCCCCTCGTGCGAGCCGCCGCAGACCTCCGGGTGCAGCACCGAGACCGGCTCGGCCTCCCAGCCCAGCTCCAGGTAGCACTCGTCGCTGACCAGCAGCACCCGGTGCTCCCGGGCCCAGGCCACCGCCCGGCGCAGCTGGTCCGCGCTGAGCACCCGTCCGGTCGGGTTGGACGGCGAGTTGAGCCACAGCAGCCGCACGCGCGTACCGTCGAGCTCGTCGACGTCCTGGTACTCGACCGGCGTCGCTCCGCAGAGCCGCGCGCCGACCTCGTACGTCGGGTAGGCGAGCCGCGGGTAGGCCACCTGGTCGCCCGGCCCCAGCCCGAGCTGCCCGGGCAGCCAGGCCACCAGCTCCTTGGAGCCGATCGTGGGCAGCACGCCGGCCGGCCCGATCTCGGCGCCGCAGCGCCGCCGCAGCCAGCCCGCGACGGCCTCGCGCAGCTCCAGCGGCCCCCAGACGGTCGGATAGCCGGGGGTGTCGGTGGCGGCGGCCAGTGCCTTCTGGATCAGCTCGGGGACCGGGTCGACCGGCGTCCCGACCGAGAAGTCGCACAGCCCGTCCGGATGGGCCAGCGCGGTCGCCTTGTAGGGCTCCAGCTTGTCCCAGGGGAAGACGGGCAGCAGGTCGGAAACGCGGCGCGCCGCCCCCGGGTGGCCCGGGAACGGCGCGCGCTCAGCATCGTTGGTGCTCACGGCTCGAGTGCCACCGACCCTCAGTGGTTCTGGTTCTGCGGCGGAAGGGCCGCGATGAACGGGTGGTCCCGCTCGATCAGGCCGAGCTTCGAGGCGCCACCGGGCGAACCGAGGTCGTCGAAGAACTCGACGTTCGCCTTGTAGTAGTCCTTCCACTCCTCCGGAGTGTCGTCCTCGTAGAAGATGGCCTCGACCGGGCAGACCGGCTCGCAGGCGCCGCAGTCGACGCACTCATCCGGGTGGATGTAGAGAGAGCGCTCGCCCTCGTAGATGCAGTCGACCGGGCATTCTTCGATGCATGCCTTGTCCTTGACGTCCACACAAGGCTGCGCGATGACGTAGGTCACGCTGTCGTTCCTCCTCGGAAGGGCTCGCGCCCTAACTATGTGCTGGCGTGCGCGGTGAGCGCGGCGTCGTCGATGCCCGCACCTAGTATCGCGGGTCAGAGACTACAAATGCACAGGAGGTTGCCTTGAGCACCATCCCTGACTCCGCCGGCCCCCGTCCGGAGGTCCGGATAGACCGCTCTGACGTGGGGCGACGCGTCTCGGTGCGGGTGCTCGAGACGGCCCGGGACGCAGCCACCGGCCGTCCCGCCTACCGCGACGCGATCGGCGTGCTCACGTCCTGGGACGAGGCCGCCCTGACCGTGGTCCGCCGGGACAACTCGGTGGCCGAGATCCCGGTGGACCGGCTGGTGGCCGGCAAGGTGGTCCCGCTCTTCCTGGCCCGGCGCGCGGCGCTGCCCGCCGCCACCCCGGCCGAGCTGCAGCGGACCGCCGCCCGCGGCTGGCCCGCGGTGGAGCAGGAGGCGCTCGGCGAGTGGACGCTGCGGGCCTCGGCCGGCTTCACCCGCCGGGCCAACTCGGTGCAGGCCCTCGGCGACCCGGGCCGCCCGTTGCCGGCGGCGCTCGCCGCGGTCCGCGCCTGGTACGCCGCCCGCGGCCTGCCCGCCTGGGTCGAGGTGACCACGCCCGGCTCGCCGCCGGAGCTGGCGGCCGAGCTGGACCGGATGGGCGCCACGATCGCCCCCACCCTGGTCCGGACGGCGCCGCTGGCCGCCCTGGCCCGACTGGACGGCGCGACGGACCGGATCCGGCTCTCCCGCACCGCGGGCCCGGACTGGCTGGCGCTCTACCGCCGGGTCGCCGCGACCCCGGACGCGGCCCGAGGTGCGGACCCCGCCCTGGCCCGGGCCGCTCACCAGGTGCTGCACGGCGGCCCCTCGGTCTGGTTCGCCAGCGCGCCCGCCACCGACGGCACCGGCACGCCGGTCGCGATCGGCCGCTGCGTCGTCGACGGCGCGTGGGCCTGCTTCAGCGCCGTCGAGGTGCGCCCCGAGGCACGCCGTCAGGGCCTGGCCACCGCGCTGATGGCGGTGCTCGCCGCCCGGGCCGCCGAGGAGGGCGCCACCGGCGGTCACCTGCAGGTGGAGGCGGAGAACAGCGCCGCGATCGCGCTCTACGACGGTCTCGGCTTCACGACCAGTCACACTTACCACTACGCCCGCCTCCCCGAGACCGGGGCCGGCCCCCGGACGGGCGGGGTTTCCCCCTGACCGGCCGGACACCGTAGTCTCCCCGCCGTAGCGCCCACCGTCACGCACGAAAGCCGCCGCAGCCACCGTGACCGAGCAGAGCAGAGTCCGCTTCCGCACCGAGGCCAGGTCCGAGCAGCCCGATCCGGTGCTGCTCTGCCTGCTCGCCGCCGCCGAACACACCCTGGCCGCCCCCGACTACTCCGAGGACGGCCGGCTGGAGCCCACCCCCACCCTCGACGCGCTGCTCGCCGCCTGCCAGGCCGCCCTGGACCGGCACGCGGCGGCGGTCCGGCAGGCGGTGGCCGAGCGCTGCCCGGCCACCCCCGAGGAGACCGCCGCGCTGCTGGCCGCCGTGCTGGGCGGCCGGGAGCGGTTCCACGGCCAGCCGTCCGACTACCGCCGGCTGGAGTCCTCGCTGCTGCCGGACGTGCTGCGGCGCCGCCGCGGGCTGCCGATCATGCTCTCGCTGGTCTGGACGGCGGTGGCCTGCCGGGCCGGGCTGACCGCGCACGGGATCGCGCTGCCGGGCCACTTCATCGTCGCGGTCGGCGGCCCGACGCCGGGTGAGGAGTACGTGCTGGCCGACCCGTTCCACGGCGGCCGGCTGCTCTCCGCCGAGGACGCGGCCGCCCTGGTGGAGGCCACCGGCCACCCGTTCTCACCGGAACTGCTCACCCCCGCACAGCCGTTGGACGTCACCCTGCGGGTGCTCGGGAACATCCGCAGCTGGGCGGCCGACCGACCGGAGCACGCCCGGACCCAACTCTGGGCCACCGAACTCTCGTTGCTGCTCCCCCGGCACCCGGCCCAGCTGCGCCTGGAACGGGCCGAACTCCTGGTCCGCACGGGCGACTTCCTCGGCGGCGCGGCCGAAATGGAGGACTACGCGAGGATTCTGGACGCCTTCGATCCGGAGTCCGCCGACCGGGTCCGCCAGGAGGCCCGGTCCGCCCGGCACCGGCTCAACTGAACCCCTCGGAAAGGCGGTTCAGAGCCAGCCCTTCTCCCGGGCGACCCGCACCGCCTCGGCCCGGTTGCGGGCGCCGGTCTTCTGGATCGCCATCGAGAGGTAGTTGCGCACGGTGCCCTCCGAGAGGTGCAGCCGGCGCGCGATCTCCGCGTTGACCGCGCCGTCCGCGGCCGCCGTCAGCACGTCCGACTCCCGCCCGGTCAGCGGGTTCGCGCCCTCGGCCAGCGCGGCGGCGGCCAGCGTCGGGTCGATCACCCGCTCGCCGCGCAGCACCCGCCGGACCGCCTCGGCCAGCTCGGCCGCCGGAGCGTCCTTCACCAGGAACGCGTCGGCGCCCGACTCCATCGCCCGGCGCAGGTAGCCCGGCCGCCCGAAGGTGGTGGCGATGACGATCTTCGTCTGCGGGCTCCGTGCCCGGATCAGCGCCGCCGCCTCGATCCCGGTCAGCCCGGGCATCTCGATGTCCAGCACCGCCACCTGCACCCGGTGCTCCAGCACCGCCGCCACCACCTCGTCGCCGCGCGAGACCTGCGCGACCACGTCGATGTCGCCCTCCAGCCCGAGCAGCGCGGCCAGCGCCTCGCGCACCATGCCCTGGTCCTCGGCGAGCAACACCCGGATGCCGGTCGAGCCCTGATCCTCACTCATGCGTCCGACGATAGTGCCCGCTCGGCCAGCTGTTCGCCGACCTTGGCGCCGAGCGGGACCACCGCCCGGAGCCGGAACCCGCGGCCCAGGTCGCCCGGTCCGCTCTCCAGCCGGCCGCCGACCAGGGCCAGCCGCTCGTCCAGGCCCGAGAGCCCGTTCCCCGGGCCGGACTTGCCCGGTCCACGGCCGTCGTCGGCGATCTGCAGGACGGCGAACCGCCCGCCCTCGCCGTCCCAGGTCTCGTCCATGGTCACCGCGCAGACGGTGGCGTCCACCGCGTGCCGGACGATGTTGGTGACCGCCTCGCGCAGTACCCAGGCCAGCGCGCCGGCCTCCGCCGTGCCGAGCCCGGGCCGGTCCTCGCCCACCGCGGCGGCGGCCTCCAGGGTGATCCCGGCGGTGGCCAGCGCGCTGCGCGCGGCGGAGAGCTCGACCGGCAGGGTGGGCCGGCGGTAGCCGCTGACCGCCTCCCGGACGTCCACCAGCGACTGCCGGGCCACCCGCTCGATGTCGGCGACCTGGGTGCGGGCGGCCTCGGCCTGCTCCTGGTCCATGAACCGGCCGGCCAGCTCGCTCTTGAGGGTGATCAGCGAGAGCGAGTGACCGAGCAGGTCGTGCAGGTCGCGGGCGAGCCGCAGCCGCTCCTCGGCGGCCGCCAGGTGGGCCACCGTCTCGCGCGCCTCGCGCAGCTCCCGCATCGTCTCGGCCAGCCGCTGCAGGCCGGTCATCGCCGCGCCGCTGAGGAAGGTCGGCAGCACCATCCCGGCCAGCACGCCGCCGCTGGCGTGGGTCAGCAGCGCGACCCCCACCGAGCAGGCGGTGATCACGACCACCCCGCGCAGCGCGAACGCCGCCGGCAGCACCGCGCCGACCGCCACCGAGGCGTAGCAGAAGAGGCAGATCCAGCCCTGGCCGTAGCCGAGGCCGGCGGCCGTGGCGATCGCGCACATCGTCGCCAGCAACGTGTGGACGACCCGCGGCGAGGTGTTCGGCCGGAGCGCCCGGAGCGTCACCAGCCCCAGGTAGCAGGCCAGGAAGACCACCAGGACGGCCCAGCCCAGCACTGCCTCCAGCGGCGAGTAGCCGCCCGTGACCAGGTCACCGATCGGGTAGGCCAGGTAGAGCATCCAGGCCAGCATCCAGCAGATCTTGACCATCAGCTGCCGCCGGTTGTCGACCGTCTGGCCGATCGCGGGCCAGCGCGCCCCGCCCTCCGCTGCGGTCAGGTCACGGCGGAGGGCGGGGGAGGTCGCACGCATGCCGACCATCATGCCTGCCTGGCGTCCTTGCGGTACAGGTAGCCCGCGGCGACCACGAAGACCACCAGGAAGCCCGCCAGTCCGGCGGCGGCCGCGGTGTCCACCGACTGCCCGGGGTGGATGAAGGCGGCCAGCTGGTTGTAGAGGTACACCGGGTTGAACCGGGCGAACTCCTTCAGCGAGCCGGTGATCGGGTACCAGGTCCCGCCGAAGGCCGCCATCAACATGTAGATGATCATCACGATCGGCTGCACCGCGCTCGGCTCCGCCGCGTACCCGAGCGCCACGCCGAGCGCCGCGAAGACGAAGCTGCCCAGCCAGAGCACCGCCAGCAGCCCGAGCCACTGCCCCGCGCCGAGCCGGACGCCCTCCACCGCACCGAGCGCGAAGACCACCAGGATCGCCGGCAGCGTGGTCGCCGCGCAGGAGGCGATCTTGGCGATGGTGTACGAGCTCCCGGGCAGCGCGGTCAGCCGCAGCTGGCGCACCCAGCCGCTCTTGCGCTCCAGCGAGATCCGCTGCGCGCTGCCGGTGAGCACCGCGCCGACCGAGCCGAAGGTGGCCATCGAGACCATGAAGTACGACTTCGCGCTGACCCCGGTGGCGACGTTGCCGCCCTTGTAGACGCTGACGAAGAAGAAGTACATCAGCGCCGGGTAGAGCACGGTGAAGAAGAGGTAGCGCCGGTTGCGCAGGGTGCGCAGGATCTCCAGCTGGATCAGGGTGGTCATCGCGCGCTCTCCTCGAACTGGTGGTCCTCCGCGTCCTGGCGGTCTTCCGCGTCCTGCTCGCCGGTGATGGTCAGGAAGGCCTGCTCCAGGCCCAGGCTGGTGACCTCCAGGCCGCGCGGGTAGACCCCCGCCCGGTAGAGGGCCGCCATGTCGGCGTCCGCGTCGGTGGTCCGGATCCGGACCGTCCGCACCCCGCTGGCCGGGCCGCTGACGTCCAGTGCGACCAGGCCGGGCAGCGCCCGCAGCGTCTCCTCGGTCACCTCGGCGTCCGCCGCGTGCAGCTCGAAGCTGATCCGCCGGGCGCCGGCCTTGGCCTTGATCTCGGCCGAGGAGCCGTCCGCGATCAGCCGGCCGCGGTGCAGCACCAGCACCCGGTCGGCGATCGAGTCGGCCTCCTCCAGGTAGTGGGTGGCGAACAGCACGGTCCGGCCGGCCGCCGCCTGCCGGCGCATCGAGGCCCAGAACTGCTGCCGGACCGAGACGTCCATCCCGGTGGTGGGCTCGTCCAGCACGATCAGGTCGTTGGCGCCCGCGACGGCGAGCGCGAAGCGGACCCGCTGCTCCTGGCCGCCGGAGAGCTTGTCCACCCGGCGGTCGGCGATCTCGGTGATGCCGGCGTCGGCCATCACCTGCTCGGGGCGGTGGCCGCGCGGGTGCACCGCGCAGGCCAGCCGGACCAGCTCGCTGACCTTGACGTCGGTCATCAGCCCGCCGCTCTGCAGCATCGCGCCGACCCGGCCGGCCTCGATCGCGGCCCGCGGGGTGCCGCCGAACAGCGTCACGCTGCCCTGGTCCGGCTCGCGCAGGCCGAGCAGCAGGTCCAGGCTGCTGGACTTGCCCGCGCCGTTCGGGCCGAGCAGCGCCACCGTCTCGCCCGGGCGCAGCACCAGGTCGAGGCCGTTCACCGCCTTGACCCGCCCGTAGCTCTTGCTCACCTGCCTGAAGGCGGCCACCTCGTCGCTCATTCGCTGCCCCCGTCCTCTCCGTCGTCCAGGCGTACCGCTCAAGCGTGCCGGACCGGGCCCGCGGCGGGCAGTGTGCGCGGTCGTGCTCTCACCATGACGGATGTCATACGGCGGCCCGGGCCGGGCAGGCGCCGGCCCGGGCCGCCGTCGGACCGTCGGTCAGCCCCGGGACGGCAGCCCGAGCTGCCGCCGCAGGAAGTCGACCTGGAGCAGCAGCAGGTTCTCCGCGACCTGCTCCTGCGGCGTCATGTGGGTGACGCCGGAGAGCGGCAGCACGGTGTGCGGGCGGCCGGCCGCGAGCAGCGCGGAGGAGAGCCGCAGGGTGTGCGCGGCCACCACGTTGTCGTCCGCCAGCCCGTGGATGAGCAGCAGCGGGCGCTCCAGCTTCGGCGCGTCCGCGATCAGCGAGTTGGCGTCGTACACCTCCGGCCGCTCGGCGGGGTGGCCGAGGTAGCGCTCGGTGTAGTGGGTGTCGTAAAGCCGCCAGTCGGTGACCGGGGCGCCGGCCACCGCCGCGTGGAAGACGTCCGGGCGGCGCAGCACGGCGAGCGCCGACAGGTAGCCGCCGTACGACCAGCCGCGGATCGCCACCCGGCCGAGGTCCAGCGGGAACTCCCCGGCCAGCGCGTGCAGCGCCTCGACCTGGTCGTCCAGGGTGACCCCGGCGAAGTCGAAGGCGATCGCCTTCTCCCAGGCCGGGCTGCGGCCGGGGGTCCCGCGGCCGTCCGCGACCACCACCGCGAAGCCCTGGTCGGCGAACCACTGCGAGGTGAGGAAGGCGTTGTGCGCCTGCACCACCTGCTGCCCGTGCGGACCGCCGTACGGGTCCATCAGCACTGGCAGCAGGCCGTCCCGCGCCCGGTCGTAGCCGGTCGGCAGCAGCACGGCGGCCGGGATCCGGCGGGCGCCGGCCAGCCGGAACTCGGGCCGGGTGGTCAGCACCGGCGTCTCGGCGTACGAGGCGATCACCGCGATCTCCTCGCCGCCGCGCAGCAGCTCGGCCCGCCGGCCCGGCCGCTCGGGCACCGAGCTGGTCAGCACGGTGACCTCGCCGCCGCGGACCGCGTCCAGCGCGCCGGCCCGGCGCAGCAGCTCAGGCGTCGAGCCGTCCAACGGCACCCGGTAGAGCCCGGCCAGGCCGGGCGTCTGGTCCTCGGCGCCCTCGCCCGGACTCGCGGTGCAGAGCAGGTCGCGCTCGCCGATCGAAAGCACCGCGCGCACGTGCAGCGCGTCGTCGGTGAGCAGCTGGTCGCCGACGAGCAGCGCGCGGTGGCCCGGCTCGTCGCTGATCTGGACCAGCCGGCCGTCCGGGGTCCAGGCCGGCGCGCCGGAGAACAGCTCCAGCCAGACGGCGTCCCGCTCCTCGAGCAGGGTGCTGGTCCGCCCGGTCACCGGGTCCAGCGTCAGCAGCAGCTGGCTGCGCTGGTCACGGGCCTGCACCAGGAGCAGCGGCGGGCCGCCGGCCGACCAGTGCACCCGGGCCAGGTACGGGTAGCCCGCGCGGTCCCAGGCCGCCTCGACCCGGGAGCCGTCCAGGCCGAGCAGCCAGAGCGTGACCTCGGCGTTGGGCGTGCCGGCGGCGGGGTAGCCGACCTCGGCGGGGGCGGTCGCCGGGTTGGCGGGGTCGGCGATCCACCAGCGCCGCACGGGCGTGTCGTCGACCCGGGCGACCAGCAGCCGGTCGCCCTCGGGGGACCACCAGTAGCCGCGGCTGCGGTCCATCTCCTCCTGGGCGATGAACTCGGCCTGGCCCCAGGTCACCCCGGCCGCCTCGGAGGTGGCGAGCGCCCGGTCGTCGGTGCCGTCGGCGGCGATCACCCGCAGCTCGCCGGCGGTGGTCGGGTAGGCGATGTGCCGGCCGTCGGGCGCGGGCCGCGGGTCGAGCAGCGGGCCGGCGGCGGGCAGCTCGGCGACCGTGCCGGCGACCAGGTCGGCGGCGAAGAGCCGGCCGGAGAGCGCGAAGGCGGCCAGCCGGACGGCGGCGTCCAGGGCGTAGCCGACGATGCCGGCCGAGCCCTCGCGGCTGCGCTCGCGGCGGGCCTTCTCGGCCGCGGAGAGCTGCTCGCTGCCGCCGTCGAGCAGGGCGACCGGGTCGGCGGCGATCCGCTCCTCGCCGGTGGCCGGGTCGAGGGTCCAGAGCAGGTTGGCCCGGTCGGTCGTGGCGCCCCCGGACGGGGGGCGCGAGCGCAGGAAGACCACCCGGGAGTCGTCCGGTGCGACGGCGAAGGAACGCGGCAGGCCGACGGTGTACCGCAGGGTCCGCGCGTACTGCCGGGGGAAGGTGTCCGCGGGGGGTGTGGCGGAGGCGTCAGAGGTCATGGCCCGCACCTTATGGCCTCCGTCACCGCACGATCACTCGTTCGGCCCATCGCGGAGAACCAACCCGCGCGGGCCTCCGTACCCCCTCCGACCGGCCCATGCGCCCCGCCCCGCACCCGCGCCCCGAAAATTGCCGCCTCACGGAAAGTAATGCCGCCCTCACCGATCGGGTATTCATAGGTTCGGCGATCCGGACGGGGAATGTCCGGTTCGCCGTTCCTCCGCACGGTCCCGACCGCCGCCCGCCGGGGCGGCGCACCCGAGAAGGGGTGTGAGCCGTCATGGCTTTGTCCATCTCCGCGGCCATGTTGATGCTGGTCATCGTGGTGGTGCTGATCCGCCGGTCCAGCCTCAAACTGGCCCACGCGATCGTCTGCGCACTACTGGGCTTCTACCTCGCCAACAGCACCATCGCACCGTCGATCCAGCAGGTGACCAGCAACCTCGCCGAGATGATCAACGGCCTGAAGCTCTAGCCGCACTCCTCGCGAACAGGCGGTTCGCTTAGGCTGCTCCCCATGACCGCTGTTCCCGCCCGCCGCCTGCTGCTGGTGCACGCCCACCCCGACGACGAGTCGATCGGCAACGGCGCGACCATGGCCCGGTACGCCGCCGAGGGCGCCCAGGTCACGCTGGTGACCTGCACCCTCGGCGAGGGCGGTGAGGTGATCCCGCCGGAGCTGGCGCACCTGACGGCGGATCGGGAGGACGGCCTGGGCGACTTCCGGATCGGTGAGCTGACCGCCGCGATGCGGGAGGTCGGCGTCACCGACGTCCGCTTCCTCGGCGGCCCCGGTCGCTACCGCGACTCCGGCATGATGGGCGTCCCCGAGAACGACCGCCCCGGCTGCTTCTGGCGGGCCGACGTGGACGAGGCCGCCGGCCACCTGGTCCGGGTGATCCGCGAGGTCCGGCCGCAGGTGCTGGTCACCTACGACGAGGACGGCGGCTACGGCCACCCGGACCACATCCAGGCGCACCGGGTCGCCATGCGGGCCCACCGGCTGGCCGCCGACCCGGGCTTCCGGCCCGAGCTCGGCCCGGCCTGGCCGATCGCCAAGGTCTACTGGAACCGGATGCCGGCCGAGGTGCTGGCCACGGGCCTGCGGGCGGCCGCCGCGCACTTCCCGCGGGTCGCCGAGCCCGCCGACGTCCCCGGGGTGGTCGAGGACGGGGTGATCACCACCGTGCTGGACAACGGCCGCTACGCCGACCGCAAGGCCGCGGCGATGCGCGCGCACGCCACCCAGATCACCGTCTCGGGCGAGTTCTTCGCCCTGAGCAACGGCCTCGGCCAGCCGCTGCTGGCGACCGAGTACTACCAGCTGGTCCACGGCGAGCCCGGCCCCGGCCGGCCGGAGTCCGACCTGTTCGCCGGAATCGAGGCGTGATGAACAACCCACTGCACCTGCTGCTCGGCACCCGCTCCCAGCGGCTCGCCGAACCGTTGCCGTCCCGTGGCGCCCGGATCACCGGCTACCTGGCGCTCCTCGTGCTGGGCGCGCTGGTCGCGCTCTGCGGTTGTTTCGTGCAGGCCCTGTGGAGCCCGGTCGGCCTGCTGCTCGCGCTGGCGGCCGCCGCCGCGGTCTTCTACGGCGGCCTGCGGCTGACCGGGACCAAGCTCGGCGCCGGGATGCCGCTGATCGGCTGGTTCCTGGTGCTGATGGTGCTGATGGCCCCTCGGCCGGAGGGCGACTTCGTGCTCGCGGCCGGCGTCAACGCCTACGCCTACCTGCTGGGCGGCGCCGTGATCGGGGTGATCTGCGCCACCCTGCCCACCCGGTCGCCGTTCCCGTTCGGCATCCCGCGACAGCGGGACTGAGCACCGGACGAGATTCCCCGAGGACTCCCCGGATGTCGGCGCACGACGGGCAGTCAGCGCCGTTCGGCCGTAGGGTCAACCGTGCGGAACCGGACGTATCGTCTTCTAACGGAATCAGTTCGCCACTCAGTCGTTCCCAGTATGGTGGTGCCGCAGCATTGTCGGCCGCGCCATACGCCCGGCCGGACGCCCCAGCAACCCGCGGCCGGTGGTCCGACAGCCCCGACCGTGAACCCGGAGCAGAGCAGCATTGAGCAGCCGCGAATCTGACAACGCCCACCCGTCGCCCCGTCGCGGCGGCGCCCCCGGCCGCCGGCCGGGCGAGGGCCCCGACGCCTACCCGTCGGGCACTCCCCCGTACGGGATCCCGGGTCTGGGGAACGGCTTCGGCCAGGACGGCGACCCGTCCTCGACCCTCGGCCGCGGTTACCGGTTCGAGCCGGCCCAGGCCCCCGCCGATCCCGAGCCGGACATCCCGAAGACCGAGACCACGCTGACCACCCGAATCTCGATCAACATCCCCGGCTCACGGCCGATCCCGCCGGTCGTGGTCCGAAGCCCCGTCAAACCCGAGGAGCCGGGCGGCGACCCGGACGGGCAGCCGAACCGGCCGCGGCACCGCTCGGGTGCGCCGGCCGAGCCGGTG
This sequence comes from Kitasatospora sp. NPDC052896, assembly GCF_044547075.1. Lineage (NCBI taxonomy): Bacteria > Bacillati > Actinomycetota > Actinomycetes > Kitasatosporales > Streptomycetaceae > Kitasatospora > Kitasatospora sp. NPDC052896. The sequence goes on from NZ_JBITZU010000002.1 coordinate 309,313, forward strand.
GTCGGCGTGATGGAGTCGGGCGCGCGTCCCGGCTCCCCGCCGACCCTGCCGCCCGAGTGGCAGACGCCGCCCGGCGGCACCCCGAAGCCGGCCCCCCAGAGGTCGAGCGCGGGACAGCCGGCCGAGGCGGAGTCGACCGGCGAGTGGTTCCGACCACGGCAGCGGGTCCGGCCGGAACCGACGCCGGCCGCGGCCCCGGCTCCGACCCCCGCGGCGGCGCCGGGCTTCGCGAGCGGTTCGCCGTTCCAGGCGCCCGAGCGCCAGCCCGCACCGCCGGCGGCCCCGGCCTTCTCCAACGAGGCCACCCAGCAGATCCCGGTGCCGCGCCCGGCCGAGGCACCGGCCCCGCCGTTCGCCACCGCCGACCACCCGGCCGAGACCCGGCAGCCGTTCGGCGCCCCGTCGGCGGGCTACCCCACGGACCCGTACGCGACCGGGCCCGGCGAGCCGGCCCCGGCGGCCAACCACGGCGGCCCGTTCCAGGGCGTCCCGAGCGACCCGTACTCGGCCGGCCCCGCCGGCGGCGACGCGTTCGGCAACGGTCCGGCCGCCAACCGGCCCACCGGCACCCCGGGCGCGCCGGGCCGGTTCGCCCGCACCCAGCCGCAGCCCGGCCCGGTCCCCGAGGGCCGCTTCACCGACGGCCGGTTCACCACCGAGTCCGCGACCGACCCCGAGGACACCGAGATCGGCGGCTTCGCCCCGATCCCCGGCGACCCGGCCGAGGCCATACCGGGCCTGCCGGTGACCGGGATCTACGGCGCCGCACCCGGCCGTGGTGGCACCGCCACCGCGCCGACCGCCGCCCACCCGGCCGATCCGGCACCGTTCCGCGGCGGCGCCTCCCAGCCGGAGGCCGGCGGAGTGCCGGGCGGAGTGCCGGGCGGCGAGCCCACCGGCCAGCCGGCGCCGGAGGGCGGCCCGACCACCGTCGCGGTCGAGGCCGAGCCGGCCCCCGCCCCGGCGGCGGCCAAGCCGAAGCCCAAGCCCAAGCCGCGGGCCCAGAAGCTGCTGGTCTACGCGGTCGGCGGCGCGCTCTTCGTCGGCGCGGCGGTCTACGGCACCGGCCTGATGCTCAACCAGGCGGACGTCCCGCGCGGCACCACCGTGCTGGGCACCGACATCAGTGGTGACAGCCGCGACCAGGCGGTCCACCTGCTCGACAGCACGGTCGGCAAGATCGGCGAGCAGCCGATGGCGCTGAAGCTCGGCACCCAGCCGGTCTCGCTCGACCCGGCCACCGCCGGCCTGAGCTTCGACACCACGGCCACCGTGGACGGGCTGACCAAGCACAGCTACGACCCGGTGACCGTGATCGGCTCGATCCCCGGCAGCCCCAAGAACGTGCCGCCGGTGGTCAACGTGGACCGGGCCAAGCTGAAGGCCGCGCTGGACAGCCTGGCCGCCCAGCTGTCACAGGGCTTCAAGGAGGGCTACGTCCAGTTCTCCCCCGACGGCACCACGGTCGTGGTCCCGGGTCAGCCCGGCCAGGCGATCGACGACAACTCCGCGGTCAACCAGGTCGTCCAGGCCTACCAGGACCGGGCCGACGGCAAGTCGGACGGCACCATCACGCTGCCCCTGACCGCGGCCCAGCCCAAGGTCACCACCCAGGCCCTGCAGCAGGCCGCGGACGGTCTCGGCAAGGCGATCACCAGCGGCAAGGTGATCGTGGTCGCCGGCAGCAAGAAGTTCCTCTTCGGCAACGTCACGGCCGCCAAGGCCCTCACCCTGGCCCCGGACGACTCGGGCAACATCGGCCCGCAGTGGAACCTGGACGAGCTGGGCAACGCCATGGGCTCGGTCTTCGCCGGGCTCAAGTTCCGTCAGAGCGACGGCACTCTGGCTCCGATCACCCCCCAGGCCGTGGCGGACGCAATCGCCTCCGTGTACGACAAGAACACCACCGCGGACCGCACATTCACGTTCCGCATGTGAGCATGTCAAAAATCGCGTGCGAGGCCCCCGGAACCCTCCAGTTCCGGGGGCCTCGACGTCATTCCCGGCGACTTCCCGCCAGTGGCGTGTAACCGACACGACAGTTGGGCAGCTCCTCATCCAATGGATTCCGAAGGGCCCGTTAAAGGGCGACGAATAGTCGCCAATGGCGGCTTCCCGCCAAATCCGTCCGGTATGCGGACACAAAAAACCGCCCGGTAATCCCCTCCTACCACCACAAACCGGACACCCCGATCTACGCGCATCGACCACACAAACAGCAGGACGGTGCGTCCAGATACCGGTGCCACTAAGCCCACGTTACGAACTCATGAACGCGCTATGCCCAGGTATGTCCGTTTTGGTACGTCTCGTTATGAGGGTGTCAAGTAGGTAGAAGCTACGAAGTGATTGACATTCCAGAACGAAGCCAAAACTGGCTGTCCAGCCACAGAGAAACTCTTGACGTTCGATAAACGAGTTGCGAGAGTCCGTTCGACCAACTTTCTTCTTCGTTGCTGCTGCACAGACCACCGGCGGGAGCTTTCGCACCATGACGACGCCAACTGAGGACACGACTGAGACCGATCCGGTCGTCGTCGAGTCCGCGACGGGGCCGACCGGCAACAAGCCGGGCGAGTTCCTCGGGCGCACCCCGGGCCAGATTGCCTGGAGCCGCTTCAAGCGCAACCGCATCGGTGTGATCTGCGCCGGGATCGTGATCTTCTACATCCTGGTCGCGATCTTCGCGCCGGTGATCGCCTCGCTCTACGGGAAGTCGCCGTACATCCCCTACGGCACCCGCGACATGAGCCTGCTGGACGACTCGGGCGTCCCGGTCGGCGCCGGCGGCGGGATCAGCAGCCAGTTCTGGTTCGGGCTCACGCCCATCACCGGGTACGACATCTTCACCAAGCTGATCTACGGCATCCGGACCTCGCTCGGGATCGCCCTGCTGATCACCATCGTCTGCGCCGTCCTGGGCATCGTGATCGGTGTCGCGCAGGGTTACCTGGGCGGCCGCTTCGACTACCTGGTCGGCCGCTTCTGCGACCTGCTGCTCGCCATGCCGAGCCAGCTGTTCTTCATCGCCTTCACCCCGGTCGTGCTCAACCTCTTCGTGCCGGCCCAGGACCCCACCCCGACCTACGTCCGGGTCCTCGCGATCGTCCTGGTACAGGCCGTGCTCGGCTGGATGGCCACCGCGCGTCTGCTCCGCGGTCTGGCCCTCAGCATGCGAGAACGCGAGTACATCGAGGCCGCGAAGATCGCCGGCGCCTCGCCCTGGCGCATCATCTTCAAGGAGCTGATGCCGAACCTGGCCACCACCATCCTGGTGCAGGTCACCCTGCTCCTCCCGCTGATGGTGACCACCGAGGCCGGCCTCTCCTTCCTCGGCGTCGGCATGGTGGAGCCCACCCCGGACTGGGGCCTGATGTTCCAGGACGCGGCGAACAACTACCAGAACGACCTGACCTACCTGTTCTTCCCGGGTCTCTCCCTCACGATCTTCGCCGTCGCGTTCAACCTCTTCGGTGACGCGGTCCGCGACGCGCTCGACCCGAAGACCATCCGCTAGCCGTTCCACCCCCGCAAGGCAGCACCACCCCCACGCATCACCTGCTGTGCCCCCCAGTCCGGCCACCCCGGGGCAGCGTCGCCCCGCCGGTCCGCGCTGGTTTAGACCCACCTATGACCAGTGACAGGTAGGAACCAATGAGACTTCGCAAGGCAGCACTCATGCCGGCGCTCGTGGCCGTCAGCGCCCTGACGCTGACCGCCTGCGGCGGGGGCAGCGGCAAGGCGGGCGCCCAGGCCAACGTGACGGCCAGCACGCAGACCGTGTCCCTGGGCACCGCGGCCGACTCGCAGGGCCCGGCGAAGCCGGTTCCCGGCGCCCAGTCGGGTGGCACCATCACCGACCTGGAGCCGACCGGTCTGGACTACCTCGACCCGAGCCAGATCTACGAGAACCAGCTCCAGGCCATCAGCTCGCTGTACACCCGCCAGCTGACCAACTACAAGACCGACCCGACCACCGGCAAGACCATCCTGGTCGGTGACATGGCGACCGACACCGGTACGTCCTCGGACGGTGGCAAGACCTGGACGTACACCCTCAAGGACGGCCTGAAGTTCGAGGACGGCACGCCGATCACCTCGAAGGACGTCAAGTACGCCATCGAGCGCCTCTACGCCTCGTACCAGACCAGCGGCCCGCTCTACCTGCAGACCTGGCTGTCCGGCCCGAACTACCGTCAGGTCTACCAGGGCCCGTACGGCGGCCAGTCGCTGCCGGACTCGGTCATCGCGACCCCGGACGCGAAGACCATCGTCTTCCACTTCCTGGCCCCGCACGCCGACGCCCCGTACGCGATGGCGGAGCAGGACGCGACCGCGATCGAGGCCTCGAAGGACGACCAGCAGGCGTACAACGCCCACCCGGTCTCGATCGGCCCCTACAAGATCAAGTCGTACACCGCCAACACCGAGCTGGTGCTGGTCAAGAACCCCGAGTGGGACCCGAACACCGACTCGGTGCGCCACCAGTACGCGGACGAGTGGGACATCCAGCTCAACGTCCCGCAGCCGCTGCTGACCCAGCGTCTGATCAACGGCTCCGGTCCGGACAAGGACGCGGTGACCCTGTCGGCCAACGCCGACACGACGCTGATCGACCAGATCGAGAAGACCCCGGACCTGAAGGCCCGCTCGGTCAACCAGTTCCAGCCGTTCGTCGACGTCTACAGCATCAACACCAGCCGCGTCACCGACGTCGCCGTCCGCAAGGCGCTGGCCACGGCCTTCCCGGCCGCGCAGGTGATCCGCCAGGAGGGTGGCGCCGCCGCCGCCGAGGTCGCGGGCAACCTGATGAGCCCGACCATGGCCGGCTGGCAGAAGACCGACCCGCTGGGCATCGCCGCCAACCCGATGGGCGACCCGGCGAAGGCCAAGCAGATGCTGCAGGCCGCGGGCAAGCTCGGCTACCCGATCACCATCGCGTACGCCAACACCACCAAGTGGCAGAACATCACCGCGGTCATCGTCGACCAGCTCAACCAGGCCGGCTTCAAGGCCCAGAGCAAGGACATCGACGCCACCAGCTACTACACGATCGTCGGCAAGGTCGACAACGGCTTCGACCTCTACCGCACCGGGTGGGGCGCCGACTGGCCGGTCGGTTCGACGGTCATCCCGCCGACCCTGGACGGCCGGCAGGTCGCCGATGGTTCGAACAACTACTCGCACCTGAACGACCCGGCGATGGACGCCCAGATGGACCAGATCAACAGCGTGGCGGACGTCAACCAGGCCGCCCCGCAGTGGATGGCCCTCGCTGACAAGATCCTCACCACCGACGTGCCGCAGATCCCGTACGCCTACGACAAGCTCTTCAGCATCTACGGTGCGGGCGTGGGCGGCGTGGCGTACAGCCCGGCCGTCGGCGCGCTGGACCCGTCCAGCATGTACGTCAAGTAAGCACCGGACCCGGAGCGGTCCTCCGGACCGCTCCTCCCGGGTAGGGCCACCCCGCATCGGGTGGCCCTACCCGGGCCACGTGCCGACCACCCGCAACCCGGGTGTCGCACTCTCCACGACGCGGCCGCCGCAGGCGCCCTCACTCGGAAGAGCTCATCCCCATGTTCCGATTTCTCGTCCGCCGGGCGCTCGGCGCGATCGTCATTCTCTTCTTGCTGATCGCCCTGACGTACTTCGCGTTCTTCTCACTCCCGACCGACCCGGCTCAGCTCGCCTGCTCCAAGACCTGCACCCCGCAGCTGCTGGAGCAGATCCGGGTCAACATGCACCTGAACCAGCCGATCTACGTGCAGTTCTGGGACTACCTCAGCGGCCTGTTCGTCGGCCACAACTACGGCACGGACATCGGCCAGTGCGCCGCGCCCTGCTTCGGTTACTCGTACAACGTCCACCAGTTCGTCTGGCCGCGCATCGAGGCCAGCTACCCGGCGACCTTCGTGCTCGCCATCGGTGGTGCCGTCTGCTTCCTGACCATCGGTGTCGGCCTCGGCATGATCTCCGCCTGGAAGCAGGGCGGCATCATGGACCGGATCGCCAGCTCGATCTCGCTGGTCGGCCAGTCCACCCAGATCTACTTCCTCGGCCCGCTGGCCATGGGTCTGTTCGTCACCAACCTGGGCTGGCTGCCGCAGCCCTCCTACGTGCCGCTCACCCAGGACCCCTGGGGCTGCTTCATGGGGATGCTCCTGCCCTGGCTGGTCATGTCGGTGATCTTCTGGTCGAACTACACCCGCCAGGTCCGCTCGCTGATGCTGGAGCAGCTCTCCGAGGACCACATCCGGGCCGCCCGGGCCAAGGGCATGTCGAGCGGCTACGTCTGGTGGCGCTACGCCCTGCGCGGTGCGATGGCCCCGATCATCACGATCTTCGGTATCGACCTCGGCGCGGTGTTCTCCGGCGCGGTGGTCACCGAGTTCACCTTCGGCATCCACGGCCTCGGCTTCCTCGCCGTCGACTCGGTCCGTCAGAACGACCTCTACCTGGAGCTGGGCGTACTGATCTTCAGTGCGGCGGCGATCATCGTCTTCAACATCGTCGTCGACGCGGCCTACGCTCTCCTCGACCCCCGGGTCCGGCTGGGATGACCTCCTCCACCGCGCCCCTGCCAGTTCCGCACCACCCCGCTTTCGAGGAGATCCGACCGTGAGCACCCTCACCAAGTCCGAGGCCGCCCCCGCACCGCAGGCCAGCGACGTGTTCCTCTCGGTGCGTGACCTGCGTGTCCGGTTCCGCACCGAGGACGGCATCGTCAACGCCGTCAACAACCTCACTTTCGACATCGAGCGGGGCAAGACCCTCGGCATCGTCGGTGAGTCGGGCTCCGGGAAGTCCGTCTCCAACCTGGCCGTGATGGGCCTGCACAACCCGAAGAACACCACCATCGAGGGCTCGATCAAGCTCGACGGCCAGGAGCTGCTCGGCTGCTCGCAGAAGGAGCTGGAGAAGCTCCGCGGCAACGCGATGGCGATGATCTTCCAGGACGCGCTGGCCGCGCTCTCGCCCTACTACACGATCGGCCGGCAGATCGCCGAGCCGTTCATGAAGCACACCGGGGCGAACAAGAAGGAGGCCCGCGAGCGGGCCATCGAGATGCTGGCCAAGGTCGGCATCCCGCAGCCGCAGACCCGGGTGGACGACTACCCGCACCAGTTCTCCGGCGGTATGCGCCAGCGCGCGATGATCGCCATGGCGCTGGTCTGCAACCCCCGGCTGCTGATCGCCGACGAGCCGACCACCGCGCTCGACGTGACCGTCCAGGCGCAGATCGTCGACCTGCTGAAGGACCTCCAGCAGGAGTTCGGCACCTCGATCATCTTCATCACCCACGACCTCGGCGTGATCCGCGAGATCGCCGACGACGTGCTGGTGATGTACGCGGGCCGGGCGGTCGAGCGCGGCACCATGCGCGAGGTGCTCAAGTCCTCGCAGCACCCGTACGGCTGGGGCCTGCTCAGCTCGATCCCGCGGATCAACGCCTCGGTGGACATCCCGCTGGAGCCGATCCCGGGCACCCCGCCGAGCCTGCTGAACCCGCCGACCGGCTGCGCGTTCCACCCCCGCTGCGCGTACCGTGAGCTGGTCGCCGACGACAAGTGCGTGACCGATCGTCCCGCGCTGGAGATCGCCAACGGACACCTTTCGGCCTGCCACCTCACCCCCGCGCAGAAGCAGTCCATCCTCACCGAGCAGATCCTGCCCCGGCTGAGCAGCTGAGCCTCGGTAAAGGAGCCAAGGAAATCCCATGAGCGCAGAGCAGACTCTGACCGAGCCGGCCGCCAAGGCCCCGGCCCCCGGCACCCCCCTGCTGGAGGTCGACGGCCTCACCAAGCACTTCCCGGTGATGGGCGGCTTCCCGTTCAAGCGCCAGGTCGGTGCCGTCCAGGCGGTCGACAACGTGACCTTCAACGTCGGCGTGGGCGAGAGCCTCGGCCTGGTGGGCGAGTCCGGCTGCGGCAAGTCGACCACCGGCCGGCTGCTCACCCGGCTGCTGGAGCCGACCGGCGGGTCGGTCAAGTACCTGGGTCAGGACATCACGCACGCCTCCCGCAAGCAGCTGGCGCCGATCCGGTCCGAGATCCAGATGATCTTCCAGGACCCGTACGCCTCGCTGAACCCGCGGCACACGGTCGGCACCATCATCTCCGGCCCGATGGAGATCAACGGGATCAACCCGCCCGGCGGCCGGGAGGCCCGGGTCAAGGAGCTCCTGGAGACCGTCGGTCTCAACCCGGAGCACTACAACCGCTTCCCGCACGAGTTCTCCGGCGGCCAGCGCCAGCGCATCGGGGTGGCCCGGGCGCTCGCGCTCAACCCGAAGCTGATCGTCGCGGACGAGCCGGTCTCCGCACTGGACGTGTCGATCCAGGCGCAGGTCGTCAACCTGCTGCAGCGACTGCAGCGGGAGCTCGGCATCGCCTTCGTCTTCATCGCGCACGACCTGTCGATCGTGCGGCACTTCTCGCAGCGCGTCGCGGTGATGTACCTGGGCAAGGTCGTCGAGATCGCGGACCGCGACTCGCTGTACGAGCGGCCGCGCCACCCGTACACCCACGCCCTGCTGTCGGCGGCTCCGGACGCCGACCCGGACAACCTCGCCACCGAGCGGATCCGGCTGACCGGTGACGTCCCGTCGCCGCTCAACCCGCCGTCCGGCTGCCGCTTCCGCACCCGCTGCTGGAAGGCGCAGGAGAAGTGCTCGACGGAGGAGCCGCCGCTGATCCAGCTCGGCGGCAGCACCGAGGGGCACCTGACCGCCTGCCACTTCCCCGAGGACGGCGACGCCGCCGCCCGGCGGGTCGAGGCGTCCCGGCCCAAGAAGCCGGCCGCCGCCGCGGAGGACGCCGCGGAGGACTGAGTCGGTCGCTGGAACGCCGTGGGCCCGGAGCGATTCGCTCCGGGCCCACGGCGTTTCAGGAGTCCTCGCCCGGCTCGACCTCGCGCTCCGCCGTGCTCTGCCCGCGCTCGCGCTCCGCCGCGCTCCGCTTGATCTCGCGCTCCGCCGCGAAGTGACACGCCGAGTCGTGCGCCGCCGCCCCCGAGAGCCACCCCGGGACCGCGAGCAGCGGGACCTCGGTCGCACAGCGTTCCCGGGCCTTCCAGCAGCGGGTGCGGAACCGGCAGCCGGACGGCGGATTGGCCGGTGAGGGCACGTCCCCGGTCAGCACGATCCTCCCCCGGCCACCGCCGGAGAGCGCCGCCTCCCGCGCCGCCGGGTCCGGCACCGGTACCGCGGAGAGCAGCGCCTGGGTGTACGGGTGCGTCGCGTGCTCGTAGATCTCCAGGTCCGTCCCGATCTCCACCAGCTTCCCCAGGTACATCACCCCCACCCGGTCCGAGATGTGCCGCACGATCGACAGGTCGTGCGCGATGAAGATGTACGACAGCTCGAACTCCCGCTGCAGCTGCTCCAGCAGGTTGATCACCTGGGCCTGCACCGACACGTCCAGCGCCGAGACCGGTTCGTCGCAGATGATCACCTCCGGCTTGAGCGCCAGCCCCCGGGCGATCCCGATCCGCTGCCGCTGACCGCCGGAGAACTGGTGCGGATAGCGGTTGAGGTACTCCGGGTTCAGCCCGACCACGTCCAGCAGGTCCTGCACCGCCCTGCGCCGGTCGCCCTTCGGCGCCACCTCCGGGTGGATCTCGAACGGCTCCCCGATGATGTCGCCGACCGTCATCCGCGGGTTCAGCGAGGTGTACGGGTCCTGGAAGACCATCTGGATGTTGCGGCGGACCGCCTTCAGCCGGGCCCCGGAGAGCCGGGAGATCTCCTCGCCCTTGTACCGCACCGAGCCCGCGGTGGCCGGTTCCAGGTTCATCAGCACCTTGGCCAGCGTCGACTTGCCGCAGCCGGACTCCCCCACCACCCCCAGGGTCTCGCCCTTCGCCAGCTCGAAGGAGACCCCGTCCACCGCCCGCACCGCACCGACCTGCTTCTTGAAGACCACCCCCCGGGTCAGCGGGAAGTGCTTGACCAGGTCGCTGACCTGCAGGATCGGCTCGCCGCCGCGGACCGTCCGGGCGAAGGCCGGCGCCGCCGAGCGAGCCGCGCCGAGCGAGCTGGCGCCGTCAGCCATGGAGGGTCTCCTTCCAGAAGTGGCAGGCGCTGGCCCGGCCCGGCAGCGGGCTCCCGTCGTCCTCGGTCACCTGGTACAGCGGTGGCAGGGTGGTCCGGCAGAGGTCCTGCGCCCGCGGGCAGCGCGGGCTGAACGGGCAGCCCGGCGGGATCCGCAGCAGGTTGGGCGGCAGGCCCCTGATCGCGTAGAGCTCCCGGCCCTTCCGGTCCAGCCGCGGGATCGAGTCCAGCAGGCCCCGGGTGTACGGGTGGGCCGGCCGGGCGTACAGCTCGCGCACCGGCGCGGACTCCACGATCCGCCCGGCGTACATCACCGCGATCTTGTCCGCGACGTCCGCCACCACGCCCAGGTCGTGGGTGATCAGGATCAGGCCCATCCGGTACTCGGCCCGCAGCTCGGCGAGCAGGTCCATCACCTGCGCCTGCACGGTGACGTCGAGCGCGGTGGTCGGCTCGTCCGCGATGATCAGGTCCGGCTCCAGGGCCAGCGCCATCGCGATCATGATCCGCTGCCGCATGCCGCCGGAGAACTGGTGCGGGTAGTCCCCCACCCGCTGCGCCGCCGCCGGGATCCGCACCCGTTCCATCAGCGCCACGGCCTTCGCCCGGGCGTCCTTGCGGGAGAGCCCGCGGTGCACCCGGAACAGCTCGCCGATCTGGGCGCCGACCGTGTGCACCGGGTTGAGCGCGGAGAGCGCGTCCTGGAAGACCATCGCCAGCTGCGACCCGCGGATCCGGCGGCGCTCCTCCTGGCCGAGGGTCAGCAGGTCGCGGCCCTTGAAGAGGATCCGCCCGCCGGTGACGAAGCCGGGCGGGCTGTCCAGGATGCCCATCACGGCCTGCGCCGAGACGGACTTGCCGGAGCCCGACTCGCCGAGGATGGCCAGCGTCTCGCCGGCCCGGACCGAGTAGTCGACGCCGTTGACCGCCTTGGCCACCCCGTCCCGGGTGCGGAACTCCACGTGCAGCTGGCGCACGTCGAGCAGCGGGGCGTCCGGATCGACCGCGCCGGCCACCGCCCGGGGGTCGGTCCGTTCCGCGCTCACGCTGGTACTCATGGCCCGCCCTCTCTCAGCGCAGCTTGGGGTCGAGCGCGTCGCGGACCGCGTCGCCCAGCATGATGAACGCCAGCACGGTGATGCTCAGCGCCCCCGCCGGGAAGAGCAGCATGTGCGGCGCGTTGCGGAAGGTGTCCGAGGCCGAGGAGATGTCGATGCCCCAGGAGACCGTCGGTGGCTTGAGCCCCACTCCGAGGAAGCTCAGGGTGGCCTCCAGCGAGATGTAGGTGCCCAGCGCGATGGTCGAGACGACGATGATCGGCGCGACCGCGTTCGGCAGGATGTGCCGCAGCATCAGCCGGCCGCTGCCCGCCCCGAGCGCCCGGGCCGCCGTCACGTAGTCCTGCTGTTTGGCGGTGATGACGGCACCGCGGGCGATCCGGGCGATCTGCGGCCAGCCGAGCACCACGATGAAGGCCACCACGATCCAGATCGACTGGCCGGGGACGACCGAGAGGAAGACCAGCCCGCCGAGCAGGATCGGGATGCCGAAGAAGACGTCGGCGATCCGCGAGATCACCGAGTCGAACCAGCCGCCGAAGAAGCCGGCCAGGCCGCCGAGCACGGTGCCGGCGAGGGCCGAGCCCGCGGTGGCGCAGACGCCGACGGTGATCGAGGCCCGGGCGCCGTGGACCGTCCGGGCGTACACGTCGCAGCCCTGGGTGTCGAAGCCGAACGGGTGGCCCGCGGTGGGCCCCTCCTGCGACCGGAAGAGGTCGCACTTCAGCGGGTCGGTGGAGGTGAGCAGGCCGGGCCAGATCGCCATCAGCAGCAGGAAGAGGATCAGCACCCCGGAGACCAGGAAGACCGGGTTGCGCCGCAGGTCGTGCCAGGCGTCCTGCCAGAGGCTCCGCGGCGCCACCCGCTGGTCGCCGGCCGGGGCCTCCGGGTGGTCCGTCAACCGCTCCGCCTTGATTAAAGTCTGACCTTCCATGGTGCCGAGGCCGAAGGTGCGGTTCTCGACCGCGCTCGGCATCTCCTCGGCCTCGGTGCCGGCGTCCGCGAGCGGGTTCGACTCGGAGTACCGCTCCTGGTCAGGCATACCGGATCCTCGGGTCCAGGACCGCGTAGAGCAGGTCGACGAGCAGGTTGGCCGCCAGGAAGACGATCACCAGGACGGTCACGAAACCGACCACGGTGTTGCTGTTCTGCCGGACGATCCCCTGGTAGAGGTAGAAGCCCACACCGTGGATGTTGAAGATCCGCTCGGTCACCAGCGCGCCGCCCATCAGCGCGCCCAGGTCGGTGCCGAGGAAGGTGACCACCGGGATCAGCGAGTTGCGCAGCAGGTGGTTGACCACCACCCGGCGCCGGGGCAGTCCCTTGGCCACCGCGGTGCGCACGTAGTCCGCCCGGGAGTTCTCCGCGACGGTGGTCCGGGTCAGCCGGGCGACGTACGCCAGCGAGACCGAGGCGAGCACCAGACCGGGCAGCAGCAGCGACTGCAGGTTCAGTTCCTCGCCGGCGGTGGCCGGCAGGATCCCCCACTTCACCCCGACCAGGTACTGCAGCACGTAGCCGGTGACGAAGGTCGGGATCGAGATCACGATCAGGGTGAGGGCGAGCACCGCGTTGTCCGCCAGCCGGCCCCGGCGCAGGCCGCTGAGCAGCCCGAGTGCGATGCCGAGGACCACCTCGATGACGAAGGCCACCGCGGTGAGCCGGAGCGTGGTCGGGTAGGCGGCGGCCAGCAGCGAGGTCACCGGCTGGCCGCTGAAGGTGGTCCCGAAGTCCCAACGGAACAGGTTGCCCATGTACTTGAGGTACTGCAGCCAGAGCGGGTCGTTGAGGTTGTACTCGGCCCGGATCTGCGCCGCGACCGCCGGGTCGGGCGCCCTGTCACCGAAGAGCGCGTTGACCGGGTCGCCCAACGCGTGCACCATGACGAAGATCAGGAAGGTGGTCCCGATGAAGACAGGGATCATCTGGAGCAGCCGCCTGATGACGTAACGTCCCATTGTCGTCGGCTACTTGACGGTGACGTTGGTGTAGACCGGGACACTGAACGGGTCGAGCATCACGTTCGAGACCCGGGACGACCAGCCGGCCGTGCCGTTCTGGTACCAGAGCGGGATCGCCGGCATGTCGGTGACCAGCAGCCTCTCCGCGTCCTGGAAGACGCCGACCGCCGTGCCCTGGTCGGGCTCCGCGTTGGCCTTGTTGACCAGCGCGTCGAACTGCGGGTTGCCGTAGTGCGAGTCGTTGGAGGAGGCGCCGGTGGTGAAGATCGGCTGCAGGAAGTCCTGGATCAGCGGGTAGTCCATCTGCCAGCCGGTCCGGAACGGCCCGGTCAGCTGCTTGCCGGTGATCTGGTTGCGGAAGTCGGCGAAGGTGCCGACCGGCCGCCCGACGCACGAACTCGTGTTGCCCATCGTGTTGTTGATGCTGTTGCAGACCGCGTCGACCCACTCCTTGTGCGGGCCGTCGGCGTTGTAGCTGATGCTCAGCTGGCCGCCGGGGAACCCACCGCCCTGCTGGATCAGCGCCTTGGCCTTGGCCGCGTCGTAGGTGCAGGCGTCCCCGCAGAGGCCCTCCTTGAAGCCGCCGGCGTCACCCAGCACCGGGGAGGTCCAGTCGGTGGCAGGGGTGCGGGTGCCGTTGAAGACCACCTTGGTGATGGCGGCCCGGTCGATCGCCATCGAGATGCCCCGGCGGACCGTCGCCGCGTTGTTCCCGCTCCACTGCGGCTGGTTGAGCGGGAACGAGAGGGTCTGGTTGATGCCCGCCGGCTGGTTCAGGTAACGGCCGTCGAGGTCGGTCTGGACGGTCTTCAGCGCGCTGTTCGGCAGGCCGTTGTCGATGTCCAGGTTGCCCGACAGCAGGTCGGCGTAGGCGGCGTTGGTGTCGGTGTAGACCTTCAGGTCGATGCCGCCGTTCTGCGGCTTGTTGGTCCCGCTGTAGTCCGGGTTGGGCCGCAGCTGCATCTGCTGGCTGCGGGTCCACGAGGTGATCTGGTACGGGCCGTTGCCGATCGGCTTGTTGAGGTAGCCCGCGTGGTCGCTGAAGAAGGCCCGGGGCAACGGGAAGTAGGCGGTGTAGCCGAGGGTCTGCGGCCAGGTGGAGAACTTCTGGCTGAGCGCGACGGTGAAGGTGTTGTCGTCGACCACCTTCAGACCCGACATGGTCTGCGCGGTGGGCGGACCGGAGGCCGGCGCCACGTCGGCGTAGCCCTGGACGTACTGGAAGAAGCTGGCGTTGACCTGCTTGTTGGTGATCAGCGCGCCGTAGTTCCAGGCGTCCACGTAGGAACTCGCGGTGACCGGGGTGCCGTCGCTGAACCGCCAGCCGGGCTTGAGCTTGACCGTCCAGTTCTGCTGGTCCGCGGTGGTGATCGAGTCGGCGTTGGCGTTGTAGGCCTTGCTGGTCCTGGGGTCGTACGCGACCAGCCCGGTGAAGATCATGCCCTCGACCGCGCCGCCGTTCACCTCGTTGGTGTTGGCCGGTTCCAACGGGTTCTGCGGATCGCCCCACCAGGCCTGCACGACGCCGCCGGCGCCCCCGCTGCCGCCGGCGCCGGGCCCGTTCCTGCTGCTGCACCCGCTGACCGCCACGGCCACCGCGGTGCTGGCGATCACTGCCCAGCGCACTCGGGCGGCTGCGGGCATGGGGACCTCCTCCGGGACGTGTGTCACCTCACAGCCCATCAGAAGTGCCCGCCTCCGCCGGCGCACCCGGGGTGCGCCGGCGGGGTGGGGCGCTACCGCCGAACGGGTAGAACGCCGTCGGCCGGCTCCCCACCAGGGGAAGCCGGCCGACGGAACGAGCTGACGGAGGTCAGTTCTTCTTGGCGCGGGACGCGCTGCGACCGCGGTCCTTCTGGTCCAGCACGACCTTGCGGATGCGCACGGTCTCCGGGGTGACCTCGATGCACTCGTCGTCGCGGCAGAACTCCAGCGACTGCTCCAGCGAGAGCTTGCGCGGCGGCACGATGGACTCGGTCACGTCGGCCGTGGAGGAGCGCATGTTGGTGAGCTTCTTCTCCTTGGTGATGTTGACGTCCATGTCGTCCGAGCGCGAGTTCTCGCCGACGATCATGCCCTCGTAGACCTCGGTGCCCGGGTCGCAGAAGAGCACGCCGCGCTCCTGCAGGTTGGTCATCGCGAAGGCGGTCACCGCGCCGGCCCGGTCGGCCACCAGCGAGCCGTTGTTGCGGGTGCGCAGCTCGCCGAACCAGGGCTCGTGGCCCTCGAAGATCGAGTGCGCGATACCGGTGCCGCGGGTCTGGGTGAGGAACTCGGTGCGGAACCCGATCAGGCCGCGGGACGGGACGATCCACTCCATCCGGATCCAGCCGGAGCCGTGGTTGGTCATCGTCTCCATCCGGCCCTTGCGGGTCGCCATCAGCTGGGTGATCGCACCCAGGTGCTCCTCGGGGGAGTCGATGGTCATCCGCTCGATCGGCTCGTGGACCTTGCCGTTGACCTCCTTGGTGACCACCTCGGGCTTGCCGACGGTCAGCTCGAAGCCCTCCCGGCGCATGGTCTCGACCAGGATCGCCAGCGCCAGCTCGCCACGGCCCTGGACCTCCCAGGCGTCCGGGCGCTCGGTCGGCAGCACGCGCAGCGAGACGTTACCGACCAGCTCGCGGTCCAGGCGGTCCTTGACCAGGCGGGCGGTGACCTTGTGGCCCTTGCCGCCCTTGCCGACCAGCGGCGAGGTGTTGGTGCCGATGGTCATCGAGATGGCCGGCTCGTCCACCGTGATCAGCGGCAGCGCGATCGGGTTCTCCGGGTCGGCCAGGGTCTCGCCGATCATGATCTCCGGGATGCCGGCGACCGCGCAGATGTCACCCGGGCCCGCCTTCTCGGCCGGCTTGCGGGTGAGCGCCTCGGTCATCAGCAGCTCGGTGATGCGGACGTTGGAGATCGTGCCGTCGCGCTTGATCCACGCGACGGTCTGGCCCTTCTTGAGCTCGCCCTGCTCGACCCGGAGCAGCGCGATGCGGCCGAGGAAGTTGTCGGCGTCCAGGTTGGTGACGTGCGCCTGGAGCGGGGCCTCGTCGTCGTAGACCGGGGCCGGGACGGTCTCCAGCAGGGTGGAGAAGAACGGCTCCAGGCTGTCGCTGTCGGCCGGGACGGTGCCGTCCTCCGGCTTGGTCAGCGAGGCCACGCCGTCACGGGCGCAGGCGTAGACGATCGGGAACTCGATCTGCTCCTCGGTGGCGTCCAGGTCGAGGAAGAGGTCGTAGGTCTCGTTGATGACCTCGTCGATCCGGGAGTCCGGACGGTCGGTCTTGTTGATGCACAGGATGACCGGCAGCTTGGCGGTCAGCGCCTTGCGCAGCACGAAGCGGGTCTGCGGCAGCGGGCCCTCGGAGGCGTCCACCAGCAGGACGACCGCGTCCACCATCGACAGGCCGCGCTCGACCTCACCACCGAAGTCGGCGTGGCCGGGGGTGTCGATGATGTTGATGGTGATCGGCGCGCCACCGTCCTTCGGGTGGTACTTGACCGCGGTGTTCTTCGCGAGAATGGTGATGCCCTTCTCGCGCTCCAGGTCGTTCGAGTCCATCATGCGGTCGTCGAGGTGCTGGTGCGCGGCGAAGGCACCGGCCTGCTTGAGCATCGCGTCAACCAGGGTCGTCTTGCCGTGGTCGACGTGGGCGACGATAGCTACGTTGCGGATGTCGTTGCGCGTGGGCATGCGGAGCGAACTCTCCCGGAGTCGTGGGTTACGGCGCCCCGGCTGCGGCCTGCTGGCCGCCCATTCCCTTACCGGTCCACCCGCCGGGCAGGACATGCCTCGGCTGGTCCTATGGTACGTGTCCCGGCCAAGAGTGGCGGATTCGGGCAGGTCACCCCGGTCTCCGGCGGCTCAGTGCCGGAATCCCAGATCCTGGAAGCGCGGCCAGCCGAAGCCGTAGGCGCCCACCCCGGCCACCCCGTCACGGACCGCGACCAGCTCGGGACGCTGGAAGAGCGGGACCGAGTGGCCCAGCTGCCAGATCCGGGCGTCGGCCTGCTGGAGGATCTTCAGCCGGGCCTTCTGGTCGGCCTCGCCGGCCGCCCGGTCGAACAGTCGGTCGATCTCCTCGGTGCCGGTGCCGCCGTAGTTCAGCGCGTTCGTGGGCCGACCGTCCACACCCGGGCGGGGCTTGGCGTAGACCGCGCGCTCGTCCTCCGCCGGGAAGGCGGCGGCCGGCCAGGAGAAGAGCGCGAGGTCCCAGTCCCGCCCGGCCAGCTGGTCGTGGAAGCTGTCGGCCGGGGCGGCCTCCGGGTGGACCGCGATCCCGGCCGGGGCCAGGCCGGCCACCAGGGCTTCGGCGGCGCGGTGGGCGGTGGCGGAGCCGTCCGGGTAGAGCAGGTTCAGGCCCAGGTGCAGCTTCTTGGCGGTCGCCGCGAGCGCGCCGCTGTTGTCCTGGTAGCCCTCCTGGTCGGCCATCAGCAGGTGGTTGCCGAGCGGGACGACCGGCAGGCCGAGCGGGCGCAGCGCGGCCTCGGCCACCGCGCGGCGGTCCACCGCGGCGGCCACCGCGCGCCGCACGGCCGGGTCGGCGAGCGGGCCGCGCACGCCGTTCAGGGTCAGCTGGGTGAACGCCGCGGCGGCCGCCCGGTGCAGGGTGATCCCGGGCAGCGACTCGACGCGCTTGAGCGCCCGCGCCGAGGAGTCCACCGCGTCGGCCGACTGCGCGGCGCCCGGGCGGTCGATGACCCCCTCCACGGCGGCGACGTCCACGGCGCCCTTGCTCAGCGCTTCCAGCCGGTCGGACGTGGCCAGGAAGTCGATCCCGTCCACCTTCGCCGGCGCACCCCACCAGTGCGGGTTGCGCACCAGCGAGGCCCGGCCTTCCTTGGCGTCCAGCGACTTCAGCACCAGCGGACCGGCCGAGGCCGGCAGGCCGGCCGCCGGGTAGAGCGGGGCGAACAGGCCGCGCCAGGAGGCGTAGGGCCGCTTGAAGACCACCTTCACCTGGTGCGGCTCGGCACCCGGTCCGACCGAGGCGATCGCCGCGTACCCGGGGTGGGTGGCCTGCTGCGCCTTCCACTGGGCCGCGAAGTCCTCGACCGAGAGCGGCTTGCCGTCGCTCCAGACGGCCTTCGGGTTGAGCCGGTAGGTGACCGTCTGCGGCGCCTGGCCGCCGCCGCTCACCTCGGCACCGTCCAGGTAGTCCGGATCCGCGGTGGGCCGGCCCCGTTCGTCCACCCGGAACAGGCTGGGCAGCAGGGCGTGCGCGATCAGCGCGTCGTCGGCGGTGGCGGTGGGCCGGAAGACGTCGAGCGAGGCGGGGACCGCGTCCACCGCCCAGCGCAACGTCCCGCCGTCCCGCACCGCCGCCCGGTCACCCGGGCTGAGATCCGAGGCGGACCAGGTGGGCGATTCGGACGGCGGCGTGGCGGTGCACCCCGCCAGCACGCCGAGGGTCGCGGCGGCGGTGAACGTGCGGCGCAGGACCGAGAGCGTGGACATGCGTTCCACTGAACTGCACCGCCCACACGACGGACTGACGACACGACAACCTGGCACCCGGTCGGCCGAGCGAATCCTGTCAGAAGCCTTCCGATGGAATGTGATCAAGGTCACACTCGCAGGATGACCGCAACGACCACGCGCGCCGAGATACCGGAACGCACGCTCCGCACCGACCGCTGGTGGCTGCCGCAGCTCACCACCACGGCCGGCCTGCTGGTCTTCATCGGCTACTCGACCTGGCGGGCCTTCGAGGGGGCGCACTACTACGCGGCGCCCTACGTCTCGCCGTTCTACTCGCCCTGCCTGGCCGCCCGCTGCGTCCCGATGCGCGGCGGCGCCGACTGGGCGGTGGTCGGCGACTGGTGGCGGCTCTCCCCCGCGCTGCTGGTGCTGGTGTTCCCGCTCGGCTTCCGGCTGACCTGCTACTACTACCGCAAGGCGTACTACCGCGCGTTCTGGGCCTCCCCGCCGGCCTGCGCGGTGGGCGAGCAGCACGCCCGCTACACCGGGGAGACCCGGTTCCCGCTGATCCTGCAGAACCTGCACCGCTACTTCTTCTACCTGGCGATCCCGGTGGCCGGGATCCTCACGTACGACGCCGTGCTCGGGTTCCGCAACGCGGCCGGCCAGTGGGGGCACGCCGGTCTGGGCACCCTGGTGCTGCTCGGCAACGTCGCGCTGATCTGGGCGTACACGCTCTCCTGCCACTCCTGCCGGCACATCGTCGGCGGCCGGCTGCGGCACTTCTCCAGGCACCCGGTGCGCTACCGCGCCTGGCAGCTGGTCGGCCGGCTGAACGCCCGGCACATGCAGCTGGCCTGGCTCTCGCTGGCCTCGGTGGGCCTGGCCGACCTGTACGTGTACCTGGTCTCGTCCGGCGTCTTCGCCGACCCGAAGCTCTTCTGAGAGGAGCCTGCATGGACAGCTACGACGTGGTGGTGGTCGGCGCGGGCGGGGCCGGGCTGCGGGCCGCGATCGAGGCGCGCGAGCAGGGCATGCGGGTCGCGGTGATCTGCAAGTCGCTCTTCGGCAAGGCGCACACGGTGATGGCGGAGGGCGGGATCGCCGCCGCGATGGGCAACGTCAACAGCGGCGACGGCTGGCAGGTGCACTTCCGCGACACCATGCGCGGCGGCAAGTTCCTCAACCACTGGCGGATGGCCGAGCTGCACGCCAAGGAGGCGCCGGAGCGGGTCTGGGAGCTGGAGACCTGGGGCGCGCTCTTCGACCGGACCGCGGACGGCCGGATCTCCCAGCGCAACTTCGGCGGCCACGAGTACCCACGGCTCGCCCACGTCGGCGACCGGACCGGGCTGGAGCTGATCCGCACCCTGCAGCAGAAGGTGGTCCAGCTCCAGCAGCGGGACCACCGGGAGACCGGTGACTTCGAGGCCGGGCTCAAGGTCCTCCAGGAGCACACCGTCACCCGGCTGCTGCTCCACGACGGGAGGGTCGCCGGGGTCTTCGGGTACGTCCGGGAGAGCGGGCGGTTCTTCAGCCTGGCCGCGCCGGCCGTGGTGCTGGCCACCGGCGGGATCGGGAAGTCGTTCAAGGTGACGTCCAACTCCTGGGAGTACACCGGCGACGGCCACGCGCTGGCGCTGCTGGCCGGCGCCCGGCTGCTGAACATGGAGTTCGTCCAGTTCCACCCGACCGGCATGGTCTGGCCGCCCTCGGTCAAGGGGATCCTGGTCACCGAGTCGGTGCGCGGCGACGGCGGGGTGCTGCGCAACAGCGAGGGCCGCCGGTTCATGTTCGACTACGTGCCCGAGGTCTTCCGCCGCCAGTACGCCGAGACCGAGGCCGAGGCCGACCGCTGGTACACCGACCCGGACACCAACCGCCGCCCGCCCGAGCTGCTGCCCCGCGACGAGGTGGCCCGGGCGATCAACGCCGAGGTCAAGGCCGGCCGCGGCACCGCGCACGGCGGGGTCCACCTGGACGTCTCCAGTCGGCTGCCGGCCGAGGAGATCATCCGCCGGCTGCCCTCGATGCACCACCAGTTCAAGGAGCTGGCGGACGTGGACATCACCCGCGAGCCGATGGAGGTCGGGCCCACCTGCCACTACGTGATGGGCGGTGTCGAGGTGGACCCGGACACCGCGGCCAGCCCGACCGTCCCCGGCCTGTTCGCGGCGGGCGAGGTGGCCGGCGGCATGCACGGCTCCAACCGGCTCGGCGGCAACTCGCTCTCCGACCTGCTGGTCTTCGGCCGCCGGGCCGGACTGCACGCGGCCCGGTACGCGGCGGGACTGACGGACCGTCCGGCGCCCGAGCGGGCCGAGCTGGACGCGGCGGCGGCCGAGGCACTGGCCCCCTTCGACGAGGGCACCGAGAACCCGTACGCGCTGCACCAGGAGCTCCAGCAGACCATGAACGACCTGGTCGGCATCATCCGCCGGGCGGGCGAGATGAAGCGGGCGCTGGAGCGCCTCGCCGTGCTGCGCGACCGGGCCGCCCGGCTCTCGGTGGAGGGCCACCGGCAGTTCAACCCCGGCTGGCACCTGGCCCTGGACCTGCGCAACATGCTGCTGGTCTCGGAGTGCGTGGCGCAGGCCGCGCTGCTGCGCCGGGAGAGCCGTGGCGGACACACCCGCGAGGACTGGCCCGGGATGGACCGCGACTGGCGCCGGGTCAACCTGGTCTGCGGCCTGGGCCCGGAGGGCGTCCGGGTGGCCCGGCAGGCCAACCCGCCGATCCGACCGGACCTGCTGGCCCTGTTCGGCCAGGCGGAACTGGCGAAGTACCTCACCCCGGAGGAACTCGCCGAAGCGAGCGACAGGCAGGACGAGCGGCGCGGGCAGGCCGAGCAGGAGGGGGAGGGCCGATGAGCCAGCAGGCCGAGTTCCGGATCTGGCGCGGCGAGGGCGGGCGAGGCGGCTTCGCCTCGTACCAGGTGGAGGTCAACGAGGGCGAGGTGGTGCTCGACCTGGTGCACCGGCTGCAGGCCACCCAGGCGCCCGACCTCGCGGTCCGCTGGAACTGCAAGGCGGGCAAGTGCGGCTCGTGCAGCGCCGAGGTCAACGGGCTGCCACGGCTGCTCTGCATGACCCGGATGTCCACCCTGCCGGCCGGCGAGCCGGTGGTGCTCACCCCGCTGCGGGCCTTCCCCTCGGTGCGCGACCTGGTCACCGACGTCTCGTTCAACTACGCCAAGGCCCGCGAGGTGCCGGCCTTCGTGCCGCCGGACGGGCTGGCGCCCGGCGAGTACCGGATGCGGCAGGAGGACGTGCAGCGCTCGCAGGAGTTCCGCAAGTGCATCGAGTGCTTCCTCTGCCAGGACACCTGCCACGCGGTGCGCGACCACGAGGAGAACCACGGCGCGTTCGCCGGACCGCGGTTCCTGATGCGGGTGGCCGAGCTGGACATGCACCCGCTGGACGCCGCCGCCGAGACCGGGCTGGACCGCCGGGCGACCGCCCAGGACGTGCACGGGCTCGGCTACTGCAACATCACCAAGTGCTGCACCGAGGTCTGCCCCGAGCACATCCGGATCACCGACAACGCGCTGATCCCGCTCAAGGAACGGGTCGCCGACCGCAAGTACGACCCGCTGGTCTGGCTCGGCTCGAAGATCGGGCTGCGCCGGCCGGGGTCGTAGCCGGCGACCGGTCGCCCTGGCCGGCCGCCGCCTCGGTCGGCCAGGGCATCCACGTCGGTCAGGGCGTCAGCTCGAACCAGACGATCTTGCCGTGCGGGGTCCGCCGGCTGCCCCAGCGCTCGGCCAGCAGGCTGACCAGCTGGAGGCCGCGGCCGCCCTCGTCGGTCTCCTGGGCGCGGCGCCGGCGGGGCTGTGCGTAGCCGTCGTCCCAGACCTCGCAGACCACCGTGCTGTCGCACAGCAGCCGCAGCCGGATGTCGCCCCGGCCGTGCCGCAGCGCGTTCGTCACCAGCTCGCTGACCAGCAGCTCGGTGGTGTCCACCAGCTCGTCCAGGCCGCGCACCAGCAGCCAGCCGCAGGCCAGTTCGCGGGCCTTGGCGACCGAGGTGGGCTCGGGCGGCAGCCGCCAGTCGCCGACCGCGTCCTCCGGGAAGGCCCGGACCCGGGCCATCAGCAGGGCGATGTCGTCCTCGCCGTGGTGCGGGTCGAGCTCGCTGAGCACCTCGTCGCAGAGCGTCTCCAGCACCGGGGTGCCGGCCTGCAGGGCGTTCCGGAAGGCCAGCAGGCCCTCGTCCAACTGGTGCTTGCGCGACTCCACCAGGCCGTCGGTGTAGAGGCCGAGCAGGGCGCCGTCCGGCAGCACCAGGGTGACCTCCTCGAACGGCTCGCCGCCGACGCCCAGCGGCAGCCCGGGCGGCACGTCCAGCATCCGGGCGACCGGTGTGGGATCGGCGCCGCCGACGGGGCTGAGCAGCACCGGCGGCAGGTGGCCGGCGTTGGCGAAGACGCAGCGCCTGGTCACCGCGTCGAAGACGGCGTAGACGCAGGTGGCCAGGTAGACCTCGGGGGCGTCGTCGCCGGCCGGCTGGGCCGGCTTGCCGTAGCCGGTCAGCGTGGTCGGGCCCGGGTCGCCCAGCCCGCGGGCGATCTCGTCCAGCGCGCCGAGCACCTCGGCCGGCTCCAGGTCGAGCATCGCCAGCGTCCGCACCGCGGTGCGCAACTGACCCATCGCCACGGCGGCCCGCAGCCCACGGCCCATCACGTCGCCGATCACCAGCGCGGTGCGGTGACCGGGCAGCGGGATCACGTCGAACCAGTCGCCGCCGACCTCGGTGTTGTTGTTGCTCGGCCGGTAGCGGCAGGCGATCTCCAGCCCGGCGGCCTCCGGGTTGCCGGGGGGCAGCAGGCTGCGCTGGAGGATCAGCGCGCGCTCGTGCTCGCGGCGGTAGAGCCGGGCGTTGTCGACGCAGACCGCGGCGCGGGCGGCGATCTCCTCGGCGATCGCGACGTCCCGGGCGTCGAAGGGCTCGCTGCCGATCGCCCGGGAGAGCTGGATCAGGCCGAGCACGACGTCCCGGGCGACCAGCGGCACCACCAGGGTGCTGCGCAGCAGCGGGTCCGGGCCGGGCTCGGGGATGGCGCTGCGGCCGGTGCGCAGCGCCCTGGCGTGCGGCGAGCGCGGCGGGTAGCAGAGCGTCCCGCCGGCCTCCGCGGTGGGCAACTGGGCGTCGGTGGGGAGGGCTTCACCACCCAGCACCGAGGCGGCACCACCGACCACCGAGGAGACCGCCACCCGGCGCAGCTCGCCGCTGCCGTCGTAGGGCGCGCCGTACGGTCCGGGGCCGGTGGGGCTGAGCGAGGGGCCGCTCTCGCCGGAGAGCAGCGCCGAGTACAGGTCGACCGTGGCCAGGTCGCAGAACTGCGGGACCACCACGTCGAGCAGTTCCTTGGCGGTGGTCTCCAGGTCGAGGGTCGAGCCGATGTGCGCGCTGGCCTCGTTGACCAGGGCGAGGTTGCGCCGGACGCCGGCCGCCTCGCGCTCGGCGACGTGCCGGCTGGTGACGTCCTGCACCTGGCCGGCCACGCCCATCGGGCGCTCGCCGGGGCCGGAGAGCCGGTAGAGCGAGATCGCCCAGCGGCGGTTGCCGTCCCGGGTCGGCACCGCGCCGCTGAAGCGCAGGTCCACCACCGGGTCGCCGGTGTCCAGCACCTGACGCAGCGCCGCCTGCAGGCGCTCGGCCTCGGAGGCCGAGAAGAGGTCGTGCGGGGTGAGGCCCTCCAGCCCCTCGGGCTCGACGCCGACCGCCTCGGCGAAGGCCCGGTTCACCCGTTGCAGCTTGAGCTGCCGGTCGAAGAGGAAGAAGCCGCTCGGGGTCTGCCCGAAGACCGCCTCGGAGGCGGCCAGGTCGGTCTCGATCCGGCGGAGCTTGCCCAGGTCGACGGCGAGACAGAGCGCGCCGGGGCTGCCGTCGGCCGTCGGGCCGCCGTCGGCCACGGTGGGGCCGTCCCGGTCGGCGCGGTCGGCCTCCCGGCCGGAGCCGGTGGCGGGCATCAGGTAGACCTCGGCCAGGCCCTCCGCACCCTCGCGGTCCCGGTACGGGACGGTGCCGACCCACTCCTCGCCGGCCAGCGTCCGCGCCAGCCGCTCCCGGCCGCGCCGCCACAGCTCGCGCGGGACCAGGGTGGTCACCGGGTCGGCGCCGACCACCTCGGCGGCCGGCAGCTCGAAGAAGTCGGCGGCCCGGTCGCTCCACTGGCTGATCCGGCCGTCCGGACCGATCGCGAAGGTGGCGACCCGGATGTACTCGTAGATCGACCCCGGATCGCTGTGGCCCCAACGGGACCGGTCCGGGGCCTGGCCCGAAACGGTGGTGGCGGCGGGATCCGCGGGCGGCGGGACCGTCTCCGCGGCACCGCCGGCCCTGGCGCCCGGCTGCCCGGGTACGGCGGCATGGCCACCACCAGTCAGCGCTTCCCGCGCCGGCATGCTGTTCAAGGACCGACCCCTCCAACCCGCGCCCATCCGGATGTCGAGAGAACCGAGTATTCATCATCCGGGGGCAGGCGCACACGCCCGCGACATCACAACATCAAATCGAGGGAAGGAATTTGTTCCCAACCCCGCACCACCAGCCTGCCACGTTCGCGCCCCTGGTCCACACCCGTGCGCCCGCCATCACCTTGACATGAACGGGTCTTCACGGACTCCCAGGCTGATCCCCACCTTTCGACTGTTCGTACGATCAACCCGTTCGCATCATTCCCAGGCCGGTTCCCTACCCGGGAATCGCCCGGCGACTCCCATCCGACCCGGCGGCCCGACCCAGCGGCCCGGCTCAACCGCCCAGCTCCTGCTCGAACCAGACCACCTTGCCCATCCCCTCCGCGCGGGCGCCCCAGCGCAGCGCCAGGCTGCGGACCAGCTCCAGGCCGCGACCGCCCTCGTCCGCCGCGGCGGCGTGCCGCTCCCGCGGCGGGTCGGGCAGCGGGTCGGAGATCTCCACCAGCAAGGTGTCACCGAGCGTCAGCCGTACCCCGATCGGCGCGCTGGCGTACCGGACCGAGTTGGTGACCAGCTCGCTCACCAGCAGTTCGGCGACGTCCGTCAGGTCGTCGACCGCCCACTCCTGCAAGGCGCCGCGGACCAGCCGGCGGGCCCGGGAGACCGCGGCGGGCTCCGCCGGAAGCGTCCAGCCGACCGTGCGCGCGCCCTCCTCGCCACGGCCGAGCCGGGCCAGCAGCAGCGCGACGTCGTCCGGCTCGCGACCCTGCTCCATGGTGTCCAGCACCGCCTCGCAGGCGTGCTGGATCGACAGGTACGGCTTCTCCAGCACCGACTGCAGCCGGCCGAGTCCGACGTCCAGGTCCTTGTCCCGGGACTCCACCAGGCCGTCCGTGCAGAGGGCCAGCACGCTGCCCTCCGGGATCACCAGCTCGACCGCCTCGAACGGGACGCCGCCCACCCCGAGCGGCGCGCCCGAGGGCAGGTCCAGCACCCGCCCCTCGCCGCCCGGCAGCGGACTGCCGCCCCGGGCCGGGCCGGCCAGCGGCGGCACCACCAGGACCGGCGGGATGTGCCCCGCCTTGGCCACCACCAGCCGCGCGGTGGCCGGGTCGTAGACCGCGTACACGCAGGTGGCCAGCAGCGCCTCGTCCGGGCCCTGGGCCAGGTCGTCGGCCAGCTCGTGGACGTGCCGCAGCAGCACGTCGGGCGGCAGGTCCAGGGCGGCCAACACCCGGACCGCGGTGCGCAGCCGGCCCATCGTGGCGGCGGCCCGCAGGCCGTGGCCCATCACGTCGCCGACCACCAGCGCGGTGCGGTCGCCGGGCAGCGGGATCACGTCGAACCAGTCGCCGCCGACCTCGGTGCCGCTGCTGCCGGGGACGTAGCGGTAGGCCACCTCGACCCCGGTGGGCTGCGGGACCTGCTGCGGCAGCAGGGTCCGTTGCAGGGTCAGCGCGGCGGTGCGCTCGCGGGCGTAGAGCCGGGCGTTGTCCAGCGAGCTGCCGGCCCGGTCGGCCAGCTCCACCGAGAAGGCCAGGTCGTCGCGGTCGAAGGCCTCGCGGCGGCCGGCCCGGCTGAGCACCAGCAGCCCGATCACGATCCCCCGGGCCCGCAGCGGGACCACCAGCATGGAGTGCGCGCCGAGCTCCAGGGCAGCCCGCACCTTGGGGTCGCCGGGGTAGGTGGCATCCTCCAACTCCACAGCGCCGGAGAGGAGTTCGGGCACGCCGGTGCGCAGCACCCGACCGTAGCAGGACTCGTCGGCGAAGGTGATCCGGGCTCCCCGACGGAGCATCACCTCCACCTCCTCGCCGTCCTCGGTGGCCGCCACCCCGAGCTGCAGCAGCGAGGTGCGCCGGTCGTGCGCGTGCCGCGGCAGGTCGTCACCGTGCGCGACCGCCTGCAGCAGGATCACCGAGGCGAAGTCGGCCAGCCGCGGCACCACCGCGCTGGCCAGCTCCTGGGCGATCCGGGAGGCGTCCAGCAGGTCGCCGGCCCGGGAGCCGAACTCGTTCAGCAGCGCCAGCCGGCGGCGGGCGTGCTCGACCTTGGCCACCGCGCGGTAACGGTCGGTCACGTCCATCACGGTGCCGGAGATGCCGAGCACCCTGCCGCCGCGGTCGGTCAGCCGGCTGTAGGACATCGAGCGGTAGCCGGAGCGGGCGGTCAGCGGCGAGGCGAGGGTCACGTCGATCACCGGCTCGCCGGTGGCCAGCACCTGGCGCTGGATCACGGTGATCTCGTCGGCGGCCCGCTCGGGCAGGGTCTCGCCGGTGGTCCGGCCGACGTGGTCCTCGGCGGCCACCCCGTTCATCTCGGCCAGGGTCTGGTTGACGGCGGTGTAGCGCAGTTCGGTGTCCAGCACCGCGATGCCGAGCGGGGACTGCTCGAAGAGCGCGTCACGGACCGCGAGGTCCCGCTCGACCGCCTGCAGCGAGTCCGCCTCGGCCAGCGCCACCAGCAGGAACGGGGTGCCGTCGCCGTCCACCAGCAGCGAGATCCGGGCCTCCACCGGGACCCTGCCGCCGTCCTGGTGGCGCAGCTCGGTCAGGCCCTTCCAGCTGCCGGTGCGCAGCGCGGTCGCGAAGGCCGCGCGGGTGTCGGGGACCAGCCGCTCGTCGACCACCAGCTCCTCGATCCGGCGGCCCACCAGGACCTCGCTCGGCCAGCCCAGCAGCTCCTCGGCGGCCGGGCTCCAGAGCGCCACCCGGCCGGCGGTGTCGAGCATCGCGATGGAGACCCGGACCACGTCGAAGAGGCTGCCCCGGGTGTGCTCGGCGGTGTCCACGTCGGGGGTGGGACCGGCGCCGGGGAAGGGCGCGCAGGCGGCGCCGCGCGGGGCGGTGACCAGCTCGACGGGGGCCGGCCGTGCGGGGTTCCCGGCGGTGGTCCTCCGCGACGGCCGGGAGAGCCGCAGCCGGGCCCGGGCGGACGCACTGCCGGTGCGCCGTGGGAGGCCACCGGCGCCGCTACCCGTACTCGTCACCGACAGGGCCTCCGGGTCTCGGGCGGAGCGTCCGGGCTGGGGGATGCCCGGACAACGTTCGGGTCATCTTTTCCGATTGGCCTACCAAGAGTCGCGTCGCCGCGCCGAACGGGCTCCGCGTGGCACCCCGGACCGCCCAACCGACCCGGACCGCTCAACCGGCTCAGCCGGCGTGACCGGCCAGCAGCCGGGCCACCTCGGGCAGCACCTCGCGGTCGTGCTCCAGCCAGTCCACCTCGGCCAGCTCGTGCGGCCCCAGCCAGCGCAGCTCGGAGTGGTCCTCCAGCGGCTGCGGCTCGCCCGCCAGCAGTTCGGCGGCCCAGATCCGCAGCACCAGCCCGGTCCGGATCGGCCACTCGCCGGGCAGCTGCTCGCCCGCCCGGGCGCGCACCCCCAGCTCCTCGTACAGCTCGCGCTCCAGCGCCTGCTGCTCGGTCTCCCCCGGCTCGGTCTTGCCGCCGGGGAACTCCCATCGCCCGGCCACCTCGGCCGGCGCACTGCGCCTGGCGGCCAGCACCCGACCCCGGTGGATCAGGGCACCGCCGACGACGATCCGGTTCTCCATGCCCCGACCCTACGACGCCGCCGGGACGACGCGGTGAACCGGGCGCACCGGGACGGGGAACGCCGCCGCACGCGCGGATTGACGGCCGTTGAAGCGGCGTGCGACCGGTGACAGGGGGCACGGTCACCGGGAGGAGGCAGCGCGGCGGGCCGGGCCCGGCTCGGTGGGGGTCGAGTCGGGCCCGGGCCGCCGCCGGCCGTCCCTGGCGCCGAGGCTAGGGGCGGCCCGCTAACGGGACGTACCAACGAGGTTTCCGCGATGTCATTTCCGGGCCGTCGGGGCATCCACGCCCGCGCCCGCGCCCCCGTTCTCCCCCGTCCAACTACCGCAAGGGTGGACCGGCGACCGCGTCGGCGCAAGGTCCTGGCCGGGGCTTGGACGGCATCGTTCGGCGACGCGCCCCCTCGACGGAACGCCGCGCCCCGCCCACCCCCGCGTCCGCCGGTCAGCCGCGGGCCAGGATCTCGCCGTGCAGCACGCCGAACCAGCCGTCCGGCTCGACCGTCCAGTGCCGCCAGCCGGCGGCGATCCGCTCCAGCTCCGCCCGGTCCGCGATGCCCCGGGCCAGCGCGGTGGCCGCCAGCCCCGAGCCGGTGGTCCGTTCCGCCCAGGACTCACCCCACCACAGCCGCTCACCGGGTGACGCGAACGTCCAACTCGAGCTGCTCGCCCGCACCTCGGCGAAGCCGGCCGCGTGCGCCCAGGCCAACAGCCGCCGCCCGGCGTCCGGTTCGCCACCGTTGGCCCGGGCGGTCTGTCGGTACAGGTCCAACCACGCTGCCAGCTCCGGCAGTTCGGGGTACCAGGTCATCGCCGCGTAGTCGGCGTCGCGGGCCGCCACCGCACCGTCGGGCGCCACCACCCGGCGCATCTCGCGCAGCACCGCCACCGGGTCGGCGACGTGCTGCAGCACCTGGTGGGCGTGCACCACGTCGAACTCGCCGCCCGTGAAGGGTAGTTCGCCGGCGTCCGCGACCTCGAACCGGATGTTCCGCAGCCCTCGGCCGGCGGCGTGCGCGGCGGCCTGCGCCAGCACCTCGGCCGAGCTGTCCACCGCCACCACCCGCCCTTCGGGGCCGACCAGTTCGGCCAGGTCGGCGGTGATCGTGCCGGCACCGCAGCCGACGTCCAGCACCGCCTGGCCCGGGCGCAGTTCGGCCAGCAGGTAGCCGGCCGAGTTGGCCGCCGTCCGGGTGCGGTGCGAACGCAGCACGGCGTTCTGGTAGCCGTGGGTGTAGGTGGCGCTCTGATGGTCCGTCATGTCCACTCCCCTGCCCGGGCCGGCCGACCGCCGACCGCTGCCCGCAGACTAGTAGCGTCCCATTCCTCAAGAAACATCGTCTCGCATGACAAGACAAAGGAGCCAGGTCCTCCCGTTCCGCGAGGGCGCTCCGGATAATCGGGGCATGGGAAAGGTCTACGAACGCATCGACGGCAGGCTGCGCACGTTCATCGAGGCCCAGCACGTCTTCTTCACCGCCACCGCGCCGTTGGCCTCCGACGGCCACGTCAACGTCTCCCCCAAGGGCCGCTCCGGCACCCTGGCGATCCTGGACGAACTCACCCTGGCCTACCTGGACTTCGGCGGCAGCACCGCCGAGACCATCGCCCACCTGCGGGAGAACTCCCGGATCACGCTGATGTGGTGCGCCTTCACCGGGCCGCCCACCGTGGTCCGGGTGCACGGCCGCGGCGAGCCGGTGTTCCGCGACGATCCGCGGTTCGCCGAGCTGCTGGCGCACTTCGACCCCGCGGCGGACGGGCCCGGACTGCGGGCGATCATCCTGGTCCGGGCCGAGCGGGTGAGCGACTCCTGCGGCTTCGCCGTCCCGTTCCTCGAGTACCGCGAGGACCGGCCGCTGCACGCCGAGTACTTCGGCCGCAAGAGCGAGGAGGAGTTCGCCGCCTACTGCGCCGGCAAGGAGCTGAACGGGGTGAGCGTGGACGGGCTGCCGGCCCTCCCACTGCCGCTGCCGCCGCGCCGGGTCTGAACCACGGCGCGGGCAGCCGCCGTACGGTGGGCTTCAGCACCCGACAGAACGGACCCCGATGGACGCCCCCCAGCCGACCGCCCCGCAGCGCCCGCACGTACTGCTGAGCGCCGCGATGTCGATCGACGGCTACCTCGACGACGCCTCCCCCGAGCGCCTGCTGCTCTCCAACGCGGCCGACTTCGACCGGGTCGACGAGCTGCGCGCCGACTGCGACGCGATCCTGGCCGGCTCCACCACGCTGCGCCGCGACAACCCCCAGCTGCTGGTCAACGACCCCGCCCGGCAAGCCGCCCGGACCGCGACCGGACGGCCCGCGCACCCGCTCAAGGTGACCCTCAGCGCGACCGGCAACCTCCCCGCCGACCTGCGGTTCTGGCACACCGGCGGAGCCAAGGTCGCCTACGCCACGGACGCCGCCGCGCCCGCGTTGCGGGCCGCGCTGGACGGGCTGGCCGAGGTGGTCGCGCTGGGCCCACGGGTCCGCCTGGCCGCACTGCTGGACGACCTGGGCCGGCGCGGGGTCCGCCGGCTGCTGGTGGAGGGCGGCGGGTCGGTGCACACCCAGTTCCTCGCCGAGGGGCTGGCCGACGAGTTGCAGCTGGCGGTCGCGCCGCTGCTGGTCGGCGACCCGGCGGCGCCCCGGTTCGTCAACCCGGCCGACTTCCCGGGCGGGAGCACCCGGCGGATGCGGCTGCTGGAGGCCCGTACTGTCGGGGACGTCGTCCTGCTGCGCTACGCCCCCAAGGAGCACTCCGCGTGACCACCCCCGCCGACCTGGCCTTCCTCACCCGGGCGATCGAGCTCTCCCGGCGCTGCCCGCCCTCGCGGACCGCCTTCTCGGTCGGCGCGGTGATCGTCGGCGCCGACGGCGAGGTGCTGAGCGAGGGCTACAGCCGGGAACTGGACCAGCACTGCCACGCCGAGGAGGCGGCGCTGGGCAAGCTGCCCACCGGCGATCCCCGGCTGCGCGGCGCGACCGTCTACAGCTCGCTGGAACCGTGCGGTCGGCGGGCCTCCCGGCCGCTGCCGTGCGCCCGGCTGCTGATCGCCGCGGGGGTGCCACGGGTGGTGGTGGCCTGGCGCGAGCCCGACCTCTTCGTGACCGGCTGCGAGGGGATCGACCTGCTCACCGCCGCCGGGGTGACCGTGCTGGAGCTGCCCGAACTGGCCGAGGCGGCCAGGGCGGTCAACGCCCATCTGCTGGGCTGATTCCGCCGGTTTGTATCCTTGTGCGACAAACGGCCGCAGCCCTGCTGGTCCCCCCTGCCCCGAAGGAGCCGGCATGTCCGCCGCCACCGAGCTGTCCGTCCGCGCCCTGCTGCTCGACATGGACGGGACGCTGGTCAACTCCGACGCCGTGGTGGAGCGCTGCTGGCGGCGCTGGGCCGCGGACAAGGGCCTGGACGGCGACGCCGTGATGCACGTGGTGCACGGCCGGCAGGGCCACCTGAGCATGGCGATCCTGCTGCCGGACCGCCCGATGGCGGAGAACCTCGCGGAGAACCGCGCGATGCTCGCCGCGGAGACCGCGGACACCGAGGGCGTCGTCGAGGTCCCCGGCGCGGCGGCCTTCCTGGCCTCGCTGGCCGGCCACCCGCACGCCCTGGTCACCTCCGCCGACCTCCGGCTGGCCCGCACCCGGATGGCCGCGGCCGGCCTGTCGATGCCCGACCTCGCGATCACCGCCGAGTCGGTCGGCGCCAGCAAGCCCGACCCCGAGGGCTTCCTCAAGGCCGCCGCCGAGCTGGGCATCGACCCGGCCGAGTGCCTGGTCTTCGAGGACTCCGGAGCCGGCATCGCCGCCGCCCACGCGGCCGGCATGCGCGTCATCGGCATCGGCCCGCGCGCGGCCGCCCACCGGCCCACGGCCCACGTGGCCACCCTCCGCGAGGTCCGCGTCACCCCGGGCCCGGCCGGCACCCTCCTCGTCCGGATCGCGGGGGCGTGACACCCGCGGGGGCGTGACACTGGAGGCATGCGACCCGATCAGGTACGGCTCCGGCGGGCCTACGACCCGCCGTCCCCGGACGACGGCCGGCGGATCCTGGTCGACCGGCTCTGGCCGCGGGGGCTGAGCAAGGAGGCGGCGCAGCTCGACGAGTGGGCCAAGGAGCTGGCCCCCTCCACCGAACTGCGCCGCTGGTTCCACGCCGCCCCCGAGGCCCATGCCGCCGAGTTCGCCACCCGCTACCGCGCCGAGCTGGCCACCCCCGCCCAGCGCGACCGCCTCGCCGCCCTGCGCACCCACCCCAGCCTCACCCTCCTCACCGCCACCCGCGACCCCACCCACAGCTTCGCCGCCATCCTGGCCGAGCTGCTGACCGCGCACGGCTGACCCCGCTCCACCGGGTACGACGCGGCTACGCGTCGGTGACCACCGCGTCGTCTACGCGATCGACGACGGGGAGCTGGTCGTCCGGGTCGTTCACGTGGGACACCGGTCCACCGTTCACGAGACCTGATCGCCACTGACCCCGCGTCAGAACATCCAGCACCCGTCCAGCACGGTGACGGCGAAGGGGCCGGACTCGATGGAGTCCGACCCCTTCCGGGCTGCGCGTTCGACTGGTTTCCCCATGCGCAGCGTGCGCATGACTACACGTTGAAGCGGAACTCCACCACGTCGCCGTCCTGCATGACGTAGTCCTTGCCCTCGATGCGGGACTTGCCCTTGGCGCGGGCCTCGGGGATGGAGCCGCAGGCGACCAGGTCGTCGTAGGAGACGATCTCGGCCTTGATGAAGCCGCGCTGGAAGTCGGTGTGGATGACGCCGGCGGCCTCGGGGGCGGTGGCGCCCTTCTTGATGGTCCAGGCCCGGACCTCCTTGGGGCCCGCCGTGAGGTAGGTCTGCAGGCCGAGGGTGTCGAAGCCGACCCGGCCCAGGGTGGCCATGCCGGCCTCCTCCTGACCCATCGACTGCAGCAGCTCCAGCGCGTCGGCCTCGTCCATGCCGATCAGCTCGGACTCGATCTTGGCGTTCAGGAAGATCGCCTCGGCCGGGGCGACCAGCGCGCGCAGGCCGTCCTTGAACTCCTCGTCGGTCAGCTCCTCCTCGTCCACGTTGAAGACGTAGAGGAACGGCTTGGTGGTGAGCAGGTGCAGCTCGCGCACCGAGGAGGCGTCGAAGCCGGTCTCGAAGAGGGTCTTGCCGGACTCCAGGATCGCCTTCGCGGCCTCGGTGGCGGCCAGCGCGGCGGCCGACTCCTTCTTCAGCCGGGCCTCCTTCTGCAGCCGGGGCAGCACCTTCTCGATGGTCTGCAGGTCGGCCAGGATCAGCTCGGTGTTGATGGTCTCGATGTCGTCCTTCGGCGAGACCTTGCCGTCCACGTGGACCACGTCCGGGTCGTTGAAGGCCCGGATGACCTGGCAGATCGCGTCCGACTCGCGGATGTTGGCGAGGAACTTGTTGCCCAGCCCCTCGCCCTCGGAGGCGCCGCGGACGATGCCGGCGATGTCGACGAAGTCGACGGTGGCCGGGAGGATCCGCTCCGAGTTGAAGATCTCGGCGAGCTTGGGGAGCCGGGAGTCCGGGACGCCGACCACTCCGACGTTCGGCTCGATGGTGGCGAACGGGTAGTTGGCCGCCAGGACGTCGTTCTTCGTCAGGGCGTTGAACAGGGTCGACTTGCCGACGTTCGGCAGACCGACGATTCCGATCGTGAGCGACATGAAAGCGAGATCCCGTGGGCTTGGAGGGCGTGGAGCGGCACCGTACGGGCCGACCGCCCAGTCTACGGGCCCGCACCGCGCGGCCGGTCGCACGCCCACCCGGCAGAGCCGGCGGGACGCACCGGCCAGAGACACGAGGCGGCCACTCGGGTGCCATTACCCAGTGTCGCGATGATCGGACCGTACGTTGGATGGGTGGAGCAGCGCACCCGTACCCAGCCGCCCGGGCCCCGGCCCCGCCCGCCAGTCGGCGGCCGGGCCGCAGAGGCCGCCGTTCCGGGGCCGGCCGCGCCCCGCGACGCCGCACCCGCCCGGCTGTCCCGACAGCGGTCGGCCGCGTCGGGCCGGGCCCCGGCCCCCCGGCTGCGCCTGCGGCTGTCGCTGCGGCCGGCCCGCTCGGCGGACCGCCCGCACCCCGGGCGACCGGCCCGGCTGACCGCGATCGGCACCGGCCTGCTGGCGGTGTCCGGCACGATCGCCGCGGCCCTGCTCGACCGGTTGCTCTTCGGCGGGCTCGGCCTGCTGTTCGGCCTCGGCTACCTGCTGGTCTGCTTCCAGACCGCGATCCGGGTCCGGCCGGCCGACCTGCCGGCCGCCGCGGTCAGCGGCCCGATCGCCTTCGCACTCGCGCTGCTGCTGGTCGGCCCGGTGAGCAGCCCGGGCCTGCTGGGCCAGGTGATCGCGCTGGCCACCGGCCTGGCGCTGCGGGCCGGCTGGCTGTTCGCCGGGACGGGGCTGGCCGCGATGATCACGCTGGCACGGTACGTCGCGCTGCGCCGGGCCCGTCGTACCCGCTGACCACCGCCCGGGCGCGAGGTCAGCCGCGCCGGGCCGCGGCCATCGCGGCACCCACGATGCCCGCGTCGTTGCGCAGCACCGCCGGCACCACCTCGGCGTCCCGCGGCGCGAGCAGCGGCAGGAACCTCTCGTGCTTGCGGCTGACGCCGCCGCCGATGATCACCAGCTGCGGCGAGAAGAGCCGCTCCACCAGGTCGAGGTACTCGTCCACCCGGACCGCCCACTCGGCCCAGCTCAGGTCGTGCTTCTCCCGGGCCGCGGCGGAGGCGCGCCGCTCGGCGTCCTTGCCGCGCAGCTCGAGGTGGCCCAACTCGGTGTTGGGGACCAGCACCCCGTCGGTGAAGAGCGCGCTGCCGATCCCGGTGCCGAAGGTCAGCGTGAGCACCACGCCGGACCGGCCCTTCCCCGCGCCGTGCGCCACCTCGGCCAGGCCGGCCGCGTCGGCGTCGTTGAGCAGGGTGGCCGGCAGGTCGAGCGCCTCCCGGAAGAGTCCCTCGGCGTCCAGGCCGATCCAGCCCTGGTCGACGTTGGCGGCCGTCCGGGTGTGCCCGCCGATCACCACGCCGGGGAAGGTCAGCCCGACCGGCCCGCGGAAGTCGAAGTGCTGGACCACCTCGCGGACCGCGGCGACCACCGCCTCCGGGGAGGCCGGGTGGGGGGTGAGCACCTTGTGCCGTGGCTGGGCGAGCGTGCCGCGGTCCAGGTCGACCGGCGCGCCCTTGATGCCCGAGCCGCCGATGTCCACACCGAACACCATCCGTGCCGTCACGTTCCGCCTCCTCGCTCCGAGCGCGCCGCGTGCGCCGCGCACCGACAGAGTTCTCCACAGGCTGTGCACCAACGTACGAGAGCCTGCCCCGGACGGCAGCCCGGAAGCCCCGGGCGGCGGGAAGCGCCGGCGTCAGAGCTTGCCGGCCGCCTCGGCACGCAGGTCGCGGCGCAGCTCCTTGGGGAGCGAGAACTGCAGCGTCTCCTCGACCGTGCGGACCACCTGGACGTCCTCGAAGCCGCGCTGGGCCAGCCACTCCAGCACGCCCTGCACCAGGATCTCCGGGACGGACGCGCCGCTGGTCAGGCCGACCGTGCCGACGCCATCCAGCCAGGCCTCGTCCAGCTCCTCGGCGAAGTCCACCAGGTGCGCGGCCTTGGCGCCGTACTCCAGGCCGACCTCGACCAGCCGGACCGAGTTGGAGGAGTTCTTCGAGCCGACCACGATCAGCAGGTCGGTCTCCGGGGCGATCTGCTTGACCACCACCTGGCGGTTCTGGGTCGCGTAGCAGATGTCGTCGCTGGGCGGGCTGACCAGCAGCGGGAAGCGCTTCTTCAGCTCACCCACGGTGGCCATCGTCTCGTCCACCGACAGCGTGGTCTGGGAGAGCCAGACCACCTTGCTCTCGTCGCGCACCTCGACGTTCGCCACGTCCTCGGCGCCGTCCACCAGGTGGATCCGGTCCGGGGCCTCGCCCATCGTGCCGATCACCTCCTCGTGGCCCTCGTGGCCGACCAGCAGGATGTCGTAGCCCTCGTCGGCGAACCGGACCGCCTCCTTGTGCACCTTGGTGACCAGCGGGCAGGTGGCGTCGATGGTGGCGAGCTTGCCGGCCCTGGCCTCGTCGTGCACGGACGGCGCCACGCCGTGCGCCGAGAAGACCACGATCGAGCCCTCCGGCACCTCCTCGGTCTCGTCCACGAAGATCGCACCCTGCTTCTCCAGGGTCTGCACGACGTACTTGTTGTGGACGATCTGCTTGCGGACGTAGATCGGCGCCCCGTACTGCTCCAGGGCCTTCTCCACGGCGATGACGGCGCGGTCCACGCCCGCGCAGTAGCCCCGGGGGGCGGCGAGCAGGACACGGCGCGGTGCGGTGGTCGACATGGCATCCATGGTACGGGCGGGTGCGGCCGCCCCGGTGCCGCGCCGACGCACCGTCGCCTGCGGGGCGCGCACGGCCTCGGGTGCTCCAATGCGAAGCGTGAGCGAACGACTCGAGGCGAACCGGCTGCGCCGCAGCCTGGACCTGCGCGACCTGGTGGTCTACGGTCTGCTCTTCATCGCGCCGATGGCGCCGGTCGGGATCTTCGGGGTGCTGGAGGCCCGGAGCCACGGCGCGGTCGCCACGGTCTACCTGGTGGCGACCGTCGCGATGGGTTTCACCGCCTCCTCGTACGCGCAGATGGTGCGCGCGGTGCCGCAGACCGGATCGGTCTTCGCCTACGCCCGGGCCGGGCTCGGCGAACTGCCGGGGTTCGTCGCCGGCTGGATGGCGATGCTCGACTACCTGCTGATCCCGGCGGTCGCCTACCTCTTCTCGGGGATCGCGCTGCACTCCCTGGTGCCGGGCGTGTCACGGTGGGCCTGGACCGTGCTGGCGGTGCTGGTGACCACCGCGCTCAACCTGTCCGGGGTGCGGACGGCCGCCGCGGTGGGGTTCGGGGTGCTGGCGATGGAGCTGGCGGTGCTGGCGGTCTTCGTGCTCGCCGCGGTCGTGGTGCTGGCCGCGAACGGGACGGTCCACCCGGTGCTGGCACCGCTGGTCGGCGTCAGCGGCTTCTCGGCGCCCGCGGTGCTGGGCGCGGTGAGCGTGGCGGTCCTCTCCTACCTGGGGTTCGACGCGATCGCCTCGTTCGTGGAGGAGGCGGTGGGGGCCTCGGCGGCGGTGGCCCGGGCGGTGCTGCTCTGCCTGGCGCTGGCCGGCGGGCTCTTCGTGGCGCAGTCCTACCTGGCCGCGCTGCTGGAGCCGCTCACCCCGGAGCAGCTGGCCGAACAGCCGGCCGCGCAGGGATCGGCCTTCTACGACACGGTGGACACCGCGGTGGGGCCCTGGCTGCACGTCCTGGTGGCGGTGAGCAAGGCGATCGGGGCGGCCTTCGCGGCGCTGGCCGGGCAGGCGGCGGCCGGGCGGCTGCTCTTCGCGATGGGCCGCGAGGGACGGCTGCCGCGGTGGCTGGCGGCGGTCGACCGGGCCTCCGCGGTGCCGCGCCGGGCCCTGCTCGCGGCGGCCGTGGTGACACTGGGCGCGGCGGGCTGGGCGGCCGGGCGCCCCGACGGGCTGGACCGGCTGACCTCGGTGGTGGACATCGGCGCGCTGAGCGCGTTCACGCTGCTGCACGCCTCGGTGATCGGCTGGTACACCGTCCGGCACGGCTCGCCGGACCGGCTGCGGCACCTGCTGGTGCCGCTGCTCGGGATCGCGGTGATCGCCGCCGTGGTGTTCGAGGCCTCGTCCAGCGCGCAGCTGGTGGGGGCCTGCTGGCTGGTGGTCGGGATCGCGGTGGCGGCGGTGCAGTACGGGCGGCGCCGGACTGTCGGCGGCCACCGCTAGCCTCGTACGCATGGCCAACCCGAGCTCCCCCGAAGCCCCGATCCCGGTCGCCAAGGTCTCCGCGCTGATCGGCGGCTGGATCGACCGGCTGGGGGCGGTGTGGGTGGAGGGCCAGATCACCCAGCTGAGCCGGCGCCCCGGCATGCAGTTCCTGACCCTGCGCGACCCGGACCACGACGTCTCACTGAGCGTCACCTGCTTCCGCTCGGTGCTGGAACCGCTCGCCGACACGCTGCGCGAGGGCTCCCGGGTGCTGGTGCACGCCAAGCCCGAGTGGTACGTCGCGCGCGGCACGCTCTCGCTGCGGGCCACCGAGATCCGGCTGGTCGGGCTGGGCGAGCTGCTGGCCCGGCTGGAACTGCTCAAGCGCCGGCTGGCCGAGGAGGGCCTGTTCGCGGCCGAGCGCAAGCGCGCGCTGCCGTTCCTGCCGCACTGCGTCGGGCTGGTCACCGGCCGGGCCTCGGCCGCCGAGCGGGACGTACTGGAGAACGCCCGGCGGCGCTGGCCGGCGGTCCGCTTCGAGGTGCGCAACGTGCCGGTGCAGGGCAACCAGTCGGCGGAGCGGGTGATCGCGGCGGTCCGCGAGCTGGACGCCGCCCCCGAGGTGGACGTGATCATCGTGGCCCGCGGCGGCGGCAGCGTGGAGGACCTGCTGCCCTTCTCGGACGAGGCGCTCTGCCGCGCGGTGGCCGCGGCCCGGACGCCGGTGGTCAGCGCGATCGGGCACGAGCCGGACCAGCCGCTGCTGGACCTGGTGGCCGACCTGCGGGCGTCGACCCCGACCGACGCGGCCAAGCGGGTGGTCCCGGACGTCGGGG
Source organism: Kitasatospora sp. NPDC052896 (assembly GCF_044547075.1). Taxonomy (NCBI): domain Bacteria; kingdom Bacillati; phylum Actinomycetota; class Actinomycetes; order Kitasatosporales; family Streptomycetaceae; genus Kitasatospora; species Kitasatospora sp. NPDC052896. Next base: position 348,374 of record NZ_JBITZU010000002.1, read on the forward strand.
AGGAGACGGCCCGGGTCCGCCAGCTGCGCGACCGGGCCCGGCGGACGGTGGTCGGGCTGGTCGAGCGGGAGCGGGCCGGTCTGGCGGGAGTGCGCAGCCGGCCGGTGCTGGCCGCGCCCGAGCGGCTGCTGGCCGAGCGGGAGCAGGAGCTGACGGCGCTGACGGCGCGCTCGCGACGGTGCCTGGGGCACCAGCTGGACCGGGCCGAGTCCGACCTCGGGCACACCCTGGCCCGGGTGGTGGCGCTCTCCCCCGCCGCCACGCTGGAGCGCGGCTACGCCGTGCTGCAGCGCGCGGACGGCGCGGTGGTGACCGATCCGGCGCAGGTGGCCGCCGGCGAGCGGCTGCGCGCCCGGGTCGCCAGCGGCTCGCTGACGGTGACGGCGGAGGACTAGGGCGGGCCCTGGCGGCGCGGCGAACCACCCGGCGCTGTCGGCCCCGGCCCGTAGGCTGGCGGCATGGCAGACGAGGACGGGCAGCACCCCACCACCAGCGCCGCGACCGACCAGGCGGCGGACGACGCGCTGGGCTACGAGCAGGCCCGGGACGCGCTGCTGGACGTGGTCCGGCGGCTGGAGACCGGCGGCATCACGCTGGAGGAGTCGCTCGCGCTGTGGGAGCGCGGCGAGCGGCTGGCCAAGGTCTGCCAGCGCCGGCTGGACGGCGCGCGGGCCCGGCTGGACGCGGCGCTGGCCGCCGAACAGGCCGAACAGGCCGAGCGGACCGCGACCGACGGCGACCAGCGCGACTAGACCCCCACGACTGTGACGCGGCTCACCTCACCTTGAGGAACAGTTGAAAATTCACCTATGTTGTCAGGTAACGAGCGGCACCCCGGCCGCCCTTCCCGACAGCACTGAGGTGTAGCACCCATGACCACCGCCAACGACGCGCTCGTCCTCGACACCGCGGCCCAGGACCTGCTCTTCCGCGATGCCCGGACCGCCAACACCTTCACCGACGAGCCGGTCACCGACGAGCAGCTCCAGGCCATATACGACCTGGTCAAGTACGCGCCGACCGCGTTCAACCAGCAGCCGCTGCGCGTCGTCCTGGTCCGCTCCGCCGAGGCCCGCGAGCGCCTGGTGGCCCAGATGTCGGACGGCAACAAGGCCAAGACCAGCACCGCCCCGCTGGTCGCCATCCTGGCCGCCGACAACGAGTTCCACGAGGAGCTGCCGACCCAGTTCCCGGCCTTCCCGGCCGCCAAGGACGTCTTCTTCTCGGAGCGCTCGGCCCGCGAGGGCTCGGCGCGCTTCAACGGCTCGCTGCAGGTCGGCTACTTCATCATCGGCGTGCGCGCCGCCGGCCTGGCCGCCGGCCCGATGACCGGCTTCAACGCCGAGGGCATCAACAAGGAGTTCTTCGGCGACGGCGAGCACTCGGTGCTGGCCGTGGTGAACATCGGCAAGCCGGGCGCGGACGCCTGGTACCCGCGCTCGCCGCGACTGGCCTACGACGAGGTCGTCACCACCGTCTGAGCCGGCCCGCACACCACGATGGCGGGGACCCCACCGGGGTCCCCGCCATCGGCGTGTCGGCGGATCAGTGCAGCGCGGCGGCCAGCTGGGCCAGCTCGTCGTAGGAGGCACTACCGGTGACCACCGTGGTGGCCGTGCCGGTCGGCTCGGTCAGGCCGCGGTAGGAGTCGCCCTGGTAGCGCTCCCACTGCTTGCCGTCCACGCTCGCGCTGCCGTCCGGCTGGTAGCCGGGCACCACGGCGGCCAGCACGTCGTCCTTGGCCGCGTCGCTCTGCTCGAGAGCCGCGTACTTGCCCTCCGGGGTGACGAAGCCCAGGTGCCAGGTGGCGATGCCGCTGTTCCCGGCCGGCGGCGTGTACTGCACCGAGGTGGCCCGCCAGCCGGCCGGCAGCCCCTGCGGGGCCAGCAGCGGGTAGGGCGCGGCGCGCTTCGCCGAGCTGTACGACGAGCTGTAGTCCACGACCCGCACCGGATCACTCGCCGAGTGCGGGATGAACAGATACGCCACCAGGGCCACACCACCGACGGCGAGCATCGACAGGATCATGTCCCGTACGGTCTGCCGGCCTCTCATGCCACCTTTGCCTGCCACCCCCACATGGTGACCCATCGCGCCCCACGACCCGGCACCCGGGGTGGTCACCAAGGGGGGAACCGCCCCAAACCGGCACAGAACCACTGGCGAGCGGGACCTGCGGCACAGACAGTCATCCCGTACACCGATACGATCGGATGACCCTCATCGCAGCGCTCGACCAGACAGTAGTCGATCGCTCACTGGCCGTCGCGTACAGAGAGGTATCGACGATGACCGCGCAGTATCCCTCCCATCTCCCGCGAGCCCTGGAGGTCGCCCCCGAGGCGCCCGACCGGAACCTCGCCCTGGAACTCGTCCGGGTGACCGAGGCAGCGGCCATGGCGGCCGGCCGCTGGGTCGGCCGTGGCGACAAGAACGGCGCCGACGGCGCGGCCGTGAAGGCCATGCGGGCCCTCGTCTCCACCGTCTCGATGAACGGCGTTGTCGTCATCGGCGAGGGCGAGAAGGACGAGGCCCCGATGCTCTACAACGGCGAGCGGGTCGGCGACGGCACCGGCGCCGAGTGCGACGTCGCGGTGGACCCGGTGGACGGCACCACGCTGACCGCCAAGGGCATGAACAACGCCGTCGCCGTCCTGGCGGTCGCCGACCGCGGCACCATGTTCGACCCGAGCGCCGTCTTCTACATGGACAAGCTGGTGGCCGGCCCCGAGGCCGCCGACTTCGTCGACATCACCGCGCCCGCGGCGGTCAACATCCGCCGGGTCGCCAAGGCCAAGGGCAGCGCCGTCGAGGACGTCACCGTGGTGGTCCTGGACCGCCCGCGCCACGACGGCCTGGTCCGCGAGATCCGCGAGGCCGGCGCCCGGATCAAGTTCATCTCGGACGGCGACGTGGCCGGCGCGATCATGGCCGCCCGCGAGGGCACCGGCGTCGACCTGCTGATGGGTGTCGGCGGCACGCCCGAGGGCATCATCGCGGCCTGCGCGATGAAGTGCATGGGCGGCGTCATCCAGGGCCGGCTGTGGCCCAAGGACGAGGCCGAGAAGCAGAAGGCGCTGGACGCCGGGCACGACCTGGACCGGGTGCTCACCACCGACGACCTGGTCAGCGGCGAGAACGTGTTCTTCGTCGCCACCGGCATCACCGACGGCGAGCTGCTGCGCGGCGTGCACTACCGCCAGGAGACCGCCACCACCAGCTCGCTGGTGATGCGCTCGAAGAGCGGCACGATCCGACGGATCGACTCCACCCACAAGCTGTCCAAGCTGCGGGCCTACAGCGCGATCGACTTCGACCGCGCGAACTGACGACGCCGGCCGGCGGGCCGGGCGCGGCGGACCGGGCGGACCCCGGGAGCCGCGCTCAGCCCGCTATCCGGCCGTGCTCGGCCGCCAGCCGGTCGGCCACCCGGGGCGCCTCGCGCAGTTCGCCGTCCCGACGGCGGCGCCGGGAGAGCACCACCCGGCGCTCGGCCGCCGTCAGCCCGCCCCAGACCCCGTACGGCTCCGGCTGGGCCAGCGCGTGCTCGCGGCACTCCAGCAGCACCGGACAGCGGGCGCAGACCTGCTTGGCCTGCTCCTCCCGGGCCAGCCGGGCCGCGGTGGGCTCCTTGGACGGCGCGAAGAACAACCCGGCCTCGTCCCGGCGGCAGGCCGCGCCGGTGTGCCAGGGGTTGTCCTCCAGCTGGTCGAGCCGGACGCCCCCGGATTCCCGCCGCTGCGGGGCGGCGGCGATACGGACGACAGCGGTGGTGCTGGGCTCGATCGGGTGCAGCACGGCGACTCCAGACACAGGCTCGGGGAAGACTCGCGTCAACTGCCCGGCTACGCGACGCGGGCGCCCCGCGCGGTGGTGCGACCGCAGCCGTTCAGGAAACGATGTGCGAGAGGAACTACCCCGCGCCATCCCGGTTCATGCACACGGTAGGCGCCCGGACACCGTCTGCACTCGCCCAACCGCGAGCACTGGTGGTCGAGTTGACGGAACGTGAGGCTCCGGCTGGCCGACCCTCAGCCGCCGATCTGCCGGCGCACCCAGTCGGTCAGCTTCTTGCCCTTGCGCGGCTTGGCCTCGCAGCCGCCGAAGACGGCCGCACCCTTGACCCGGACCACCGGCGCGTACGGGTCGTCGGCCGTCTGCTCACGCACCGTGAAGCCGCCGAAGATCCCCGCGCCACTGCCGACGAGGCTCACGTTCTCCGGGACCCTGATCTCCACGCCGCCGAAGACCGCGCTCACCTCGATCACCACCTCGGGCGACTCGAAGACCGCGTCGCTGAGGTCCAGCTCCACCCCGCCGAAGACCGCCACCACCTTCAGGTGCGAGCCGACCCGCCAGCGCCCCTTGCGGGTCACCCCGCCGAAGACCGCCACCGCGGTCGGGCTCTCGTTCCGGGCCGCCGGCAGCGGCGGGCCGGCCGGGGACGGCCCGGGGGCCGGGTGAGCCGTCGACATCGACGGGTGGCTCGGCAGGTCGCGGGTGAGCGGGGCCAGCTCGCCCAGGGTCTTGGCGGCGTAGGCCGCGTCGATCCGCTCGGCGTGTTCCTCGGTACTGAGTCGACCCTCGGCGAAGGCGTCGCGCAGCAGCTCGACGATCCGTTCCCGGTCGGCGTCGGAGGCGCGCAGCTCGGCGGGAGCCACCGGCTCCGCGGCGCGCTTGCTCATTGGTACGGGCTGGCGGTTGGCCGGATCCTGTGCCGGGGTGTTGTCCACGGCCCAAGCCTAGCCAGTCCGGCAAGTCACGAACGAGTGTTCTCCCGGTACGAAGTGAGCCCCGTCACGCAGGCTCACCTGCCCGCACGGGCCCGCCCCCCGGCGTTCTACGCTGGAGGGCGCTTCGCCGACGCAGCCGATTCCACCCCGTGAAGGACCATCGATGGCAGCCACGCCAGACTTCGCCTACTCCGACCTCCTCCCGCTCGGGGCCGACCCCACCCCGTACCGCAAGCTGACCTCCGAGGGCGTCAGCACCTTCGAGGCCGGCGGGCGGCGCTTCCTGCAGGTCGAGCCGGAGGCGCTGCGGCTGCTCACCGCCGAGGCGATGCACGACATCGCGCACTACCTGCGCCCGGCCCACCTGGCCCAGCTGCGCCGGATCCTGGACGACCCGGAGGCCAGCCCGAACGACCGCTTCGTGGCGCTGGACCTGCTGAAGAACGTCAACATCTCGGCCGGCGGCGTGCTGCCGATGTGCCAGGACACCGGCACCGCGATCGTGATGGGCAAGCGCGGCCAGTCCGTGCTGACCTCGGGCGGCGACGAGGCCGCGATCGCCCGCGGTGTCTTCGACGCGTACACCAAGCTCAACCTGCGCTACTCGCAGATGGCCCCGCTGACCATGTGGGACGAGAAGAACACCGGCTCCAACCTGCCGGCGCAGATCGAGCTGTACGCCACCGACGGCGACGCGTACAAGTTCCTCTTCATGGCCAAGGGCGGCGGCAGCGCCAACAAGTCGTACCTGTACCAGGAGACCAAGGCGATTCTCAACGAGAAGAGCATGCTGGCCTTCCTGGAGCAGAAGATCCGCTCGCTGGGCACGGCCGCCTGCCCGCCGTACCACCTGGCGATCGTGGTCGGTGGCACCAGCGCCGAGTTCGCGCTGAAGACCGCCAAGTACGCCTCCGCGCACTACCTCGACCAGCTGCCGACCTCCGGCGACGCGGCCACCGGCCACGGCTTCCGCGACCTGGAGCTGGAGGCCAAGGTCTTCGAGCTGACCCAGAAGATCGGCATCGGCGCCCAGTTCGGCGGCAAGTACTTCTGCCACGACGTGCGGGTGATCCGGCTGCCGCGGCACGGCGCCTCGCTGCCGGTCGCGATGGCCGTCTCCTGCTCGGCCGACCGCCAGGCGCTCGGCAAGATCACCGCCGAGGGCGTCTTCCTGGAGCGGTTGGAGACCGACCCGGCGAAGTACCTGCCGGAGACCACCGACGCCCACCTGGACGACGCGGTGGTCAGGATCGACCTCAACCAGCCGATGGCGCAGATCCGTTCGGAGCTGTCCAAGCACCCGGTGAAGACCCGCCTGTCGCTCACCGGCACCCTGGTGGTGGCCCGCGACATCGCGCACGCCAAGATCAAGGAGCGGCTGGACGCGGGCGAGGGCATGCCGCAGTACCTCAAGGACCACCCGGTCTACTACGCCGGCCCGGCCAAGACCCCCGAGGGCTACGCCTCCGGCTCGTTCGGCCCGACCACGGCCGGCCGGATGGACTCCTACGTCGACCAGTTCCAGGCCGCCGGTGGCTCGATGGTGATGCTCGCCAAGGGCAACCGCTCCAAGCAGGTCACCGACGCCTGCGCCAAGCACGGCGGCTTCTACCTCGGCTCGATCGGCGGCCCGGCCGCCCGACTCGCCCAGGACTGCATCAAGAAGGTCGAGGTGCTGGAGTACGCCGAGCTGGGCATGGAGGCGGTCTGGCGGATCGAGGTCGAGGACTTCCCGGCCTTCGTGGTGGTCGACGACAAGGGCAACGACTTCTTCACCGAGGCCACCGACACGGCTCCGCTGATCACCAACATTCCGGTGCGCTCGGCGCAGTAGCGGCGCGCGAATGCCGAACGTCCCGCGCCGGAGGCTCCGGTGCGGGACGTTCGGTTTGGCGCATCAGGGGCTCAAGGGGTCGGGCTGACCAGCCCGAGCGGCCGGGTCGGCCCGTCGTGCAGCGGCTGCCCCTGGGCCGGCACGGTCGGCACGGCCTCCTCCTCTGCGGGCTGCTCGGTGCCATTGGCGGTCACGGCCTGCGTCACCGCGTCCGTCACTTGCTGGTCAACGGCCTGCGCGGACGCGGGGGCCGCGATCGTCCACGCTCCCGGCTCCTCGGAAGCAGTAGTCGAGTTCTCGTTTTCGGCCATTGCGGGTGCCTTTCCAGTCGTGAGACGCAGCCTCCGCCCGGCTGGGACCAGTCGGACTGAAGGACAGTATTGTAGGAATCGTTAAATGTCTTATAAACAGCCCTCCCCATGCTCACTCTGTCGGCCGCACCCCATCCCAGCTGCGCTGATGTCCAACTGAGCGGGGAGGGCCATACTTTGCAGGTGAATTACCGCCACCCTCGGGGGATCTCATGGAGCTTCAGGTAACGCCGCACAGCGATGTGCTGCGCTTCCAGGTGCTCGGTCCGGTCCAGGCCTGGCGCGGTGAGCAGGCGCTGGCCCTCGGATCCCCGCAGCAGCAGGCGGTGCTGACCTCGCTGCTGCTGCGCCGCGGACGGCCGGTCACCACCCAGGAGTTGGTGGACGATCTGTGGGGCGACCGGCCGCCGCCGCAGGCGGTCGCCGCGCTGCGCACCTACGTCTCCCGGCTGCGCTCGGTCATCGAGCCGGGCCGCGAGGTCCGCAAGCCCGCTGAGCTGCTGGTCTCGGTCCGGGACGGCTACGCGCTACGCGTGTCCGCGGACGCCCTCGACCTGGCGGCCTTCGACGCCCAGGTCGCCGAGGCGGCCAAGGCCCGGCAGAACGGCGACCCGGTGGCCGCGCACCGACTGCTGCTCTCCGCGCTCACCCTGTGGAGCGGTCAGCCACTGGCCGGGATCCCCGGACCGTACGCGGACGCGCAGCGGCTGCGGCTCGGCGAGCGCCGGGTGGCGGCGCTGGAGGAGCGCTTCGCGACGGCGCTCGACACCGGCCTGCACGCCGAGGTCGCCGCCGAGTTGAACTCGCTCGCCACCGAACACCCGCTGCGCGAGCGGCTGCGCGAGCTGCTGATGCTCGCGCTCTACCGCAGCGGCCGCCAGGCCGAGGCGCTCAGTGTCTACGCGGCCACCCGGAAGCTGCTGATCAACGACCTCGGCGTGGAGCCCGGCGCCAGCCTCGCCGCCATGCACTCGCGGATCCTCTCCGCCGACCCGACACTGATGTACGCCCCGCCGGAGCCGTCCCTGCCGGCGACCGAGAGCGGAGCAGTCGCGCCGCCCACCCCTCCGGCCCAACTCCCGGCCGACGTATCGGACTTCAGCGGCCGCACCGAACTGGTCGGCGAGCTGCGGGCGGTCCTGCAACGCGCCTCCGGGCAGGCCGTGGTGGTCACCTCGCTGGCCGGCATCGGCGGCGTCGGCAAGACCACCCTCGCGGTGCACGTGGCACACAGCGTCCGCGCCGAGTTCCCGGACGGGCAGCTCTACGTGGACCTGCGCGGGGCCGGTGCCACTCCGGCCGACCCCGCGGTGGTGCTCGGCGACTTCCTCTACGCGCTGGGTTCCGGCGAGCCCCCGGAGTCGTTCGAGCAGCGGGTCGCGCTCTACCGCTCGCTGCTGGCCGAGCGCCGGATGCTGATCATGCTGGACAACGCGCACGACGTCGAGCAGGTCGCCCCGCTGATTCCCGGCGTGGCCGGCTGCGCGGTGCTGGCGACCAGCCGCTCCCGGCTGGCCGGGCTACCCGGCGCGCACCTGGTGGACGTCGAGGAGCTGACCCCCGAGGAGGCGCTCGAACTCTTCGCGGCGATCGTCGGCCGGCGCCGGATCGAGGCCGAGCCGGAGGCCGCCCTGGCCGTGGTGAAGGCCTGCGGATTCCTGCCGCTGGCGGTCCGGATCGCCGCGGCCCGGCTGGCCAGCCGGCCGCGCTGGAGCGTCTCGGACCTGGCCCGGCGGTTAGCGGACCAGCGGCGCCGGCTGGACGAGCTGCAGCTGGGCAACCTGGCGGTGGAGACCACCCTCGGACTCGGCTACGGCCAGCTGCAGCCCGAGGAGGCCCGCGCGTTCCGGCTGCTGACCTCGGTGGACAGCCCCGACCTGCCGCTGCCCGCGGTGGCCGCGCTGCTCGGCAGCTCCGAGGAGCGCGCCGAGGAACTGGCCGAGGCGCTGGTCGAGGCCAACATGCTGGAGTGCTTCAGCCCCGGCCGCTACCGCTACCACGACCTGCTGCGACTCTTCGCGCGCAAGCAGGCCGAGAAGACGCATGCTCAGGAGGACGAGCAGGCCGGGCTGCTGCGGCTGCTCGACCTGCTGCTCGCCACCCTGCGCAACGCCGCGCAGACCCTGGAGCCGGACGACCTGCTGCCCGAGGCCCTGCACCACCCCGAACACCCCGGGATCCGCTTCGAGAGCACCGCCTCGGCCCGCGGCTGGCTGCGGACCGAGTTCCCGCTGCTGCTGGCCACCATCGAGCGGACCGGCGCCGGCACCGACTCCGCGGAGCTGATGCGTCGCGGTATCGACGTGCTGATCACGCTCCGCTCACTGGTCGAGGAGCGGCTGCACGGTGACCGGATCCAGCGGATCCTGGAGGCCGCCGAGCGCGGCGCGGTGGCGCGGGGCGACGACCAGGCGCTCGCCCGGGTGCGTTTCACCGTCGGCGTGGCCCGGCACCTGGCCGGCGACTTCCCCGGCTCGGAGACCTCGCTGCGGGAGTGCCTGGAGCTGCTCAGCCCGACCGAGACGCCGATCCTGCGGTCCACCGTGGCCAGCTCGCTGGGCAGCATGCTGAGCATCACCAACCGGTCGGACCAGGCCCTGTCGATCTTCACCCAGGCCCGGAAGATCTACCAGAGCCTGGCCGCGAAGAGCAGCGAGGCGCGCATCCTGGGCAACATGGCCCGGGCTCATCTCTCGCTGGGCCAGTACGAGTTGGCGATCGACTCGGCCCAGGAGGCGCTGGCCACCGCGCGGATCTCCGGCAACGCCCACAGCATCACCGACTCCCTCTACCAACTCGGCATCGTGCTGGGCACGGTGGGCTCGCCGGCGGAGGCCGCCGTGCATCTGCGCGAGGCCCGCCAGCGCTACCAGGAGCAGCAGAACCCGTTCTTCGAAGGCCTTTCACTGGCCCGGCTGGCGGGCTGCCTGCTGAAGGCCGGTCGGCCCGACGAGGCCGCGCTGGCCGCCGCGGAGGCGGAGCCGATCGCCCAGGAGGTGGAGAACGCCTATCTGCAGGGCCTGGTGGCGGCCGCCTCCGGCGAGGCGCTGCTCCGGCTCGGCGACCGGACGGTCGGCCTGGACCGGCTCCGCGCGGCCCTCGGCATCTTCACACGGCTCGGTGTGCCCGAGGCCCGGCACGTCCAGGACCTCATCGACGATCAGCACACCGAGCCTCCCACCACCCCCGCGCCGTGATGCCGGGATCCCCCGTGGCTCCCGGTATCGGTGGTGCCGGGAGCCCCCGTGACTCCCGGACCCACCCACCCGGAGGCCCCCCGTCGGCCTCCGGCTCCCCCGTGTTGCGGAAAGCGCTTGTTCCCCCCGGAAGAGTGGTGACCCCGCAGCCCCCCGGCTGCGGGAGCACCTCTCTGCGCTTCCCCGGCGCTGAGAAGACTCTGACACCCGGCGATTGACGTTCAATAAACGAGATCTCGGCGGGACCGTCGGCCGGTCGTGCGGCGTGCGGTGGGCCGCGCACCCCCCTCGCCCACCCCATCGTGCTTCGATCTGCCGGGCATATTCATCCGATCAGCCAGGAGTTGGCCGGAAACCGACTGCGCACTGCTCTGATCACGCATATTCTCAGAGGCCGGATGGCTGATGCGGGGCGGATCGGCACACGCCGATCGATATCCGGACAGTGGTATGGACCGGAGCGGGTGAGGAGACGCGGGACACCGCGGGACGCGGCGAGCGGGACACCACGGTCGTGGGCAGCGGCCGGTGGCCAGGGGAAAGGTGCCTCTCTATCGTGACGACGGGACAGATATCAGGGCCCGCCCCGGGCGTGGCTCCGGGCCGGACGGCCCAGGTGCCGAAAGCCGACCACGGCACCGGCGATCCGAGCCGCCGCCCCGCCGCCACCGGGCCGCTGCCCGGCCCCTCCCGCCCCCACGACCGGTAAGAACAGGCAGCCGTGCGCGACCATCCGATCCCCCAGGCCGGCCGCCCGCCCGCCGTCCCGCCCCGGCGCCGCCCGCCACCCCGGCGACCGGGCCCGCCGGCCGTCCCGCTCAACCTCCGGGTCCGCCGGGCCCTGGACGAGCGGATGGCCTACCTCAACGACGCCACCCGGCTGATCAACGGCAGCCTGGACCCGGCCGGCCCGGTCCGCGGCCTGGTCCGGGTGCTGGTCCCGGCACTGGCCGACGCCGCCCTGGTCCACCTGCGCGAGCCGGCCCCGGCGGGCGGGCGGGACCGCAGCCGCCCACCCGGCGCACTGCGGCTGCACCGGGCCGAGGGGACCAGACTGGGCCGCGGCCGTCCGACGGTGACCGCCGCGCCGGGCGGGGCGCTGGCCGCGACGCTGCGTCAGCAGGCCCCGGTCGGGCCGCTGGTGCTGGGCGACCCGGACGGCGAGCGGCTGCGCCCGCTCTTCGCCGAGCTGTACGGCCCCCGGGCGCTGCGCGCGCTGGCCCCCGGCACCGCGCTGCTCGCACTGCCGCTGCACGGGCGCGGCGCGGTGCTCGGGCTGCTGGTGCTGGTCCGCCGCCCCCAGCGCGACGCGGGGGTCCCCGCCCACTTCGACAGCGCCGACAGCCACACCGCGGCCCAGCTCGCCACCGTGGCCGGCCTCGCGCTGGACACCGCGCTGCGCTACACCCGGGAGTCGGAGATCGCCGACCGGCTGCAGCGCAGCATGCTGCCCGCCCGCCTGCCGCAGCAGTACGGCGTCCGGCTGGCCCACCGCTACCTCCCGGGCGAGAGCGACGCCCAGGTCGGCGGCGACTGGTACGACGCCGTCCCGCTGCCCGGCAACCGGATGGCGCTGATCGTCGGCGACGTGATGGGCCACTCGCTGACCTCGGCGGCGGTGATGGGCCAGCTGCGGACCAGTGCGCAGACCCTGGCCGCACTCGACCTGCCACCGCACGAGGTGCTCTACCACCTGGACGAGCAGGCCCAACGGCTCGGCCGCGAGCAGCACCTGGCCACCTGCGTCTACGCGGTCTACGACCCGATCGCCAACCGGATCGTGGTCGCCAACGCGGGCCACATGCCACCCGCGCTGGTGCACCCGGACGGCCGGGCCGAGCTGCTCGACCTCCCGGCCGGCGCGCCGATCGGCGTCGGCGGGGTCGACTTCTGCTCCACCGAGCTGCCCGCACCGCCCGGCTCGGCCCTGCTGCTCTTCACCGACGGCCTGGTGGAGTCCCGGCGCCGGCCGATCACCGACGGGCTGGAGCGGCTGCGGGCCCGGCTGACCGACGCCCACCAGCACTCGCCCGAGCAGCTCTGCCACGAGGCACTGCGGATCCTGCCACCGGGCGACCGGGCCGACGACATCGCGCTGCTGGCCGCGGCCTTCGACGGGATCCCGGCCGAGGACGTCGCCTTCTGGTACCTGCAGCCGCGGCACGAGACCCCGGGCCGGGCCCGCCGGCTGGCCGGCCACGCGCTGCGCCGGTGGGGGCTGGAGCCGCTGGCCGAGAGCGCCGAGCTGATGGTCAGCGAGCTGGTCACCAACGCGATCCAGCACGCCACCCGGCCGGTCACGCTGCGGCTGGTGCGCACCTCGCTGCTGCGCTGCGAGGTGGGCGACGACAGCCCGCAGCTGCCCCGGCGCCGGCAGGCCGGGCCACAGGACGAGCGGGGTCGGGGTCTGCACCTGGTCGCCCGGATCGCCGAGCGCTGGGGTGCCACCCGGCTCGGCGGCGGCAAGGTGGTCTGGTTCGAGCAGCGGCTGCCCTGAACCCGGCTCAGTGGACCAGCCGCACCGGCAGGTCCGCGAGCACCGCCCGCAGCGACTCGGCGAACCGGTCGTACTCGGCGGCGCGGGCCGAGCCGGGCCGGGTGGCCAGGCCGATCCGCCGCCCCGGCGCGGGCTGGGCGAACCGCACCGCGGCCAGCCGCTCGGTGCGCCCGGCCTCCACCTCCAGCGCGGTGGCCGGCAGCAGGGTGACCCCGAGGCCGCCCGCCACCAGCTGCACCAGGGTGCCGAGGCCGGCCGCCCGGGTGGTGCCGCCCGCCTCGGCGCCGACCTCGCGGCAGAGGTCCAGCGCCTGGTCGCGCAGGCAGTGACCCTCCTCCAGCAGCAGCACGTCCAGGTCGAGCAGCACGTCCCGGGGGACGTCGGTGCGCCCGGCCAGCTCGTGCTCGGGCGGGGTGACCAGCACGAAGTCCTCGTCGAACAGCGGGATGTCGCGGGTCGGCGGCGAGCCTCCGCCGGGCAGCGCGAGCAGCAGCAGGTCGAGCCGGCCGGCCGCCAGGCCGTCCAGCAGCGCGGCGGTACGCTCCTCGTGCACGTGGAGCTCGAGCTCGGGGTAGCTGTCCCGGACCAGCCGCAGCACCGTGGGCAACAGGTAGGGCGCGACGGTGGGGATCACCCCGAGGTGCAGCGGGCCGGTGAACGGGCGGCGGGCCGCCTCGACCTCCTCGGTCAGCTCGGTCAGCGCGGCCAGCACCCGGCGGGCGTGCCCGGCCACGCGCTCCCCCAGGGGGGTGATGATGACCTTGCGCGTCGTACGCTCGACGAGCTGCGCGCCGAGCGACTCCTCCAGCGCGGCGACCGCGCCGGAGAGCGCCGGCTGGCTGGTGCCGATGGCCGCCGCGGCCTCCCTGAAGTGCAGGTGTTCGGTCACCGCCAGGAAGGCCCGGAGCTGGGCAACGCTGGGGGTGCGGGGCTTGGGGTGCTGGGTACTGATAGCTCTCTCCGATCAGAGAGAACGAGTCTAGCTATTTCCCTGATCAGTGTGCGTCATGGCACGGTTGATCACGTTCCGGCCGTCGAACCACAGGCGCCCGGGCTCACTCCCCTCAGCATCCAAACCAGGAGAAGCGAACGTGCTCACGATCGGTGACAAGTTCCCCGAGTTCGACCTCAAGGCCTGCGTGGACCTCGACGCCGCGAACGCCTTCGCCGACATCAACCACAAGTCCTACGAGGGCAAGTGGAAGATCGTCTTCTTCTGGCCGAAGGACTTCACCTTCGTCTGCCCGACCGAGATCGCCGCGTTCGGCAAGCTGAACGAGGAGTTCGCGGACCGCGACGCGCAGGTCCTGGGCGTCTCCGGCGACTCCGAGTTCGTCCACCACGCCTGGCGCAAGAACCACGCCGACCTGCGTGACCTGCCCTTCCCGATGCTGGCCGACATCAAGCACGAGCTGATGCAGGCCTGCGGCGTCCAGGCCGAGGACGGCACCGCCCAGCGCGCCGTCTTCATCGTGGACCCGAACAACGAGATCCAGTTCGTCATGGTCACCGCCGGCTCGGTCGGCCGCAACCCGCAGGAGGTCCTGCGGGTGCTGGACGCCCTGCAGACCGACGAGCTCTGCCCGTGCAACTGGAGCAAGGGCGAGGACACCCTGGACGCCGCCGCCCTGCTGGCCGGCTGACCATGGCGCTCGACGAACTGAAGGCCGCGCTCCCCGAGTACGCCAAGGACCTCAAGCTCAACCTGAGCGCCCTGATCGGCAACTCGACGCTGCCCGAGCAGCAGCTCTGGGGCACCGTGCTCTCCTGCGCGATGGCCACCGGCAGCAAGGCCGTGCTGAGCGAGCTGGAGCCGCAGGCCAAGGAGATCCTCTCCGAGCAGGCGTACAACGCGGCCAAGGGCGCCGCCGCCATCATGGCGATGAACAACGTCTACTACCGCACGGTGCACCTGCTCTCCGACAAGGAGTACGGCAACCTGCGGGCCGGACTGCGGATGAACTTCATCGCCGCGCCCGGCGTGGAGAAGCTCGACTTCGAGCTCTGGTCGCTGGCGGTCTCCGCGATCAACGGCTGCGGCATGTGCCTCGACTCGCACGAGCAGGTGCTGAGCAAGGCCGGCGTCTCGCGTGAGACGATCCAGGCCGCGTTCAAGATCGCTGCGGTGATCCAGGCCGTGGCGTCCGTGCTGGACGCCGAGGCCCAGCTGGTCTGACCTGACCCGGCTCGGTCCGAAGCCCCCGCTCCCCGGAGCGGGGGCTTCGGCGTGCCAGCAGCTCCAGCCCGGCCACCGCCTCCGGCCCGAAGACCAGCGTCGCCCGCGGCGCCCCGCACAGCCGCAGCATCGCGTAGAGGACGTCGGCGAACGGCTGCACGGCCAGCGCGTGGGCGACCGCGGCCGCCTCGGCCTGTTCGTCCAGCGCGTCCAGGTGGGCCAGGTCGCGCAGCATCGAGCGGCAGCGGACGTACGCCTGGGCCCGGCCGCGCTCCAGCACCGGGCGGTCCAGCCCGAAGATCTGGATCGTCTCGCGGCCCTTGGGCGAGCGCGGGCGGTAGGCGCCGGTGGCCAGCACCAGGTCCAGGTGCTCGGCGGGCTCGTCGGCGGTCGGGTCGATCAGGAGCGGCTCGCCGTGCCGGTCGGTCGGGTAGAGGTCGCGCTTCTGGTTGCTGTTGCAGAACGCGCAGGCCCAGAGGTGGTTCAGCCAGTCGAAGGCGCGCATCGGCGCCATCGCGATCGGCTGGAAGTGGTCGATGCTGGTGCCCTCGCTGTCCCCGCAGTACATGCAGCGGGACAGCCCGGAGGCCATCGCGACCAGGTGCACGCTCAGCTCCCGGCGCACGGTCCGGCTGTCGCGCCACAGCTCGCGCGCCCCGCCGCCCCGGTCGGCCAGCCGCTCGGTCCGGGCGACCAGCCGGGCGGCCAGCTCCTCGGGCAGCTCCCCGCGCTGGAGCGGGATCACCCGCGCCGCCCGAGCCGGGCCGAGACCTCGTCCACCCGGGCGGAGAGCGAACTCATCAGCTTCTCGCTCAGCTCCTGGTACTCGGCCAGCTCCTCGTCGCTGGAGTCGCCGGCCAGCACCCGCCCCTCGATGTCGCCGAGCCGCCGCCGGGCGTCCTCGGCCTGCTCCGAGTAGGGCGACTCCAGGCCGAACAGCTCGGAGAGCACCGCGTCGTCGCCGCTGCCGTAGACGATCCGGCGGTGCAGCTCCTCGCCGACCGGCTGCGGCGGGAAGTCCTCGTCCGCCCCCGCTATCCGGATCAGCCCGCCCGGGTCGGCGGCCTGGCAGATGTACGGGCTGTGGGTGGAGACGATGAACTGCACGCGGGGGAAGTGCGCCTTCAGCCACGGGCCGATCCGCTGCTGCCAGCTGACGTGCAGGTGGGCGTCGACCTCGTCGATCAGCACCACGCCGGGCAGCGTGATCGCGCCCGACCCGTCCAACGGCAGGCTGCCGTAGGCGGACTGGAACTGCCGGACCAGGTCGAGCACCAGCGCCGCCACCGTGCGGTAGCCGTCGCTCATCTCCCGGAGTGGGAAGTCGGGCCCGCCGACCTGCTGGTCCTCGGCGCCCCGCCCGGCCCGGCGGACCCAGAGCCCGTCCGAGTCCACGCGGGAGACCGCGAAGCCGTCCGGCAGCAGGCCATCCGAGAGCAGCGCGGCCACCACGTCCAGCGCCTCCTGCGCGCCGGGGCGGCCCTCCAGGCGGCGGACGTGCTGGTCGACCAGCCAGGAGACGCCCTCGGCGAGCGAGGCCTCCTCGTGGAACAGGGTGGCCAGCCGGCCGACCGGACCGGCCGAGAGCATCAGCCGCTGGCTCTCCCCGAAACCGCCGAGCAGCCGGCGGAACGGGCCGTAGCCGGCGAAGAACCAGCCGCGCGGGTTCTCCGCCCAGGGCCCGCGCTCGGGGTTGGTCGAGCCGAAGGCGGTCAGCTCCGGGCGCGGGCCCGGGCCGAACGGCGCGAACCCGGGCAGGCCGTAGCCGCCCGGTGCGGTCCCCGGCGCCGGCAGCCGCCACTCCAGCCCGAGCCGCAGGTCGTACTTGGGCGCCTTGCCGCTGCCCGCCAGCCGGTCCACCGTCCAGTCCGGCCGGACGAAGGCCTGCACCCAGCCGGTGCTCTCCCCCGCCGTGATCCACCCGGAGAAGTCGCTGACCAGGCTGCGGGCCACCGCCGGGCCGCCGAGCGCCAGCGCCAGCGCGCGCAGCAGCGTGGTCTTGCCGGAGCCGTTCCGCCCGGCCAGTACCGTCCAGCCGGCCTGCGGGAGCTCCAGCTGCCGTACCTCGCGGGCCGGTGTGAAACCACGGATGCCCGAGATGCCCAGCCTGGTGACATACATGACGCCACTTTAGGAGTCGGCGGGGGCCTCCGGGGAGTGCTCGTGCAGAACCGCCGCCTCCTGGGCGGCCCCCTGAGCCGCCTCCTGGGCCGCCTCCAGCGCGACGAACACCTCGTGCCCGGCCGCGTTGCGCTGCCGCAGGTAGCCGACCACCGTGTTGGTCACCGCGATCAGCGGCACCGCCACGATCGCCCCGCCGATCCCGCCGATGATCGACCCGGACGCGACGCCGAGCACCACGCCCAGCGGGTGCACCCGGACCGCCCGGCCCAGGATCAGCGGCTGCAGCAGGTGTCCCTCGATCTGCTGGACCGCCACCAGCACCACCAGCACCATCCCGGCGGTGTACACGTCCTTGGTCACCAACGCGATCAGCACCGCCAGCGTGCCGGTGACCAGCGCCCCGACCAGCGGGACGAACGCCCCGAGGAAGATGATCACCGCCAGCGGCATGGCCAGTGGCACGCCGAGCAGCTGGATCCCGATCCCGATGCAGAGCGCGTCGATGAAGGCGACGAAGACCGTGCCCCGGACGTACGCGGTGAGCGTCGCCCAGGCCTTCGGCCCGGCGCCGGCCATCGCGTAGCGGGACTGCCGGGGCAGCCCGCGCAGCGCCCAGTTCCAGATCCGCGCGCCGTCGTAGAGCAGGAAGAAGGTGGTGAAGATGGTGAGCAGCACCCCGGTCAGCACCTCGATGGCGATGCTCACCCCGGTGAAGCCGAGCGAGGTGATCTGCTGCGAGTTGTTGCCGATCGCGGTCTGGATCTGGTGGGTGAACTGGGTGATCTGCTGGGGCGTCACGTGCATCGGGCCCTTGACCAGCCAGTTGTGCAGGGTCTCGACACCCGTCTGGGCCCGCGCGGAGACCGCCGAGATGTTGGTGGTCACCTGCCAGACCACGAACCAGCCGACCAGCCCGATCCCGGCCAGCCCGGCCAGGAAGGTGCCGGCCGCGGCGAGCGAGCGCGGCACCCCGTGCCGGCGCAGCCAGGAGACGGTGGGTTCGAGCAGCGCCGAGATCAGCAGGCCGGCCAGCACCGCGAAGGCGACCAGCCGCAACATGTCGACCACGTCGAAGATCACGTAGAGCGCGGCGCCGAGCAGCAGCAGTCGCCAGGCCGACTCGGCGGCGACCCGCAGGCCCCACGGCACCGCGTCGGCCGGCTTGGCGGGCCGACCGAGGTGCGAGTCGCGGACCGGCGGCGACTGGTAGCCGGCGGGGGCGGCGGCCCGCGGCGCTGGGACCGGCTCCGGTGGTACGGGCTCGGCCACGATGGCGGCGCGTCGGCGCTCCTCCAGCCCGGCGGCGGCCCGGGCCGCTATCGACGAGGTCCCCGCGGCCAAGGCTCTGATCGCCTTGAGTCCCCGCTCACCGCGTGCCATCCCGGCCGTCCTCCCGATCGCCATCCTGGTCACCCAGGCAGGGCGCCCGGGGATGACGCTACCCGGACCCGGGGCCGATCATGGCAGCGGGCCCCAAAACCGCGTGGCCCCCGACCTGAGGGCCGGGGGCTGGCACGGTATGACGATTTCTAGGCCGGTCGGCCGGACCTAGTACCAGCTGTGCGCCTGCCAGAACGACCAGGCGTCGCAGGGGCTGCCGTAACGGCTGTTCATGTAGCCGAGCCCCCACTTGATCTGGGTGGCGGGGTTGGTCCGCCAGTCCGCGCCGGCCGAGGCCATCTTGGAGCCGGGCAGTGCCTGGACCAGACCGTAGGCGCCGGAGCCGGCGTTGGTCGCCTGGTAGTTCCAACCGCTCTCGCGCGTGACGATGTTGCTGAAGCACTGGAACTGGGTGCTGTCGCCGATCATCTGCTGCGCGATGGCCTGGACCGAGCCCGGGCTGACCGAGATCGTCGGGGCCGAGTCGGAGGAGGCGGAGTCGTCCGTGGCGGACATCGCGGACTTGGCCTTGGCCGCGGCGGCGGCCTGGGCCTGCGCCTGGGCCTGTGCGGCAGCGGCGGCCTGGGCCTGCGCCTGGGCCTGTGCGGCGGCCTTGTCCGCGTCGGCCTTCGCCTGCGCGTCGGCTGCCGCCTGCACCCGAGCGGCCTCCTGGGCGGCCTTGGTGGCCGCCGCGTCGGCCGCCACCTGCTGCGCGGTGGCCTGGGCGGTGAAGTTGTCGCTGATGGTCTGCGCCTGGGCGGCTGAGGGAACGTCGGCGAGCAGGCTGGCGCCCGCGACGTCGACCGCCTGGGGGGTCGCGCCCTCGCTGCCCGAGGCCACGCCCACCACGGCACCGACGGCGGTGACGGCGGTGGCGGAGGCCACAGCGACTCCCCGGACCGAGATCCGAGTCACATGGTTTCCTTCCAGCGTCGCCCACGCGTGACCGTGCGGGCGCAACATGCCCCTGGTCGCTGGCCTCCACCTGTGCTGGTCACGGGAGGCACTGGCCCGGTGCCCGCTCCGGCGAGGCCGGTGCGGACGAGGAAATCGGGCGGCGTACGGTCCTGCGATATTCAGTTGTCAGCCAACAGCCGGTCCGTACGCGGGGCCTGACAGAACCCACACCATGCCGCAAGCGGACGCGCCAGCGCAATTCCCGGTTGCGTGGCGAAGCTCACATCCTTCGCCCGGGCGCGAGTTGGGCCACCGCCGGGTCAACTGCGGTGCGATGTCATGAAGATCCGCCCGTGATCGGCCAGAACACCGAAGACGGACGGATCGTTCGTATCCAACCATCCGACCCGCTAGGGCTGGATGTCCTCCAGCATCTCGGTCACCAGGGCGGCGATCGGGGAGCGCTCGGAGCGCGTGAGGGTGATGTGCGCGAAGAGCGGGTGCCCCTTCAGCTTCTCCACTACGGCGACCACGCCGTCGTACCGACCGACCCGCAGGTTGTCCCGCTGGGCGACGTCGTGGGTGAGCACCACCCGCGAGCCCTGGCCGATCCGGGAGAGCACCGTGAGCAGCACGTTCCGCTCCAGCGACTGGGCCTCGTCGACGATCACGAAGGCGTCGTGCAGCGATCTGCCCCGGATGTGGGTGAGCGGCAGCACCTCCAGCATCCCGCGGGAGATCACCTCCTCGATCACCGCCGGGGTGGTGACCGCCCCGAGGGTGTCGAAGACCGCCTGGGCCCAGGGACTCATCTTCTCCGACTCGGAGCCCGGCAGATAGCCGAGCTCCTGGCCGCCGACCGCGTACAGCGGCCGGAACACCATCACCTTGCGGTGCTGCCGGCGCTCCAGCACGGCCTCCAGGCCGGCGCAGAGCGCCAGCGCGGACTTGCCGGTGCCGGCCCGGCCACCGAGCGAGACGATGCCGACCTCGGGGTCGAGCAGCACGTCCAGGGCGACCCGCTGCTCGGCGCTGCGGCCGCGCAGCCCGAACGCCTCGCGGTCACCGCGGACCAGCCGGACCCGGCCGTCCACGGTCACCCGGCCGAGCGCCCGGCCGCGCTCCGAGCTGAGCACCAGTCCGGTGTGGACCGGCAGCTCCTCGGCACCGTCGACCTCGAGGGCGGCCTCGTGCGGCGCGCTGAACAGCGCGTCCACCTGATCGCCGGAGACGGGCAGTTCGGACATTCCGGTCCAGCCGGAGGTGATCGCCAGCTCGGCGCGGTACTCCTCGGCGAGCAGCCCGACCGCGCTCGCCTTGATCCGCATCGGCAGGTCCTTGGAGACGACCGTGACGTCGTACCCCTCCGCCTGCAGGTTGCGGGCGACCGCCAGGATCCGGGTGTCCGCCTCCCCGCCGCCGAGCCGGTAGCCGGCCGGGAGCAGCGAGGTGTCGGAGTGGTTCAGCTCGACCCGGATCGAGCCGCCGATCTCACCGACCGGGATCGGCTCGTCCAACCGGCCGTAACGGATCCGGTAGTCGTCGAGCAGGCGCAGGGCCTGGCGGGCGAAGTACCCCAGCTCGGGGTGGTGCCGCTTGGCCTCCAGCTCGGTCACCACGACCACCGGGAGGACCACCTCGTGCTCCTCGAAGCGCGTCATGGCGAGCGGGTCGGCCAGGAGCACACTGGTGTCAAGGACGTACGTGCGCCGGTCTGGTGTCCGGCGGCTCTTGGAACTGACCACTAGGCCTCCAGGGCGGGCGACCCTGCGTCACCCGCGGCTCACCGGCCCCCGCGACCCCGTTGGTGCCAGGGTGCCGGTCTGCCATGTCTATTCCCTGACGGCGGGTCGGGCATGCCCGGCCAGGCGAACTCCGAGATCACTCCGGATGAACGTTTGTCCACGCCGGCCCTGGGGGTAGGTGGCGACGGAAGGTCAGCCGCCGTAGCGGCGGTGCCGCTCCTCGTAGGCGCGCAGCGCGCGCAGGAAGTCGACCTTGCGGAAGGCCGGCCAGTAGGCCTCGCAGAAGTAGAACTCGCTGTGCGCGCTCTGCCAGAGCAGGAAGCCCGAGAGCCGCTGCTCACCCGAGGTGCGGATGACCAGGTCGGGATCGGGCTGGCCCTTGGTGTAGAGGCGCTCGGCGATGTGCTCGACGTCGAGGATCTCGGCCAGTTCCTCGATCGTGGTGCCGCGCTCGGCATGCTCCTGCAGCAGCGAGCGGACCGCGTCCGCGATCTCGTGCCGGCCGCCGTAACCGACGGCGACGTTGACGGTGATGCCCTCCAGGTGCTCGGTGGCGGCCGCGGCACTCTTCAGGATCTCGGCGGTCTTCGGCGGCAGCACGTCGAGCGTGCCGATCGGGTTGACCTTCCACTTCTGGGCGTCGGCGAGACCGGTCACCGCGTCCTCGATGATCCCCAGCAACGGGACCAGCTCGTCCGCCGGGCGGGAGAGGTTGTCGGTGGAGAGCATCCAGAGGGTGACCACCTCGATCCGGGTCTCGTCGCACCAGCCGAGGAACTCCTTGATCTTGTCGGCGCCGCGCTGGTGGCCGAAGGCGGTCGAACCGCCGGCCGCCTTCGCCCAGCGGCGGTTGCCGTCCATGATCACGCCGACGTGGTGCGGGGTGCGCCCGAGATGGGCCTCGACCCGCTGACCGTAGAGGTTGTACATGCCGCCCAGCAGGGTGCGCAGACCCGGCGTGCGGTCGACGACATCGCGCAGACCCATGACGTTCAGCCCCTCCGAGCTCGTACCCCCTGGCCCTGGCACGCTCCGCGCTGGGTCCGGAGGAAGCCTACTCCGGCGGCGCAGTCGACGGGAAAGCAGCAGGTGGGGATGGTGTGGAGCCGTCGTCGCGAGAACGCCGGACGGACACGGCGAGGTCTCCGGATCCTTAAGGGCGGGTAAAGGCGGGCGATGACTCCTTGACGCTCGGCATTGGTCTAGTCCAACTTGTTCGACACGTGGTTGGACGGCCAACCACCCTCGCTCCCGGGCGTCTTCCCGCGCCGTTCCCTCCTCCCCCACCCGGAGCCGCCGCGCCCCCACCGCGGCGGCTCCCCCTCCTCCTCCAGGAGAAACCCCCATGGACCGTACGGTCGTCTCCCCCACCCACCGCGGACGCCGGCGCGTCCTGCCGGCACTCACCGCCGGCTCCACCGCGCTCGTGCTGGCCGGCGCCGGCCTGGCGCTCACCGCCGGGCCGGCCGGCGCCGCGGTGGGCGACCTGGTGACCAACGGCGGTTTCGAGACCGGCACCCTGGCCGGTTGGAGTTGCGCCGGCGGCGCGAGCGCGGTCTCCACGCCGGTGCACTCCGGCTCCTACGCGCTGCGGGGCGTGCCGACCGGCGCGGACACCGCGCAGTGCGGCCAGACCATCGCGGTCCAGCCCAACTCCACCTACACGCTGGCCGGTTGGGTGGAGGGCCCGTACGTCTACCTGGGCGCGAGCGGAACCGGCGGGACGGACCCGAGCAGCTGGTCGAGCCAGACCGGCTGGAACCAGCTGAGCAGCACCTTCACCACCGGGGCCGGCACCACCAGCGTCACGGTGTACGTGCACGGGTGGTACGGACAGGGCGCGTACGGCGCGGACGACATCACGCTGACCGGACCGGGCGGGTCCGGAACGCCCACGCCGACCCCCACTCCGACGCCGACCCCGACACCCACGCCGACGCCGACACCCACTCCGACTCCGACTCCGACTCCAACGCCCACGCCCACGCCCACGCCCACGCCCACCAGCGCTCCCCCGTCGACCGGCCTGCCCAAGCACCTGCTGACCGGCTACTGGCAGGACTTCGACAACGGCGCCACCGACCAGAAGCTCGCCGACGTGCAGAGCGCCTACGACATCATCGCGGTCTCCTTCGCCAACGCCGACCCGACCAAGCCCGGCGGCATCACCTTCGCCCTCGACCCGACCCTCGCCAGCAACCTCGGCGGCTACACCGACGCCCAGTTCAAGGCCGACATCGCCGCCAAGCACGCGGCCGGCAAGAAGGTCGTCCTCTCGGTCGGCGGCCAGAACGGCGCGATCACCGTCGCCGACGCCGGTTCCGCCGCCGACTTCGCGAGCAGCGCCTACGCGCTGATCCAGCAGTACGGCTTCGACGGCATCGACATCGACCTGGAGAACGGCGTCAACCCGACCTACCTGGCGCAGGCCCTGCACACCCTGGCGGCCGAGGTCGGCCCGGGCTTCGTCCTCACCATGGCCCCGCAGACCATCGACATGTACAACACCAGCGGCGACTACTTCCAACTGGCGCTCGCCACCAAGGACATCCTGACCGTCGTCAACACCCAGTTCTACAACTCCGGTGGGATGAACGGCTGCGACGGCAAGGTCTACGACCAGGGCACGGTCGACTTCATCACCAGCCAGATCTGCACCCACATCGAGGGCGGCCTCGACCCGTCCCAGATCGGCATCGGCGTGCCGGCCTCCGCCAAGGCGGCGGGCGGCGGCTACGTGAACTCCACGGTGGTGGACGACGCGTTGGACTGCCTGGCCACCGGCACCCACTGCGGCACCTTCGTCCCGCCGGCCAAGTGGCCCACCATCCGCGGCGCGATGACCTGGTCCACCAACTGGGACGCCGCGGGCGGCGACGACTTCTCCACCAACGTGGGCGCCCACGTCCACGCCATGCCCTGACTCCGCCCGCGGCATTCCGTCCGCGGCCGGCCCCTCGAGGGGAGGGCCGGCCCGGGGTGGTGGGCCCGTCGCGCCGGGGACAGGTGCGACGGGCCCACCGCCGTTCAGCGCGCCGAGAGCACCGCGAGCAGCGCGCCGAGCAGCATGCACGGCCCGAACGCCAGCTGGTGGCCGGCCTTGGCCCGACCGGTCAGCAGCAGCAGTCCGCCCCACAGCGCCGCGCAGAGGAAGCCCGCGAACACCCCGGTGTAGACCGCCGGCCAGCCGTACCAGGCGAGCAGCGCGCCGAGCGCCGGGGCGAGCTTGGCGTCGCCGAAGCCCATCGGGGCGAGCAGCGCCAGCGTCCCGTAGACCGCCCCGAGCACCAGCGCGGCCAGCAGGCAGCGGGTGAGCACGGCCGGCCGGTGGTCCAGCAGCGCGGCCAGCGGCAGCAGCACGGCCGTCCCCAGCGCCAGCCGCAGGGTGAGCGCGTCCGGCAGCCGGCGCTCGGCGGCGTCCACGAAGCCGAGCACCACGCCGAGCAGCCCGGTCCACGCCAGCAGCAGGCCGATCGGCCAGCTCGCCGCCGCGCCGATCGCGGCGCCGACCCCGACCGCGACCAGCTCGACCGCGAGCGGCGCCGGGCCGCCCGGCGCGCCCGTGCGCGGGCAGCGCGCGGAGGGCGGCAACCACCGGTGCGCCGTGCCGCAGTCGCAGACCCGCAGCGGCTCGCCGTACGGCACGGCGTAGCGGGCCGCCGCCGCACGCAACGGCGGGGCGGCGGCCAGCCCCGCGGTGGCTCCCAGCAGCAGTCCGATCACGACTCCCCCTCTGCCCAACGCCGCCCCCGCGCAATCCCGGGCCACCGGGAACGCGCGCGGGTTCGGGCGGTGGGCCCGTAGAGTGACCGCATGCAGGTCTTCCAGTCCAGCAAGCTCGCCAATGTCTGCTACGACATCCGCGGCCCGGTACTCGACGAGGCGATGCGGCTGGAGGACCAGGGCCATCGCATCCTCAAGCTGAACACCGGCAACCCGGCCGCCTTCGGCTTCGAGGCCCCGTCGGAGATCCTGCAGGACATCCTGCGCAACCTGGCCGGCGCGCACGGTTACGGCGACTCCAGGGGCCTGCTCTCCGCCCGGCGCGCCGTGGTGATGCACTACGAGGAGCGCGGCCTGCACGACCTGGGCGTCGACGACGTCTACCTGGGCAACGGCGTCTCCGAGCTGATCCAGCTGGCGATGACCGCGCTGCTGGACAACGGCGACCAGGTGCTGGTCCCGGCCCCCGACTACCCGCTCTGGACCGCCTCGGTCAGCCTGGCCGGCGGCACCGCCGTGCACTACCGCTGCGACGAGCAGTCCGAGTGGTACCCGGACCTGGCCGACATCGCCGCGAAGATCACCGACCGCACCCGGGCGATCGTGGTGATCAACCCGAACAACCCGACCGGCGCGGTCTACCCGCGCGAGGTGCTGGAGGGGATCGTCGAGCTCGCCCGCCAGCACCAGCTGGTGGTCTACGCCGACGAGATCTACGACAAGATCCTCTACGACGACGCCGAGCACGTGCCGCTGGCCACGCTGGCCCCGGACCTCTTCTGCGTCACGTTCAACGGGATGTCCAAGGCCTACCGGGTGGCCGGCTTCCGGTCCGGCTGGATGGTGCTCTCCGGCGACCGTGACCGCGCGCCCAGCTACATCGAGGGTCTCAACACGCTGGCCAGCATGCGGCTCTGCGCCAACATGCCGGCCCAGCACGCGGTCGCGGCGGCGCTCGGCGGCCGGCAGTCGATCAAGGACCTGCTGCTGCCCGGCGGCCGGCTGCTGGAGTCCAGGGACGCCGCGTACCGGCTGCTCAACGAGATCCCCGGGGTCAGCTGCGTCAAGCCGAAGGGCGCGCTGTACGCGTTCCCGCGGCTCGACCCGTCGGTCTACAAGGTGCGGGACGACGCCCAGCTGGTGCTGGACCTGCTGCGGTCGCAGCGGATCCTGATCGTCCAGGGCACCGGCTTCAACTGGCCGGATCCGGACCACTTCCGGCTGGTCACGCTGCCGCGCCCGGAGGAGATCGAGGACGCGGTGACCCGGATCGGCACCTTCCTCCAGGGCTACGTGCAGCCGTAGCGCCTGGCCACCGACGAGAGCGGCCCCCCGGAACGCCGACGGCCGCAGTCCCCAGCCCGGCGATCCCACTGGTCGGGGAGGATCGCCGGGCCGGAGGCCGCGGCCGTACCGAGGTCGAGCGAGGTCATGCCGGTCCGGCCGCCACGCGTTCCGCGCGCGGCGGTCGGACCGGAACCCCGGAGGCGTCAGCCCAGGCGCTTGACCAGCGCCCGGTACTCGTCCCACAGCTGGCTGGGCGTGTGCTCACCGAAGAGCTCCAGGTGGGCGGGGATCAGCCCGGCCTCCTGCCGCCAGATGTCGGTGTCCACGCTCAGCAGCAGGTCGAGGTCGTCGGCCGACAGCTCCAGGCCGTCCAGGTCGAGCTCCTCGGCCTTGGGCAGCCGGCCGATCGGGGTCTCGACGCCCTCGACCGTGCCCTCCAGGCGGTCGACGATCCACTTGAGCACCCGGCTGTTCTCGCCGTAGCCCGGCCAGACGAACTGGCCGTCGCTGTTCTTGCGGAACCAGTTGACGTAGAAGATCTTCGGCAGCTTGCCGGCGTCGGCCTGCGCGCCGAGCTTCAGCCAGTGCGCGAAGTAGTCGCCCATGTTGTAGCCGCAGAACGGCAGCATCGCGAACGGGTCGCGGCGCAGCTCGCCGACCGTGCCCTCGGCGGCGGCGGTCTTCTCGGAGGCGATGTTGGAGCCCAGGAAGACGCCGTGCTGCCAGTCGAAGGACTCGGTGACCAGCGGAACCGCGGTGGCCCGGCGACCGCCGAACAGGATGGCCGAGATCGGCACACCCGCCGGGTCCTCCCACTCGGGGGCGATGGTCGGGCACTGCGCGGCCGGGACGGCGAACCGCGCGTTCGGGTGGGCGGCCGGGGTGCCGGACTCCGGCGTCCAGTCGTCGCCGCGCCAGTCGGTCAGGTGGGCCGGCGGCTCGTCGGTCAGGCCCTCCCACCAGACGTCGCCGTCGTCGGTGAGCGCGACGTTGGTGAAGACGGTGTTGCTGTGCAGGGTGGCGATGGCGTTGGCGTTGGTGTCCACGCCAGTGCCCGGGGCGACGCCGAAGAAGCCGGCCTCCGGGTTGATCGCGTAGAGCCGGCCGTCCTTGCCGAACCGCATCCAGGCGATGTCGTCGCCGATGGTCTCCACCTTCCAGCCCGGGATGGTGGGCTGGAGCATGGCCAGGTTGGTCTTGCCGCAGGCGCTCGGGAAGGCCGCGGTGACGTACTTGACCTCGCCGCTCGGCGGGGTGAGCTTCAGCACGAGCATGTGCTCGGCCAGCCAGCCCTCGTCACGGGCCATCGTGGAGGCGATCCGCAGCGCGTAGCACTTCTTGCCGAGCAGCGCGTTGCCGCCGTAGCCCGAGCCGAAGGACCAGATCTCCCGGGTCTCCGGGAAGTGCGAGATGTACTTGGTGCTGTTGCACGGCCACGGCACGTCCGCCTGGCCCTCGGCCAGCGGGGCGCCCACGGTGTGCACGGCCCTGACGAAGTCGCCGTCCTCGCCGAGCTGGTCGAGCACTGCCTGACCCATCCGGGTCATCACCCGCATCGACACCGCGACGTAGGCGGAGTCGGTGATCTCGACGCCGTAGGCGGCCAGCGGCGAGCCGACCGGGCCCATCGAGAACGGCACGACGTACATCGTGCGGCCCTTCATCGAGCCCCGGAACAGACCCCGCTCGCCCTGGAAGATCTCCCGCATCTCGGCGGGGGCCTTCCAGTGGTTGGTCGGGCCGGCGTCCTCCGCCCGCTCGGAGCAGATGAAGGTGCGGTCCTCGACCCGCGCGACGTCGCTGGGGTCGGACGCGGCGTAGTAGGAGTTGGCTCGCTTCTCGGGGTTGAGCTTCTTGAAGGTGCCCTGCTCGACCAGGAGTTCGGAGAGCCGGCGGGCCTCCTCCTCCGAGCCGTCACACCACTCGACGCGGTCCGGCTGGGTGAGCTCCGCGATCTCGCTGACCCACGCCACCAGGCGCTGGTGACGGGTCGGGGCGGCTGCGCTGAGGGCAGAGTTCTCGTACGACACGATCGCTCCGTTTCACGCCTGATCGTCCATGACAGGCGTCCGGGGGTTTGAGGGTGCTTGCAGCGTAGCCCGGCCATTTGAGGGACAACACGGCGTCATGGCAGCTTTGCCGCAAGTTTTGCTACTCATTGGCCAAAAACTGGCAGATCCCTGGGCGACTTCGGCAGGTGTCGACCATGAGTCGATCGGGGTGGAACACTCCAGAATGGCCAAAAGTGATGAGAGCCACTTCCTACTTACAAGTAACCTACGCACCCGTAGGTAGCATGAGGATCATGACTGCGGCCTCGGACACCTCTGCCACGCCTGCGCCCGGCTCCTCGCCCGTCGGCGGCGTGCTGCCCGCCAAACCCGCCTGGCGCGGCTGGCTGCACGCGGGGATGTTCCCCGCCTCGGTGGCCGCCGGGATCGTGCTGATCTGCCTGGCGGACTCACCACGGGCCCGGGTCGCCTGCGCGATCTACTCGGTGACGGCCTGGCTGCTGTTCGGGATCAGCGCCGTCTACCACCGCTTCGACTGGGGACCGCGCGGCGACGCGGTGCTGCGCCGGCTCGACCACGCGAACATCTTCCTGATCATCGCGGGGTCCTACACGCCGTTCACCATCCTGCTGCTGCACGGCGGCCGCCGGGAGCTGCTGCTCTGGCTGGTCTGGGGCGGCGCGCTGGCCGGGATCGCCTTCCGGGTCCTCTGGGTCGGCGCCCCGCGCTGGCTCTACACGCCCTGCTACCTCGCGCTGGGCTGGGCCGCGGTGTTCTTCCTGCCCGACTTCCTGCGCACCGGCGGGGTCGCGGTGATCACCCTGATGGTCGTCGGCGGCCTGCTCTACAGCGCGGGCGGCGTGGTCTACGGCCTCAAGCGGCCCGATCCGTCACCGCGCTGGTTCGGGTTCCACGAGGTCTTCCACGCCTTCACGCTGGGCGCCTTCATCGTGCAGTACGTCGGCGTCTCACTGGTGGCCTACAACGCGACCCGCTGACGACAGCCCGTCCGCCGGCCGCGCCGCCGACGCCCCGGCGCGCCGGCTGGCCAGCGCGTCCCGCTGCTCACGGGCCCGGCGGCAGCGCTCGCAGTGCGCGGCGTCCTCGACGAACGGGCCGGCCGGTGTGCCGGGGTGCTCGCGGCGCAGCAGGTAGCGGAACCGGCGGGCGACGTAGACCATCACCAGCAACACCTCGACCGAGGCCACCGCCCAGACCAACGGCGCGCCGTCGACCAGGTAACCCGCGACCACCATCAGCGCGCCCGCCACCACGGCGACGCCACCCCAGAGCTGCAGATCCCGCGCATCGCGCACAGCCACCGCCACCTCTCCCCGCTCTGACCCCGTGCCACATGGTATCGACCGACCGTGACACGCCGTAGTCAGCGGTGGGCGAACAGCGCGTCAACCTTTCCTCAACTCCCGGTGCCAACACGCGCGCGGGTGCCTCCGAGGTTCCGGGGCAGCGGCCGGGTCGAGGGTGTGGACCGGCACGGTCGGCCCGGACAGCCGTGGGGCGCAGTTCGCCGCCCGAACTGGCCATGGTCCTGCGGACCGGCCCCTTCCACCTGGCCCTGCGGACCGCGCTCGGCGCGCGCGGGCTGGCGCCGCACCGGGTGCAGCAGCACCTCGCTCAGCGTGGCGGGCACGTCGGGGTGACCAGCCTGAGCTACTGGCAGCAGGGCCGGCGCCGCCCGGAGCGCCCCGAATCCCTGCACGCGGTAGGGGCGCTGGAGGAGGTGCTGGAACTCCCGACGCACTCGCTGACCCGGCTGCTCGGCCCCGGCGGACGCTCGGCGAGGAACCGGCCGCGGTGCCCGTCCGCCCGTACCGCGACCTGGTCTCCCCCGCCACCGCGGTGGACGAGCTGCTCGCCGAGCTGTCCGGCCCGCGCGACACCGGCCTGCACACCGTCGCCCACATCGAGCGGATCCGGCTCGGCGCCGACCGCCAACTGCTGCGCCGCGACTCGCAGCACGCGCTGCGGGCCCACCGCGACGGCGTCGACCGGTACCCGGCCATCTACCAGGGCGACCCGGGTTGCGACGTGGCCGGGCCCGGCAGCCGGGGCCACTTCGCTACTCCGCGTGGGCGCCCAGCCGGCGCGCCAGCTCCGCCGGGTCGGCCGTGGGGGCCTCGCAGGCGAAGTGCCGGCAGACGTACCCCGCGGGCGCGCCGTCCAGCAGCGGGCGGTCCGTCAGCAGCGGCACCCGGGCCGGCTCGCCCGGGCGGGTCGGCTCGCCCAGCGCCACCACCGCGCCGGGCGCGGTGCCCGACAGCGCCGCGCGGTGCAGCGCGGCGGTCCGCGGGTCGCCGGCCGGGCCGACCACCGCGACCTCGCGCGGTCCGTCGGCCAGCGCCTCGGCCGCCGCCAGCCCCCAGCCGATGAACCGCGGCGCCTGCCCGGCCAGCGCGCCGACCACGCCCAACGCCCGCTCGGCGGCGGTGCGGTGGCGCGCGGAGCCGGTGTACGCCGAGTACGTCAGCAGCGCCTGCGCGGCGGCCGTCCAGCCGGACGGGGTCGCGTTGTCGGTCGGGTCCTGCGGGCGGCGGATCAGCTCCTCGGCGTCATCCGCCGTGTCGTACAGAGATCCTGACGCCTCGTCGGTGAAGTGCTTGAGCACCAGGTCGAGCAGCCCGCCAGCCAGCTCGAGCCAGGACTCCTCGCCGGTCACCGCGTAGAGCGCCAGGAACCCCTCGGCGGTGTCGGCGTAGTCCTCCAGCACCCCGGCGTTCGGACCCGGCCGGCCGTCCCGCGAGGTGCGCAACAGCCGTCCCGTCTCGGTCAGATGGACCGAGAGCAGCAGGTCGGCGGCGCGCGCCGCGGCCTCCACCAGGTCGGGCCGGTCCAGCAGTGCGCCGGTCTCGGCGAGTGCCGCGATGGCCAGGCCGTTCCAGGCCGCGACCACCTTGTCGTCCCGGGCCGGCGCCGGACGCTCGGCGCGGGCCGCCAGCAGTTGGGTCCGGACCCGCTGGTACGCCGCCGGATCGTCCGGCTCGTGCAGCAACTGCAGGACGGAGGAGCCGTGTTCGAAGCTGCCGTGCTCGGTGACCGAGAACAGCTCGGCGGCCAGCGCACCGTCCGCCTCACCCAGTGCCCCGGCCAACTGCCCCGGCGTCCAGGCGTAGTAGGCACCCTCGGCGGACCTGCCGGTCGCCGGGTCCAGGCTGTCCGCGTCCAGCGCGGAGGCGAACGCGCCCTCGGGGGTGCGCAGTTCGCGCAGCAGGAAGTCCGCGGTCTCCAGCGCGATCCGACGCGCCTGCGGCTGCCCGGTGGCCCGCCACAGGTGCAGGTAGACCCTCAGCAACAACGCGTTGTCGTAGAGCATCTTCTCGAAGTGCGGCACGATCCACTCGGCGTCCACCGAGTAGCGCGCGAAGCCGCCGCCGAGCTGGTCGTAGATCCCGCCGCGGGCCATCGCCTCGCAGGTCCGCTCGGCCATCTCCAGGGCCGGGCCGGAGCCGGTCCGGGCGTGGTGGCGGAGCAGGAACTCCAGCACCATCGACGGCGGGAACTTGGGCGCCCCGCCGAAGCCACCGCACTCGGCGTCGAAGCCGTGGCCCAGCGCCACCAGCGCCTGGTCCAGCTCCGCCGCCCCCGGCGGGCGCAGCCCCACGCCCGCGCCGTACACCGCGGCCCGCTCCGCCAGGTCGGCCCGGATCCGGTCGGCCACCTCGCCGACCTCGTCCCGGCGCTCCCGCCAGGCGGCCGACACTCCCTCCAGCACCTGCCGGAACCCGGGCATCCCGTGTCGCGGCTCGGGCGGGAAGTAGGTGCCGAAGTAGAACGGGGCCTTCTCGGGGGTGAGGAAGACCGTCATCGGCCAACCGCCCTGCCCGGTCGCCGCCTGCACCGCCTCCATGTACACCGCGTCGACGTCCGGCCGCTCCTCGCGGTCCACCTTGACGGAGACGAAGTGCTCGTTGAGGTACTCGGCCAGCCCCGCGTCCTCGAAGGACTCGTGCGCCATCACATGACACCAGTGGCAAGCCGCGTACCCGACGGACAACAGCACCGGCACCCCGCGCCGCTCGGCCTCCGCAAAGGCCTCCGGCCCCCAGGGCCACCAGTCCACGGGGTTGTCGGCGTGCTGCAACAGGTACGGGGAGGTGGCATCGGCCAGGCGGTTCACCATGTGGGCAGTATCGCAGCACCGGCCGCGGGAACCCCGAAACCGGAACGGACTGGTGGCGTCGGTGCCAGCCGGTCGATCCGTGCAGTCCTGCCGCACGCGCCGCGGCTGCGGAGTCGAGCGGCACAGCAATCCCCCATCACCCC
The DNA here is from genome assembly GCF_044547075.1 of Kitasatospora sp. NPDC052896. NCBI lineage: Bacteria > Bacillati > Actinomycetota > Actinomycetes > Kitasatosporales > Streptomycetaceae > Kitasatospora > Kitasatospora sp. NPDC052896. The sequence goes on from NZ_JBITZU010000002.1 coordinate 380,571, forward strand.
CCCTTCTTGTGCAAGTGACAATAACTGAAGCACCTTGCAGGAAATGCAAGATGACGTGTGGTCAGTGTCCGCCATTCGTTCGATCACTACTTCAGCATTCGCACGCCCTACGGGCTCACCCCGGACGCCTGGCTCGCCCACACCGCTCAGGTCCGCGGCAGCCGCGCGGCCGAGATCGCGGATCTCTACCGGGAGAGCCGGATCGGTGTGGAGCGGGTCAACTGGCTGATCCGGTACCTCGCCGAGGATGCCCGGAACCGCCACGACGACGGCACCCTGTTCGACCAGCACCGCCAGGAGCAGACCCCCGGCAGGACGAAGGCCCTGACCGTGACGGCCCTCACCGTCCTCGGCGCCGCGGCCCTGGCCGCGTTCGGCACGGCGGTCTCGGGTGCCGCCCAACTTCGGCCGCTGTGGGCGTTCCTGGCCGTGCTCGGGGCGGCCTGGTCCGGGCACGCGGCCGCTTCCCGGTGGTTGGAGGTCAGGCGCGAAGAGTACCGCCTGATCCGGGAGACCCAGGAGTACCAGGAACAGCTGACCGCGCGACAGGTCGCCTACCAGCGCTGGCAGTCGTTCCTGGGCGCCACTCGCCCCAGCGAGCTGGAAATGGAGACCTGGCTCACCTGCGACAAGACTTCGTTCGTCGATGAGGCGCTCCGGCACCACCAGCTCACCTGGCGCGACCTGATCACCCACACCATCCTGGTGGCCCCGGGTCCTTCCTACAAACGGGGCCGGGTCAGGGGCGGCCCTTGGCGGTACTCGCACTACGTCTTCCGCCTGTTCCTGTTCACCCAGGACGGCATCCGCGAGGTCAGTTCCGAGTTCAACTTCTCCGACGCGACGCGCAGGAACGAGCAGCGGAGCAACTACCGGTTCGACGCGCTGTCCTCCGTACAGGTGACGGAGAACGTCGACGTCGGCTACGACCTGGAGCTCGTCCTCACCAACGGACCTGCCAGGAAGATCCGCATCAAGGACGCCGACGCCCATCAACTGGCGCCGAACGAGAACTCCCAGGAGATCTCCGAGATCAACCTCAGCGCGACCGGCTCCACCCACACCTTCCGCATCCTGGAGGGGATAGCGGCGGACGGGAAGAGTTGGATCGAACGGCACGGCCCCGACAACCTGACGCCCTTCCAGATCGCCGGCTGATCCTGAACTCGAGCATAGGAACGCCTGTGACCTCCACGGACGATGTCACCGAGAGCAAAATCCTGCTGGCCGAGTACGACTGCCTCAAGGAGGAACAGAAGACCCGCATAGGGTTCCGCGACAACCTGCTCTACTTCACGCTCGCCGCAGCCACTGCGGTCGTGGCGGTCACCGTCCAGAGTGGACAGTCCCGCCTGCTGCTCCCCCACCGTTCAGCCCCTGCTCGTGTTCACTTCTCTCGTGCAGACGCTCGCCCTGGCCGTACTGGGCTGGCAGTTCCTGCGCCGTGCGGAGCGGTAGCACCAGCCCGCACCGGACCCGCTCGGCACACGCTTGCGACGCCTCCGGTGCGCGGAGGCGCGGGCCGTGCTCCGCCATACGGTCAGCAGCCGTCCGGCTCGGGCCGGGGCAGTTCGTCCAGGTCGAGGGTGTAGGTGCGCCCGTCGGCCAGCTATCCCGAGCCGCACTCGTGCGTGTGCGCCGCGATGCGGCCGGAGCCGGTGGACCGGGTTCCCGTCGGCACCGGAGAACACCACATACCCTGCGACCAAGGAGGTTCACGGCAGCACTCCGCCGGGCGCGGAGCGTGCGACACGCAGAGCAGCGCCCCGGAGCCGCGGAACAGTACGCTGGGCCCAGCAGCACCGAGCCCTGTCGAGCCCCCGAGGAGGTACGCCGATGACCGCCGAGATGGTCGCTCCCGGGTGGATGCACCAGCAGATCACCGCGGACGAGTACGACTCCTGGTCCGCGGAGCAGTGCGCGGGTGTCGAGATCGTGGACGGGATGGTCGTCGTGAGCCCGAGTGCGTCCAAGCGGCACAACCGCCTGGCCCGGATCCTGGCGAACTCCCTGGATGCAGCCGCCGGTCCGGACTGGAACGCCGACACGGACTTCGATGTCCGGTTGCAGGACGTGCCCCTCACCAACCGGCGGCCCGACGTCGTGGTCTACCGGGCCGAGACCATCGACATCACACCCACCCGCCCGGAGCACGTTCTCCTGGTCGTCGAGGTCGTGTCACCGGGTTCGGAGACCACCGACCGCATCGTGAAGGTGAATCAGTACGCCCAGGCCGGCATCGCCTTCTACTGGCGGATCGAGCAGACCGCCAACGGCGTTCCCCTCGTCTACACCTACGTCCTCGACCCTGCGAGCCGGTCCTACCGCGACGCCGACATGTTCACCGGCACGATCCGGACCGCCGCTCCGTTCGCGATCGAGATCGACCTCAACACGATCTGATCCGCGCTCAGGACATGCGTACGGCCTGATCTCAGGCGAGGCGGCCAGCTGGTCTTCGCCCCAGGCCTCCATCTGCCCGCACAATCACTCACCTTGCGTGTCAGTTTCGGCACACTTTGGAAACGCCCCAGGTCAGAACTACCTAGCTGTACACATCTACTGGCACCAGGGGCACGCCGCGTAGCCCACGCTCAGCAGCACCGGAACTCCGCACCGGGCCGCCTCCGCGAACGCCTCCGGCTCCCACGGCCACCAGTCGACCGGGTTGTCCGCGTGCCGGAGGAGGTGCGGCGACGTCGCGCTACCGAGTCGGGCGGGCAGCACGGCGGACCGGCGGATCCGTTCGGCAGGCCGGGGCCGCCGGACGCGGGCGGGACCCGGCTCAGCCGGGTCCGCCGACTCCGTGCACGGACGGCCGGGAAAACCGGGCGCCGAATCGCGTGTTCGGCCCGCCCGCCGACGGGCCGGGGCACGCCCCGGCCCGGACTACTCCTGCGTGGGGTCCGGCTCCTCGGTGAAGTCGATCCGCTTGAACTGCGAGTTCATCGACTTCACCAGGAACCAGGTGGCCACGCCCAGCGCGGCGAAGACGACGAAACCCAGCAGGCCGGGAGTGACCTTGCTCTCGTCGAGGGCCAGCGTGGCGACCGAGTGGGTGAGGTTCATGGGGGTGCTCATTCCTCCATGGTGACCCGGCCTTCTTACGACCGGGTCACCGGGGTGGTGCGTGTCGGGCGCGGCGCCCGTGACGTGCTGCTCAGGACCTGTCCGGACGCCGCCGCGCGACGCCGGAGGCTACTTCACGCCCTCGGTGGCCAGGCTGGCCGCCCGCAGCCCGGCGAACAGGTCGTCCTCCGGCAGGTCGGTGTCGACCAGCGACCGCGCCAGCTCGTAGTCCTCGGTCGGCCACACCTCGCGCTGGGTCTCCAGCGGGACGCGGAACCACGGGCCGTCCGGGTCGATCTGGGTGGCGTGCGCGATCAGCGCCCGGTCCCGGGTCTCGAACCAGTCCGCGCAGTGCACCCGGGTGGTGATCTCGCGCTCCTGGCGCCCGCTCTTCTCCCAGCCGGAGATCCACTCGCCGTACGGGGAGTCCAGCCCGTTCTCGGTGAGGTACTTGTGCAGCGCGCGGATCCGGCCCATCGGGAAGCCGTGGTTGTAGTAGAGCTTCAGCGGCTGCCAGGGCTCGCCGGCCTCGGGGTAGGCGTCCGGGTCGCCGGCGGCCTCGAAGGCCCGCATGGTGATCTTGTGGGTCATGATGTGGTCGGGGTGCGGGTACCCGCCGTTCTCGTCGTAGGTGGTGATCACCTGCGGCTTGAACTCGCGGATCAGCCGGACCAGCGGCTCGGTGGCCGCCTCGACGTCCTGCAGCGCGAAGCAGCCCTCCGGCAGCGGGGGCAGCGGATCGCCCTCGGGCAGGCCCGAGTCGACGAAGCCCAGCCAGGCCTGCTGGACGCCGAGGATCTCCCGGGCGGCGTCCATCTCCTTGCTGCGGACCTCGTGGATGTTCTCCTCGATGAACGGATCACCCTGGAGCTTCGGGTTGAGCACCGAACCGCGCTCACCGCCGGTGCAGGTGGCGACCAGCACCTCGACCCCCTGGGCGACATACATGGCCATGGTGGCGGCACCCTTGCTGGACTCGTCGTCCGGGTGCGCGTGCACCGCCATCAGCCGCAACTGCTCACTCAACGCCTGGTTCCTTCCGGGAATGTCCGGCTCAGCATCGTTCCCCCTATAGTGACGGACTGGAGGGCCCGCGCATTCCCCCGAGTTTCCGGGGTCGCACCACCAGGGTCGCCAGGGAAGGACTGATCGAGCCATGAACGGCACCACGACGGCACCCGTCGGCGCTCCCGAGGGCCGCTACGGCCGGCGCGACGACCGCGAGGCCGACCGCCGGTTGAAGATCGTCGGCGCGGTCTGCGGCGCGCTGGTGATCGGCCTGGTCGCCTGGATCGGCGTCTCGTACGTGATCACCAACTCCAAGCTGAACGGCGAGGTGGTGACCTTCCAGGTGGTCTCCGACAGCGAGGTCCAGGCCCAGCTGAACGTCAGCAAGGACTCCGGCACCGGCGGCGTCTGCACGATCCGCTCGCAGGCGCCGGACCAGTCCGTGGTCGGCCAGCTGGACGTGCCGATCCCCAAGGCCGGCAGCACCTTCTCCGAGATCGTGACGATCAGGACCACCGCCCGCGGCACCACGGCAGAACTACTCAGCTGTACGCCGTCGAAGTAGCCGCTCCCCGGCAGCCCGGCGGTCGCATGAGCGGGCCGCCGGACGGGAAGTTTCTCCGAACGGGCCGTTAACGCGCCGCCAACGGCCCCTCCCGTCCGTCGCCGGACATTGTTACGCTCGTGGTTTCGCCCCTTCCGCGCCGGATGGCTCGGTCGCGGGCGTTGCTTTGTAGAGAGCACCGGCCCCCACCCACCCGTTCCACCCCTGCTGACACCAACCCTCAGCACAGCCCAGCACCGACGAGGAGCACCCGTGACCCAGACCAGCGACAACGTGACCTGGCTCACTCAGACCGGCTACGACAAGCTCAAGGGCGAGCTGGACTACCTGACCGGCACCTGGCGCACCGAGATCGCCCAGAAGATCGAGGAAGCGCGCTCGGAAGGTGACCTCAAGGAGAACGCCGGCTACCACGCCGCCAAGGACGACCAGGGCAAGGGCGAGGCCCGGATCCGCCAGCTGACCCAGCTCCTGGAGCGCGCCAAGGTCGGCGAGGCCCCCGAGGACTCCGGCGTGGTGGCGCCCGGCATGGTCGTCACGGTCGCGTTCGACGGCGACCCGGACGACACCATGGAGTTCCTGCTCGGCTCGCGCGAGGCGGCCGGCGACGACCTGGACGTCTACTCGCCGCAGTCGCCGCTGGGCAGCGCCATCAACGGCAAGAAGATCGGCGAGGACGCCAGCTACGAGCTGCCGAACGGCAAGAAGGCCAGCGTCCGGATCATCGAGGCCAAGCCCTACACCGGCTGACGGACCACGCGCAGGGGCCCGGACGGCGCTTGCCGACCGGGCCCCTCGGCGTACAACGAGTCGGGCTACCGCGAGACCACGTACCCGGCGTCCGCCAGTTCGCCGACCACCGCCAGGCAGTGCTCCGGCCCCTTGGTCTCCAGGTGCAGGTCCACCTCCACCTCGGAGGGCCCGAGCCGCGGGTCGGTCCGCACGTGCGCCACGTCCAGCACGTTGGCGTCCACCGCGGAGAGCACCCCGAGCAGCGCCGCCAGCGAGCCCGGCCGGTCGGACAGCCGGACCCGCAGCGAGAGGTAGCGGCCGGCCGCCGCCAGCCCGTGCCGCAGCACCCGCTGCAGCAGCTGCGGGTCGACGTTGCCGCCGGAGAGCACCGCGACCACCGGTCCCTCGAACTCCCCCGGGTGCTCCAGCAGCGCCGCGATCGGGCTCGCCCCGGCCGGCTCGACCACCAGTTTGAGCCGCTCCAGGGCCAGCAGCAGCGCCCGCGAGAGTGAATCCTCGCCGACCGTGCGCACCCCGTCCGCCAACGTGTTGACCAGCTCGAACGGGATGTCACCGGGCCGGCCGACCATGATCCCGTCGGCCATGGTGTGGAAGGAGGGCAGGGAGACCGGCCGCCCGGCCGCGAGCGAGGGCACGTACGCGGCGGCGCCGGCCGCCTGCACGCCGATCACCCGGACGTCCGGGCGCAGCGGCTTCACCGCGGCCGCGATCCCGGCCAGCAGCCCGCCACCGCCCACCCCGGCCAGGATGGTGCGCACCTCCGGGCACTGCTCCAGGATCTCCAGGCCCACCGTGCCCTGGCCGACCACGATGTCCGGGTGGTCGAACGGGTGGATGAAGACCGCGCCGCTCACCTCGGCGAAGCGCTCCGCCGCCTCGAGCGCCTCGTCCACCGTCGCGCCGTGCAGCCGGACCTCGGCGCCGTACTCACGGGTCGCCGCGACCTTGGGCAGCGGTGCGACGCGCGGCATGAAGACCGTGGAGCGCACGCCCAGCAGCGCCGCCGCCAGCGCGACGCCCTGCGCGTGGTTGCCGGCGCTGGCCGCGACCACCCCGCCGGCCCGCTGCACCGGCGACAGCCCGGCGATCCGCACGTACGCGCCGCGCAGCTTGAACGAACCGGTGCGCTGCAGGTTCTCGCACTTGAGGTGGACCGGCGAGCCGACCAGCGCGGAGAGGTGCCGGCTGCTCTCCATCGGGGTGACCCGGGCGACCCCGGCGAGCATCTTGTGGGCGCCGCGGATGTCGTCCACGGTGATCGGCCAGCTCTGCATGGGGTCAGCGTAGAGCGCCCCGGGCCACCCGGCCCGGGGCGCTCCACGACCGGCGTCAGCCCAGCGCTCGGGCCAGGTCGGCCACCAGGTCGTCCGCCGACTCGATGCCCACCGACAGCCGGACCAGGTCGGACGGCACCTCCAGCAGCGAACCGGCCACCGAGGCGTGGGTCATCCGGCCCGGGTGCTCGATCAGCGACTCCACGCCGCCCAGCGACTCGCCGAGGGTGAACAGCTGGGCCCGGTTGCAGACCTCCACCGCCGCCTCCTCGCCGCCCTCGACCCGGAACGAGACCATCCCGCCGAAGGCCTTCATCTGCTTGGCGGCCACCTCGTGGTTCGGGTGTCCGACCAGGCCCGGGTAGTAGATCTGGGTGACCCGCGGGTGCCGGCTCAGCAGCGCCACCAGCTGCTCGGCGTTGGCGGTGTGGCGGTCCATCCGGACGCCCAGCGTCTTGATCCCGCGCAGCACCAGCCAGGCGTCGAACGGCCCGGCCACCGCGCCCATCGCGTTCTGGTGGTAGGCCAGCCGCTCGCCCAGCTCGGCGTCGGCCGCCACCAGCGCGCCGCCCACCACGTCGGAGTGGCCGCCCATGTACTTGGTGGTCGAGTGCACCACCACGTCCGCGCCGAGCGCCAGCGGCTGCTGCAGGTACGGGCTGGCGAAGGTGTTGTCCACCACCAGCAGCGCGCCCGCCGCGTGCGCGATCTGGGCGACCGCGGCGATGTCGGTGATGCCGAGCAGCGGGTTGCTCGGGGTCTCGACCCAGACCGCCTTGGTGTTGGCCCGGATCTTCTCCCGGACCTTCTCCGGGTGCTGGGTGTCGGCGACGTCGTACTCGACGCCCCAGCGGGTCAGCACCTTGTCGAACAGGCGGAAGGTGCCGCCGTAGGCGTCGTTCGGGATCACGATGTGGTCGCCCGGCTGGAGGATGGTCCGCAGCAGGGTGTCCTCGGCAGCCAGGCCGGAGGCGAAGGCGAGCCCGCGCCGGCCGCCCTCCAGCGCCGCGAGGCACTCCTCCAGCGCGGTCCGGGTGGGGTTGGCCGAACGGCTGTACTCGTAGCCGCCGCGCAGGCCGCCCACGCCGTCCTGCTTGTAGGTGGAGACCTGGTAGATCGGAGGGACGACGGCCCCGGTCCGGGGGTCTGCTTCCTGACCCGCGTGGATGGCGATGGTCTCGAAGCCCTGGGAAGGCTGGTGCTGGTGGTCAGTCATGGCACCCGAGCGTAGTGGCAGGGCCGGAATCCGGTGGCCTCGCGGAGCGTTCCCCCGACATGTTCTTCCACCGCGCCAAGACCGAGCCCGTCCCCGCCGACCGCGCGCTGCCCGGCCGCGCGGCGCCCGCCTTCGTCCTCACCGAGCCGCACACCGTCCTCGGCACCCCGCTGACCGGCCCCTACCCGGCCGGCCTGGAGGTCGCCGACTTCGGCCTGGGCTGCTTCTGGGGCGCCGAGCGGACGTTCTGGCAACTGCCGGGCGTGTGGACCACGCTGGTCGGCTACCAGGGCGGCTACACCCCCAACCCGACGTACGAGGAGGTCTGCACCGGGCAGACCGGGCACACCGAGGCGGTCCGGGTGGTCTTCGACCCGGCCGTGATCTCCTACACCACCCTGCTCAAGACCTTCTGGGAGGCGCACGACCCGACCCAGGGCCACCGGCAGGGCAACGACGTCGGCACCCAGTACCGCTCCGCCGTCCACACCCACTCCGCCGCCCAGCAGGCCGCCGCCGAGTCCTCCCGGGACGCCTTCCAGCCCGCCCTCACCGCCCTCGGCCTGGGCCCGATCACCACCGAGATCGCCCCCGCCGGCCCCTTCTACCCGGCCGAGCCCTACCACCAGCAGTACCTCTCCGACGCCAAGAACCCCAACGGCTACTGCGGCCTCGGCGGCACCGGCGTCAAGCTGGGTGACCCTTCGGAGTGGGGTGGTTCCTGCCCGATCGGAGTCGCCAAGACGGACGATCAAGACGCTGACCAGCAGTAACCCTCTGCTCAACCGCTGCCGAGTCGACCCAGACCAGGGCCACCCGGCAGCGGGCCGACGGGCGCAGCGGTCAGCGGGACGTGCACAGGAATCTGAGGTGCAGCTTGACGTGGATGGGGGCGCCGCCGCCACTCCCCTCTCCGGTGCCGGAGCCCGTGGCGCAATCGAAGATCCCACTGCCGCCCGTGACGGTGAGCGGGGTTGTCTGCTGGGAGTTGGTCGCGAACTGAACGCCCACCTGTCCCTTCCCGTTGGAAAGTTGCAAGGTGTAGATCCCTTCGCCTGGTCCCCCCGAGTTGAAGCTCGACATCATGCCGGTCACAACTCCGATCATGTACCCGTTCTGAGATGCGTCCATGGTGTCGATCGAGAGCGAGCTGCTCGTCCCGGGAATGGAGTCGTGCCGTGTTCCCTGCAGCACGAACTGCAGGAGGCAGTCCTCCTTGTTCGGCCTGCCGGAAATTCTGCAGGGGCGATCGTGATGGTGGCGTTGGGCGGCCGCTGCGGGGGTGGCGAGAGCGGTGGTGGCTGCCGCCAGTGCGGCAGCCAGGGCGACTGTCTTTCGCACTTCTGAAATCCTTTCCTGACCAGTGTGATCATGCGGGGATTGCGTGATGCGAGGTACCCGCCGTGGACCTGCCGCACCGGCCGAGGCGGGAGGTTCACCCAGACGCCCTGACACGACGGGTGGGCAAGGTGGGGACGGTCCCGCACATGCGCCCGCTTCAGACACGCTGCGAGCCCCCTGCGGATCACATAAGGCTCACAGCGCACTGCCCTCTCAGGCGGCCAGCAGGTCCCGGGCGCGCTCATTGCAGTCGGCAACGAGCAGATGCCGCCCGAACGGGCCTCCGCAAGGACACCCTGGGACATGGCTTCGCGGCGGGCGCGCTGCCCGGCGCGGGCGTGGTCGATGGAGAGCCAGGCGTAGGTCTCGGCGGTGGCGCTGTTGCCGATGTCCTGGAAGGTCTGGGTGCGCTCGCACCAGCAGTACCCCTCCGAGGCAAGAACGCCGCCAGCCACTGCGGCCTCGGCGGCACCGGCGCCAGCTGCCCGATCGGCGTCGCCAGGACGGACGGCTGACCGGGTAGGGCCGCCGCCGCCCGTACCCGCGCCCCGTCCGGCGTACCCGCGCCCCGTCCGGGCGGGCAGGGGCGTCAGAGGGCGCTGCCGGCCTGCCAGGTGGGCCAGGGGATGTTCCAGTCGCTCAGGCCGTTGGCCGGGTCGACGGTGCGCTCGCCGGAGTTGACCACCTCGACCACGTCGCCGATCACGGAGCTGGCGAAGAACCTCGCGGCGTCGGTGGTCGGGTCGCCGGCGCCCTTGACGTCGCGCAGGGCCACGCAGCCGTGGCTGGTGTCGGCCGTGCCGAAGGCGGCGGCGGGCGACCAGTAGTTGCCGTGCACGAAGGTGCCGGAGGTGGTCAGCCGCTGGGCGTGCGGGACGTCGGGGATGGCGTACTCGTTGCCCAGGCCGACCGTGGTGGAGTCCATCTTGGTCTGCTGGTACTGCTCGGAGATCACCATCCGGCCGGCCCAGGTGCGGTGGTCCGGGGCCCCGCCGATCACCTTGTAGACCGCGCTGACCTTGCCGTCGGTGGTCACCGTCAGGGTGCCGGCCTGCAGGTCGGCCAGGCTGGTCTGGCTGCGGCCGACGGTGAAGGCGACGTCCTTCTCCTGGATGCCGAAGCAGCCGGGGGCGCCCTCGACGTCCTTGAGCCGCAGCCGGAGGGTGACCCTGCTGCCCGGGGCCCAGTACTGCTCCGGGCGGAAGTCCAACCGGGTGCTGGAGTACCAGTACCCGACGACCTCCACGTCCGGCACGGCCCGCACGGTGATCGCCTGCTCGACGGCCTTGCGGTCGGTGATCGGGGTGTTGAAGGTGATCGAGACCGGCATGCCCACCCCGACCGTGGCGCCGTGCTCCGGGGTGAAGTAGCCGACGAAGCTGTGCGCCGGGGCCACCGTGGTGAACGCGGTGTTGGCGGCGGCCTGCTGCTTGTTCCGGTCCACCGCGAGGACCGCCACGGTGTACCTGGTGGCGCTCGTCAACGGGTCGGTGCTGGTCCAGCTCCGCGCGTCGGGCGCGAGCCTGCCGGCCACCGGGTGTCCGGCCGAGTCGGTGACCCTGACCGAGGTGAGCGTGCCGTCGGCCGCGCCGACCGTGACGGGGGTGTCGAAGGGGGCGTTGGCGGTGCCGTCGGCCGGCGAGACGGTGATCCGCACGACCGAGGTCCCCGGCGCGCCGCCGGCGCCGCCCGCCGCCGCTCCGCCGCCCCCACCGCTCCCGCCGTCCTCGCAGGCCGCCACCAGCAGGACCGGTGCCCCGATCAGCCCGGCCATCACCCCGCGCCGGCTCCAGTCCCGACCCCCGTCGTCCCGCTCCGCTGTCACGTCACGCTCTCCCTGCGAAGAGATTCAGATCACATGCGATCGTACGAGACCTGGAGAAAGTGCGCCAAAAATGGACATACCGCCCAGCCGACAGGCAGTGGGCGGTATGCGCGACGCGGTGGGCGCCTCAGGCCGAGCGGGCGACGGACGAGCGGGGGCCGGTTACTCGACCTCGAACTCGTAGCTGTCGTCCTCGGGGTCGAAGGCGGTCTGCGCGGACTCCCAGGTCGCCTGCGCCAGCTCGACACCCGGGACGTCGCCGAGCAGCGCGACCGGGTCGATGAAGTGGGCGAGCGAGCCGGACGGGTCGACCTCGATGGCCTCGACCGACTGGGCGCGCTCCTCGTCGTCGAGGTACTCGTCCGCGTCGACCTGGGCGAGCGCCGCGGCCTTGAGCGCCTCCTCGTCGGTGATCTCGGCGATCAGCTCGATGCTGAGGCGGACGTAGCGGGGGGTGTCGGAAGCTTCGGTGCTGGTCATGGGGCGAGCGTAGGGGAGAACCCGGCCGGCTGCCCAACGCCCTGCCCCGTGGGCTGCGCGGGCCGGTCCCGGCATGCCGGGACCGGCCCCGCCCGCTCCGCCCGGCTCCCCCACCCGGGAGCCGCGGAGCCGCGCCGTGACGGCGCGAGGTGCCGTGGGAGCCGCCTCACCCTGGCACCGGCCGGAGCCGGGCAGGGGCGGGACGACGGCGACCCCCACGTGGGGCCCCTCCGGCCGAGCGAAAGGCTCGGAGGGAGACACGGCGTGCCGGTTCAGGGCCGGCCCGTGTGTCGCGACGACCGGGCACCGGGGAGCCGCTCCCGGTCGCCACCGCCGTCGTGCTCGGCGTCTTGCCGTGACACCTACAGTGCCCGAGTCGTGTTACCCGCGTGATGCGGGCAGGTGTCGTGGACGTACCAAATCGGGCCGCCGAGTTGATGGTGGGTCAATGCGCGGCCCGGCCGGCCATGTAGGCCAGCAGGTCCTGCTGGGTGACGATGCCCTGCGGCTTGCCGTCCACCAGCACCACCGCCGCGTCGTGCTGCTTCAGCACGTCCATCAGCCCGCTCACCGACTCGCCCGAGCCGACCACCGGCAGCGGCCGGGACATGTGCGCCTCCAGCGGGTCGGAGAGCTGCGCCCGCCCCTCGAAGAGCGCGGTCAGCAGGTGGCGCTCGGACACCGAGCCGATCACCTCGCCGGCCATGATGTCCGGGTGCCCGGCGCCCGGCGAGACCACCGGCATCTGCGAGACGCCGTACTCGCGCAGCACCTGGACCGCCTCGCCGACCGTCTCGCTCGGGTGCATGTGCACGAACTGCGGGATGCCCTGGTGCGCGACGGCGTCCTTGAGGGCCAGCACCTCGCCGATGGTCGCCTCGTCCTCGGCGGTGGGCAGGAAGCCGTAGTCGGCCATCCAGTCGTCGTTGAAGATCTTCGACAGGTAGCCGCGTCCGCCGTCCGGCAGCAGCACCACGACCACGTCGTCCGGGCCGAGCCGGCGGGCGACCTCCAGCGCGGCCACCACGGCCATCCCGCAGGAACCGCCGACCAGCAGGCCCTCCTCCTTGGCCAGCCGACGGGTCATCTGGAAGGAGTCCTTGTCGGAGACCGCGACGATCTCGTCGGCCACCGTGCGGTCGTAGGCGGTCGGCCAGAAGTCCTCACCGACACCCTCGACCAGGTACGGCCGGCCGGTGCCGCCCGAGTAGACCGAGCCCTCGGGGTCGGCGCCGACCACCTGCACCTTGCCGCCCGAGGCGTCCTTCAGGTAGCGGCCGGTGCCGGAGATGGTGCCGCCGGTGCCGACGCCGGCCACGAAGTGGGTGATCCTGCCCTCGGTCTGCTCCCACAGCTCCGGACCGGTGGAGTGGTAGTGCGAGGCCGGGTTCTCCGGGTTGGAGTACTGGTCCGGCTTCCAGGCGTTCGGGGTCTCCCGGACCAGCCGGTCGGAGACGTTGTAGTAGGAGTCCGGGTGCTCCGGGGCGACGGCGGTCGGGCAGACCACGACCTCGGCGCCGTAGGCCCGGAGGGTGTTGATCTTGTCAGTGGAGACCTTGTCGGGGCAGACGAAGATGCAGCGGTACCCCTTCTGCTGGGCCACGATGGCCAGGCCCACACCGGTGTTGCCGGAGGTCGGCTCGACGATCGTGCCACCCGGCTTGAGAGCGCCGGAGGCCTCGGCCGCCTCGATCATCCGCATCGCGATCCGGTCCTTGACCGAGCCACCGGGGTTGAAGTATTCGACCTTCGCCAGCACGGTGGCGGAGATCCCCTCGGTGACCTTGTTGAGCTTCACCAACGGAGTGTTGCCGACCAGCTCGATGATCGAATTGTGGTACCGCACGGGGGTCCTCCCGGTCTGTGGCGCGCATGGGTATCGGTATGGCAAGCCTATGGCTCCGGATGGCCGATGCCCGCCGATAGGGCGAAGGTGTCAAGGGGTATGCACGCTCTGGGACGGACCCGCGCGGCGCGGGTGACCGGGAGAGATCGTGAAGGGGGCACCGGATGCCTGGGGCGCAGTACTCGAGGGCGCGGGTGGCCCGGCGGATCGCGACGGCCGCGGCGTACGGCGGCGGCGGCCTGGGTCTGCTGGGGGTCGGGGTGGCCGGGCTGTTGATCACCGAGAGCCGGCTGGCGATCCGGGCGGTCGGCCTGCTGGACGGCGATCCGCCCCGGTCCGACGGCGAGTACGGGGAGGGCTTCGCCGATCCTGGCGTCGACCAGGAGCCGCTGGTGCTGGCGTTCCTGGGCGACTCCACGGCGGTCGGGCTGGGCGTGCGGCGAGCGCGCGAGACCCCGGGGGCGCTGCTCGCCGCCGGACTGGCCTCGGTCGCCGAGCGGCGGGTCCGGCTGGTCAACGTGGCGGTCTCCGGGGCGCGTTCGGACGATCTGGCCCGCCAGGTGCGGCTCGCCGTGGCGGCCCGGCCGGCACTGGCCGTGATCATGATCGGGGCGAACGACGTCACCCGGCACAGCCCGTTCACCCAGGCCGTCCGGCAGCTCGGCGAGGCGGTCCGGACGCTGCGCGGGGCCGGCTGCGAGGTGGTGGTCGGGACCTGCCCGGACCTCGGCACCATCAAGCCGGTGCGGCCGCCGCTGCGCTGGGTGGTGCGCCGGGTCAGCCGGCAGCTGGCGGCGGCGCAGACCATCGCGGTGGTGGAGGCGGACGGCCGGACGGTCTCGCTCGGCTCCCTGCTGGGGCCGGAGTTCGCGGCCCGGCCGGAGATGTTCGCCTCGGACCGGTTCCACCCCTCCGCACAGGGCTACGCCACGGCGGCGATGGCCGTGCTGCCCTCGCTCTGCGCGGCGCTCGGGCTCTGGCCGGAGGCCGTGGAGCCTGCGGTGCGGCGCGAGGAGGTGCTGCCGATGGCGGTGGCCGCCGCGACCGCCGCCGGGCAGTCCGGCACCGAGGTGGCCTCGGCCGCACCGGGCGGCGGGGCCGGCCGCTGGGCCCTGGTCAAGCACCGGCTGCGGCTCGCGCTGCCGGCGGTCGCCGGCGGCCCGGCCGCCGAGGACCCGGCCGCACCGGAGGACCCCGGAGCGCCGCCCGCGGCGTCGGCCAACTCACACGCGACCACAGGTGACGCGCGGTCTACTTGAGAGTAACTTCCTTTTCCGTAGCAGCCGGACACACACCCTGGAGCCGTCATGCCCGAAGCCGTCATCGTCAGCGCCGCCCGTTCGCCGATCGGCCGCGCCTTCAAGGGCTCGCTCAAGGACGTCCGGCCGGACGACCTGACCGCCCAGATCGTGGCGGCCGCGCTCGCCAAGGTGCCGCAGCTCGACCCGCGGGACATCGACGACCTGATGCTGGGCTGCGGCCTGCCCGGCGGTGAGCAGGGGCACAACCTGGCCCGGATCATCGCCGTCCAGCTCGGCTTCGACCACCTGCCGGGCTGCACCATCACCCGCTACTGCTCCTCCTCGCTGCAGACCACCCGGATGGCACTGCACGCGATCCGGGCGGGCGAGGGCGACGTCTTCGTCTCGGCCGGCGTGGAGACCGTCTCGCGCTCGGTCCACGGCAGCTCCGACGGCCTGCCCGGCACCCAGAACCCGCTCTTCGCCGACGCGGTGGCGCGTACCGCCGAGCGCGCCGAGAAGGGTGGCGGCGAGTGGCACGACCCGCGCGAGGACGGCCTGCTGCCGGACGCCTACATCGCGATGGGCCAGACCGCGGAGAACCTGGCCGCGCTCAAGGGCGTCACCCGGGCCGACCAGGACGAGTTCGGCGTGCGCTCGCAGAACCTCGCCGAGGCGGCCATCAAGGCCGGCTTCTGGCAGCGCGAGATCACCCCGGTCACCACTCCGGACGGCACGGTGGTCTCGGCGGACGACGGCCCGCGCGCCGGGGTGACCCTGGAGGGCGTGGCCGGCCTGAAGCCGGTCTTCCGCCCCGACGGCACGGTGACGGCCGGCAACTGCTGCCCGCTGAACGACGGCGCCGCGGCGCTGGTCATCATGTCCGACACCAAGGCGCGCGAGCTGGGCATCACGCCGCTGGCGCGGGTGGTCTCCACCGGGG
The DNA here is from genome assembly GCF_044547075.1 of Kitasatospora sp. NPDC052896. Taxonomy (NCBI): domain Bacteria; kingdom Bacillati; phylum Actinomycetota; class Actinomycetes; order Kitasatosporales; family Streptomycetaceae; genus Kitasatospora; species Kitasatospora sp. NPDC052896. The sequence goes on from NZ_JBITZU010000002.1 coordinate 396,132, forward strand.
TCTCCGCGCTCTCCCCCGAGATCATGGGCTACGGGCCGGTGGAGGCCTCCCGGCAGGCGCTCAAGCGGGCCGGGCTGACCATCGACGACATCGACCTGGTGGAGATCAACGAGGCGTTCGCGGCGCAGGTCATCCCGTCCTACCGGGACCTGGGCATCGACCTGGACAAGCTGAACGTCAACGGCGGCGCGATCGCGGTCGGCCACCCCTTCGGCATGACCGGCGCCCGGATCACCACCACGCTGATCAACTCCCTGCAGTGGCACGACAAGCAGTTCGGCCTGGAGACCATGTGCGTCGGCGGGGGCCAGGGCATGGCGATGGTCATCGAGCGCCTGAGCTGAGGCAGTTGAGCGCTCGGGCCACTCGTTCGGAGTGACCGAGCGTGACTGGGGGCCGGATCACATTTCCACCGCGATCCGGCCCTTTCGCATGCCGATTCCGGCCCGGTTCTCGACGTTCCGAAGTCGGCCAACCGCGCAGCGTACAACGGCCCGACGTCCAGATATTCCGACAATGATTAACATCACGGGGCAAATTGGACATCTTCCACTGCAGCCCCAGCCCACTATGCGGCAGGGTGGAGGGGTTCCCCCGTTCCACTCCGCGCAAGGAGTACGTTCCGTGAGCGCCGTGTACATCCCGCTGTTGCTGGTTCTGATCGCCGTGTCGTCAGCCGTGCTGGTCCATGTACGCGGCCTCTCCCGCCGGTTCACCGAGCTGGCCGCCGCGTCCACTCAGGTGGACGAGGAGGTGATACGCCGGGCCGTCACCGAGGCACTCGCCGCCGACCGGGAGCGCGAGGTCAACGAGGCGCGGGCGTTCTGGGCCGAGCAGGAGGCCCGGGCGGCCGAGGACGCCGAGCTGTTGGACACCCCGTTCGCCGGCGACCCGCACGGGCTGGGCCCGGTGGAGAACTGGCCGGTGTTCTTCCCGCGCCCGACCGGCCCGGAGGACGCCGCGGACGGCGCCGCCATGGACCCGGCGTTCGGCGACGCGCTCCGCGCGGCCCTGGAGGACCTGGTCGGCGACAGCGGCCCGCTGCCCGGCCCGACCGTCGGCGGGCACCCGGCGCAGGCCGACTCGGGCGCCGCCGGCGACGCCCAGGCCCGCCGGGAGGCCGATCTGCTCGCCACCGGCCTGGAGGCCGGACTGCTCGACCCGGACCCCGCCGCCACCGAGGAGCCGGCCGCCGCCGTCCCCGACCCGCGCCGCCACCCCTCGCACCCCGACTTCGTGCCCAGCCAGACGCCGTCCCGGGAGTGGACGGACGCGCGGCTCACCGCGCTGGCCGAGGACCGGATCGCGCTGACCGACGTCCGGCCCGGCCCGCTCGGCACCCTGGACGTCTACGCCTTCGCCGACGGCACCACCCTCTGCGTGGCGCCCGGCGACCGGGAGGCCGCGTACCGGCTGATCGACGCGGTGCGGGCGGCCGAGGACGTCCGGCTGCTCGGCGGCTCGCGGTTCTCCGGCTCGTACTCGCTGACCTTCTCCACCGACGACGAGGCGGTCTACGTGCTGGCCGACCGCGTGGTGGCCAGCATCTGACGCCGGCTCGGCCGGATCGACCGACCCGGCCCGCTCAGCCGCACAGCTCCGCCACGGCGCCCACCGCCGCGACCGCCTCCGCCAGCAGGCCGGCCGCCGTGGTCCGGGCGCCGTCGGCCGTTTCCAGCGGGTGCTCGTCGGCCAGCGGGGCCAACGCGACGACCAGATCGTGCCCGGCGACGGCGAGTTGGTCGCCGACCGCGAACGCCCCGGCGTCCGGGACGACCCGCGGCGCGGACTCCGCGCCCTCCTCCAGCCGCTGGGCCTCCGCCGCGAGCCGGTCGGCCAGCGCGAGGCCGGCGGCGGCCCGGGAGGGGTAGCCGGGGACGGCGCCGAGCAGCCGGCTCTGCGGGAGGGCGCGGAAACGATCCGCCAGGCGGTCGACGGCGTGCAGCAGGGCGGCGGCATCGGGCATACCGCGAGCCTAACGGGCACCGGACCCGCCCGCCGGACCGCCTCCGGGACCGCCTCCGGGGCCGCCGCCAGGGCCGCCGCCATGACCACTGAGTGTCACGCAGCGCGGTTGGCCGAAAACGGACGGTTCAACGGACGATCCGATCGTCGCCGCACGGTTCAGTCGTCGCCCCGCAGGATGGCGATCAGCCGCAGCAGCTCCAGGTAGATCCAGACCAGCGACAGGGTCAGGCCGAACGCCGCCCGCCAGGACTCCCGCTCCGGCGCACCGTCCCGGATCGCCCGCTCGACCGCCGCGAAGTCGAGCGAGAGGAAGAAGGCGCCCAGCCCGATCCCGACCAGACCGACCAGGATCCCCAACGGACCGGAGTTCAGCCCCAGCGCGGCGCCGAACAGCGAGGCCACCAGGTTGACCAGCATCAACAGCAGGAAACCGGCCGCCACCGCCAGACCGACCCGGGTGTACCGCGCGGTGACCCGGATCAGGCCGCCGCGGTAGGCGAGCAGCATGCCCGCGAAGACCGCCGCGGTGCCCAGCACCGCCTGGACCGCGATGCCCGGCCAGACCGTGTCGAGCGCCCGGGTGACCGAGCCCAGGAAGAAGCCCTCCAGACCCGCGTAGAGCAGCACCAGCGGCGGGCTGACGCTGCGCCGGAAGCTGACCACCAGGCCGATCACGAAGGCCGCCAGGGCCGCCAGGGCCGCCGGGCCGAAGCCGGCGGCCGGCAGCGCGAACCAGGCCACCGCACCGGCCGCGACCAGCGTGAGCAGGGTCAACGTGGTCCGGGCCACCACGTCGTCCAGGGTCATCCGGCCGGTGGCCGCCGGTCCCGCCGCCGGCGCCAGGTACAGCTGTTCCAGCTGCTCGGCGGTGAGTTGTCCCTCGTACGGGGCCCGCGCGGACGACGCCGAACCGGCGGCCCGGGTGAAGATCCCGTCCCGCGAGAAGACCGGGTTGCTGCTCCTCATGCGCTTTCCTCCCGAGGTGGCACGGCACCACTCTCTCCCCCGATGGTAATGGGTTGGCAAAGAGCAGGGGTATGCGCGGGCACCCCGAAGGTGCTCGGGAGGGTGTGAACTGGGTGGTGCCCGGAGCCGGACTCGAACCGGCACGACCTTACGGCCAAGCAGTTTTAAGCTGCCCGTGTCTGCGTTCCACCATCCGGGCCTGAACGACTCCGCGCACGGTGCGGATTACCCCTGAGCCTAGTCGTCCCGATCCCGGTAGCGCATGTTCCCAGCCAGGGAAGTTGTCATGCTTCCTTGCCATCTGACGAACTGTCCGTAATTTCTGTCACCCCGTTCGCCAGTTCCGGCCATCAGGGTCGCCGTCATACCGCAGGAGGAGAAGCTCGGCCTGTCGACCGACTCACGGTGGTGGCTGCCCACCCTCCCCATGACTGACGCCAGCCGGCTCGCGGCGCAGCACCATGGGACCGAGCCCGGCCCCGGGCCCGACCCGGGTTCGGGGCGGGCCCGCCCCTGGCAGGCCGGGCTGAGCACGGATCACTATCAAGGGGATCAGGATGCGCGGACCCAGCGGCCCCACCCGGCACACGCCGGGGCGGACGAGCCGGACGGAGCCCCCGACCCTTCCGCTGCTCGGCGCGGCGGCGGGCATCGGCCTGAGCGGCCTGCTGGCCTGGTCCACCGGCGGCGCACTGTGCAGCAGCGCGGCCGGGCTGGCCACGGTCCGGCCGTTCGGCAAGCTGCTGGTCTTCCTGGGCATGGTCGGCCTGGTCGGCCTGCTGGGCCTGGTGGCGGCCGTCTGGCCGACCCGGCGGGCGGGCCGGCCGGCCACGCCGTCCGAACGGCCGGCGACCCGCCGTGGTCCCGAGTGACGCCCGCCCATGCGTCCGGGCCGACGGGCGGGCGGTACGGCGGGTTGGTACGGCGAAGGGCCCCGGGTCCGGCGGTCTCCCACCGGGCCCGGGGCCCTTGCTTCCCTGCGGATACTGCTGTTGTACTCCGCCCGGTCGCACGGCCGGCTGAGCACCACGGAGGTCGTGGTCCGGCGACGCTGCCGGGCGGAGGGCCTCCGACTCTTACCCCCGGTGTTCCCGCACCGGAGGGCCCCCACCACCCGCCCAGGGGCGGCGGGGTCAGTCGCTTTACTTGCTGGCGAGTTCCTTGGCCTCGGCGGGCGCCTTGGCCTGGGCCGGCAGCGGCACCGGCGCGGTGACCTCCTGGAAGGCACCGAACGGGCGCTCCATCTCCGACAGGCCGACGGTCTCGCGCTTGAGGAACATGGCGAGCGTCCAGTCCGTGAAGACCCGGATCTTGCGGTTCATGGTCGGCACCCGGCTGCCGTGGTACAGGCGGTGGAACCACCAGGCCGGACGGCCCTTCAGCTTGTACTTGCCGAAGAGGATCGCCACGCCCTTGTGCAGGCCGAGACCGGCGACCGCACCGAGGTTCTTGTGCTTGTACTCCTGCTGCGGGAAGCCACGCATCCCGGAGACCACGTTGTCACCGAGCACGACCGCCTGGCGCACCGCGTGCTGCGCGTTCGGCGGGCACCAGGCGCCCTCGCCGGCGGCGAGGTCCGGCACCTGGGCGTTGTCGCCGGCGGCCCAGACGTAGTCGAAGCCCTGCACCTGCAGGGTCGGCGCGGTGTCCACGTGGCCGCGCGGGCCCAGCGGCAGGCCGAAGTTGGCGACGGCCGGGTTGGGCTTGACGCCCGCGGTCCAGACGATGGTGGAGGCGTCGGCCTCGACGCCGTTCTTCAGCACCACGTGGCCGTCGACGCAGGAGTCCATCGAGGTCTCGATGTAGATCTCGATGGCGCGCTCTTCGAGCTTCTCCTTGGTCCACAGACCGAGGTCCGGGCCCATCTCCGGGAGGATCCGGTTGGCCGCCTCGACCAGGATGAAGCGCATGTCGTCGCGGCTGACGGTCTTGTAGATCTTCGCCGCGTCGCGGGCCATGTCCTCGACCTCGGCGATGGTCTCGACGCCGGCGAAGCCGCCGCCGATGACCACGAAGGTGAGGGCCTTGCGGCGGACCGCCTCGTCCGTGGTGGACTCGGCCTTGTCCAGCTGCGCCATGACGTGGTTGCGGAGGCTGATGGCCTCCTCCACCGTCTTCATGCCGATGCCGTTCTCGGCCAGGCCCGGAATCGGGAAGGTCCGGGAGACCGAGCCGGTCGCCACGACGAGGTAGTCGAAGGGCAGCTCGTAGGAGTCGCCGGCCAGCGGCGCGATGGTGGCGACCTTGCGGGCGTGGTCCACCTCGGTCACGTGACCGGTGAGCACCTCCGCCTTCTTCAGGGCGCTGCGCAGCGGCGCGACGAGGTTGCGAGGGGCGACGTTGCCGCCGGCCGCCTCGGGAAGGAAGGGCAGGTACGTCATGTACGACCGCGGGTCGACGACCGTGACGGTCGCCTCCCCGAAGCGCATCTTCTTGAGGATGCGCATCGCGGCATACAGGCCGACGTAACCACCGCCGACAATGAGGATGCGAGGACGCTCCGTGGTGCTCATATCGGAAAGTATCCAGCACGGTTGAGAGCGCCTTGCGTGAGGCCCGTCACAGGACGCTGGACAGCCTCTGCTACACTACGCGGCCACTATCACGGATCACCGGCCCACGCGGGGGGCCGGTCGACCGGCCGGCCACGGGTTTGATTCCACGCGGCCCTGCTGAGCAGCAACGATCCGTCGGGCCCCACGGTTCCCGGGCATCATTTCGATTCCACCGGCTGATTCCGGGACCCGCCTGGGATCCAGCGACCACCGCCCGCCGACCACCTTCGGACCCACAATCCGGGCGGACCGGACAGCAATGTCCCCCGTTTGCGCGGATCCCCATGTGAAGAAATTCACGAAGCTTTTCGCGACACGCCCGACGCGGCCCCACCCCGAGGGTGCGAACACCTCCCGGGGAAGGGCCGCGGACCCGGCGGTCCGTCAGCCGAGCACGCTCCAGGCGATCCCGTCGAGGATGTCGTGCTCGCTGACGAGCACCTCGGTGGCGCCGGTCCGTTCCATGATCGAGAGCATCACCAGCGCGCCGGCCGCGATCACGTCCACCCGGCCCGGGTGGATCACCGGGATCGCCGCCCGCTCCGCGTGGGTGGCGCTGAGCAGCCGCCCGGTGACCTCGCGGACCTGCTCCAGGCTGATCCGCGAGTGGTGCACCAGCTCGGAGTCGTAGGACGGCAGGTCGAGCGCGACCGCCGCCACCGTGGTCACCGTGCCGGCCAGGCCGACCAGCGAGGCCGCCTCGGTCAGCGGCACCTCCTCGGCCGCCAGGTCGAGCGCCTTCCCGATGTCCGCCTTGGCCGCCGAGATCTGGCCCAGGGTCGGCACCTCGGAGCCGGCGAAGTGCCGCTCGGTCAGCCGCACGCAGCCGATGTCCACCGAGCGGGCGTGCCGCACCTCCCCGTCGCCCAGCACGAACTCGGTCGAACCACCGCCCAGGTCGAAGACCAGGTAGGGGGCGGCGACCGGACCGCCGGCCAGCTCCCGGGTGGCACCGGTGAAGGAGAGCCGGGCCTCCTCGTCACCGGTCACCACCTCGGGGTCCACCCCGAGGATCTCCCGCACCCCGACGGCGAACTCGGCGCTGTTCTCGGCGTCCCGCGAGGCGCTGGTGGCGACGAAGCGGACGTGCTCGGGGGCGATGCCGTGCTCGCCGATGACCGCCGCGTACTCCCGGCAGGCCGCGAAGGTGCGCTCCAGCGCCTCCGGGGCGAGTCGGCCGGTGCGGTCCACGCCCTGGCCGAGCCGGACGATGATCATCCGTCGGTCCAGGTCGGTGATCCCGCCGGTCTCCGGGTCGAGTTCGGCGATCAGCAGCCGGATCGAGTTGGTGCCGCAGTCGACTGCGGCCACCCGAGTGGTCGTCACTTGTCCTGCTCCTGCTCCCGGGCCGCCCGCTTGGCGGCCCGCTCGGCGGCCTTCCGCTCCTTGGCGGCGATCACGGCCGCGTGGTCCTCGGTCTTCTCCCGCTGGGCGTGCAGCGCCGCGACCCCGGCCTCGATGTCCTCCTCGGTGACGCAGCCGCCCTTGCGCCACCACTCCGGCAGCATCGCCAACGCCTCGTCACCGAGCGGGTTGACCCCGGGCCCGGCGGCCAGCGCGTGGCCCACCAGGACGTGCAGGCACTTCACCCGGTCCGGCATCCCGCCGGCCGAGGGGAAGCCCTCCAGCACCTCGATGGCGTCCCGGCGGGCGATGTAGTCCTCGTGCGCCTTCTGGTACGCGGCGGCCAGCTCCGGGTCCTCGGCGAGCCGGGCGCTCTGCTCCTTCATCACACCGTCCGCCTCCAGGGTGCCGATCAGCGAGGCGGCCTTGGGGCAGGTCAGGTAGTACAGCGTGGGGAACGGGGTGCCGTCGGCCAGCCGGGGGGCGGTCTCGACGACGTCCGGGTTGCCGCACGGGCAGCGGTGCGCGACGGCGCGGGTGCCGCGCGGGACGCGGCCGAGCTGGGCCGCCACGGCGGCGAGGTCACGGTCGTCGACCGGCGGGGTGTTCTCAGTGGTCATGGCGGTGCGTCTTCTCACGGGGCGTGGGCGGGGGCGGGGGTTGCGGTGTCGGCCGCGTCGACGGAGTCCCAGAGGGTGGTGTACCAGGGCTTGGGCGCCTTGGCGGCCTGCGCCGAGACGGCCGCCGAGGGCGCCTGGGCGGCGGCCGAGGGCTTCGGGTCGACCGAGACGAACGCGGTCTCCCCGGGGAGCGCGTAGTGCAGCCGCTCGCGGGCCTGGGCCTTCACGTACTCCGGGTCCTGCCAGCGGGCCCGCTCCTTGGTCAGCTGCTCGACCTGCTTCCGGGCCTGCTCGGCCGTGACCCGCTGGGCGTTGATCTCGGAGCGCTGGGAGAGGAACTGGCGGGTGGGGTAGGCGAGGATCGCCACCAGCGCGCAGAGCACCAGGACGAGCACGGTGGCCCGGCTGGTGAAGCGCGGCCGCGCCGCCAGTCCCGGGATCTTCCAGCCTGCCATCGCTACCCCTCCGTTCGCACCGGTGCCCCGGCGTCCACCCTACGGGGTGAACGGCGGGGCACCGGACGGCGAAGTACGGGCGTGTCAGCCCTCGAACTCGCTGTGCTTACTGGTCCGCGGAGCGGAACCGCGGGAAGGCGGCCCGGCCGGCGTACTCGGCGGCGTCGTCGAGGATCTCCTCGATGCGCAGCAGCTGGTTGTACTTGGCGACGCGCTCCGAGCGGGCCGGGGCACCGGTCTTGATCTGGCCGCAGTTGGTGGCGACCGCGAGGTCGGCGATGGTGACGTCCTCGGTCTCGCCGGAGCGGTGCGACATCATGCAGCGGTAGCCGTTGCGCTGGGCCAGCTCGACGGCGTCCAGGGTCTCGGTCAGCGAACCGATCTGGTTCACCTTCACCAGCAGCGCGTTGGCGGTGCCGGTCTCGATGCCCTTGGCCAGGCGGGCCGGGTTGGTCACGAACAGGTCGTCACCGACCAGCTGCACCTTGGCGCCCAGCTCGTCGGTGAGGGCCTTCCAGCCCTCCCAGTCCGACTCGTCCAGCGGGTCCTCGATGGAGACCAGCGGGTAGTTGGCGACCAGGTCGGCGTAGTAGGCGCCGAGCTCGGCGGAGGAGAGCGCCTTGCCCTCGAACTGGTAGGCGCCGTCCTTGTAGAACTCGGAGGAGGCGACGTCCAGGGCGAGCGCGACGTCCTTGCCCGGGGTGTAGCCGGCCTTCTTGATGGCCTCGACGATCAGGTCGAGCGCCTCGCGGTTGCTGTCCAGGTTCGGCGCGAAGCCGCCCTCGTCGCCGAGGCCGGTGGAGAGACCGCGCTCCTTCAGCACGCCCTTGAGCGTGTGGTAGACCTCGACGCCCCAGCGGACGGCCTCGGAGAAGGACTCCGCGCCGATCGGGGCGATCATGAACTCCTGGATGTCGACGTTGGAGTCCGCGTGCGAGCCGCCGTTGAGGATGTTCATCATCGGGACCGGCAGGACGTGCGCGTTCGGGCCGCCCAGGTAGCGGAACAGCGGCAGGTCGCTGGCCTCGGAGGCGGCGTGCGCCACGGCGAGCGAGACGCCCAGGATGGCGTTGGCGCCGAGCGAGGACTTGTCGGGGGTGGCGTCCAGGTCCAGCATCGCCTGGTCGATCAGCCGCTGCTCGGTCGCGTCGTAGCCGACCAGCTCCGGGCCGATCTGCTCGATCACGGCGAGGACGGCCTTCTCGACGCCCTTGCCGAAGTAGCGGTTCTTGTCGCCGTCGCGCAGCTCCAGGGCCTCGAAGGCACCGGTGGAGGCGCCGGACGGGACAGCGGCACGGCCGGTGCTGCCGTCGTCGAGGCCGACCTCGACCTCGACCGTGGGGTTGCCGCGGGAGTCGAGGATCTCGCGGGCTACGACGACATCAATGGACGGCACGAGGCATCTCCTATGCGGAAGCGGTCCGGGGGACGTGGAACGGGTCGTACGACCAGAGCCTAACCGCACCCACCGGTCCGGCCGCCCGGACCTGGCTCCCCGTCTCGGCGTGTGGTCGGACTACCGGCCGGTAGTTCACCCGAATGCGCGTGCGGGGCAACCTGATCGCCCCGCACGCGCCGCCCGGCTCAGCCGAGGTGCAGCACCTGACCGGGCATGATCAGGTCCGGGTCGCCGCCGATCGTGCCGTGGTTGCCGTCGTAGAGCGCCTGCCAGCCGCCCTGGAGGTGCTGGGTCTGGGCGATCATGGAGAGCGTGTCGCCGGGACGCACGGTGTAGTCGTGGCCCGAGCCGGTGCCCTGCGCGGCGGCGGCGGGGGTGGCGGCCGGGGCGGCGGCCGGCGCCGCCGGGGCCTGCGCGGACACGCCGGCGTACTGGTCGTAGACGCTCTGGTGGCTGGTCCAGTACCAGCCGCCGTCCTTCTGGTACCAGAAGACCTTGGCGGCCGGGTCCCAACCGGCCTTGCCCTGGAAGACCGGGCCGCTCTGCTGCGGCTGGGCCTGCGGCGCCTGAGCGTGCGACTGGGCCTGCGGCGCGGCCTTGGTGCGGGCGGCCGGCGCGGACGAGCCCGACGACGACGAGCCCGACGACGACGAGGTGTCGACCGCGGCGGGAGCGCCACCGGCGGTCAGGCCGGCCTTGACCGAGCAGACCGGCCAGGCGCCCGGTCCCTGGTCGGCCAGCACCTTCTCGGCGACGGAGATCTGCTGGGACCGGGTGGCCTGGTTGGCCTGCGGGGCGTACTGGGTGCCGCCGTACGCGGCCCAGGTGGAGGAGGTGAACTGCAGGCCGCCGTAGAACCCGTTGCCGGTGTTGATGCTCCAGTTGCCGGTGCTCTCGCAGTTCGCGACCTTGTCCCAGACCGATGCGGTGGCGGCGTGCGCGCCGGTCGCGGTGAGCAGCGGCATCGCCAGTCCGACTCCGGCCACGCCGGCCGCGGCGATGGCCTTCTCGGTATTGGTGCGACGACGATGACGGCCTGTTCCGGTGAGCAGCATGAAGGTTTCCCTCTCCGCACGCCTGCGAGGTGAGCTGTCGGGTTCGGACCGGGAGGTGGCCCGGCCGTCCGTCCGGATCGCTCCGGCGGGCGGCTTCACCCCTAGCCGTGGGGAACGGCGGAATTACCTGGGTCCCCCGCCCCTGCCCAGGGTGTGGTCGGTGTCCCGATGGCGCGGCGGGCAGGATTCGGCGTTCCGCGCACGGGGTCCGCAGCTGCGAACTCCACGGAGAGTAGACAGATGGGCAGACCAATCACAAGCTCATATCGCATACATCACATGAAAATTACGGACCGTCATGGATCGCCTACCAACGACGGGCATATGTCCGCATTGATGGGTATTCAGATTCGGTCACACCGGGGCGAATCCGACACGCCGTCAGCCCTCGGCCGTGAACGCCACCGGGAGTTCCCGCAGGCCACGCATGATCAGTCCGCCGCGCCAACGCAACTCGGCCGGATCCGCCGACAGCTGAATATCCGGCAATCGGGTCAGCAGCGTGGCCAGCGCGATCTGCCCCTCCAGCCGGGCCAGCGGGGCGCCGATGCAGTAGTGGATCCCGTGACCGAAACCCAGGTGCGGGTTGTCCGTCCGGGCCAGGTCCAGGGTGTTCTCGGCGGCGAACCGGGCCGGGTCCCGGTCGGCCGCCGCGAGCACCACCAACACCGGGTCACCGGCCGCGATCCGCACCCCGCCGATGGTCAGCGGCTCGGTGGCGAACCGCCAGGTGGCCAGCTCCACCGGGCCGTCGTAGCGCAGCAGCTCCTCGACGCCGGTGGTCAGCAGCCCCCGCTCACCGCGGGCGAGCGCGCCCTGCAGCAGCGCCCGCTGCTCCGGGTTGCGGAGCAGCGCGTAGGTGCCGTTGCCGATCAGGTTGACGGTGGTCTCGAAGCCGGCGAAGAGCAGGATGAAGGCCATCGCGGCGGCCTCGTTCTCGGTGAGGTGCTCGCCGTGGTCGCTGGCCCGGATCAGACCGGAGATCAGGTCGTCCCCCAGGTCGGCCCGCTTGCGGTGGATCAGCTCGGCCAGGTACGTCCGCATCCGCTTCACCGCGCGGGCCACCCCGCCGCGCGGGCCGCCGCCGTGGCGGATCATCATCCCGGCCCAGTCCCGGAAGTCGTCCTGGTCCTCGGCCGGCACGCCGAGCAGGTCGCAGATCGCGTAGATGGGGAGCGGGAAGGCGAACTCGTGGATCAGGTCGGCCGAGCCCCGGGCGGCGAAGGAGTCGATCAGCCGGTCGGTCAGCTGCTGCACCCGGGGTTCGAAGGCGGCCACCCGTCGCGGGGTGAAGGCCTTGGAGACCAGCCGGCGCAGCCGGGTGTGGTCCGGTGGGTCGATGTTCAGCAGATGGGTCATCAGGTCGGCGCTGCGCTCGCCGGGGATGCCGACCCGCCCGGTGCGGTGGGCCTGCTCGCTGTGGTGCGCCGGGTTCTTGGAGAGCCGGCCGTCCGCCAGCGCCTGCCGGGCGTCCGCGTACCGGGTCACCAGCCAGGCATCCACCCCGCTGGGCAGGGTGGTCCGGTGCACGGGGGCGTGCGTTCGCAGCCAGGCGTACGCCGGGTAGGGGTCGGCGGCGAACTCCCAGGTGAACAGGGGTGGCATGGGTGTCTCTGACGGCTCCAGCATGACCCGACGTTATCCGGTCCGATCAGGAGTGAGCCTGGTCACCTGACGGGTAATCCCTGTTGCGGAGGGTCGCGCCGTGCCTACGATCCTCGGATAGCCATAGGCGGACGCCAGTGCGGTGGCGTCCCCCCAAGGAGGAGCAGCCATGCGAGTAGCCGGGGCAGTGGTGGTCATCGCGGTACTCGACGGCGGCGACGGTGCGGGACTCGCCCGCCGGTTCGTCGCCGCCGGCGCCACCGGCCTGCTGATCGCCGACCCCCGGGCCGGGATCGCCGAGGACCTCGCCGCCGACCTGGACCGCCCGGGTTGCCCGGTGGTCGGGGTGAGCGGCGACGTCCACCAGCCCAGCGACATCGCCGCGCTGGTGGACACCGCCGAGAAGCACCTCGGCCGGATCGACCTGTTCTGCGTCGCCGGCCCGGACGGCGAGCGGATCGTCGCGCTGGACGAGCTGCCCGGCCACCTGGACCGGCTGGCCGAACTGCTCGACCCGCTGGGCGAGGCGATCTGCGCGGTCGTCCCGCCGCAGCGCGTCGTCGCGGGCACGCCGGCCCCGCAGGCTTCCTGATCCGACCGGGGGCGCCCAGCCCGCCCGGCCCGGGCCTCCGCCGCCGGTCAGTCGGCCGGGTGCCCCTCGGCGGCGCGCACCGCGGCGCGATAGCGGCGGGCGGCGGCGCGCAGCGCGGCGTCCGGGTCGACCCCCGCGTCGTACGCGCGCTGCACCACGGCCAGCAGCAGCTCGCCGGCGCTGCCCTCGTCCAGCTCGGCGGGCAGCCGGTACGGCGCGTCCGGCGCGCCCGTGAAGCCCGCCCGGCGGACCCGGGAGACCAGCTTGGCCGCGTACGCCAGGGCGGGCAGCCCGGCCGGCACGCCGTCCAGCACCGACTCCCGGTGCTGCTTCTCGGCGGCCTTGAGGGCCTCCCAGTTGGCCTCCACCTCGTCGGTGGTCGACGCGGCGCTGTCGCCGAAGACGTGCGGGTGGCGGTACGTCAGCTTCTCGACGATGTCCCCGGCCACCTCGTCGATCGAGAACGGGTCCGCCGGGTGCTCCTCGGCGATCCGGGCGTGGAAGAAGACCTGCAGCAGCACGTCGCCCAGCTCCTCGCGCAGCGTCTCCCGGTCCCCCTCCTCGATCGCCTCGACCAGCTCGTAGGCCTCCTCGACCAGGTACTTCACCAGTGAGGCGTGGGTCTGCTCGGCATCCCACGGGCAGCCGCCGGGCGAGCGCAGCCGGTCCATCACCGTGACCAGGTCGAGCAACCGGGCACCGGGCAGGTCGTACGAGCCGGGCAGCAGCTCGATCTCCGGTGCCTCGCCGGCCTCCTCCACCGCGAGCCGGGCCAGCGCGTCGGTCAGCCCCGGGTCGCCGTCCGGGCTGCCCAGCCAGACCAGTGGTGCCCGCTCGGTCAGCAGCCGGGCCAGCGCCGGCGCGGTGCCGCGCTCGACCAGCTCCACCGTCACGCCGGCCCGGGCCAGCGCCGGCAGCTGCGGGTGCGCCGGGTCGGCGGCGAGCACCAGCGGCGCCGCGCGCAGCGCCTCCCAGGCCGGCCAGCTGAGCAGGCCGGGGGCGACGCGGTGGGTGGTGGTGAGCAGGGTCAGCTTCGAGGTCTCCACACCGTCGAACCTACCGCCCGGGGGTGACCGGAGCGTCACAGGAGGCCGGCGCTACCGTGACCGCCGTGCCAGCGAAGAAGAAGCCCAGGTCAAAGCAGCGAACCACGGAGCGGCGACGCAAACGGTGCTGGAAGACGGCGACCGTCGTCCTCCTCGTCGCGCTGTTCGGGCTGGCCTACTGCGCCGACGACCTGGCCTACGAGCTGCGGCTGGCGGGCACCCCCGGGACGTTCCGCGCGGTGGGCTGCCAGAGCGCCGGAAGCGGGCGGGGCTCCGGCACCACCTGCGCGGGCGAGTTCCGCTCCGACGACGGGAAGGTCGACGACCCGAACCTCTCGATCGACCGGGCCGTGCCGGTGCTGCGGCCCGTCCCGATGCAGCTGGACGCCCCGGACGACCTCCACGAGGTGGGCGCCGACACGATCGCCTACTCGCTGGCGCTGCTGCTGCTGGTCGTGGCGGTCGGCGCGTACGCCGTCGCGCTGGTGACCGAGCCGCCGAAGCGGAAGGTGGTGTCCCGCGGTGAGCGGATCGCCGGGCAGGTGATCACCTCCAGCGTGCTCGGCAGCGTCCTGGTGGCCACCGCCGGCGTGGTGATCTCGGCCTGGTCCTGACCGCGGGACGCGGCCCGGCCCACCGGCTCAGGCGTTGGGCTGGGTCAGCCAGTCCGCGGAGGGGCTGTCCAGCACGGTCTGCTGCGGGTCCCAGGTGCCGTACCGCGGGTTGACCGAGACCTTCAGTTCGGCGGAGGCCTGGGTGAGCAGCTGGTGCACGGCCTCGTTGCCGTCGTTGGTGCCGAGCTGGTTGCCGGTGAGCGCGGCCAGCTTCCACAGCCCGAGCTGCTCGCGGTAGAAGTCGTCGATCCGGGCGGCCGGCACCGCGTGCTTGAGCAGCAGCATCTGCTCCAGGCCGGCCTCGCCGCCCCACGCCTGGGCCTGCTCCTGCCGGGCCTGGTCGATCTCGGCCTGGGTGACGGTCAGGCCGTGCTCGGCGACCGCGTGGTCGACCACCTGCTCCAGCACCATGTTCGACACCGTCACCCCGACCAGGCCGCTCTGCTCCTGGTACGGGCCGCTGGAGTGGGCGGCCGCCTCGGTGCGGAACGCGGCGAGGCGGGCCTGCACCGAGGCGACCGAGATCCGGTCCGATCCGACCACCGCCGCGGTGCCGGTCCGCACCGGTCCGCCGCAGGCGGTCAGCACGGCCGCGGCCGCCAGGGCACCGAGGACGGGGACGGAACGGCGGAGCACGGAGCTGCTGCGGATCACGCGGGCCTCCCGGATGGCTCTGCTGACGGGAGATCAGAATAGGGACCGCGGAGCGCCGTTGCCCAGACGTCGGACCGGGCGGGTCACCCGGACGGGCGAACGACGACGGCCCGGCCGCCCCGCGGGGCGACCGGGCCGCGGCGCTACTTCCCGGTGCCGGCCAGCTCCTCGAACATCGCGCCGAGGAAGGTCCCGCACCAGGCCAGCAGCTCCCGTCCGACCACCGGCTTGCCGCCGATCCGGGCCGTGCTGGGTCGCGGCACCAGCACCTGCTGGGCGGCGGCCTTGACCTGGCTGCGCGGGTAGAGCCGGTTCAGCCGCAGCTGCTGCGACTCGCGGAACTCCACCGGCCCGAACCGGACGTTGGCACCCTGCAGCGTGATGTCCGCGATGCCGCACCGGCGGGCGTACAGCCGGAGTGCCGCCACCAGCAGCAGGTTCTCCACCGGGTCCGGCAACTTGCCGTACCGGTCGGTGAGTTCGGCGCGGACCTGCTCGATGTCGTCCTCCGAGGAGACCGCCGCGATCGCACGGTAGGCCTGCAACCGCAGCCGCTCGCCCGGCGCGTAGTCGTGCGGCACGTGCGCGTCCACCGGCAGCTCGATCCGGACCTCCAGCGGCTCCTCCTCCGGCTCGCCGCCGCCCGCCAGCGACTCGCGGAACTCGGCCACCGCCTCGCCGACCATCCGCATGTAGAGGTCGAAGCCGACCCCGGCGATGTGCCCGGACTGCTCGCCGCCGAGCAGGTTGCCGGCGCCGCGGATCTCCAGGTCCTTCATCGCGACGTACATGCCCGCGCCCATCTCGGTGTGCTGGGCGATGGTGGCGAGCCGCTCGTGCGCGGTCTCGGTGAGCGGCTTCTCCGGCGGGTAGAGCATGTAGGCGTAGCCGCGCTCCCGGCCACGGCCCACCCGGCCGCGCAGCTGGTGGAGTTGGGAGAGACCGAAGGTGTCGCCGCGCTCGACGATCAGGGTGTTGGCGTTGGAGATGTCGATCCCCGACTCCACGATCGTGGTGGAGACCAGCACGTCGAACTCCTTCTCCCAGAAGTCGACCACCACCTTCTCCAGTTGGGTCTCCCCCATCTGCCCGTGCGCGGTGGCGATCCGGGCCTCCGGGACCAGGTCCTTGAGCCGGGCGGCCGCCTTGTCGATCGACTCCACCCGGTTGTGGATGTAGAACACCTGTCCCTCGCGCAGCAGTTCGCGCCGGATCGCGGCGGAGATCTGCTTCTCGTCGTACGGGCCGACGAAGGTCAGCACCGGGTGGCGCTCCTCCGGCGGGGTGGTGATGGTGGACATCTCGCGGATGCCGGTGACCGCCATCTCCAGGGTTCGCGGGATCGGGGTCGCGGACATCGTCAGCACGTCCACGTTGGCCCGCAGCTTCTTCAACTGCTCCTTGTGCTCGACCCCGAAGCGCTGCTCCTCGTCGACGATGACCAGACCGAGGTCCTTGAACCTGGTCTCGGACGAGAACAGCCGGTGGGTGCCGATCACCACGTCCACCGAGCCGTCCCGCAGCCCCTCCAGCACCGCCTTCGCCTCGCTGTCGGTCTGGAACCGGGACAGCGCGCGGACGTTGACCGGGAAGTTGGCGTAGCGCTCGGCGAAGGTCGAGAAGTGCTGCTGCACCAGCAGCGTGGTGGGCACCAGCACCGCCACCTGCTTGCCGTCCTGGACCGCCTTGAAGGCCGCCCTCACCGCGATCTCGGTCTTGCCGTACCCGACGTCGCCGCAGATCAGCCGGTCCATCGGGACCGACTTCTCCATGTCCGCCTTCACCTCGGCGATGGTGGTCAGCTGGTCCGGCGTCTCCGCGTACGGGAAGGCGTCCTCCAGCTCGCGCTGCCACGGGGTGTCCGGGCCGAAGGTGTGGCCGGGCGCGGCCATCCGGGCCGAGTAGAGCCTGATCAGGTCGGCGGCGATCTCCTTGACCGCCTTCTTGGCCCGCTGCTTGGTCTTCGCCCAGTCCGCGCCGCCGAGCCGGTGCAGGGTCGGGGCCTCGCCGCCGACGTACTTGGTCACCTGGTCCAGCTGGTCGGTCGGCACGAAGAGCCGGTCGCCGGGGTGGCCGCGCTTGGCGGGCGCGTACTCCAGCACCAGGTACTCGCGGGTCGCGCCCTGCACGGTGCGCTGCACCATCTCGACGTACCGGCCGACCCCGTGCGCCTCGTGCACCACGAAGTCGCCGGCCACCAGGGCCAGCGGGTCGATCGCGTTGCGCCGCCGGGACGGCATCCGGCGCATGTCCTTGGTGGAGGAGCGCTGGCCGGACAGGTCGGTCTCGGTGATGACGGTGAGCTTGAGCGCCTCGTCCACGAAGCCGTGCTCGATCGAGCCGCAGGAGACGTAGACCACGTCCCGGGTCGGCGGCTCGGTCAGGTCGGTGGCCAGCCGGGCCGGGATGCCCTCGTTGCCGAGCACCTCGGCCAACCGGGCGGCCGGTCCGTGACCCTCGGTCACCATGACCACCCGCCAGTCCGCCGCCAGCCGCTCCTTGGCGTCGGCGATCGCCCGCGCGGTGTCACCGCGGTAGGCCTCGACCGCGTGCATGCCCAGGGTGCGGGTGTCCGGGTCGAACTCCAGCACCTCCGGCAGCGTGGCACCGGCCGCGTCGCTGGTCGCGAACGGGCTGACGGACCACCAGGGCAGCCCGATCCCGGCCGCGTGCTCGCGCACCTCGGCCAGCGAGCGCAGCGAGGCGGCCGAGACGTCGATCCCGGCCACGTCGATGGGGCGGTCCCCACCGGACGCGGCGGCCACCCAGGAGGCGTGCAGGAACTCCTGACTGGTCGCCACCAGGTCGGCGGCCCGGGTGCGGACCCGCTCCGGGTCGCAGACCACCGCCACGCTGCCGGCCGGCAGCACGTCCACCAGCAGCTCCATGTCGTCCACCAGGACCGGCGCCAGCGACTCCATGCCCTCGACCGCGATGCCCTCGGCGATCCGGTCCAGGATCTCGGCCAACTCCGGGTGTTCGGCGGCCAGTTCGGCTGCCCGGGCGCGGACCTGGTCGGTCAGCAGCAGCTCCCGGCAGGGCGGCGCCCACAGGCCGTGCTCGGCGACCTCCAGCGAGCGCTGGTCGGCGACCTTGAAGTACCGGATCTCCTCGATCTCGTCGCCCCAGAACTCCACCCGCAGCGGGTGCTCCTCGGTCGGCGGGAAGACGTCCAGGATGCCGCCGCGGACCGCGAACTCGCCGCGCTTCTCGACCAGTTCGACCCGGGCGTAGGCCGCGGCGGAGAGCCGTCGGGCGACCTCCTCCAGGTCGTGCGACTCGCCGCCGCGCAACGCCACCGGCTCCAGCTCGGCCAGCCCCTTCACCTGCGGCTGGAGCACCGAGCGGACCGGCGCCACCACCACCTGGACCGGGCCGGCCGTCACGTCGTCGGCGGCCGGGTGAACGATCCGGCGCAGCACCGCGAGCCGCCGTCCGACGGTGTCCGAACGTGGCGACAGCCGCTCGTGCGGCAGGGTCTCCCAGGCCGGGAACTCGGCCACCGAGTCCGGCGGCAACAGCGAGCGCAGGCTGGCCACGAGGTCCTCGGCCTCCCGCCCGGTGGCGGTCACCGCGAGCACCGGCCGACCCAGCTCGCCGGCCCGCGCCGCCAACGACCGGGCCAGCGCGGCGATCACGAACGGCCGGGCCGCGGGCGGGCCGACCAGGTCGAGGTGCTGGCGGTCCCCGGTGGCCGACGCCTCGATCGCCTCGGCGAGGGCGGCGTCGCGTACGACGACATCGAGCAGTCCGGTCAGGCTCATGAACTCTTCTTCGTCCCGTCGCTTCCAGGCGGAGCCCCCGGCACCGGTGGTCGGTCTGCGGCCGGGCAGCTTGATGGGCCCGGCACGCGGTGCGCGGGGGCCGGGTCACAGCCCAGGGTACGCCGAGCGGCCGACGCTGACGCGGCCAGCCACGGCCGGGCCGGATCCGCCGGACCGTACCTGCAGATCGAATGTCAGGAAGTGGACACACTCCTGTCACTGCGTGTCCATGGACGCCGCGCACCATGGATGTCGTGCCCGCCGCTCCAACCGTGGGGGATGGCAATGGTGGGCCGAACACACTCCGATGGGGGTCGGGGTGTGAGGCCGGGCGACCCTGGGTGGGGGCGCCCGCCCGACCGTCGGGAGTCGTGGCGCCCTTCCCTGAGGGCGCCACGGGTCCTGGCCGGGCACCCCTCCGGGGCGTCCACCACCCCTTCGGGTCGTCCTCGACCGAAATCCGTGCACGCAACGTGAGCACTCCCTAACCTGACCGTGACGGCGGCGCGGGCCGCCGTCCCGTGCGCTGGTAGGGGGTCGTCGTCATGCGCGTCGTCATCGCGGGGCAGGGCTACGTCGGGCTTCCGCTCGCCGTCCGGGCCGCCGAGGTGGGCCACCAGGTGGTCGGCTACGACGTGGACCGGCTGCGGATCGACCGGTTGCGGCGCGGCGAGTCCTACGTGGAGGACATCCCGGCCGAGCGGCTGCGGCCGCTGCTGGCGAGCGGCGCCTACCGGCCGTCCGACGACCCGGCCGAGGTCGCGGGCTTCGACGTCGCGGTGATCACGGTCCCCACCCCGCTCCGGGACGGCGTGCCCGACCTCTCCTACATCGAGGCCTCGGCCACCCTGCTGGCCGAGCACCTGCGGCCGGGCGCCACCGTGGTGCTGGAGTCCACCACCTACCCGGGGACCACCGAGGAGCTGCTCGCGCCGCTGCTGGAGAAGGGCTCCGGCCTGCTCGCCGGGCAGGACTTCCACCTCGGCTACAGCCCCGAGCGGATCGACCCGGGCAACCCGGTCTGGCGGCTGGAGAACACCCCGAAGGTCGTCTCCGGCACCGGGCCGGCCGCGCTGGCGGCGGTCGACGGCTTCTACCGGCAGCTGGTCGAGCGGACCGTGCCGGTCTCCTCCTGCAAGGAGGCCGAGCTGACCAAGCTGCTGGAGAACACCTTCCGGCACGTCAACATCGCGCTCGTCAACGAGCTGGCGATGTTCGCCCACGACCTCGGGATCGACGTCTGGGAGGCGATCGACGCCGCCTCCACCAAGCCCTTCGGCTTCCTGCCCTTCACGCCGGGCCCGGGCGTGGGCGGGCACTGCCTGCCGATCGACCCCTCCTACCTGTCCTGGCGGGTGGAGCGGGCCCTCGGGCACTCGTTCCGCTTCGTGGAGCTGGCCAACGACGTCAACAGCCACATGCCCGACTACGTGGTCCGCCGGCTGGCCGAGGCGCTGAACGAGCGGCAGCGCTCGGTGAAGGGCTCCCGGGTACTGCTGCTCGGGCTCGCCTACAAGAAGAACACCGGGGACGCCCGGGAGACCCCGGCGGCCCGGGTCGCCGAGCTGCTGGTCCGGATGGGCGCCGAGGTCCGGGCCGCCGACCCGCACGTGGTGACCGGGGTGCACGTCCCGGCGCAGGCCGGACCCGACCGGAGGGCCGCGTTCGCCGGGGTGCGCCGGGTGGAGGCCGGCGTCGAGGAGCTGGCGGCGGCCGACGCGGTGATCCTGCTCGCCGACCACGACGAGTTCGACTACCCGGCGATCACCACGCACGCCCGGTACGTGCTGGACTGCCGCCGCCGGCTGACCGGGGCGGCAGTCGAGGTGCTCTGACTCCCGGGCATGTCCCGGGCCGCTCCCGCGGCTCAGCCGCGGCGGCGGTGGACCGTGTTGGGCAGGGTGTCGAGGTCGGTGCCCTCGTCGATGATCACGATCTTCGGGATGACCCTGGTCTCGGCCGCCGCGTCCGTCGGGTGGGTGGGGATCAGCGCGGTCTCCTCCTCCGCCTCCGTCGGGTGGGTGGGGATCAGCGCGGTCTCCTCCTCCGGGTCCGTTGCCGGAGCCGGCGGCTCGGCCGGGGTGACCGGGATCACGGCGGTCTCCGCGGCGGCGGGGTCCACCACCGGCGAGACGTACGGCTGCGCGGCCGGCGGGGGCGGCGGGGTGGTGGGACGCGGCGGCAGCTTCGCGGCGCCGGCCTGTGCCACGCCGAGCCGGGGGTCCACCGGCGCGGGACCCTGGCGGACCTCGGGCGCGGCCTCACGCACGGCCGGGGGCAGCCGCAGCACGGTGGTCGGGGCGTCGGCCGTGGGGGCGTCGGTGGCCGTGAGCGCGTGGGACCCGAGGACCGGCCGGCGCACCTCACCGGTGTCTGCCTCCGGATCGGCGGGCTGCTCGACCGGCTGCTCGACCGGCTGCTCAACCGGCGGCAGCTGAGCGGCGGCCGGGGCCAGGGCCGGGGGCTCGGCGGGAGCCTCGCCGGGCTCGATCATCCCGACCGCCTTGCCGGTCAGCGAGGCCAGCGTGCCCTTGATGTGGTCCAGGTGGGTCTGCACGGTCTCCAGGCGCTCGGCGAAGTCCGCCTGCTCGGCCGCGATCACCCCGTTGATCCGCTCGGCCTCCCGGCGGCCGCGCTCGATCAGCTGGTCGGCCTTGGCCTGGGCGTCGGTGTCGATCTGCTTGATCAGGCCCAGCACCGAATCCCGGTACTGCTCGGCCTCCCGCAGCTGGCCCTCGACGGCGATCGAGATCCGGTTGTCCTCGGCGGCGGCCGCGGCCTCCTCGGCGGCGATCCGCTCGTCGGCCTCCCGGCGCAGCTCGGCCAGCTTCGCCTCGGCCCGCTCGCCGGCGTCGGCGGCGGCCACCCTGGTCCGGGCGGCCTCGGCGGTGGCGGCGTCCCGGATCGTCCGGGCGTCCTGCTCGGCCTCGGCGCGCAGCTTCTCGGCCTCGGCCCGGGTGTACTCCTCGGTGCGCAGGGCGGCCTGGTCGGCCTCCTCACGGCTCGCCGCGGCGTACTCGGCGGAGCTCCGGGCCAGTGTCCGGCCGGCCTCGTGGACCTCGTCGCGGGTGTCCTCGGCGAACCGCTCGGCCTTGTCCCGGACCGCCTGCGCCTCGTTCTCGGCGATCGCCATCAGCCCGGCGGCCTGCTCGCTGAGCACCGTGTAGTCCGGCTCCGGCGCGTCGACCACCGCCTGCTGGGCCTCGACCAGCTGGTACTCCAGGTCGCGGAGCTGTGCACCGAGCATGCTCAGCCGCTGCCAGGCCTCGTCCCGCTGGGCGGTCAGCACCGCCATCGCGTGGTCGACCTGGTCGGGCGCGTACCCGCGCCGGGCAGCGGTGAAGCCGTACGACGGGACGGCGTCGCTCATCTGTTCTTCCCCTCAGTGGCTGGGCGGCTGACTCGGGCGGTGGATACCTATCCTCTTGACCTATTTTGCGCAGATCATTCAGAAAGCCCAAGGAAGCGACACCCGCTGCCGCCTCCGGCCGGGACACCTACCCCGGCCGGGGGGCGGTCACGGCCCTACAGCAGTCCGTCCCAGAACTGCTCCAGGAGGACCGCCCACCAGGTGTCCGGCGCCTGGAGGGCAGCCGGGTCGACCGCCGCCAGCTCCGCCTGGAAGTCGGTGGTCCAGCGGCCGGCCTGGTCCGGGGTCAGGCCGTAGCGCAGCGGCCACATCCGACCGAGCAGAGCGAGCGACCGGACGAACTCCGGCACACCAGTATTGACGAAGCGCGGTGGCTCCCCGGTTCCCTCCAGGTCGACCGCGACCACCGCGGCCGTGCCGTACTGCACGCAGAGCTGCCGGCCGTAGTCGTTGCCGAGGACCAGGTAGCCACCCGCGTCCGGGGCGGCCGGCCGGCCGCGCTCGGCGGCCAGCTCGGCCAGCGTCGGGATCGGCCGGCCCTCCGGCGCGTGCGCCCAGAAGAACGGGCCGAAGTTGGTCGGCAGGCCCGCCCAGACCAGGGTCTGCGCCACCACCTCGGGCACCCCCTGCCGGGCCACCGCGCGCTGCTCGTAGCGGAACACCGCCGGGCCGAAGTACTGCCCCAGCTCGGCCGCCAGCTGCTGCGGTGCCAGCGGCGGCAGCGGGGCGGCCGGCGCCGGCAGCGGCGCGCGGACCGGACGCGGGCGCCGCGGACCGGACGCCAGCTGGTGCAGCTCGTCCAGGTGGTTCAGCAGGTGGGCCATGCCGGCCTGGCGGGCCGGCAGATCGCGACCGTAGGCGGCGGTGTGGCTGACCCGGACGTTCGGCCAGGAGGCCTTGATCAGCCGGGCGCAGTAGCCGCCCGGCAGGTCGCAGGACTCCAGCTCGGTGTGCAGCTCCAGGACCTGCTCCGGCGGCACGTTCAGCCGGCGCAGCTCCTGCAGGATCCGCCACTCCGGGTGCGGGGTGCCCGGCTCGCTGCGCTGCATCACCTTCTGCTCGGAGCCGTCCGGCGCCCGGTAGCTGAGCACCGCGAGGTAGCCCGGGCCGACCGTGGGCACGCCGGGCGGCACCGGCGCGCCCTGCGGCGGCAGGCCGGGCACCGGCGCGGCGGCACCGGGCAGGCCGGGACCCGCGGGGGTGCCCGGACCAGGCGGGGACGGGACCGCCGAGGCGAGCTGGGTGGCCGCCTGGGCCATCCCGGCGGCGGCCGCCGAGGGGTGGGCGGCCTTGGCGGTCACCGCGTCGGCCAGGTCGGCCGCGCCCTGCGACGGGACGGCGGCCGGGGGCGGCGGGACGGCCGCACCGGCACGCAGCCCGGCGGGCGGCGGCGGGGGCGGGGCGCTGCCCGCCGAACGGCCGGTGGACGCGGCGGCCGGGCCCTCCGCCGGGTGGCCACCCGAGTGCAGCAGACCGCCCGGCGGGGGCGGCGGCGGGGCGCTGGCGGGGCCCCGGCCACGGCCGGGGCCGGCGGCCGGGCCGGCCGGGGCCGCCGGGCCGCGAAGGCCGGCCGGGGGCGGGGGCGGGGGGACGCTCTCGGAGTTGCGTCCGAGACCGGGCGCGCCGGGGGCGGGGGCCGGGGGCGCACTCGGGGCGCCGGGGGCGCCGGGGGCGCCGGGCAGGCCCATCAGACCGGGCACGCCGCCGTCCGCGGGGGCCAGCATGGTCGGCGCGTACTCGATCGCCGGGGCCGCCGGCGTACCGGGGGCACCCGGCAGGCCCATCAGACCGGGCACGCCGTCCGCGGGGGCCAGCATGGTCGGCGCGTACTCGACGGCCGGCGCGGGCGGCGTGGCCGGCACGGGCGGCACGGGCGGCGCGTACTCGACGGACGGGCCGCCCGGGAGGTCGCCGGGGGCGGCCAGCACGGTCCGGGCGTAGTCACCCGGCGCGTAGTCACCCGGCGCGGGGGCGGCCGGCGCGGCGGGATCCTCCAGCGCGGGCATCGGCACGGTGATCGCGCCCGGTGGCACCTTCGGCGCGGGCGCGGCGTCGGCGCCCGCGTCCACCAGCTGGAAGCCCTCGGGCAGCGGCATGGTCGCGCCCTCGGGAACGGCCGCGTTCGGCATGGCGGGCGGGGTCGCCGAGCGCTCCCAGCTGGGCGGCGGCGCGAGCACGGTCGGCGCCTCGCCGGCCGGACGGTCGGAGGCCGGCGGCGCGGTCAGCACCGCGGGCGCCGGCGGCGGGTCCGCCGGAACGGGCGGTGCGGGCGGGACCGGCGGCAGGTCCACGGCCGGCGCGGGAGCGGCCGCGGGGGCGACCGGATCGACCGCCGCCTTCCCCAGCCGAACCGCCTCCGCGGCGATCGCCGCCTCCCCCGCCTCCTGCATCCACTGCGGCGGGCTGAGCAGGAACGAGGTGGCCTCGACCGGCCCCGGCAGCGGCTTGGCGCCGCCGGCCGGCGCGGACCCGACCGGCCGCCCGTACTCCTCCTCGTAGCGCCGGACCACCTCGTTGACCGGCAGCGCCGGCCAGAGCGTGCTGGCCCCGGTCTCCCGGGCGATCACCAGCTTGACCGCGCCGCCGTCCGAGGACGGGCCGCCGGCCCGGTCCTCGGCCCAGCAGACGAAGCCTAGGTCGAACTCCCGCACCCGGACCTCGCGCTGCTGGAACGGCGGCATCCCGCCGTTGATCCAGTCCGCCGCCAGGTCCTGCGCCTGCGCGTACGTCACCATGCCCGGTCCGCCCCTACCTTTCCCGCCACTGCCACCGCTGCCCTGCCGTCACCCGGTGCCCGTGTCACGGCACCGGCACCGCGCGGGCGAACCCGCCGTCCACCATCAGCTCCGCCACCGTCTCCAACTCCGGCGGGCCGCCGGCCAGTCGGAGCAGGAAGTCGTCGAAGTCGTCCCCGCACGGCAGCAGCAGCCGTTCGACCCGCTCCGCGGGCTCCTCGGGCGCGCCGGTGTCGCGGGCGTCGTCGTACAGGCAGCACCAGACCGAGCCGATCCGGTCGCCGCGCACCTTCAGCGCGAGGATGCCGCCCTGGGCGTAGGCGATGCCCAGGTAGTCCTTGGTCAGGTGGTCGCGCAGGCACTTGTTGGCGTAGACCAGGTCCTCGACCCCGTAATCCTCACGCAACGTCAGGAACGGCTGGTCGAGCAGGAGTCCGAGCTCGGGGTCGAGCGCGACCCCGACCGGGCCCCGGCCGCCGCCCAGCTTGAGGAAGCTCCGGTAGGCCCCGGGCAGCCGGTAGCCCAGCCGCTCCTCGGCCGCCAGGATCAGGTCCTCCGGGACGCTGACCGGGTCGCCGCCCTCCTTGGAGAGCGAGAAGTGCGCGCTGCGCCGCTCCTGCAACGGCCGGGTGCCGCGCCGGGTGTGGTCGGCGGCCGAACGGGCCAGCCCGCCGTGGTGCCGCAGCAGCGCCTTGACCTCGACCGGGACCAGCTCCATCCGGCGCCAGCCGGGCTCGGCCCCGCCGACCGCGTGGTGCCAGGTCCAGCCGGGCGGGGTGGCCACCGGGCAGGCCAGGTCGGCCCAGAGCTCGTGGCCCTCGGTGAACAGCGCGGCGTTGGCCGAGACGTAGTCGGTCAGCCGCAGCTCGTCCACGCCGAAGCCCTCGGGCGGGTCGGCCACCTCGGCCGCCGCCCGGGCGTACCGGCCGAAGTCCGGGTAGCCCCGGTCGTCCACCCGCACCCCGGCGGGGTACCTCTCCGCCCGTACCGGGTCCGGAAACTGCACCACCTGACCCGCGTAGGCCGCGTTGGGCGCGGCGGCGGTGCCGGGCCGACCTGTCGTCATCTGGGAGCCCCCACTGGCTGAAGCCGATTGCTGCCCACCAGGGTATGTGGTCGGGGTCCGGCACGGTTCCCCCGCCCGGCGGAACGGGCGGGCGGGAGATCCGTGGCGAGTTGTGAACGAGTGGTGGATGTCTGACGTGCCCTCCGTACACCCTCGGGCACCCCGGGTCATCAGTTGTCCGAGGCATTTGGCAGGCTGGGCGTTTACACGCTGGCCGGTCCAGCGGACCAACAGTCACCCGGGCAACGCCGCCTGGAACGGAGGGAGCAGCCGTGGAGCACCGCCAGTCCAGCCCTTCCCCGGCCGGTCCGCCGCCCGGCACGGTGCCGGTCCCGCCCCCGCCGTCCGCGCCCCTGCTGCGCCACCACCGGGACAGCCTGCTGCCCACGGTGGCCGCCGCGCTCTCGCTGCGCGGTGGGGAGGTGCACACCCTGGCCGGCCGCAAGGCGGACGAGCGGCCCGAGTTGCACCCGCTGATAGCCGACTTCCTGGACCGGCTGCCGACCGAGCACCGGGAACGGTTCACCGGCCGCTGCCCGGAGGCGGTGCTGCTCTCCCGCTACCTCACCACGGTGGACACCGGCCGTTCCAAGCGCGCCGCCCGCAAGCCGCTGAGCCTGCACGAGGCCCGCAAGGCGCTCAAGGGCGCCAAGCTCACCACCGTGCGGATCCGCGAGGAGGACGACCCGGCACACGGCACCCACGCGCCGCTCTGCCGCTCCTGCGAACCGCTGCTCGACCACCTCGCCGTGCTGAGCGTCGCGGTCGCTCCGCAGGCCTGACCGCGCCCGCACGCCGCGTTCCCGTCCTCGAGTCCGGAGTACGTCCTGAACCCGCTCGCCACCCCCTCCGCCGGAGAGACCCGCCCCCAGCCGCCGGCCGGACGCGGTTCCACCCCCCGGTTCTCCGCCGACGTCGCCGCCGCGCTCAAGCAGGCCGGCTGGCACCCCGGCCGGTGGGAGATCCGCCGCGCCGAGGAGTGGGCCGACCAACTGCTCGCCCACCCGGGCGCGGTGCCGCACGCGGTCTTCCCCGCCGCGGTGGAGGCCTGGGCCGAGTTCGGCGAGCTCGCCTTCGACCTCTCCGGCGCCGGTCGGCAGGTGGCCCGCACCCCGTTCCGGCTCGACCCGCTCTGCGGCCTGCACCTCCCGCGCTCGCTGGCCGACCTGGGCCGCGCGCTGGACGCCCGGGTGGCGCCGCTGGGCGAGGAGCGGCACGGCCAGGCACTGCTCGCGGTGGACGAGGCGGGCCGGGTCTTCAGCCTGGACCACACCGGTGAGTGGTACCTGGGCGCGGACGTCGACCAGGCGGTCTCCACGCTGGTGCTCGGCACCCTCCCGGAGCGGCTGCGGCCTGCCCACTGACCCGGCCGCGACACGCCGGGCCAGGTAAAACTTCGGTGCGGACTCGGCGTGGGCGCGGTGCCTCAGGTCAACGGATCGCTGCGGACCGCCAGCCGGGAGGGCAGCATCGCCTCCACCCGGAAGCCGCCGTCCCGCTCCGGCCCGGCCAGGAAGCTGCCACCCAGCGCCAGCACCCGCTCGCGCATCCCGAC
Source organism: Kitasatospora sp. NPDC052896 (assembly GCF_044547075.1). Classification (NCBI taxonomy): domain Bacteria; kingdom Bacillati; phylum Actinomycetota; class Actinomycetes; order Kitasatosporales; family Streptomycetaceae; genus Kitasatospora; species Kitasatospora sp. NPDC052896. The sequence goes on from NZ_JBITZU010000002.1 coordinate 423,495, forward strand.
CAGCCCGTTGCCCCCGCTGGGCAGCGCGACCTGCTCGCCGCCGCCCGAACGGCCGTTCACCACGGCCACCCGTACCCCGTTCGGCACGTAGGCCAGCAGCACCGACACCCGGGCCCCGCCGGCGTGCTTGTGCGCGTTGGTCAGCCCCTCCTGCACCACCCGGTAGGCGGTCTGCTCGGCCTCCCCGGTGTACCGCGGCCCGCTGCCGGTGACCTTGAACGTCACGGTCATCCCGGCCGCCCGGGACTGGTCCACCAGCCGCGGCAGCTCGGCCAGCCCGGCGGCCGGCGCCCCGTCGACCCGCTCCTCCGACATCCGCAGCACGCCGAGGATCTCGCGCAGCTCGTTGAGCGCCTGCCGTCCGGTCTCGGCCATCAGCCGGGCGCTGTTCGCCGCCTTCTCCGGGTCCTTGCCGACGATCCGCTCCAGCGCGCCGGCGTGCACCACCATCAGGCTCACCCGGTGCGCCACCACGTCGTGCATCTCCCGGGCGATCCGGGTGCGCTCCTCCAGCCGGGCCCGCCGGGCGCGCTCACGGGCCTGCTCGGCGAGCAGGTCGAGCTCGGTCTCCAGGCCGTGCGCGCGGTCCTTGAGCGACTCGACCAGCCGCCGCCGGGCCCCGAGGTAGAGGCCGGTGACCACCGGCAGCACGGTCAGCCCGAGCGACACCAGCGCCGCGATCAGCGTGAACACCCAGGTCGGCGGAAGCGTCTCACCGGGGTTGGGCGCCGAGGTGAGCAGTGAGAAGAGCACCATGCCGAAGGTTTCCAGGAAGACCGCGACGCACAGCGCGAGCACCGGCCGGCGGCGCGACGGCCAGGTCCAGGTGCCCGCCAGGGTGTACAGCGAGACGACCACCAGCAGGATCCCGAAGAGCCCGGGCACCAGCACGATCGAGACCAGCACCGGGATGGCCGGCCAGCGCCGGCGGACCAGCAGCGTGGCTCCCCCGAGCCCGCCGATCACCATCGCGGCGATCGTCGGCACCGGCCCCAGGTGCAGCCGGTCACCCACGAACGAATAGCCGCCCGCCGCGCACTCCAGCGCGGCCAGTGCGGCCAGTCCCGCGTCCAGGAGCGCGCTTCGCCGACGCTCCCACCACCACAGGCCGCGGGCCGGCGTGCCCTCCCCCGACGACATGCTCATAGCGGACAGCCTAAGCGAGCGGCGCCGGCCGTCCCATCGGGTTACCCCTACTATCCGGGTGCCTCCGGAACATCTGTCCGGCATCCGGCCACCACCGCGTCCGGACGACCCGCGCCACCTATGCTGTTGCGCGTCGGACAGCGCGGTCCGCCGTAGCCGAACCCCACCACCCCAGGGAGCCAGCCGTGACCGCAAAGGTCCCAACCCCGGCCGACCACCCGAGTGCCGATCCGGCCGCCGACAACGCCGCCCTGCGGGCCGACATCCGCCGGCTCGGCGATCTGCTCGGCGAGACGCTGGTGCGCCAGGAGGGCGCCGAGGTGCTCGGTCTGGTCGAACAGGTCCGGCTGCTGAGCCGGACGGACGGCGAGGCCACCGCCGAGCTGCTCGGCAACATCGACCTGGAGACCGCGGCCAAGCTGGTGCGCGCCTTCTCCACCTACTTCCACCTGGCCAACGTCACCGAGCAGGTGCACCGCGGCCGCGAGTTCGCCGCCCGTCGCGCCCGCGAGGGCTCGCTGCTCTCGCAGACCGCCGACCAGCTCACCGACGCCGACCCCAAGCACCTCGCCGACACCCTGGCCCACCTGGCCGTCCGTCCGGTCTTCACCGCGCACCCCACCGAGGCGGCCCGCCGCAGCGTACTCAACAAGCTCCGCCGGATCGGCGAGCTGCTGGAGCGGATCCACCGCGAGCACCTGGCCTCCGGCCTCTCCACCGCCGACCCGGAGCGGCACTCCTCGGCCCGCCGCTCGGCCGACCGCCGGCTCGCCGAGGTGATCGACCTGCTCTGGCAGACCGACGAACTGCGGATCGCCCGCCCCGAGCCCACCGACGAGGCCCGCAACGCCGTCTACTACCTGGACGAGCTGTACCGCGAGGCCGTCCCGGAGGTGCTGGAGGAGCTGCACGAGGAGCTGGCCCGGGTCGGCGTCACCGTCCCCGAGGGCGTCCGTCCGCTCAGCTTCGGCACCTGGATCGGCGGCGACCGGGACGGCAACCCCAACGTCACCCCGCAGGTCACCTGGGACGTGCTCAACCTGCAGCACGAGTACGGCATCAAGGACGCCCTGGACACCATGGACGACCTGCGGGGCTCGCTCTCCACCTCGGTCCGGCTGGCCGGCGCCTCCGCCGAGCTGCTGGAGTCGCTGGACGCCGACCTCAAGCTGCTCCCCGAGCTGAGCCCGCGCTACAAGCGGATGAACGCCGAGGAGCCCTACCGGCTCAAGGCCACCTGCATCCGGCTCAAGCTGGAGAACACCCGCGAGCGGCTCGCCAACGGCACCCCGCACGTCGTCGGCCGCGACTACCTGGGCACCCACGAGCTGATCACCGACCTCAAGCTGATCCAGGACTCGCTGCGCAGCCACCGCGGCGAGCTGATCGCCGACGGCCGACTCGCCCGGGCGATCCGCACCGTCGAGGCGTTCGGCCTCCAGCTCGCCACCATGGACGTCCGCGAGCACGCCGAGGCGCACCACCACGCGCTCGGCCAGCTCTTCGACCGGCTCGGCGAGGAGGCCTGGCGCTACGCCGACATGCCGCGCGAGTACCGCCAGCGGCTGCTCGCCAAGGAGCTGCGCTCGCGCCGCCCGCTGGCCCCCACCCCGGCCCCGCTGGACGACGCCGGCACCCGCACGCTGGGTGTCTTCAACACCATCCGGGAGGGCTTCGAGCGGTTCGGCGACGAGATCGTCGAGAGCTACATCATCTCGATGTGCCAGGGCGCCGACGACGTCTTCGCGGCGGCCGTGCTGGCCCGCGAGGCCGGCCTGATCGACCTGCACGCCGGGATCGCCAGGATCGGCATCGTGCCGCTGCTGGAGACCACCGACGAGCTGCAGCAGGCCGACCGGATCCTCGACGAGATGCTCGCCGACCCGTCCTACCGGCTGCTGGTCTCGCTGCGCGGCGACGTCCAGGAGGTCATGCTCGGCTACTCGGACTCCTCCAAGTTCGGCGGCATCACCACCTCGCAGTGGGAGATCCACCGGGCCCAGCGCCGGCTGCGCGACGTGGCCCACCGCTACGGGATCCGGCTGCGGCTCTTCCACGGCCGCGGCGGCACGGTCGGCCGCGGCGGCGGCCCCTCGCACGAGGCGATCCTGGCCCAGCCGTGGGGCACCCTGGAGGGCGAGATCAAGGTCACCGAGCAGGGCGAGGTGATCTCCGACAAGTACCTGCTCCCCTCGTTGGCCCGGGAGAACCTGGAGCTGACCCTCTCCGCCACGCTGGCCGCCTCCGCGCTGCACACCCGGCCCCGACAGGCCCCCGAGGAGCTGGCCCGCTGGGACGCCGCGATGGACAGGGTCTCGGAGGCCGCGCACACCGCCTACCGCGGCCTGGTCGATCAGGAGGACCTGCCGAAGTACTTCTTCGCCGCCACCCCGGTCGACCAGCTGGCCTCGCTGCACCTGGGCTCCCGCCCGTCCCGCCGGCCCGACTCCGGCGCCGGCCTGGACGGCCTGCGGGCCATCCCGTGGGTCTTCGGCTGGACCCAGTCCCGCCAGATCGTGCCCGGCTGGTACGGCGTCGGCTCGGGCCTGGCCGCCGCCCGTGCGGCCGGCCTGGGCGACGTGCTGGACGAGATGTACGGCCAGTGGCACTTCTTCCGCAACTTCCTGTCCAACGTCGCGATGACGCTGGCCAAGACCGACCTGCGGATCGCTCGGCACTACGTCGAGCAGCTGGTCCCGGCCGAGCTGCAACACGTCTTCGACCAGATCACCGCCGAGCACGAGCTGACCCTCAAGGAGGTGCTGCGGCTCACCGGCGAGAGCGAACTCCTCGAGTCCAACCCGGTGTTGAAGCAGACCTTCCGGGTCCGCGACGCCTACCTCGACCCGATCTCCTACCTCCAGGTGGCCCTGCTCCGCCGCCAGCGCGAGGAACTCGCCGCCGGCCGCCCCGAAGACCCGCTGCGCGCCCGCGCCCTGCTGCTCACCGTCAACGGCATCGCCGCCGGCCTGCGCAACACCGGCTGACGGTCAGCACGACAACGACAGCCCCCGCGCCGCGCGGAACACCGGCCGGGGGCTGTCGAGTATCAGGGGCCGGGCAGCGGTCACCGAGGGAAGGCAGTAGCCCGCACCCCGGCTACGAACGCCTGCCAGGAGTCGCCAGGGAAGATCAGCGCGGGCCCATGGGGGTCCTTCGAGTCCCGGACCACGGCCTCACCGGCGGCGGACGCGGTGGCGCACTCGACGCAGTTCTCCTGACCGTTGCTGTAGGAGGACTTTCGGAAGTTCAGACCATGGGCGGAAGCGTCGGAGTAGTGGGTCATGTGGTCAGCCTGTCTTTCAGATCGGTGATGAATTCGAGCGACTTCTCCAGAGACATGGCCTCGGCGGTGACCTTCTGAAAGATCGCTTTGTACCGGCCTACATCGGAGTGGTCCTCGATCCAGAGACTGCTTGCCGCAGTCGGGACAAGAACGACGTCGAGATCGTTCTGGTGTGGGAAGTTGAGCCCGGTGAACGCGCCGTCCATGCCCGGATGCACAGCGGCCTCGATCGGCATGACCTGGATGTTCACGTTGGACAGGCGGGTCAGACTGACGAGCCGCTCCAGTTGGCCCGCCATCACGCCTGGGGAACCCACGCGCGCCCGCAGGGCCGCCTCGTTCACCACGCCCCAGACCTCTGGCGGGTTCGGCCGAGTGAGGATCGACTGCCGCGCCATGCGCACTTCGACCTGGGCATCGATACCGAGGGCCGGGTTCCCCAGTTGCGTGATGACGGTCCGTGCGTAGTCCGCAGTCTGGAAGAGCCCTGGGACGAAGAACGTCTCGTACAGCTTGATCTCCGACGCCTCGGCTTCGAGAGCGATGAGGTCGCTGAGTCGTGGTGTCAGAACCTCCCGGTAACTCTGCCACCAACCACGCTTCGCGGCGTTCCGGGTGACCTCCAGGAGAACCTTGGTGAGCTCGCTGTCGGCGCCGTAGAACTCGAGGAGTTCGGCAACCTCCTTCTCGTGTACCGCAACCTTGGCGTTTTCCATGCGGCTGATCTTGGAGACACCCCACCGAGGGAGGCTGTTGCTGACATCCTCAGCCGACAAGCCCTTTGCCTCGCGGAGTCGGCGCAGCTCGGCGCCAAGTTGCCTACGTCGAACGGTCTGCGCGAGTGCCACTGTCCCTCTCCCGTAGCTGTTGCTGGATCAGTTTGCCGGGCTGCCGGCGGCCTTCGCTACCGGCAGCTGTGACTCTAGGCGGGCGAATCGAGGTTCGATAAGCAAATTTGCTAGTTGCTATCGCCGCCTTGCACTCCGGATCCACCTTGCCCCATGCTGTGAGTAGCGAGATGCTCTCGGTGAGTGATCATTTGCCGAGAGTCCCACGCTCGCATTCAGCCGTCGCCTGGGCGCTGTTGCTGCGCGCCCACTTCATTCAGCAGCCGTGTCGCGAGGGAGCTTCACCATGCCCGAAATGCTCGATCGTCCACCGGAGTTGGCCGGCAAGGAAGACTGCTGGCTGCCGCGCAGTGCCAGATCCCCGAGACTCGCAAGGCAGTTACTGGCGAGGCTGCTCGCACGCGTGGTCGGTGGGGAGCGGTTCGCGGAGGACGGCCTACTCGTGCTCGACGAGTTGGCCTCGAACGCGGTGCGGCACGGGAGTCCCCGGGGGTGCCTGATCCGGGTGCGCCTGGAGGTGGATGCGGAGCGGTTGCGGATCGAGGTGCACGACGCCGGCAGCGCTCCACCCGAACTGCGCGAGCCGGGCCCGGAAGATGAGGCCGGGCGTGGACTGCTGCTGGTCAACTCACTCTCGGCGGACTGGGGTTGGCGTCCGCGTGGTGCGCAGGGGATCGGGAAGATCACGTGGGCTGTGGTTGCTCCGGCGGATGGTGGATCGATGCCTCGTCAGGCCGAGAGGCACGGTGCGGAGTGACGAGTGAGAAGGGCCTCGGCCCGGTGACGGTCGAGCTGACCGGGATCGCGCAACCCGCGACGTTCGCGCGGGTGTCGGACGCGCTCGCGGCGCTCTGGGAGTCGATCCGCGTCCTACCGCTGGGCAGCCTTCAGCACAACTGGTTCCGGGAGATGCTGACCGGCCCGGAGGCCCTCCCCCGCACGGAGGAGAGCCTGCAGCGGCACGGCGAGGGCCTGGAACTGCCGTTCACGCTCGCGGACGGCCCCCACCTGCTGACGCTGCGCCCGGCCGTGCGGGTCAGCTCTCGGCCGCGGGACCGCCGGCGCGGCGGCGCTTGAGCCAGAGGGCACCGCCGCCGCCCGCGACCAGGAGGCCGCCGGCCACCGCGACCAGGCCCGCGTCGCCGCCGATCGATCCGATGAAGCCGCCCGCCAACTGGTCGGAGACCTCGCCGGTGCCGGGGGTCGCCGAGGGCGAGGGCGTCGGGGTCGGGTCGGACACCAGGTCGGCGACCTGGGTCGGGTCGTCGCCGGCGGACCGGACGCGGTACACCGGCCGTGCCTCGCCGAGCGCGACGCCGACCCGGTGGCCGGGGTAGGTCGTGCCGGACGGAGCGGGGGCCGGGGACGGGGCCGAAGTGGTCGGGCAGCCGTCGGGCCGGGCCGGGTCGGACGGCGTCGGGGAGGGAGAGACCGACACCGGTGCCGAAGCCGAGACCGACGGAGACGGGGTGGGCGAGCCGGTGGGGCAGGACGAGTCGCTCGCCGAAGCGCTGGCGGACGGGCCGACCGCGGTGGGCGCGGCGCTCGGACCGGGGTGCCCGTCGCCCGGGTCGGCCGTGGCCGACGGCGAGGCCTGACCGCTCGTCGAGGGGGCCGGCGAGGCGGCGGGTTCGGCCGCCCGCGCGCTCGGCACCGCGCCGATCAACACCACCGCGAGCAATGCCGTTCCGGCCATCGCCCGACCGCCCGCAACCCGTGCCGTACCCAACCGCCCAGCGCCCACCAGCGCCCCCACCTTCCCAAGTCCGGCTCGACCGTACCCGATCACCCGGACCGGTCCGGCACCGGATCCCGGGCCGCGGGCAAGAGTTGTACTACTGTTGCCCGGCGCGTCACGGACCGGGGCACGGGCCGGGTCGGACAGTGGCCGAAAGCCGACGGCCGCTCAGGAGTTGTAGGTGCCCTGGGCCCGCTCCAGACCCTCCGTCAGCAGCGCCTCCACCGAGTCGGCCGCCCGGTCCACGAACCAGTCCAGCTCCTTGCGCTCGGCCGTGGAGAAGTCCTTGAGCACGAAGTCGGCGACCTCCATCCGGCCGGGCGGACGGCCCACCCCGCAGCGCACCCGGTAGTAGCCCGGGCCGAGCGACTTGGTGATCGACTTCAGCCCGTTGTGGCCGTTGTCGCCGCCGCCGAGCTTGAGCCGCAGCGCCGCGTAGTCGATGTCCAGCTCGTCGTGGATCGCCACCACCGCGTCGGTGGGCGCCTTGTAGAAGTCGCGCAGCGCGGTGACCGGGCCGCCGGAGAGGTTCATGAAGGACATCGGCTTGGCCAGCACCACCCGCTGCCCGGCCAACCGACCCTCGGCGACCTGGGCCCGGCTCTTGTGCGCCTTGAACTTCGCGCCGATCCGCTCGGCCAGCAGGTCGACGACCATGAAGCCGACGTTGTGCCGGTTGCGGGCGTAGCCCTCCCCCGGGTTGCCCAGGCCGACGATCAGCCACGGCCCTGTGTACTCGTCACCCATCTCCGCTCCTCATCCAGTCCGTTTCCATGGTCACCCAATTCTCTGGTCGCGGCCGTGCCGCTCCTCCGCCGCGGGCGGGTGCCGCCGCTCCGACACACCGCTGCCCCGGCCCCCTGGAGAACCAGGGAGCCGGGGCAGCGGTCAGGTACCGGGTGGGGCTCAGGCCTCCGCGGCGGCCTCCTCCTCGGAAGCCTCCTCCTCGGCCGGGGCAGCCTGGGCGCCGATGATCTGGAGCACGACGGCGTCGGCCTCGACGGCCAGCGAGACGCCCTTCGGCAGCGCGATGTCGCCGGCGGTGATGGCGGCACCGGCCTCCAGGCCCTCGACCGAGACGGTGACCGACTCGGGCAGGTGGGTGGCCTCGGCCTCGATCGGCAGCGCGTTCAGCACGTGCTCGACCAGGTTGCCGCCGGGAGCCAGGTCGCCCTCGATCTGCACCGGGATCTCGACGGTGACCTTCTCGCCGCGCTTCACCAGCAGCAGGTCGACGTGCTCGATGGTGCGCTTGATGGCCTCACGCTGGACGGCCTTGGGCAGCACGAACTCGTCCTTGCCCTCGATCGGAACGACCAGCAGGGCGTTCGGGGTCTTCAGGGCCATCATCAGGTCGTGGCCGGGCAGGTTCAGGTGAACCGGGGCGTGGCCGTGGCCGTAGACCACACCGGGGACGAAGCCGGCCCGGCGGGCGCGGCGGGCGGCACCCTTGCCGAACTCGTTGCGGGGCTCGGCGGCAAGGCGGATCTCGGACACGACTGCACTCCTCGGAAGGCTGGCGCGGGGGTGCAGGCAACACTCGTACGGTCGTCATACGAGCCCCGGAAAGCGAGGAGCCGCCGGGACCACACCCTCAAGAACGGTGGGTTCGCTCGGCGGCGGACGACTCTGCCGATGACCGGGACTCCGGCCGCGGCAGCGCGTCGATCACGGAACCGGTACCCGTGCGGGCACACGGCGTCCCTCGCCGAGCAGTCTCACTACTTTAACCGCACCCCTCGGCAACCGTGAAATCGGCCCCGGTGCGAGATGCACCGGGGCCGAACATTCATCCAACAGTGGCGGATCAGTGCACACCCTCGAAGAGGCTGGTCACCGAGCCCTCCTCGAAGACCTCGCGGATCGCGGCGGCGATCGACGGGGCGATGGAGAGCGTGGTCACCTTGTCCAGCTGCAGCTCGGCCGGGGTGGGCAGCGTGTTGGTGAAGACGAACTCGCTCACCCGGGAGTTCTTCAGCCGGTCCGCGGCCGGGCCGGAGAGCACGCCGTGGGTGGCGGCCACCAGCACGTCGGCGGCGCCGTTCTCGAAGAGCGCGTCGGCCGCGGCGCAGATCGTGCCGGCGGTGTCGATCATGTCGTCGACCAGGACGCAGACCCGGCCCTTGACGTCACCGACCACCTCGGCGGAGAGGATGGTGTTGGCCGCGGTGATGTCCCGGCGCTTGTGGATGATCGCCAGCGGGGCGTCCAGCCGGTCGCACCACTGGTCGGCCACCTTCACCCGACCGGCGTCCGGGGAGACCACGGTCAGCTTGGAGCGGTCGACCTTCTCGCCGATGTAGTCGCAGAGCAGCGGCAGGGCGAACAGGTGGTCCACCGGGCCGGAGAAGAAACCCTGGATCTGCGCGGTGTGCAGGTCCACCGCCATCAGGCGGTCGGCACCGGCCTGGGCCAGCAGGTCGGCGATCAGCCGGGCCGAGATGGGCTCGCGGCCCAGGTGCTTCTTGTCCTGTCGGGCGTACCCGTAGAACGGCAGGATCGCGGTGATGCTCTTGGCGGAGGCCCGCTTCAGCGCATCGATCATGATCAGCTGTTCCATGATCCACTGGTTGATGGGAGCCGTGTGGCTCTGCATCACGAAACAGTCCGCTCCCCGGGCGGAGTCCAGGAAGCGGACGTAGATCTCACCGTTGGCGAAGTCGAGGGCCTTCGTCGGGACCAGCTCGGTGCCGAGCGCCGCCGCGACCTCCTTTGCCAGCTCGGGGTGGGCACGGCCGGAGAAGAGCTTCAGCTTCTTCTCACCCGACGTCGTGATCCCGCTCACTGCACCGTCTCCTCGCGTTGCTGCGCATGGTTCCGTCGCACCGCGCCCGGGCGGCGAGGCCGCCCGGGCCGGGGGTCGACGGGTTCGGGGTACGCCTCGGCACGGGCTACAGCCCCACGGCGCACGTATGTACACCAGGTTACGCGCCCGCGCGGAAAGCGTCCGTGCCGGTACCGCCGCTGGCACTCCCCGAAGGGCTGCTCAGGCCTCCGGCGTCCCGTCCAGCGCGGCGGTCGCGGCCTCGGCAGCCGCAGTACCGGGGCGCTTCCGCGCCACCCAGCCCGCCACATTGCGCTGCTGCGCGCGGCTCACGCCGAGCGCGCCCGGGGGCACGTCGCTGATGATCACCGAGCCGGCCGCGGTGTAGGCGCCATCACCCACCGTGACCGGTGCGATGAACATGTTGTCCGATCCGGTCCGGCAGTGCGCGCCGATCACCGTGCGGTGCTTGTTCACCCCGTCGTAGTTCACGGTGACCGAGGCCGCACCGATGTTGGTGCCCTCGCCGATGGTGGCGTCGCCGATGTAGGAGAGGTGCGGCACCTTGGCGCCCTCGCCCAGCTCGGAGTTCTTGATCTCCACGTAGGTGCCGGCCTTGGCCTTGCGGGCCAGCCGGGCGCCCGGCCGCAGGTAGGCGTACGGGCCGACCTCGCAGCGCTCGCCGATCTCGGCACGGTCCGCCGTGGTGTTGCTCACCTGCGCGCCGGCGCCCACCACGGTGTCGGTCAGCGTGCAGTTCGGGCCGACCCGGCAGCCCTCGCCGAGCCGGGTGGCGCCCTGCAGCTGGGTGTTGGGCAGCACCACGGCGTCCGGCTGGTAGCCCACCTGGACGTCGATCCAGGTGCTCGCCGGGTCCACCACGGTCACCCCGGCCCGCATCGCCCGCTCCAGCAGCCGGTCGTTGAGCAGCCGGCGGGCCTCGGCCAGCTGCACCCGGTCGTTGATCCCGAGGATGTCCCGGTGGTCCTCGGCGACCACCGCGCCGACCCGGTGCCCGGCCGAGCGCAGGATGTGCAGGGTGTCGGTGAGGTACTCCTCGCCCTGCGCGTTGTCGGTGCCGATCCGGCCCAGCGCCTCGGCCAGCAGCTTGCCCTCGAAGGCGTAGACGCCCGAGTTGATCTCCCGCAGCTCGCGCTGCTCCGGGCTGGCGTCCTTGTGCTCGACGATCGCGGTCACCGAGCCGTCCGCCGGGTGGCGCAGGATCCGGCCGTAGCCGGTCGGGTCGGGGACCACGGCGGTCAGCACGGTGACGCCGTTGCCCTGGGCGGCGTGCTGCTCGGCCAGGGCGCGCAGGGTCTCCCCGGTCAGCAGCGGGGTGTCGCCGGTGGCGACCAGCACCGTGCCGTCCAGCGCGACGCCGTCGGCGGCCAGCGCCTCCAGCGCGGTGCGCGCGGCGCTGCCGGTGCCGTTCTGCTGCTCCTGGACCACGGTCCGGGCCGCCGGGTGGTGCTCGGCCAGGTGCTCGGCGACCAGCTCGCGCAGGTGGCCGATCACCACGACCAGCTGCTGCGGCGCCAACTCCTCCGCCGCGGCGACCACGTGTCCGACCAGGCTGCGACCGCAGATCGGGTGGAGCACCTTCGGCAGGGTGGTGGACTTCATCCGGGAGCCCTCGCCGGCGGCAAGGACGATCACGGCGACGGGAGGGTTGGCGCTCACGCGGGGGGCTCCTTGGGACGACCGGAGGGCGGGAGGGCCCGGCGCGCGCTCCGCACGCCCGCACGCGGACCGATGACGAGAATAGCCGCGGGTCACCCGGGTCGCGCCAGCGAGCGGTGGGGGGGGGGGGGGGGGGGGGGGGGGGGGCGGGGGGGGGCGCCGGGCCGGCGGGGGGGGGGGGGGGCCCCCCCCCCCCCCCCCCCCGACCTGGTGCTCCGCCGGTTGGATTCGAACCAACACTGCAAGGCTTCAAAGGCCTGCGGGCTGCCGATTACCCCACGGCGGATGGCTGCTCAGACCATACCGGAGTCGTCAGCCGGCTGGGTATCGCCACCGATCCCGAGTGTGACGATCACGCCACCCGCACGGGTGCCCCGGTCGGCCGCGCTGCGCTTCCCATCGACCACCCGCAGTACCTACGATGCCGTAGGTTACGCAAACGTAGGCTCCGCCTCCACCGCAAGCTCCTTTCCCAAGGGACGCCCCCATGACCGTCCAGGCCGGCGAAGCGCCCATGAGCGCCGCCCCCACCCCCGCCTCGCAGACCTCCGCCACCCTCGGCGGCGAGAAGCAGGGTCCCGCCGAGCGCCTCGCCCTCGCCCTCTTCATCGTGCTGCCGTTCCTGGCCCTGCTGGCCGCCGTCCCGGTGGCCTGGGGCTGGGGGCTGGACTGGACCGACGTGATCATCGCGACGGTCATGTACTTCACCGCCTGCCACGGCATCACGATCGGCTACCACCGCTTCTTCACCCACCGCGCCTTCAAGGCCAACCGCCCGCTGAAGATCGCCATGGCGGTGGCCGGCAGCCTGGCCGTGGAGGGCCCGCTGGTCCGCTGGGTGGCCGACCACCGCAAGCACCACAAGTTCTCCGACAAGGCTGGCGACCCGCACTCGCCCTGGCGCTACGGCGAGACCGTGCCCGCCCTGTTGAAGGGCCTCTGGTGGGCGCACATCGGCTGGCTCTTCGACTCCGAGCAGACCCCGCAGCACGTGTACGCCCCCGACCTGGTCAAGGACCGCGACCTGCGGACCGTCTCGCGGCTGTTCTGGCTCTGGACCACCGTCTCGATGCTGCTGCCGGCGCTGGTCGGCGGGCTGGTCGGCGGCAGCTGGCAGAGCGCCCTGAGCGCCTTCTTCTGGGGCTCGCTGGTCCGGGTCGCGCTGCTGCACCACGTCACCTGGTCGATCAACTCGATCTGCCACGCGGTGGGCGCCCGGCCGTTCCGCTCCCGGGACCGCTCCGGCAACGTCTGGTGGCTGGCCGTGCTCTCCTGCGGCGAGTCCTGGCACAACCTGCACCACGCCGACCCGACCTCGGCCCGGCACGGGGTGCTGCGCGGCCAGATCGACTCCTCCGCCCGCCTGATCCGCTGGTTCGAGCTGGCCGGCTGGGCGCGGGACGTCCGCTGGCCCGACGCCGGGCGCATCGCCGCCCGGCGCGTCGCATGACCCGTCACCTGAAGCATGATGGAGGGGTGAACGGGAGCACAGGAGACACCGCAGACGGCCACCGCCCGCCCCCACGTGCCGGGGCGAGCCCGCAGGGCGCCGCTCGGACGGGCTCCGGGGCTCCGGCCCGCGCGCGCGGCGCGCGGGTCCGGATGACCGGCAAGCAGCGCCGTGAGCAGCTGCTGGAGATCGGCCGCTCGGTCTTCGCCGAGCGTGGCTACGACGGCACCTCGGTGGAGGAGATCGCCGAACGGGCCGGCGTCTCCAAGCCGGTGGTCTACGAGCACTTCGGCGGCAAGGAGGGGCTCTACGCGGTGGTGGTCGACCGCGAGATGCAGCTGCTGCTGGACATGGTCACCGGCGCGCTCACCGGCGGGCACTCGCGGGAGCTGCTGGAACAGGCCGCCTTCGCGCTGATGGACTACATCGACACCTCCACCGACGGCTTCAAGATCCTGGTCCGGGACTCCCCGGTCGCCCAGTCCACCGGCAGCTTCGCCTCGCTGATCAGCGACATCGCGACCCAGGTCGAGGACATCCTCGGACTGGAGTTCAAGGCCCGCGGCTTCGACCCCCGGCTCGCCCCGATGTACTCGCAGATGCTGGTCGGCATGGTGGCGCTGACCGGGCAGTGGTGGCTGGAGGTCCGCAAGCCGCAGAAGGCCGAGGTCGCCGCCCACCTGGTCAACCTGGCCTGGCACGGGCTGGAGGGGATGGAACGCCACCCGAAGCTGGTCGGTGACCGGCACAACTGAGGCCCCGTCCTGAAACCTCCCGGACACCTTCCGGCGTCCTGACGGTTTTCTCGACATCAAGAGGCTTCATATCGACAGAACCACCGATACACTGATCGCCATGGAGGACGAGGTCGACCGCCTGGTCGCAGCATGGCGCCGAGAGCGCCCCGACCTCGACGTGCAACCGCTCCAGGTGCTCAGCCGGGTCAGCCGGCTCGCCCGTCACCTGGACCGGGCCCGCCGTGCCGCCTTCGCCGAGCACGGGCTCGAGCCCTGGGAGTTCGACGTGCTGACGGCCCTGCGGCGGGCCGGCGAGCCCTACCAGCTCTCCCCCGGCCAGCTGCTCACCCAGACCCTGGTCACCTCGGGCACCATGACCAACCGGATCGACCGGCTGGCCGGCAAGGACCTGGTCCAGCGACTGCCCGACCCGGACGACCGGCGCGGGGTGCTGGTCCGGCTCACCCGCTCCGGCCAGGAGCGGGCCGACCAGGCGCTGGCCGGCCTGCTGGACCACGAGCGCCAGCTGCTCTCCGAGCTGTCCGGCGGTCAGCAGGCCGAGCTGGCCGCCCTGCTGCGGCAGCTGGTCGCGCCCTTCGACAACCTCCCGTAGCGGACGGCCCGTCAGGGTCCGGCGGGCGCCACCGCGGGCGGGTCCGCCGGCGCGATGCCGGCGCGGCGGGCCAGCGCCACCGCGGCCAGCGTCGAGTGCACCCCCAACTTGCCCAGCACGTTCTGCATGTGGGTGCGCACGGTGTGCGGGGAGAGGTACAGCCGCTCGGCCACCGCCTGCCGCCCCATCCCGGCCACCATGCAGCGCAGCACCTGCTTCTCGCGCGGGGTGAGCGAGTCCACCAGCCGCTCGCTCTCGGTCCGGTCCCGCCGCGCGGTGGTCAACTCCCGTACCACGCCGGTCAGCAGCGCGGGCGGCAGATGGGTCTCGCCACGCAGCACCCCGCGCACCACGGCCAGCAGCCGGCTCAGCGAGCTCTCCTTGGCCACCCAGCCAGCCGCTCCGGCGTAGAGCGCGCGGACGGCGCGCCGCGGGTCGTCCTCGGCGGCCAGCACCACCGCGCGCAGCCCGGGGTGGCTCTGGCAGGCCCGGCCGAGCAGGGTGATGCCGTCGGCCGCCCGCCGCCCGTCCGCCGCGGGCTCGGGCACCGGGCGCGCACCGGGCGGCACCCGGCCGGCCAGCGCGCTGCCGGCCTGCCGCGGCGCGGGCACCACGCCGACCGTGCGGCGCACCGGGGCCGGCGCGGGATCCGGCTCGACCGCCGCCCGGGGACGCCGGGGCGGCCCGAGCGCGGCGGGCGAGCCGAGGTCGGCGTCCACCAACAGCACGTCGAACGGCCGGCCGTCGGCCGCGGCGCGTTCCAGCGCCTGCTCGGCGGCGGGCGCGCTGCCGGCCGCCCCGACCTCGATCTCCGGCTCGGCGGAGAGCGCCGTAGCCAGGGCCTCGGCGAAGATGCGGTGGTCGTCGACCACCAGGACGCGGATCCGCGCCATGTCGGTATCCCCCCTGCTCGGGCGTCGGCCCCCACCGATACCGGACTCAGGGTACGGGGATGGCTGCGACGCGGCAGGAGTTCGGTGAAAATCGGTCAGAACGGGCCGCCCCGGCCAACCGGTCCGGTCAGCCGGTCCCGTCAGTCGATCCGGTGGGCGCCGGCCGAGGCCACCGCGGTGAAGACGCCCGGCACGGCGTACCCGGCCTCCCGGAACGCCGCGGTCACGCCCTCGGTGACCCCCGCCGCCCGGTCGGCCGGGACCAGCGCGATCACCGAGCCGCCGAAGCCCGCGCCGGTCATCCGGGCCCCCAGCGCGCCCGCCGCCAGCGCCGCCTCCACCGCGAGGTCGGTCTCCGGACACGAGACCCGGAAGTCGTCGCGCAGCGAGGCGTGGCCGGCCGTCAGCACCGGGCCGAGCCCGGCCGGGTCGCCGGCGTCCAGCGCCGCCACCGCCCGGCCGACCCGGGCGTTCTCGGTCACCACGTGCCGCACCAGCGGGCCGAGGTCGGCCGGCAGCCGGTCCAGTGCCGCGGACAGCCCGTCCGGCGCGAGGTCGCGCAGTGCGGGCAGCCCGAGCAGCTCGGCGGCCCGCTCGCAGCCGGCCCGCAGCGCCGCGTAGGTGCCGTCCGCCAGGTCGTGCTTCACCCGGGTGTCCAGCACCAGCAGTCGCAGGTCGTGCGCCGCGAGCTCGAACGGGATCTGACGCTGCGTCAGATCCCGGGTGTCCAGCAGCAGGGCGGCCCCGGCCGTGCAGCAGGACGACGCCATCTGGTCCATCACCCCGCACGGCACCCCGCCGAAGACGTTCTCGGCCCGCTGCGCGACCAGCGCCGCGGCCGCCGGCGGCAGGTCCAGCCGGTAGAGGTCGCGGTAGGCCGCGGCGACCACGCAGCCCAGCGCGGCGGAGGAGGACAGCCCGGCCCCCATCGGCAGGTCGCTGTCCAGGTGGATGTCGGCGCCGCCCACCTCGTGCCCGGCCTCCCGCAGCACCTGGACCACCCCGGCCGGGAGGCTCGTCCAGCCGACGATGTCACCGGGGGCCAGCCGGTCGGTGGCCAGCTCGGCGAGCCGGCCGTCGCCCTGCGCGCTGAACAGCCGCAGCAGTCCGTCCGAGCGCCGCCGGGCCACCGCCCGGACGGACTGCCGGAGCGCGATCGGCAGCACGAACCCGTCGTTGTAGTCGGTGTGTTCACCGATCAGGTTGACCCGCCCGGGCGCCGCCCAGACCCCCTCCGGTGAGCCGCCGAAGACCCGCTCGAACTCGCCCCGCACCACGCGCTCCCGCCTCCGCCCAACGACGGACCAGTTACTCGGCCTGTCCTACTCGGCCTGGGCCTTGGCCACGGTGAAGGCCCAGGCGTCCGCCACGATGTCGTCCAGCTCGGGGCGCTTGGGCTTCCAGCCCAGCGCCCGGTGGGCCCGCTCGGCCGAGGCGACCAGCACCGCCGGGTCGCCGGCCCGGCGCGCGGCGATCTGCACCGGGATCTCCCGGCCGGTCACCCGCTTGACCGACTCGATCACCTGGTGGACCGAGAAGCCGCTGCCGTTGCCCAGGTTGCAGATCAGGTGCTCGCCCGGCTTCGCGGCGTCCAGCGCCAGCAGGTGGGCCTCGGCGAGGTCGGCGACGTGGATGTAGTCGCGGATGCAGGTGCCGTCCGGGGTCGGGTAGTCGTCGCCGTAGACGGCGATGTGCGGGCGCTGGCCGAGCGCCGCCTGGAAGACCAGCGGGATCAGGTGCGACTCCGGGTCGTGCCGCTCGCCGTACGTGGTGCCGGACGAACTCGCGTACGCGCCGGCCACGTTGAAGTAGCGCAGGCTGACCGCGGCGAGGCCGTGGGCGACCGCCTCGCTGGTGATCAGGTGGTCCACGGCCAGCTTGGTGGCGCCGTAGGTGTTGGTCGGGGCGGTGCGGGCGGTCTCCGCGATCGGGACCGCCTCCGGCTCGCCGTAGCAGGCCGCGGTGGAGGAGAAGACCAGCCGGCGCACCCCGGCCGCGCGCATCGCGCTGATCAGCTCCAGCGAGCCGGCCACGTTGTTGCGCCAGTACTTCTCCGGGTCCGCCACCGACTCGCCGACCTGCGAGGAGGCGGCGAAGTGCAGCACCCCGTCGAAGGAGTCGTCGAGCACCCGCGCGGCGTCCTGGATCCGGCCGTGCACGAACGCGGCGCCGGCCGGCACGCCCTCGCGGAAGCCGGTGGAGAGGTCGTCCAGCACCGTGACGGTGTGCCCGGCCTCCAGCAGGTGGGCGGCGACCACACTGCCGACGTAGCCGGCACCCCCGGTGACCAGGTACTTGCTCATGTTGCGACCTCCCGCAGGCGGTGTGCCGCCGCCTCCGGCGACACATCGTTGACGAACGCGTCCATGCCGGATTCGACCCCGGCGAGGAACTTCAGCCTGCCTACCGTACGTCGGATCGTGAACAGCTCCAGATGCAGTGCCAGCTCCTCCCCGCCGGACCGGGGTGCCTGGTGCCAGGCGGCGATGTACGGGGTCGGCCCGGGGCCGGGTCCGCCGCCCGGGCCGGGCGGCCCGAACAGCCGGTCGAAACGGCCCAGCAGGTCCAGGTAGAGGCGCGGGAACTCGGCCCGCTCGGCCTCGGTGAGCGCGGTCAGGTCGGGCACCCGGCGGTTCGGGTAGAGGTGGCACTCGTACGGCCAGCGGGCCGCGTACGGCACGAAGGCCGTCCAGTGCTCGCCGACCGCCACCACGCGGACGGGATCGGCCCGCTCGGCGGCCAGCAGGTCCTCGAACAGGTTGCGGCCGGTCCGGGCCCGGTGCTCGGCCGCGGCGGCCAGCATCCGGCCGGTGCGCGCGGTGGTGAACGGGAACGCGTAGATCTGACCGTGCGGGTGGGCCAGCGTCACGCCGATCTCCGCGCCGCGGTTCTCGAAGCAGTAGACCTGCCGGACGTCCGGCAGCGCGGACAGCTCGGCCGTGCGGTCGGTCCAGGCCTCCAGCACCAGGCGGGCCTTGGCCTCCCCGAGGGTGGCGAACGACGCCTGGTGGTCGGAGGTGTAGCAGACCACCTCGCACCGGCCGGTGCCCGGCCGCCCCTGCCGCAGCGGCTCGTCCAGGGCGGCGACCCGCACCGCGGCGTCGGCGGCCAGCGAGGGGAAGCGGTTCTCGAAGACCACCACGTCGTAGTCGGCGGCCGGGATCTCGCTCGGCCGGCCCTCGCGGGAGGGGCAGAGCGGGCACTCGTCGGCGGGCGGGAGGTAGGTGCGGCCCTGCCGGTGGGCCGCCACGGTGACCCAGTCGCCGAGCACCGGGTCGCGGCGGATCTCGGAGAGGCTGGCCACCGGTTCCAGCGGCCGCCGGTCCGGCGCGTCGCGCGACACCGACTCGTCACGGTCGTAGTAGATGAGCTCGCGACCGTCCGCCAGCTTGGTCGTCGTCTTCCGCACGGTCTCCGCCTCTGCTGCCTTCGTCCGCCGGGCTGCCAACATAATCAAACATTACCCATCAGCAGTCAACAGTGCGGCACGCACGCGGGCGCCCGGAAAAGCACCGAGGGCGGGCGCCCGGTGGCGCCCGCCCTCGCTTCTTCCGCTTCCTAGTCCCGCACCAACCGGGCCAGCAGCCCGGTCCGGTCCGCCACCGCCGCCGCCTCCAGCCGGGTCCGGGCGCCCAGCTTCATCAGCACCCGCTGGACGTGCGTCCGGGCGGTGCTGGGCGCGATCCCCATCCCCTGGGCGATCTCCTGGGTGTCCTGCCCCTCCGCGATCCGCGCCAGCACCTGCAGCTCGCGCCGGGTGAGCGCGCCCAGCAGTCGCAGCGCCTCGTCGTCCGGCTCGCGCACCGGGTGCAGCAGCCGCTCGAAGGAGGCCTGCAGCACCTCCACCGCCACCGCGGCCTCGCCGGCCCTGGCCCGGCCGATCGCGCGGTCCACCACCTCGATCCGCTCGTCGCTGCGCACGTACCCTGCCGCGCCCGCCGCGAAGGCGCCGGCCACCGCCCGCAGGTCGTCCACCGGGCCGAGCACCACCACGGCGGCCTCCGGGCGCTCCTGGCGCAGCCGCCGCACCGGCGCGAAGACCCCCGGCACACCCGGCCGGGCCACCCCGAGCAGGCAGACCTCCGGGCGGCGCTGCATCACCAGGTCGGCCGCGGCACCGGACGGGCTGCCCACCGCCAGCACCCGGTGCCCGCGCACCTGCAGCGCGGCGGCCAGCGCCTCGGCCAGCAACCGGTGATCGTCGACCACCACGAGCCGCACGCCCACGGCGTCCTCCCCCGTACCCTGCGCGAAGCCCGCGCGACGCGTACCGGTCGTACGCCACAGCACTGTTGACGCACCATCACAGCGCATCCGCCACCCGGACGCCAGCACGGGGAGCTGGGGGGAGGATAACGAAAGAGCGGACGACCGAGGGCCGCCCCGCAACGCCCGGGCAGCCGCCGGGCAAGCGCCCGGCGGACACCGAAGGGCGGACAACGAAGAAGGCCCCCGCCGTTATGGCGGAGGCCTTCTCGATGGAGCCCCCATGCGGAATCGAACCGCAGACCTTCTCCTTACCATGGAGACGCTCTACCGACTGAGCTATAGGGGCGAACCGGTCGAACGAGGAAGACTTTACATGGTCATCGGGCGGCTTGGGAAATCGGTGCCCGCCCGGGAGCCCACGCCGGGCACCGGCCCGCGCGCCCGCGCTCAGGCGGTGGAGGCCGCCGGGCCGCCGGCCGGCCGCGCCTGGTCCACCTGGTCCACCTGGTCAGCCGTCAGATCGCACCCGCCGGTCTCCGGCAACCCCCGCAGGCAGCAGAGCGCCAGCACGCCAAGCCCGGCCAGGTACCAGCCGACCGGGGTCGCCGTCCCGTAGACCGCGGTCATCCTGGTCGCCAGCAGCGGCGCGGTCCCGCCGCCGATCACCCCGCCGAGGTTGTAGGTGAGCGCGGCGCCGGTGTAGCGCACCCGGGTCGGGAAGAGCTCCGGCAGGTACGCCCCGACCGGCCCGAGCAGCAGCCCGAGCAGCGCCGAGGTGCCGGCCAGCGACAGCAGGATCAGCGTCGTCCGCAGGCTCTCCAGCAGCGGGAAGATCGACGGCGACCAGAGCACCGCCAGCCCGGTCGCCAGCAGGGTCACCCGGCGCCGACCCCAGCGGTCCGAGGCACCCGCGGCGAACCAGACGGTCAGCGCCCCGAGCGGCGCGGCGAGCAACTGCAGCGTGAGCATCAGCGTCCGGTCCAGGCCCAGCTGCGCGGTCGCGTAGCCGAGCGCGTAGGTGCCGCTGAGGTAGAAGAGCGCGTAGCCGAACGAGAGCATCCCGGCGCCCAGCAGCACCGGCCGCCAGTGCCCGCGGAGCACCTCCAGCACCGGCACGGCCGGCCGCTCGGCCGCCGCGTGCCGGGCGAAGACCGGCGTCTCGGCGATCCGCAGCCGGACGAACAGCCCCACTCCGACCAGCAGCAGCGAGCCCAGGAACGGCACCCGCCAGCCCCAGCCGGCGAAGTCCCGGTCGCTGAGGGTCGCCGAGAGGGCCAGGAAGACCGAGCCGGAGAGCAGCGAGCCGGCACACGGCCCGAGCTGCAGGAAGCCGGCGTACCGCCCGCGCCGGCCGGCCGGCGCGTACTCCGCCAGCAGCAGCGCCGCGCCGCCCCACTCGCCGCCCAGCCCCAGGCCCTGGCAGAACCGCAGCACCACCAGCGCCAGCGGCGCCCAGAACCCCCAGCGGCCGTACCCGGGCAACAGCCCGACGGCCGCCGTGGAGAGCCCCATCAGCAGCAGCGAGATCACCAACACGGCCTTGCGCCCCAGCCGGTCGCCGAAGTGGCCGAAGAACACCGCGCCGACCGGCCGGGCCACGAACGCCACCGCGTACACCGAGAGCGCGGCGAGCAGCGCCTCGGTCGCGCCGAGCACCGGGAAGAACTCCCGCCCGAAGACCAGCGCCGCGGCCAGCCCGTACAGGAAGAAGTCGTAGAACTCGATCGCCGTCCCGACGAAGGCGGCCACCGCCACCCTCGCCAGGCCCGGGTCCCGCTCTGACGCCAGCTCAGTCACCATGGACCCGACCCTGCCGGGCGGGCACCCGCCGACCAACCGCCACCCGGGTGACGAGGGCGCGGACCGTTCGCGGCCACCCTGGGGGCGTACGCCCGATCGTGGGAATCGACGGGTGGTGTGGCAGGTTGGATGGGGCGGGGAACCCCTCCGCGCCATCGACACCTGCACCTGCACCTGCACCTGCACCGACGGGACCGACGTGATACCCACCCCCGACGGCCCGGCCTGGTGGGCCCGGGCGGCCCGCCCGGCCCGCCCCGCGCCTCCCTGGCAGCTGATGGTCCGTGCGGCGCTCGGCATGGCCGTCCCGCTCTTCGCCGGGCTGGCCACCGGCCGGCTGGACCTCGGGGTGTTCGCCGGGCTCGGCGCGATGCACGCCACGATGAACGACCGGGTGGAGCCGACCGCGCTGCGGCTGCGGCGGATCGCGCCGGCGCTGGCCGCCTCCGCGCTGGGGATGCTGGTCGGCGCCACCCTGCAGCACCACCGGGTCGGCACCGAGGCGGCCGGCCTGACCCTCATCACGGTCGGCTTCGTCTCCGGCGCGGTCAGCGCGACCGGGCCGCGCGGTTCGGCGGCCGGGATGCTGCTGCTGGTGTCGGCGGCGCTGGGCGGCGGGATGGCGGCGCCGCACCCCTGGTGGGCGGGCGCGCCGATGATGCTGCTGGGCGCCGGGCTGGTGCTGCTGCTCGGGCTGCGCTACCGGTCGCGGCCGGCGACCGACCCGCGGGTCCGCGCGCTGGCCACCGTCTACCAGGCGCTGGGCGGTCTGCTGGCCGCGCTGGACACCCCCGACGGGCCCACCGCCCGCCGGGTGCTGACCGCCCGGCTGAACCAGGCGCAGGACCTGCTGCCGCACCCGCACCCGAACCGCCTCGAATCGCCGCGGCACCAGCGGGTGCGCCGGGCCTACGAGGCGGCGCTGGCCGCCTCCGAGACCGCCACCGCCCTGCTCTGGGCCCGCCGCCCGGTCCCGCCGGAGATCGCCGCGCTGCCCGGTCGGCTGGCCGCCGCGCTGGTCGCGGACGACGGGCCGGCGGCTGGACCGGACCGCGGGCCCGGCGGCGAGCCGGTCGGTGGGCCGGCGCGCGGGCCGGGCGGCGAGCCGGCGGCCGTGGCGGTGCCCGACTGGACGCCCGGTACCCCCGCGCTGCGCGCGCTGGACGCCGCGCTGCGGACCGCCGCCGACGCGGTGGCCGGCCGACCGACCGACCCGGCCACCGCCGTGCGCACCGCCAGCGCACCACCCGCGGACCCGTGGCGGCTGCGGGTGCGACTGCTCTCCCGCGGCTCGGTCCGCTACGGCCTGCGGGTCGCGCTCTGCATCGCCGCCGCCACCGCGGCCACGGCCTCGCTGCCGCTGAACCGCGCCTACTGGGTGCCGATGACGGTGGCCTTCGTGCTCAAGCCGGATCTCGGCTCGGTCTTCCTGCGGGCCGTCAGCCGATCGGTCGGCACCGTGCTCGGGGTGATGCTCACCGCCGGCGTGCTCGTGCTCACCACCGACCACTGGGTGCTCGCCGCGATCGCCGCCGTCTGCGTGGCACTGCTGCCCTACACGGTCGCCGCGCACTACGGGCTGAACACCGCGGTGATGACGCCGATGGCGCTGGTGCTGATCCAGCTGGCCGGCGGCAGCGGGGTGGCCGAGTTCTGGCCGCGGGTGCTGGACACCGTGCTGGCCAGCGTGATCGTGCTGCTGCTCGGCTACCTGCTCTGGCCCGAGCGGCCGCCGCACCGGCTGGAGCCACGGATCGTCGCGGCGGCCGGGGCGGTGCGCGACTACCTGGGCGCGGTGGTACGGCCGGACCGGGCGCCGGTGGCCGAGGTCTGGCTGCGGCGCACCGCGTACCGGGCGCTGGCCGACGCCCGCGTGGAGGTGCGCCAGGGGCTGGCCGAACCGCCCCCGGCCGGGCGGCAGGCGGAGGCCTGGCTGCCGGCCACCGCCGCGCTGGAACGGCTCAGCGGCGCCGTCGCGGCCTACGCGGCGCAGCTGCGCTACGGCGGCCAACAACCCGAACCCGCCGAGGTGGAGCGGGTGTTGGGAGCCCTCGACCGGCTCACCGAAGCGGCCCGGGCACACCGGCCGCCGACCGGCCGCACGGCACGGCCGACCGAGCCGCACAACCCGGCACACAGCGCGCTGGCCCGGGCCGCCGGGGAGCTGGAACAGCTGCTGGGCTGACCGGAGTTCGCGTCCGGTCAGCCCAACTCCGTTGCCACCGGGGCTGCTACTGGGCCTCCTCAGCCAACTCCAGCCAGGAGAGCTCCAGTTCCTCCTTCTCCTCCAGCACCTTGCGGAGCTGCCCGTCCAGCTCACCGACCTTGCCGAAGTCCGCGGCGTGCTCGGCGAGCTGGGCGTGCAGCTTGGCCTCCCGCTGCTCCAGCTTGGCGATCTGCCGCTCGATCCGCTGGAGCTCCTTCTTCGCGGCCCGGGTGTCCCCCGCCGACTTCGCCGGCCCGCCGACCGCGGCCGGCACGGCCACCGGCACCGCGGCGGCGACCACCGCGGCCCGCCGCTCCAGGTACTCGTCCACGCCGTTCGGCAGCATCCGCATCCGCCGGTCGCCGAGCAGCGCGTACACGGTGTCCGTGGTCCGCTCGATGAAGAACCGGTCGTGACTGATCACGATCATCGAGCCGGGCCAGCCGTCCAGCAGGTCCTCCAGCTGGTTGAGCGTCTCGATGTCCAGGTCGTTGGTCGGCTCGTCCAGGAAGAGCACGTTCGGCTCGTCCATCAGCAGCCGCAGCAGCTGCAACCGGCGGCGCTCACCACCGGAGAGGTCGCCGACCGGGGTCCACTGCTTGTCCTTGCCGAAGCCGAACTGCTCGCAGAGCTGGCCCGCGCTCATCTCCCGGCCCTTGCCGAGGTCGACCCGCGAGCGCACCTGCTCGACGGCCTGCAGCACCCGGGTGGCGGGGTCGAGTTCGGCCACCTCCTGGGAGAGGTAGGCCAGCCGGACGGTCTTGCCGACCTTGATCACCCCGCTGGTCGGCTGGACGTCCCCCTGCGAGGCGTACGCCACCTGCAGCGCACGCAGCAGCGAGGTCTTGCCGGCGCCGTTGACGCCCAGCAGGCCGATCCGGTCACCCGGGCCGAGGTTCCAGGTCAGCCGCTCCAGCAGCAGCTTGTCGCCGGCCTTGACGGTGACGTCGGCGAGCTCGAAGACGGTCCGGCCCAGCCGCGCGTTGGCGAACTTCATCAGCTCGGACTTGTCGCGCGGCTCCGGCACGTCCGCGATCAGCGCGTTGGCGGCCTCGATCCGGTAGCGCGGCTTGGAGGTCCGGGCGGGCGCGCCGCGGCGCAGCCAGGCCAGCTCCTTGCGGGCCAGGTTCTGCCGCTTGCTCTCCTCGGTGGCCTCGATCCGGGCCCGCTCGGCCCGGGCGAAGACGTAGTCGGAGTAGCCGCCCTCGTACTCCCGGACCTCGCCGCGCTGCACGTCCCACATCCGGGTGCAGACCTGGTCCAGGAACCACCGGTCGTGGGTCACGCAGACCAGCGCCGAACGGCGGTTCCGCAGGTGCTCGGCCAGCCAGGCGATGCCCTCGACGTCCAGGTGGTTGGTGGGCTCGTCCAGCACGATCAGGTCGGGCTCGCCGAGCAGCAGCTTGGCCAGCGCGATCCGGCGGCGCTCGCCACCGGAGAGCGGGCCGATCACGGTGTCCAGGCCGTCCGCGAAGCCGGGCAGGTCGAGGCCGCCGAACAGCCCCTGGATGATGTCGCGGATCCGGGCGTCGCCCAGCCACTCGTGGTCGGCCCGGTCGGCGATCACCTCGTGCCGGATGGTGGCCTTCGGGTCGAGTGAGTCGTGCTGGGTGAGCACCGCCATCCGCAGGCCGCCGGAGTGGGTGATCCGGCCGGTGTCCGGTTCCTCCAGCTTGGCCAGCATCCGGATCAGGGTCGTCTTCCCGTCCCCGTTCCGGCCGACCACGCCGATCCGGTCGCCCTCACTGACGCCGAGGCTGACCCCGTCCAGAAGGGCCCGGGTGCCGTAGACCTTCGTGACGGACTCGATGGTGGCGAGGTTGACGGCCACGTGCGCTGCGCTCCTGGGTTCGGTGGACTGGGCTCCCAAGAGTAGTCGGCCGGCCTCGAGCCCCTCCGCCCGAGTTCGCGGCCCACCGGCCCGGCCGTCGCGGCCGGCGACCGGCCGCGACGGCGCGGCGGACCTCCAGCGGCCCGGTGCCGTCGGTGGGCCGCGCGACGGCGACCGGCGATCACTCCCAAGGGTGATCGCCGGTCACTCCGGCAGAACCTCCGCGCCCGGCACCGGGCCGTACGTGGCCCGGGCCGTACGGCAGGTGCCCGAGGCGGCCAGGGCGGTGGCGATGGCAGCCGCCGACTCCGCGTCCGCGGCCAGGAAGGCGCAGGTCGGGCCGGAACCGGAGACCAGGGCGCCGAGCGCGCCGGCCGCGGTGCCGGCGCGCAGCGTGTCGGCCAGCGCCGGGCGCAGCGAGAGCGCGGCGGCCTCCAGGTCGTTGCCGAGCGCGGCGGCCAGCGCGGCCGGGTCGCCGGTGGCCAGCGCGGCGAGCAGGGCCGGGTCGGCGTCCGGGGTGGGCACGTCGGTGTCGGCGGAGCCGGTGCCGGCCGCCTCGCGCAGCCGGTCGCACTCGGCGAAGACGGCGGGGGTGGAGAGGCCGCCGTCGGCTACCGCGAAGACCCAGTGGAAGGCGCCGCTGACCGGCAGCGGTTCCAGCAGCTCACCCCGGCCGCGGCCCAGCGCCACGCCGCCGAGCAGCGCGAACGGCACGTCCGAGCCCAGCTCGGCGGCCAGCTCCAGCAGCACCGGCAGCGGGGTCTTCAGCTCCCAGAGCGCGTCGCAGGCGACCAGCGCGGCGGCACCGTCGGCGCTGCCGCCGGCCATCCCGCCGGCCACCGGGATGTCCTTGGCGATGTGCAGGTGGACCCGCGGTTCGACGCCGTGGTGCGCGGCGAGCAGCCGGGCGGCCCGAGCGGCCAGGTTGCTGTCGTCCAGCGGGACCTGGTCGGCGTCGGGGCCCGCGCAGCTGAGGGTGACGCCCTCCTCGGCCGGCGCGGCGGTCACCTGGTCGCCGAGCGCGACCGCGAAGAAGACGTTGGCCAGGTCGTGGAAGCCGTCCGGGCGGCGGCCGCCGACCCCGAGCTGGACGTTGACCTTGGCGGGCACCCGTACGGTGACCGAACCGGCGACGGGCGAGTGGGTCACAGCACGGGCACCTTCGGCTTGTGCTCGGCGATGGCGGCGAACTGCTCCACCGTCAACATCTCGCCGCGCAGGGTGTGGTCGATGCCGGCGGCCGCCAGGGCCTGCTCGGCGGCGGCGGGCGAGCCGGCCCAACCGGCCAACGCGGCCCGCAGCGTCTTGCGGCGCTGGGCGAACGCGGCGTCCACCACCGCGAAGACCTCGGCCCGGGTGGCGGAGGTGGTCGGCGGCTCGCGGCGGATCAGCGAGACCAGACCGGAGTCGACGTTCGGCGCCGGCCAGAAGACGTTGCGCCCGATCGCGCCGGCCCGCTTGACCTCCGCGTACCAGTTGGCCTTCACCGAGGGCACCCCGTACACCTTGTTACCGGGCCGCGCGGCGAGCCGGTCGGCGACCTCGGACTGCACCATCACCAGGGTGCGCTCGATGCTGGGGAAGGTGGCCAGCATGTGCAGCAGCACCGGCACGGCCACGTTGTACGGCAGGTTGGCGACCAGCGCGGTCGGCGCCGGGCCGGGCAGCTCGGTGACCTCCATCGCGTCGCTCAGCACCAGGTCGAAGTCGCCGGCCCGGGCGGGCATCCGGGCCGCGATGGTGCTGGGCAGGTGCTGGGCCAGCAGCGGGTCGATCTCCACCGCCGTGACGTGCGCGGCGACCTCCAGCAGCGCCAGCGTGAGCGACCCGAGCCCCGGCCCGACCTCGACCACGGCGTCCTCGCCGGTCACCTCGGCGGCCCGGACGATCCGGCGCACGGTGTTGGCGTCGATGACGAAGTTCTGCCCACGCTGCTTGGTCGGGCGGACCCCGAGCGCGGCGGCCAGCTCCCGGATGTCGGAGGCGCCGAGCAGGTGGCTGTCGGAGGCGGGATCGGTGGTACTCACCGCCTAAGGATAAGGGCGGTCCCACCCCTCGCGGCTCGACGACCTGCCTCAGTAGCCGAAGGCCCGGGCGGTGTTCCCGGCGATCGCCGCGGCCAGGGTGTCCTCGGGCAGGGCCAGGGTGGCGGCCATCGAGCGGAGGGTGACCGGGATCAGGTACGGGGCGTTGGGACGGCCGCGGTAGGGGTGCGGGGTCAGGAAGGGCGCGTCCGTCTCGATCAGCACCCGGTCCAGCGGGGTGACCGCGAGGGCGTCGCGCAGCGGCTGGTTGGCCTTGAAGGTGACCGGGCCGGCGAACGAGAGGTACCAGCCGTGCTCGGCGCAGACCTTGGCCATCTCGGCGTCGCCGGAGTAGCAGTGGAAGATCGTCCGCTCGGGCGCGCCCTCGGCCAGCAGCACGTCGATGACGTCCTCGTGGGCGTCCCGGTCGTGGATCACCAGCGCCTTGCCGTGCCGCTTGGCGATCTCGATGTGCCGGCGGAACGACTCCTTCTGGATGTCCACCCCCTCCGGGCCGGTGCGGAAGTAGTCCAGCCCGGTCTCGCCGACCGCGACCACCTGCGGCAGCGCGGCCAGCCGGTCGATCTCGGCCAGCGCCTCGTCGAGCGCCGCCGAGCCGCCCGGCGAGCGGCGCTGCCCGGACCAGCCGTCCCCGTCGCCGAGCACGATCCGCGGCGCCTCGTTCGGGTGCAGCGCGACCGCGGCGTGCACCTGCGGGTACCGCTCCGCCAGCCCGGCCGCCCAGCGCGAGCCCGGCAGGTCGCAGCCGACCTGCACCACGGTGTCGACCCCGACCGAGGCCGCCTTGGCCAGCGCCTCCTCCGGGGTGCCGGACTGCATGTCCAGGTGGGTGTGCGAGTCGGCCACCGGCACCGCGAGCGGCGCGGGCAGCGGGGGCGGGGTGGAGCGGTCGTCGTCCTTGGCAGCCATGGTCCCCGAGCCTAACCGCGCGGGGCCCGACCACGCGGCGGGGCCGCCCCCGAACCGTTTCTTCCGCGGTGAGGACGGCCCTGCGGGCGGGGAACTACGCCTTCGGCAACCAGAACTGGTACCACCTGGTCCGCAGCCGGCGCGGCCCGGTCGGCGCCGGGGCGGCCGACGGGGCGGCGGGCTCGCCGTGCGCGGCGTAGCCGGGCGCGTGGTGCCAGTTGTGCTCGACGGTGGCGACCCGGCCGGCGCGCATGATCCGCACGGTGTGGCCGCCGCAACCCGGGCAGCTCGGCTTGAGCAGCGGGGACGGAACCCGGACGCCGTTGGCCCGGTACTGGATCACCGTGTGCCCGTCCCGGGCCCGGTGGTGCTCGATGTCGTACGCCTGTTCCCAGCCGTAACCGCAGCTCAGGCACGCGAAGGAGTAGGCCTCCCGGACCACGTCCACCGCTCCGCGCAGCGCGGCGGCGGAGCTGGCGGCCGACGGCTCGCCGGGTCCGGGGCGGGTGGCCGGTTCCTGGTCCGGGCCCGGCTTCAGTCCGGTCCCGGGGGTGCCACCCAGAGGGCTACCGATTGTCTCGCTCATCGCGGTCTCCCAGCGCCCGCCGGACGTTCGTCCGGTCCGGGTCTTTCCATCCGATGGAATGCCCAAGCGCCCTGGGGCGATACCCGGCTTGCCGAGACTTGGCCGGGTGTTGGCCATCCCTGTACGAATCCCCGACAAACCCGCAGCTCAGCGAGGGTTTATCGGGTATCCGCTTTACCTTTTCCAACGGGCTGTCCGGCGTGCGCGGAGGTCCTTTCGACGACCGGCGTACGCGGCGGGCGCCCGTCATTCCAAGGTACGCGCGGGCGGCCCGGGACGCGCGGGACGACCGGGAAGGCCCCAACAGCCCCACCGGCCCCGCTCAGCCGCCGTGCTTGGCCGCCACCACCGCGTCGAAGACCTCCCGCTTCGGCAGCCCCAGCTCCGCCGCGACCGCGGCGATCGCCTCCTTGCGCCGCTCCCCCGCCTCCTCCCGGGTGGCCACCCGGCCGGCCAGCTCCGCCGGGCTCAGCTCCGCGGGCGCGGCCGGCGGAGCGCCGCCGACCACCACGGTGATCTCGCCGCGCACCCCCTCGGCGGCCCACTCGGCCAGCTCGCCGATCGGCCCGCGCCTGACCTCCTCGTAGGTCTTGGTGAGCTCCCGGCAGACCGCGGCCGGTCGGTCCGCGCCGAACGCGTCGGCCATCGCGGCCAGCGTCTCGGCGATCCGGTGCGGGGCCTCGAAGAAGACCATGGTGCGCGGCTCGGCGGCGATCTCGGCCAGTTGGCGGGCCCGGTCGCCGGCCTTGCGCGGCAGGAAGCCCTCGAAGGTGAACCGGTCCACCGGCAGCGCGGAGAGCGCCAGCGCGGTGAGCACCGCGGACGGGCCGGGCACGGCGGTGACCTTGACGTCCGCGGCGACCGCGGCGGCCACCAGCCGGTAGCCAGGGTCGGAGACCGAGGGCATGCCCGCGTCGGTGACCAGCAGCACCCGGGCGCCGCCGGTGAGCGCCTCGACCAGCTCCGGGGTCCGGCCGACCTCGTTGCCCTCGAAGTAGGAGAGCACCCGGCCGGCCGGCGTCACGCCGAGCGCCTGGGTCAGCCGGCGCAGCCGCCGGGTGTCCTCGGCCGCGATCACGTCCGCCGAGGCCAGCTCGGCGAGCAGCCGGGGCGGCGCGTCCGCGACGTCGCCGATGGGGGTTCCTGCCAGCACCAGTACACCTGTCACCCGGCCATCCTCGCAGGCCGCGGGGGGAGCCCGGAGATTCCCGGGAGATTGGTGACGAACCGGGCAGCTTCGGAGGGAGCGGCCCTGCCGCAGGAAGGCGCCCCTACGATGTCCGGGTGAGTGGCGAGACGGCAGCAGAGACGGTGGCGGAGGCCCCCGCGGACCCCGCGGCAGGCCCCGACGGCTCCGAGGAGGCCGGTCCGGCCCGCCCGGCGGGCGTCGGCTGGCGCGCCCGGCTGGCCGGCTACGGCTACCGCGCGCCCGAGCGGACCCCGCTCGCCGAGCGGCTGGTGCCGCCGATGCCGGACGGCCCCGGGGTGACCCCGGCGGTCGTCGCGCCCTCGCCGCTGCTGCTGCGCGCCGGGATCCGGGTCCCGGCCGGGCTGTGGGCCTGGCTCTGCCGCTGGTCCGGCTGGCTGGGTCCGCTGGCGGTGGCGGTCTTCGGCGGCGTGCTGCGGTTCACCAACCTGGGCAGCCCGAACGCGATCATCTTCGACGAGACCTACTACGCCAAGGACTCCTACGCGCTCTGGCACGGCGGCTACGAGATCGCCTGGCCGGACGACGCCAACGGGCAGATCCTGCTGCCGCACCAGACCATCCCCTACACCAGCGCGCCGTCCTTCATCGTCCACCCGCCGATCGGGAAGTGGATCATAGGTCTGGGCGAGCAGATCTTCGGGATGCACCCGTTCGGCTGGCGGTTCATGGTCGCCCTGCTCGGCACGCTCTCGATCCTGATGCTCGCCCGGATCGCCCGCCGGCTCTTCCGCTCCACCCTGCTCGGCTGCGTGGCCGGCCTGCTGCTCTCGGTGGACGGGCTGCACTTCGTGATGAGCCGCACCGGGCTGCTCGACCTGATCGTCATGTTCTGGATCCTGGCCGGCTTCGGCTTCCTGCTGCTCGACCGGGACCACACCCGCGGCCGGATCGCCCGGCTGCTCGGCGAGACCACCGACGCGCGGGTGGCGCACCGGATGCGGTTCGGCTGGCGCCCGTACCGGCTGGCCGCCGGGGTCTGCGTGGGCCTGTCCTGCTCCACCAAGTGGAGCGGCATGTACGTGGTCGCGTTCTTCGGTCTGCTCACCGTGCTCTGGGACGCCGGCGCGCGCCGGATGGCCGGGGCCCGGCGGCCGTACTGGTCGACCCTGGTCCGGGACGGGCTGCCGGCCTTCGCCTCGATCGTGCTGGTCTCGCTGGTGGTCTACGTCTCGTCCTGGGCCGGCTGGTTCGCCAGCAGCACCGTGCCGGGCAAGGGCGGCTACGACCGCGGCTGGGCGCTCGGGCGGCACGGGCTCTCCACCGAGTTCGTCACGCTGCCGGTCCTCGGCAAGGTGAAGATGCCGTTCCAGGTGGACATGAGCTGGGTGCCGGCCAGCCTGCGCTCGCTCTGGCACTACCACAGCCAGATGTACGAGTTCAACATCAACCTGCACAGCCCGCACGTCTACCAGTCCAACCCGTGGAGCTGGCTGCTGGACGCCCGTCCGGTCTCCTTCTACTACGACTCGCCGCGGTTCGGGGAGAGCGGCTGCAAGGCGAGCCAGTGCGCCTCCGAGGTGCTCGCACTGGGCACCCCGCTGCTCTGGTGGGCCGGGATCATCGGCTTGGCGTACTGCCTCTACCGTTGGGCGCTGCGGCGGGACTGGCGGGCCGGGGCGGTGCTCTGCGGACTGGGTGCGGGCCTGCTGCCCTGGTTCGAGTACCAGGACCGGACCATCTTCTTCTTCTACGCGGTGGCCTTCGTGCCGTTCCTGGTGCTGGCGGTGACCATGCTGATCGGCGCGCTGATCGGACCGGCCACGGCCACCCGCGAACGGCGGCTGATCGGCGGGGCGGCGGCCGGCCTGCTGGTGCTGGCCGTGATGTGGAACTTCCTCTACTTCCTGCCGCTCTACACCGGTCAGGTCATCCCACTGTCGGACTGGCGCTCCCGGATGTGGTTCACCACCTGGATCTGAGCCCCCACCACCGGTTCACCACCCGGTCCGACCAGGACCGGAGCCGACCAGATCGGTTCCGGTCAGCCCGGGTTACAGGCCGACCCTCGGTCTGTACCAGGTCTGTCACGAGTGGCGGCCGGTTCCAGGAGCGCGCTTAACCGGAGCTTAGGCTTTGCTGTCCTGACCTTTCTGCCAGATCCCCGGGGGAGCCTCATCATGCGCCATGGCGCGAAGACCGCCGCCGTCACCGCCGTCGCCGTCGTCATGCTGGCGGCCGGTGGGTACGGGGCGTACAGCCTGGTCGGATCGAGCAGCAAGGGCTCGGCCGCCCCGAAGCCGCGCACCGTGGTCGCCGAGCCGCCCTCCGCCGCGCTGGCCGCCAGCACGGCGAGCACCTTCCTGGCCGACTGGTCCAAGGGCGACCTCGCGGGCGCCTCGCAGCTGACCGACGACCCGCAGAGCGCGCTCACCGCGCTGACCGCGTTCCAGAGCAACGTCAAGCCGAGCGCGCTCACCCTGGCGGCCGGCGGCCCGGCCACCGCGGCGGCCTTCGCCTCGGCGACCGCGAGCCCGTCCGCCGCCTCCTCGGCGGCCCCCTCGCCGTCCGCCGCCGGCTCCCCGGCGGCGAGCGCGTCCGGCTCGCCGGGCACCGCCAACCAGGTCCTGGAGAGCTTCAGCGCCAAGGCCGAGTTCACCGGTACCGCCAACGTCTGGCAGTACACCGGCTACCTGGGCATGGAGAAGATGAGCGACGGCACCGCCGTCGTGCACTGGGCGCCGACCGTGATCCACCCGCAGCTGACCGCCGGCGAGACCCTCACCACCCAGCCGATCTACTCGCCGCCGTCCTCGGTGACCGACCGCAACGGCAAGTCGCTGGCCGGTTTCCCCTCGCTCACCGGGATGGTGGCGAAGTTCCAGCAGAGCGTGCCGACCGGCGACCCGGCCGACGCCGGCTCCGCCGTGGAGCTCACCGACCCCACCGGCAAGAACCAGCCGCAGAAGCTCTTCACCATCACCCCGCCCAAGCCCGGCCAACCGTTCAAGCTGACCATCGACGCGACCCTCCAGGCCGCCGCCGAGAACGCGGTGAAGGAGCAGGCCGCCAAGGGCCACCAGGCCGGCATGGTGGCCATCGAGCCCAGCACCGGGCAGATCCTGGCCGTCGCCGACGCCGGCACGGCCGGCAACACCATCTCGCTGCTCGGCGCCACCGCGCCCGGCTCCACCATGAAGGTGATCACGGCGACCGCCCTGCTCCAGGCCGGCATCAGCCCGAGCGCGAACATGCCCTGCCCGTCCACCTTCACGGTCGGCCAGACCTACAAGAACGACTTCTCGGACGCCCGGCCGAACAACACCTTCACCAACGACTTCGCGGTCTCCTGCAACACCGCCTTCATCAAGCAGGCCACCCAGACCCTGAAGTCCGGCGACCTGGCCGCGACCGCCAAGAACTACTTCGGCATCGGCGACTGGAAGATCGGCGTCACCTCGGCCGACGGCTCGGTCCCGGGGCCCGGCCAGAGCCCCGACGAGACCGCCGCCGAGTACATCGGCCAGGGCAAGGTCACCATGAACCCGCTGCAGATGGCCTCGGTGGCGGCCACCGTGGAGAGCGGTACGTTCAAGCAGCCGATCCTGGTCGCCGGCCTGCCGCAGACGCCGGCCGCCCAGCAGATCCCGCAGGGCGTGCTGACCAACCTGCGCTCGATGATGAACGCCGTCTTCACCGAGTCCGACGGCACCGGCTACGGCCTGGCGAACGGGCTCACCGGCAACATCGGCGGCAAGACCGGCACCGCCGAGGTCGGCAGCGCCTCGAACGCCACCAACAGCTGGTTCACCGGCTACCGCGACAACCTGGCGGTCTCCGCCGAGGTGATCGGCGGCGGCTTCGGCGCCCAGGCGGCCCTGCCGGCCGTCACCGAGGTGCTCAGGGTCGGCAACCCCGGCTGACGGCCGGCGCGGCGGGTGGTCAGGCCTTGCCGTAGACCTCCGCGGTGTTGTCCTGGGCCGGGTGGGTGTTGCCCGCCGGGCCCGCCGCGAAGGCGCGCAGCAGGTTCTCGGTGACCCGCTGGGTGAGCGCGCCGGCCTGGGCGTTCATCGAGTGGTCGGCGCCGGACGAGCCGTCACCGGTGGCGTCCAGCGCCTCCACCCAGCGCATGGTGCCGGAGGCGAAGACCCCGGCACCGCTGGGCACGGTGTAGTACGCGCTGTCGCTGAAGCTCTTGCGGCCCTCGCAGGTGACCGGTGAGTGGGCCAGGATCTCGATCGGCTTGGGGGTCGGAAAGCCGGTGTTGACCCGGTCGTACTCGACGCCGACCAGGTGCGGGAAGCTGTCGCCGGCCTGCACCCCGGTACCCGCGTAGAGCCAGTGGCCGGGGTTGGTCACCACGTACGGCTCGTCCACCGGGTAGCCGTCGTAGATCACGCCCAGCATCGAGCTCTCCGGGTCGGCCTGCGGGCTGACCCGGTAGTCGTTGGTGGGCGGCTGGCCGGCGGCGAAGCCCGGGTCGTCCTTGAACGAGGTCTTGTAGCAGACCACCGTGCGGTTCGGGCCGGTCGGCGAGGCCTCGTAGCGGACCCGGCGGAAACAGCAGTTGGCGCCGAGGACGGCCAGGTTGGTGCCGGCGTCCCGGGCGGCGGTGGCGTTGGCCCGCTGCTCGGGCGACCAGTACTCGTCGTGGCCCAGCGAGATCAGCGCGGTGGCGCCCTTGAGCAGGCCGGGGTCGCCGGCCAGGTCGATCCCGGTGGTGTAGGCGAGCGGGATGCCCAGCCGCTCGGCCAGCGCGATCAGCGGCGCCTCGTACACCAGGAACAGCCCGGCACCGTCGGCGTACTGGTACGGGCGGTCGAAGGAGACCACCAGCGAACGGGTCGCGTAGGCGCCGTTCTGGCCGTTGTAGAGGTTGTAGTCGCCCCAGAGGTTGTAGGCCTGCCAGGTCGGCACCGCGTTGACGATCACGGTCTTGCCCGCGGTGGAGGCGGACCGGACGGTGACCGGCACGTAGCGCTGGCCGGCCCCGCCGTCGGCGTCCAGCCGGAGCAGGTAGCTGCCCTCGGGCCAGCCACTGGTGTCGACGGTGGTGCTCCTGGCCCAGGACGTGGAGACCATCCGGGTCTTGGGATCGAGGTGGGCCGCCTCCTGCTTGCTGCCCGGCAGCCGGTCCGACTTCCAGACCAGCCGGCCACGGGCGCCGCCGTACCAGCCCATCCGGTAGGCCGAGACGGTGAAGCCGGGGGCGGTGGTGGAGACGTACAGGCCGAAGCTCTCGCCCGGCAGCACGCTCACCCGGTCCGACCAGCCCTCGATGGCGTCGTCCGGCCCGGCGTTGCTGATCTTCCAGTCCGCGTTGCCCGCCTTGCCGGCCTCGCCCTGCGGGCTCGGACTCGAGCCGCCCGCTCCCGTGCCGGACGGCTGGTAGCCGAGCTGCTGCTCGGCCGACTGGGCGCCGCGGTTGGTGCCGCAGGCCGCCAGACCGCCGGCCGCGGCTGCCGCGGCGGCCGCGGCCAGCCCCAGGAAGCGCCGCCGCCCGGGCTTGCGCTTCGGTACCCGTCGCTCACCCATGTCTCTCCGCTCCTCGTAGCCGTGGGAACCCCTCCCATGGTCGCTCACCTGTTCTCAGCGCTCGCGTGCCGGTGGCCGTCACAGGACCGGGCGGGCTAAGAAGCGATGCTGAGGCTGCTGCCCTCGGCCGCCCGGGCGCACCCGACCGTACCCGGAACGGCGGGCGGCCGGTGACTGGCCAGCCGGGGCCAGATGGCCAGCACGGCGGGCAGCGCGAGGTAGCCGAAGCGGCCGGCCGGGGCCAGCATGAAGCCGACGGTGAGCCCGGCGGCCAGGTAGTCGGCGGCCGCGACGGCGGTGGTCGGCGGCCGCAGCAGCAGCCAGCCGGTCACCGCGAGGCCGCCGAGCACCAGCAGCACCAGCGAGACGGTGTGCCCGGCCGGCCCGAGGCCGGCCAGCACCTTGCCGGGCAGCGGGCTGCCCGCCGGGGTCTTCACGGCGGTCAGGCCGAGCGGGAACTTCACCACCTGGTCCACCAGGTCCTGCGGCCGGGTCAGCGCGTACGGCAGGAGCACCACCGCGCTCGCCAGCAGCGCGGTCAGTGCCGCCCGGGCCGCCGGACGGCGGCCGTACAGCCGCCAGAGCAGCAGCGCGGCGACCGGCAGGGCCGGCCAGGCGGTCCACTTCAGCGTGCAGGCCAGCGCCAGCACCAGCCCGGCGGCGATCGTCCGGTCCCGGGCGGCCAGCGCCATGGCCAGGCAGCAGACGCCGATCAGCGGCAGGTCGACCCCGCCGACGGCCAGCATCAGCGCGATCAGCGGCGAGCCGGTCAGCACCGCCAGCGGGAGCAGCGGCGACCGGCCGCCCTCCGGCCGCAGCAGCCGCCAGCTGGCCACCAGGCAGCCGAAGAAGCTCAGCGCGAACCAGATCCGGGCATCGCCGAGCAGCTGGCAGACCGGGTTCCCGCTGCCGAGTACCGCCCGGGGCAGGCCGAAGAGCGACATCGCCGGCAGGTACGGGTTGAAGTCGGAGACCGTGGTCGGATCCGGCAGGTACGGGGTCCCGGTGTGCAGCAGCAGCTGGGCCGAGCGCTCGACCACCATCACCTCGGACTGCCGGTGCCCCTGCACGGCCAGCAGCACGAGCGGCAGCAGCACCGCCCCGACCAGCGCGATCCCGGCCGCGGCCCGGCCCGCGAAGCGCCTCGGCAGCGCCGCCACGGCGAGCCCGGCCAGCAGGTAGGAGGGGGCCGCGACCAGACCCCAGAGCCGCTGGTTCGGCAGGTTGGAGACGATCGGGAAGGCCGCCGCCCAGCCCGCCGCGACCAGGCAGCCGAACAGGTGCACCCAGCGCCGGGCCAACAGCCCGCCGGCCGGAGCGGCGAACAGCCGCTCCAGCAGGGTCCGGCCGCCCGGGCCGCTTCGCGCCGCGCTCCGCGGCGCCGGATGGCCGGCCGGGCCGGCGGCGCTCCCGCTCCGGCGCGGCCTGCCCACCGCCGTCCGCCCCGGCTCCGGTCGGGCCGGGTGCCCGCCCGGATGTCCGCCGGGCAGCCGTACGGAGCGTCCGGCATGCGGCTGCGCGACGCGGCGGCTGCCGAACCGCCCGCGGCTGCGGGGCGCTCCGGACGAACGGGTGGGCATCATGGAGTGAAGAGTATGGCGGGGGGGCATCCGCTGTCCTCAGACTCCAGGAGCTAGCCAGATCGGTTCTCAGCGGCTAGGGGGAGCCGGCGATCCGTTCCGCCGCCGGTCTCAGCTCCCGTTCAGCACCGCCTGCATCACCGACTTGGCGATCGGCGCGGCCAGCGCCCCGCCCGTGACGTCGGTGGCGCTGCTGTCCGCGACCACCACCGCGACGGCCACCGGGGGCACCTGCGCCGAGCCGGTCGGCTTCGCCCAGGAGATGAACCAGGCGTAGGGCGTACCGGAGTTGGCGATTCCGTGCTGGGCGGTACCGGTCTTGCCGCCGACCGTCGCGCCGCCGATCCGGGCGTTCCTGCCGGTGCCGTTCTGCACCACATCGGTCATCAGCTGCTGGACCTGGCCGGCCACCTGGGGACTCATCGCCTGCTTGTAGACCTCGGGCTTCATCAGCTGGACCGTGCTGCCGTCCGACTTGGCCAGCTTGTCCACAAGCTGTGGATACATCACCGTCCCGTTGTTCGCCACACCCGCCGCGACCATCGCCATCACCAGCGGGGTGGCGGCGGTGTCGTACTGGCCGATCGAGGAGAGCGCGACCTGGGACTGGTTCATCTGCGTGTCGAAGTTGCTGCGCGCGGCGCGGACCGGGACGTCCAGCTTCGGGTCGTTGAAGCCGAAGTTCTGCGCCATCGCGACCATCTTGTCCAGCCCGGTCTGCGCGCCCAGGTAGCCCAGCACGCTGTTGCAGGAGAGCACCATCGCGGTGTCCAGCGAGATGCCGGTCCGGTCGCACGAGCTGGTGTCGTTGACCAACGGCGTGGTGGTGCCCGGCATGACGTACGGCGAGGGGGCGCCGGCGTCGCTGTTGATGTCGCTCACCGTGCCGTTGGCCAGCGCGGCCGCCGCGGTCACCACCTTGAAGGTCGAGCCGGGCGGATAGGTCTGCCGCAGCGCCCGGTTGAGCATCGGTTGGTCGCTGTCGGCCTGCAGCTTGTTCCAGGCGTTCTGGTCGGCGCTGCTGGAGCCGGCGAAGCTGCTCGGGTCGTAGGACGGGGTGCTGGCCAGCGCCAGGATCCGGCCGGTGCTCGGCTCGATCGCCGCCACCGCGCCCTTCTGGTTGCCCAGCCCGGCCATCGCGGCCTGCTGGGCGGCCTTGTTGATGGTGGTGTAGACGTCGCCGCCGGGGTTCTGCTGGCGGGAGATCTCGTTCCACACCGCCCAGCCGGAGAGCCGGTTGTCGGTGCCGGAGAGGATGCCGTCCTCGGTGCCCTCCAGCTGGGTGTTCCCGTAGGTCTGCGAGGAGTAGCCGGTGACCGCCGCGTAGAGCGAGCCGTCGGGGTAGGTCCGTTTGTAGTCGTACTTGCCGCCGGTGGCCGTGGAACCGGTGATCGGGTCGGCGCCGACCAGGATGTTGCCGCGCGGCTGGGCGTAGCGCTCGATGGTGGTCCGCTGGTTGGCGACGTTGCCGTCGTACTCCTTGGCCTGGAACACCTGCACCCGGGTGGCCTGCACGGCCAGCAGCAGGAGCAGCACCAGGCAGAAGGTACCGGCCCGGCGGCCGGTGGTGGAGATGCCGTGTCGTACGCGCGGACTGGGCGGCTTGGCCATCAGGCCTCCTCGGTGGTCGGCGGACGGTGGTCGGTTCCGACGGGCGGGCGGCGGGCGATGTCGCTCATCCGGACCAGCAGCGCGACGATGATCCAGTTGGTGACCACCGAGGAGCCGCCCTGCGCGATGAACGGCAGGGTCAGGCCGGTGAGCGGGATCAGGTCGAGCACGCCGCCGGCGACCACGAAGACCTGGATCGCCACCAGCGCGGCCAGCCCGATCGCCAGCAGCCGGCCGAACGGATCGCGCAGCGCGATCCCGGTCCGGACGCCCCGGGAGACGAACAGCGCGTAGAGCAGGAAGAGCGCCAGCAGCCCGACCAGGCCCAGCTCCTCGCCGATGGTCGCCAGGATGAAGTCGGCCTTGGCGGCGAACCCGATCAGGATCGAGTGGCCGCGCCCGAGCCCGGTGCCCAGCACTCCGCCCCAGGCGAAGGCGAACAGCGACTGGGCGATCTGGTTGGCCCCCTGCCCGGCCGCGATGCTGCCGAGCGGGTGCAGCCAGTCCACCACCCGGGCGTGCACGTGCGGCGAGAGCCAACCGACGGCCACCGCGGCGACCGAGGCCAGCAGCAGCCCGATGGTGATCCAGCCGCTGCGGGCGGTCGCCACGTAGAGCATCACCACGAACAGGCCGAAGAAGAGCAGCGAGGTGCCGAGGTCGGTCTCCAGGACCAGCACGCCGACGAAGGCGGCCCAGATCAGCAGCACCGGGCCGATCACCCGGCCGCGCGGCAGCTCCCAGCGCCAGATCCGCCGGCCGGTCAGCGCCAGCGACTCGCGGTGCACGGCGAGGTAGGCGGCGAAGAAGACGGCCAGCAGGATCTTGGCGAACTCGCCCGGCTGCAACGAGTACCCGCCGATGGTGATCCAGATCCGCGCGCCGTAGACCGGCGGGAAGAAGGCCGGCAGGATCAGCAGCACCAGCGCGGCCAGCGCCCCGACGTGGGCGTAGCGCTGCAGCAGCTTGTGGTCGGGCAGGACCAGCAGCACGGCGATGCAGAGCGCGACCCCGAGCGTCGACCAGAGCAGCTGGGTCGGCGCGGCCTCGCTGCCGGGGGTGGCCCGGTCCAGGCGGTAGATGATCACCAGTCCGATCCCGTTGAGCAGGATCGCGATCGGCAGCAGCAACGGGTCGGCGTACCGGGCCTTCCAGCGGATCACGCCGTGCGCCAGCAGGGCGAGCACGCCGAGCGCCGCACCGTACTCGACCGCGTCGGCCGGCACCTTGCCGTCGAGGTTGACACCGACCTCGACGTAGCCGAAGACCGCGACCAGGACCGCACCCAACACCAGCAGCAGCTCGGTGTTCCGGCCGGCTCTCTTCCTCTCGGTCGGCGGGACGGTGGACGGGGCTGCGCTGGCGGACGGTGTGGCCATGGGGTGGCGGCCCGTTCTGTCGGCTACAGAGGTGCCGCCGATTGTACCCTAATGTCCTATTTATGCATCCTTTATGGCACTCTTTCAGCCGAGTGCGGCCCCACTGATGCGTCGTCGAACCACCCGCCCCGGGCGACTCAGAGGCAGATCGAGCTGGGCCAGCGATGGGCCATCAGCAGCGCCAGCATCCCGTGCAGCTGGTCCCGCTGGGGGCCCGTCAGCTCGGCGAAGAAGGCGCGCTCGGCCTCGGTCGCCACCGCCTCGGCCTCGGCCAGCGCCTGCCGGCCCGGCTCGGTGAGCACCAGGATGTAGCGGCGGCGGTCGGCCGGGTTGCGCCGTCGTTCGACCCGGCCGGCCCGCTCCAGCTCGTCGATCAGCGCGACCATGGTGGTCGGGTCGAGGTTGAGCACCCGACTGAGGTCCTGCTGGGAGAGTTCCGGACCACCGGCCAGCGCCGCCAGCGCCAGGAAGGTCCGCAGCCGGAAGCCGGCGGCGACCAGCGCCCGGTCGACCTCTTCCTCGATGAGCTTGCCGGCCTTGTGCAGCAGCATCCCGGTACGGCCGGCCAGCGGGAAGTCCGGCCGCGGGGTGCCCGCCGGCGGCGCGGCGACAGTGTTCTCAGCGTTCCCAGGGCTCTCGGGGCTCTCGGGGCTCTTGCGGGCCATCGGGGATCTCCCATCGATCGGGAGTCCGGGGTTCCAGGCCGGTACTGCCGCGGTCCCACTGAACTCTTCGGAAATCTACCATCGGCGATTTCAACGCTCAACGAGTGCGACGGCCCGGCGCCCACCGGGCCGTCGTGCGCTCAGTGGCCGCCGTGCTCGGCGCCGGCCAGCGCGCTCTCGTGCAGGTCCCGGGTACGGATGAAGAGGAAGCCGACCAGCGCGCCGACCGCCGCCACCGCACCGCAGCCGACCAGCACGTCGGTCAGTCCGTGCACGAATGCCGCCCGGGCCGCCACCCGGACCGGGCCGGCCAGTGCGGCGGGCAGGGTCCGGGCGAGCTGCTCCCCCGCGCCCGCCGCGACCGCCGTCCCGGCCTGCCTCGCCTGCGCCCCCAGCTGCGCGCCGGCGGCGGAGTGCACGAAGGAGTCCGTCACCCGGTGCTGGAACAGCGCGCCGAAGCCGGCGATCCCGATCGCGATGCCGACCTGCTGAAACGTTTCGCCGATGCCGGCCGCCATGCCCGCCTTCGCCGGCTCGGCCACCCCGATCGCCAGCGAGGAGCGCGGCGGGTTGAACATCCCCATCCCGAGCCCCATCAGCGCCATGCTGGGCAGCAGCGCGGTCCACGAGCTGTCCGGGTGCACCAGGGTGACCAGGAAGAGCCCGGCCGCCATCAGCGCGACCGCGGTGCCGACCAGCAGCCGCTGCGGCACCCTGACCGTCAGACCGCCGGTGACCGCCGCCGCGACGAACAGGGTCAGGGTCAGCGGCAGGAAGCGCAGCCCGGTGGCGAGCGGCGAGTAGCCGAGCACGTTCTGCATGTAGGAGACCTGCAGGAAGATCGCCGACATCCCGGCCGCGTTGCCCAGCAGGGTGGTCACCGAGATCCCGTTGAAGGTGACGTTGCGGAACAGCCCGAGGTCGAGCATCGCGCGCTCGCCCAGCCGGCGCTCGACCAGCACGAAGGCGGCCAGCAGCAGCACGGAAGCGGCGAACATCGCGATGATCGGGGCACTGGTCCAGCCGTCCGCCTCGCCCCGCAGGAAGCCCAGCACCAGCAGGGTCAGCGCGGCGGAGAAGACCAGCAGGCCGGCCCAGTCCACCCGGTGCGCCGCCGGGTCACGGGACTCGGCGATCCGCAGCGTGCCGAGCACCATCGCGAGGATCCCGATCGGCACGTTCACCAGGAAGATCCATCGCCAGCCGATCCCGTCGGTGAGCGCGCCGCCGATCAGCGGCCCGAACGCGATCGCCAGGCCGGAGACCCCGCCGAAGACGCCGAACGCCAGGCCGCGGTCCTTGCCCCGGAACTCCTGGCCGATCAACGCCGGACCGACCGCGAACAGGATGGCCGCGCCGATCCCCTGCACCCCGCGGGCGAGGTTGAGCGCGCCGATGCCCTGGGCCGCGCCGCAGGCCAGCGAGGCGGCGGTGAAGACGACGAAGCCCGCGATGTAGACCCGCTTGCGACCGAGCCGGTCGGCGAGCGAGCCACCGGTGAGCAGGAACGCGGCCAGGGTCAGCGCGTAGGCGTCGAGCACCCACTGCAGGTCCGAGAAGTCGGCGTGCAGCGAGGTGCGCAGGTCGGGCAGCGCGACGTTCACCACCGTCAGGTCGAGCATCAGCATGAAGGTGGCGATCGAGACGATGCCGAGCGTCCACCAGCGGCCGGCCGGCACGGCGGCGGGGGTGGACTCGGGGGCGGCGACGGCCGCGGCGGTGGACATGACGAACCCCTCAAGAGTCGATGAGAGAACTAATCGTTGGGATCTCGATGATTTAAGAAGCTATCGATTATGGTTTTCGACTGTCAAGGAACGGACGATGCACGAACCATGGACGGCCCGCGCCCGGGCACGCCGAAGGGCCGTCGATCACTGATCGACGGCCCCATGGAGAACCGCTGGCCCCGGCCCGGGCGCTTGCCGCTCCTGCCGCGGCCCGCCCACTACTCGGCGGCCGGCCTCAACTCGCCTTGGCGGAAGCCCGGTTCGCCGCGACCCAGTCCGCGTCGTCCTGCCAGGCGTAGAAGTCGGTGCCCGCCAGCAGCCCGTGGTAGAGCCCACAGCTCACCGTCGCCCGGGCGCCCGCCCCCGCCGGGAACCAGGCGGCGGTCAGCCTGACCTCCCCGCCCCGCGCCCCCGCCGTGCACTCCGCGGGCAGCCGGCCGTCGGGAAGCTTGGCCCGCAGCAACCGGTCGCCGCCGGTGGTGGACATCCGGTAGTGGACCTCCGTCGCGTTGTCCGGCAGCCAGCGCGGCACCGCGGTGCGGGCCCCCTTCGCCTCGGCACCGGTGGCGTAACTGGCCTCCTGAGCATGCCGGTTGGCCGTCCAGTCGCCCACCTTGGGCAGCAGCGCGAAGCACAGCGCCGCCACCCCGAGGGCGGTCACGGTGGCCACCCCGACGGTCGAGGCCTTGATCGACATGGGCTTCCCTTCGCACAGCCGCCCGCCGGTGCGCGAGCCTGACCTCCATCCTCCGCGCCGGGCACCGCTCGCGCGTCGCCCCGCGGCACGAAGCCGGCGTACCCCCGCAGACCGAGCCGCCCCGGCGCGTCACCAGCCATCCGGCGGGTGTCCCTCTCCCACCGCCGTTCCCCGACCGACACGGCCGCCGCCGTCGCGCCGTTCGAACCGCGCCCGGGTTATCACAGAACCAGCACGAACCCGGACATAAAGGAAGCCCTTCTCCCATGGCCACTCTCACCCCCGCCCCCGCGCCCACCCCCGCGTTCCCGCTCGACGGCCCACTGCTCGTCGCCGAGATCGAGGCCTACCTCTCCTCGCTCCCCCGATCGGCCGCGCCCCCGCCGCGCTCCGCCGTCCGGGTCTGCCCGCTCGGCAGCACCCTGCAGCCCTGGCACGCGGGCCACCCCGACCCGCACCGCGGCCTGCTAGACCGGCTGCTCCGGCGGCCCGCCCGCCCCGTCCAGGTCAGCGCCGCCGAACACCTGCGGCTGACCTCCCGCTACCTCACCCAGCACGGCTGGCTGCAGGGCGCCCTCCAGGACCGGTCCGGCCGGGTCTGCCTGCTCGGCGCCCAGGCCGCCGTACTGGCCCACGGCTACGGCACCGAGCACACCGTGCGCATCGCGCGCACCCAGGTCATGGAGGTCCTGCACGCCACCGGCCGGCCCGCCGCCTCCCCGGACGAGTACAACGACCGCCCCACCACCCGCCAGTCCGACGTCCACCGGCTGCTCGACCAGGCCGCCACCCGCGCCCGCGCCCTCGCCCTCTGAGGGCACGACCCGCCGGGACCTCGGCGGCCGGGACCGCGGCGACTCAGGGCAGCCGGACCCGGGCGCGCTGCTCCGGGGAGACCACCTGCGGCAACAGCATGCTCCAGATCCGCGAGAGCCACTCCCGCGGACCCTCCGCGATCGTGCCGGCCTGCCCGGTGGCGGCCAACACCCGCTGACTGCGGACCAGGGCGTCCACGCCGGTGGTCACCGTCCAGGCCAGCGCGGTCACGGTCCGGGCGCAGGTGCCGGGGAGCACACTGCGGTCGGCCTCGGCGCGCAGGTAGGCGTTCCAGAGCAGTTCCAGCCAGCAGAGGTAGCAGTCGACGGCCGGATCCTGCGGCGTCTCGTACTCGCGTGCCAGGCGAGCGCCCGCGCGGATCACCGGGTCGGTGTGCAGCAGTTCGGCCAGCAGCTCGGTCATGTCGATCAGTGTCTGCAGCGCGGGCACCTCGGGGCGGTGCAGCACCGACAGCCGCGCCCGACTCTCGACACAGGCCAACTTCTGTACGGCGCTGGCGAGTTCGCCCTTGCTGGCAAAGTGGAAGGAGAGCGCCCCCTTGGTGACCCCGGCCGATTCGCAGATGGCGGCCAGCGATGCCCGTTCGTAGCCGACCTGGTCGAACATGGTGGCCGCGGCCAGCATCAGGGACCTGCGCGTCTGCTCAGCCCGCTCCTGCTTCAACTGCTTCGGCATGGATCACCTCTGTCGAGTGTGTGGGCAGTCAGCGTCAGGATCAGGCTAGAAACAAACCTGGCGGTATGTCAAATGGGCCAAGACGGCCAAGCAAACCGGCGCTGTCGCCGCCATGAACCAAGAACTGCCGGAAACTCCGAGGACGTTCACCTCAGCACTCGATTGACAAACCGTCCATCTGGTTTGCTATCTTCCTGACATGATGCGGACTCTAAGGGGGAGTTCATGAGTGCCG
This sequence comes from Kitasatospora sp. NPDC052896, assembly GCF_044547075.1. Classification (NCBI taxonomy): domain Bacteria; kingdom Bacillati; phylum Actinomycetota; class Actinomycetes; order Kitasatosporales; family Streptomycetaceae; genus Kitasatospora; species Kitasatospora sp. NPDC052896. The sequence continues at coordinate 468,327 of NZ_JBITZU010000002.1, forward strand.
TCGTGCCTGAGCACCGAGAGCAGTTGATGGACGCGGAGGAGCCTCCGGCGGCGGCCGATCGCATCGCGACGGACCCGTTGCGCCGGGCCCTGGCCCGGGCGTCCCGCTTCCCGTCACTGCGCCACAAGTACGCCGAGCAGCTGCGCAGCACCGCGACTCCCACCCTGGGCCGACTGCCGGTGCTGACCCGGGCCGAACTCGTCCGGGCGGTCGCCGAGTCGGGCCGGGTCCGGCCGGGGACCCAGGGCGCCAACCTGTACGCGGCGGGCGGCTCGGTGGCCGCGCCGTGGCTGGTCGCGGCGCACGGCGACGACACCGCCGCCGAGGCGCTCGGCAGCTGGCGGCCGCTGCGGCGCGGCGAGGTGCTGGCGAACCTCTACCCTGCCGGCCGGCTGCAGTGGGCGCACTACTTCTACAACGCGCTGGCGGCTCGGTCGGGCGCCACCGTGCTGCCGTTCGGACGGCTCGGTGACGACGAGCTCATGCAGTGGCTCGACTTCTTCCGGGACCAGCGGGTCACCGCCCTGGCCGCCCCGCCGGAGGCCCTCGACCGGATCCTGTACGGCTGCGCCGCCTCCGGCCGCCCACTCGACTGGCTGCGCAAGGTGCTGTGGCACGGCGGCGGGCAGGACCTCGCCCAGCTGATCGCCGAGCGGCTGCCGGAGGTGGAGCTGTGGACCTGCTACGCCTCGGCCGAGGCGGGCGTGATCGGCCACGCCGGACCGGAGTGCCCGCCGCAGACCTTCCACCCGCTGCCGGGGCGGCAGTTGGAGGTGACGGCCGACGGAATGATCCTGGTGACCGTGCTGGACGAAGAGCTGGCGCTGCCCCTGCTGCGCTACCGCACCGGGGACTTCGGCACCACCGTGCGCTGCTCCTGCGGCCGCCCGGAACTCGCGGTACGGGTCTTCCGGGACGCCGCCAGGGTGGGCGTCACGATGCACGGGCAGCCCGTGTGCCCGGACGAACTGGCCGAACTGGCCGAGGAGCTCGAGGAGGTGGCGGCCGCCGAGGTGGTGCTGACGGGGGCCGGGGTCGAGCCGGAGCGGATCCGGCTGCGGGTCTCGCTGCGACCGGGCGTGCCGGCCGACGACTACACCCGCGAGTGGGTCCGCCACCACGTGCTGAGTCGGCACCTGGTGCTGGGCGGCCTGGCCGCCGAGGGCACCGAGGCCTTCGAGGTCGTCGTCACGGGCTGATCCCGTGCGGCACACCCACGACGCCGCCGGCGCGCCTGAAGGCGCGCCGGCGGCGTCCGTCCGTCAGGACCGCGGGGGTGTGCCGAGCGCACCCCCGCGGTCGGGTCAGGCGGCGGCCGCCCGCCGCTCCACCGCACCCGTCCGGGCCCCGAAGGCGACCCGGAGCTCCGCCCGCAGCCGGTCCAGGTCCTCCTGGTGACCGTGGGCGGCGATGTGCCCGTCCGGACGGATCAGGTGGAACCCGGCCTGACGGCAACCGGTGAGCCGGGCGGTCGGAGCGGCCGGCAGCTCGACCAGCCGGACCAGCGGCCGGTCCGCGACGGTCCCGGCCAGCTCGGCGAGCCAGTTCGCGGGCCGGGCCGCCGGCGCGGTCACGGCCAGCGTCCAGCGGGCCGGATCGGCCCCCGGACCGGCGATGCCGTGCTTCACCGCGAGCTCGCGCGGGAAGACCGCACCCACCTGCAACCGGCCCGGCAGGTGGGCGAGCAGCCGGCAGCCGGACCGTCCGGCGGGCTGCTGGGTCGGCCGGACCGGCGGATAGGCGAGCCGTCGCCCGGCCATCACCGGCGTGTAGTGCCGCGAGAGCACCCCGGTCTGGTCCAGCAGCCGGAACGCCGCGTCCCGGGCCGCGACTTCGAGCCGGCCCTTGACCATCCAGGCCCGGGTCTGGATGTCGGTGTCCCGCACCACCCGCCGGGCCACCGCCGCCCGCTCCGGCCCGTAGCTGAGCAGCAGCTCCGGGGACGCCTCGCCGTTGATCACCGCGGCGAGCTTCCAGGCGAGGTTGTGGGCGTCCTGGAAGCCGGTGTTGAGGCCCTGCCCGCCCGCCGGACTGTGCACGTGGGCGGCGTCACCGGCGATGAAGACCCGGCCCAGCTGGAAGTCGTTGGCGTGCCGCCGGTGCACCCGGAACACGCTCTCCCAGATCGGCTCGGTGATGCGGACCCCGCTCGGACCGCGCTCGTCCACGATGGCCTGCATCAGCGGAACGCTGACCTGCTGGCCCGGCGGCAGGCTGGAGAAGAAGCGGTAGACGCCGTCCGGCAGCGCGACGATCACCAGCGCGCCCGCGGGCGACTGGTAGTACAGCGCCTGGTCCGGCGGCAGGGTGCCCTCGATCCGGGCGTCGACCAGCGCGAACGCGGTCTCGTAGGTGCTGCCGGAGAAGCCGGTTCCGAGCTGCGCCCGGACCGCGCTGCCGGCGCCGTCGGCGCCCAGCACGTAGGGCGCGCGCACCCGTTCGATCCGGCCGTCCGGGTGCTCCAGCACCGCGGTGACGCCGTCGGTCGCGGTGAGGCTGCCCGAGTAGTCCAGGGCGTCGAAGGCGAGCAGCCGCACACCGCGCTCCACCACGCCGCCCAGCTCCGACAGGCGCCGGCGCAGGATCCGTTCGGTCTCGTTCTGCGGTAGGCAGACCGGCGCCAGCGCCGCCTCGAACGGGAAGGTGGCCAGCGGCCGACGGTCGGAGAAGTAGCTGAAGGCGTTGATCCGCAGGCCGGCGGCGCGCAGCTCGCCGAGGACGCCCAGGTCCTCGAAGAGGTCGAGGCTGCGCGGCCAGACCAGCAGCGCCTTGGGGAACGGCGAGGGTTCCCGGGCCCGGTCGACGAGCCGCACCCGCACCCCGCGCCGCAGCAGCTCGCAGGCTGCCAGCATGCCGCTCGGTCCGCCGCCCACGATCAGCACGTCGAACGGCTCCGATACCGCACCAGTCATCTCACTGCCTCCCCGGTCATCAGGTGTCTTTGTTGCATAAGAGGTCGAACACCTAGCAGCATCTGTTGCCTGTAAGGCCTCTTATGTATATTCGATTCACGAGCACCTGACCAGCCCCCACTGATGAGAGGCAACTGGCATGCAGAGACGACGACTTGGCTCCACCGGACGTGAGGTCGGGGCGATCGGACTTGGCTGTATGGGGATGAGCTTCGCCTATGGTCCGAGCCAGCGGGACGACCAGGAATCAACCGCCGTACTGCACCGCGCGGTTGACCTCGGGGTCACCCTGATCGACACCGCGGACGTCTACGGGCCCTACACCAACGAGGAGTTGGTCGGTCGGGCACTGCGCGACCTGCGCACCGAGCTCACCCTGGCCAGCAAGTGCGGCCTGGTGATCAGGGACGGCCGGATCGTGCCCGACGGGCGTCCCGAACACCTGCGTGCCGCCTGCGACGCCTCGCTGCGCCGGCTGGGCGTCGAGACCATCGACCTCTACCAACTGCACCGGGTCGACCCCGACGTGCCGTTGGCGGAGTCCTGGGGCGCCCTGGCGGAACTGGTCACCGCCGGCAAGATCCGGCACCTCGGCATCTCCGAGGCCACCGTGCCGCAGCTGACGGCCGCGCACCGGATCCATCCGGTGGCGACCGTGCAGAGCGAGCTGTCGCTCTGGAGCCAGGACCAGTTGGCGGGCGTCGTCCCCTGGTGCGCCACCAACGACGCCGCGTTCATCGCCTACGCCCCGCTCGGCCGGGGCTTCCTGACCGGCGCCATCACCACCTCCGACCAGCTGGAAGCGGGCGACTGGCGGACCGGCAACCCGCGCTTCCAGGCCGACGCCGTCGCGGCCAACCAGAAGCTGGTCCGCGCCGTCGCCGAGGTGGCCGAGCGCTACCAGGCCAGCGCGGCGCAGATCGCCCTCGCCTGGGTGCTGGGCGTCGGGGAGCACGTCGTCCCGATCCCCGGCACCAAGCGGATCCCGTACCTGGAGGACAACGTCCGGGCCACCGGCATCGACCTCACCCCCGCGGACCGCGCCGAACTCGGCCGGCTCGCCGCCGACGTCGTCGGCACCCGCTACTGAGACCCGACGCACCACCACCCGACCCACCACAAGGAGCGATCCCGATGCGTTACCGCTACCTCGGCGACACCGGCCTGTCCGTCTCCGAACTCTGCTTCGGTGCCATGACGTTCGGCGGCGGGGCGTCCTTCCTCGGCGCCCCCGACCGCAACTGGTCCGAGTTCGGCACGGTCCAGGACGACCACGTGCTGCGGATGATGGACCAGGCGCTGGACGCCGGCATCAACTTCTTCGACACCGCCGACGTCTACAAGAACGGCATGGGCGAGGAGTTCTTCGGCCGCACCCTGGCCAAGGTCCGCGACCGCGTCATCATCGGCACCAAGGGCCGCTGGCGAATCACCGACGAGCCCAACGACATCGGCGCGACCCGGCACCACCTCTACGCCGCCGTCGAGGCCAGCCTGCGCCGGCTGAACACCGACTACATCGACCTCTACCACATCCACGGCTTCGACCCGCGGACCTCGCTGGACGAGACCCTGCGCGCACTCGACGACCTGATCCGGGCCGGCAAGATCCGCTACCTCGGGGTCTCCAACTTCGCCGGCTGGCAGCTGATGAAGGCGCTCTCCGTCTCGGACCGCCGCAACCTCAGCCGCTTCGTCTGCTACCAGGGCTACTACAACCTGGGAGCCCGCGACCTGGAGCACGAGATCATCCCGCTGGCCGTCGACCAGAACGTCGGGATCACCGCCTGGAGCCCGCTGGCCGGCGGCTTCCTCACCGGCAAGTACCGCCGCGGCGAGGGCCGCCCCGAGGGCAGCCGGCTCGCCGAGCGGACCCCGGCCGAGTCCGCGCCGCTCACCGACCCGGACCAGGCGTACGACATCGTCGACGAGATGGCCCTGATCGCCGAGGCGCACGGGGCGACGGTGGCCCAGGTCGCCATCAACTGGGTGCTGGCCAAGCCGGGCATCACCTCGGCCGTGATCGGCGCGACCAAGCCGCACCAGCTGGAGGACAACCTCCAGGCCATGAGCTGGACCCTCACCGAGGACGAGGTCGCCCGGCTGGACAAGGTCAGCACCACGCCCGCGCCGTACCCGTACTGGCACATCGGCACCGTCGCCGCCGACCGCAAGCTGCCGGGGGACGTCTACCCGGCCTGAGGCGGCTCTCCCGCCCCCAGCACGGCCAAGCACCCGACGATGAAGGAGCCCACCCGTGACCATCACACCGCTCAACCCCGTCGCCAAGCAGGACGGGAGCACCAAGAAACAGGTCAAGAAACAGACCGCCACCGCCGAGCTCGACGTCAAGCCCGCCGAACAGCCCGACGAGCGGCTCTCCGCCGAGGAGCGGCTCAGCTACGCCCGCACGGTCGACCGCTACCTGGTCCACCGCGAGTCGCTCGGCGAGGTCTTCCTCACCGACCTCCAGCCGATCGACCGGGACAGCTACGCCGCCGCCGCCCAACTCCCGCGCTCGCACGCGTACTACGGCGACCACCTGCTGCGCCCGAACACCTACGACCCGGTGCTGCTGCTGGAGGCCTGCCGGCAGGCCACCCTGGCCGGGGCCCACCTCTTCTTCGAGGTGCCCGCGGACCACAAGTTCATCCTCACCCACCTCAGCGTCAGCCTGACCCAGCCGCGGTGGATCACCGTCGGCCAGTCGCCGTTCCCCCTGGCGATGCGGGTGACCGTGGTCGACCGCAAGGAGCGGGAGGGCCGGGTCACCGGTGTCGACTCGGCCATCGAGCTCTCGATGGACGGCACGGTGCTCGGCCGGGCCACCGTCGGCCTGCGGTTCAAGACGCCGACCAGCTACCTGTCCCTGCGGCTGAACAACCGGGACGGGGTCGCCCTGCCGTCCTCGGCGGCCCACCCGCCGCGGCTGCTGGGCACGCCGGTCGCGCCGCACCTGGTCGGCCGCGCCAACCCGGACAACGTCGTCCTGGTCGACGCCCACACCGACGGCGACACCGCCCGGGCCCGGCTGCGCATCCCGGCCGACCACCCGAGCATGTTCGACCACGCCCAGGACCACCTCCCGGGCATGGTGCTCGCCGAGGCGGCCCGTCAACTCGCCCTGCTCACCGTGCTCGACGCCCGTGGCGTGTCCGCCGTCAAGGCGTTCCCCACCGCCCTGGAGGTGATCTTCAGCAGCTTCGGCGAGCTGGAGGAGGACACCACGCTCACCGCCGAACTCGGCGACCGGTCCGCGCCGGGGCCCGAGGAGCAGCTCTGCTACACCCAGGGCGGCGTCCTGGACCTGGCCGAACTCCACGACGACGGCCACCCCCCGGCGGGCGGCGCGGACCTGCTGCCGGTCCGGATCGACGTGCAGCAGGGCGAGAAGCAGCTGTGCGTCTTCACGGTGACCATGAAGCGGATCCAGGCCGCCCCGCCGGCCCCGGGACGGTGACGGCATGGCAGGGACCGCAGCCGCGTTCTTCGACGTGGACGAGACCCTGATCAGGGTCAAGAGCATGTTCCGCTTCCTGGAGTTCTACCTGCGCCGGCGCGGCGAGCCGGCCGGGACGTACCGGCGGCTCACCGACGAGCTGCGCGCGGCGGCGGCCGGCGGACTGCCCCGGCACGAGGTCAACCGCCGCTACTACCGCCTGTACGCGGGTGAGGAGGCCGGCCGGCTGACGGCGGCGGGCGCGGACTGGTTCGCCGCCGAGCTGGCCGAGGGGCTGTTCGTCCCCGAGACGGTGGAGGCGCTGGACCGGCACCGGGCCGCGGGGGAGACGGTCCTGCTGCTCTCCGGGTCGTTCTTCGCCTGCCTGGAGCCGATCGCCGCCCACCTGAGCGTGCACGGCGCGATCGGCACCCGGCCGGTGGTGCGGCACGGGCGGCTGACCGGCGAGGTGGTCACGCCGATGATCGGCCCGGCCAAGGCCGCGGCGGCCCGGGCCGCCGCCGGTGTCCTCGGTCTGGACCTCGCCGCCTCCACCGGGTACGGCGACCACTCCAGCGATCTCGACCTGCTGCGCACGGTCGGCCGGGCCGTGGTGGTCGGGGACGATCCGCGACTCACCGCCCACGCGGCCCGGTTCGGCTGGTCCCGGCTGCTCTGCAACCGCCCGCCGGCCGACTGGGAGCCCCCGCTCGGCCCCGGTGCCGAACCCTGGCCCGAGCCCCCCACGAAGGTCGGCCTGACAGGAGAGATCCATGCATGAGGAGATCCGTCCGATCGGCATACTCGGCACCGGCTCGTACCTGCCCGAGAACGTGGTCGGCAACGAGGAGGTGGCCCGGCACGCCGGGGTCACCGACGAGTGGATCGTCCGCAAGACCGGGATCCGGGAGCGCCGCCGGGCCGCCGACCACGAGGCCACCTCCGACCTGGCGGCGGCCGCCGCCGGAGCGGCGTTGGAGCAGGCCGGGGTGCGCCCCGAGCAGGTGGACTACGTGGTGGTCGCGACCTCGACCCCGGACCAACCCCAACCGGCCACCGCCGGCATCGTCCAGCACCTGATCGGGGCGGTCAACGCGGCCGCCTTCGACGTCAACACCGTCTGCAGCGGTTTCGTCTACGCGCTGACGGTGGTGGAGCGGATGCTCCGGGCCGACCGCGACGGCGGCGGCTACGGCCTGGTGATCGGCGCGGACATCTACTCCCGGATCCTCGACTACTCGGACCGGAAGACGGCGATCCTCTTCGGCGACGGGGCCGGCGCCGTGCTGCTCGGGCCGGTGGACACCGGACAGGGCCTGTTCGGCTCCAGCCTGCTGACCCGGGGCGACCTGCACCAGCTGATCGGCGTGCCGGCCGGCGGCAGCCGGCAGCCGGCCTCGGCCCGCACCCTGGCCGAGGGCGGGCACTTCTTCCGGATGGACGGGCGAGGCGTGCGCGCCTTCGTGCACGACCAGCTGCCCGCCGCGCTGCACGGGCTGCTCGGCAAGGCCGGGATCGCGGCCGACGCGGTCCGGCACTTCGTCCCGCACCAGGCGAACGGGCAGATGCTGACCGAGGTCTGGCCCGCCCTGGGCCTGGGCTCGGCCGATCTGCACCTGGCGGTGGAACGGTACGGCAACACCGGCGCGGCCTCGGTACCGATCACCCTGGACCTGGTGCACCGCAGACAGTTGCTCGCGCAGGAAGACGTGGTCCTGCTGGCCGCCTTCGGCGGCGGCATGGCCGTGGGAGCCACCCTGCTGCGCTGGGCCGCCACCCGGTACGCCGGCCGGCCACGGCAGCACGTCCGTACCGGCGCGGGCCGGCTGGTCGCGACCGGCTGACCCGCGAGGGGTCGGACGGTCCGCGCCGGAGCGCGGGCGTCCGGCCCCTTCGCACTGTAAGGCAACTGATGTATATCCTGAGGTCCATGAAGCTCTCCGGCGACGAACGGCTCGGCCAACACCTCAAGCGGGTCGAGCAGGAGCTGACGGCCGCCAAGCACTCGGTGCTCAAACCCTTCAACCTGGCCGTGCCGCAGTACAACGTGCTGGCCGTGGTGGCCCAGGAGCCGAAGCTGTCGGGAGCCGCCCTGGCGCGCCGCTGCATGGTCACGCCGCAGACGATGTCCTCGGTGCTCGGCACGCTCGAAGGCCGCGGGCTGGTCGAGCGCCGGCCGCACCCGATCCACAGCCACATCCTGGAGACCCGGCTCACCCGCAACGGGCGTTCCCTGCTGACCAAGGCGGACGAGGCCGTGGCCGCCGTCGAGGCCCGGCTCACCGAGGAGTTCACGCCGGCCGAGTTCACCCAGCTACTGGAGCAACTGGCGCGCTGTTCCGCCGCGTTGGAGGGTGCGGGAGCCGACTCCAAGGCCTCGCGCACGCGTTGACGACGGACTGACGCCCGGCTGACCGCCGGACGCCCCGACTCCCCCTCCCCGGGCGCTCGTTCGACGAGCGCCCGTTCGGCATGCCCGCAGGCTCACGACCGCCGCGGGCCACCGCCACCCCGGCGCACCCGGGCCGGCCCAGCGTGCCCGCCCCGGCGCCCCACTCCCGCGTCCCGCGTCCGACCTGCGCGAACTCCCCGCGACTCCCCCGCCGGCCCGGCCGCGCCAGGGCCATCGACCCCTCCGGTCCTAAATACGCCTGACTACTATCGGTTGACCGATACTCATCAGAGGTCTTATGGTCATAAGGCGTAAGCGACCCAGCGGCGGTCACGCCGCCCGGATTTGGAGGATCACCGTGTCCCAGAACCGCCAAGGCGGGGGCCCGAAGCCGGTGAGCACGGCGGCGACAGCGGTGGGCTTGTTCCTGCTGGCCCTGAACCTGCGCCCGGCCATCGGCAGCGTCTCGCCCGTACTCGACAACATCCAGCAGAGCCTGCACCTGTCCGACTCGGCAGTCAGCCTGCTCACCACCCTGCCCGTGCTCTGCCTGGGCATCTTCGCGGCGGCCACCCCCGCCATCTCCCGCCGCATCGGCACGGCGGGCGCCCTGGTGCTGGGCTTCGTCGCGCTCATCGCCGGCATCCTGATCCGGATGGACACCTCGGTGTGGGCGATGTTCGTCGGCACCGCGTTGGCCGGCGCCGGCCTGGCGCTCGGCAACGTGCTGATGCCGGCGGTCGTCCGGAGCACCTTCCCGGACCGCGTCCGGCTGTACACCGGCATCGCCACCGCCTTCCTCAGTGCCGGCGCCGCGCTGTCCGCGGGCATCGCCGTGCCGCTGAAGAACGCCGTCGGCGGCTGGAGCGGCTCGCTGGCGCTGTGGACCATCCCGGCCGCCATCGGCCTGCTGGCCTGGCTGCCGTTGCTCCGCCGCACCCCGCGCCCCCAGCCCGCCGCGCCGACCTCGGCGCAGCCGGCACAGGCCAAGGGCTCGCTGCTCGGTGACGCGGTGGCCTGGCAGGTCACCGGTTACCTGGCGCTGCGCGCGCTGGCCTACTTCACCGCCCTCGGTTGGCTGCCGACCGTGCTCGTCGACCTCGGCGGCTACAGCAGCTCGGCCTCCGGCGCGCTGCTCTCGCTCACCATGGTGCTCAGCGTGCCGGGCGCCCTGTTCGCCCCGGTGCTGGCCGGAAGGCGCGGCACCGGCCCGGTCATCACCGCGATCGCCGTCACCGGCGCGGTCTCCCTGCTCGGCCTGCTCAGCGCGCCCGGCGTGGCCGCCCTGTGGGTCGCCCTGCTCGGGATCACCCTCGGCGCCGGCCACGCCATGGCGCTGACCCTGATCGCCGTGCGCTCGCCCAACCCGGAGACCACCGCCCGCCTGTCCGGCATGGTGCAGACCATCGGCTACCTGGTCGGCGGCATCGTCGGCCCGCTGCTGCTCGGTGTGCTGCACGGCGCCACCAAGGGCTGGACGGTCTCGCTCGTCCTGCTGGCCGCCTTCACCCTCCCGGAGCTGGTCCTCGGCCTGCTGGCCAGCCGCAAGCGGTTCGTCCGGCCGCGCGTCCGCGTCACCGGCGCCCAGGGTGCGACCACCACCGCTCCGCAGCCCGCGCTGATCGACGACTGACCCGCCGCCGGCGGGTCAGTTCCCCGCGGCAGCCCCTCCTGCCGCCCGACTCCCACCAGGAGAACCCCGTGTACCACGTCGCCGTCGCCTTCGACGTCATGCCTGAGCACCACGACGAGTTCATCGCCGCCACTCATGAGGACGCCCGTGAGTGCGCCGTGGACGAGCCCTTCACCCAGCGCTTCGAGCTGGTCCAGGACGAGAACGACCCCAACCGGTTCTACCTGGACGAGCTGTACGACGACGCGGAGTCCTTCGACAAGCACATGGCCGGCCCCCACTTCGCCCGCTTCTTCGAGCGGATCGGCCACATCGCCGAAGGTCCGACCTGGCTGATCCGCGGCAACCGGATCGTGGACACCGGCGCGGCCTGACCCTCCCCGACCGCTCATGGCGCCGGGCGCCATCCCCCGTTACCGCGCCCGGCGCCATGAGCCCCACTCGCAGCACCCCGACGAAGACGGAGGAACTCGCATGTGCGGGCCCCAGGTAATGAACCTCGTGTACGGCGAACAGGCCGGCGCCCCGGCCTGCGGCTGCTCGGCCGAACCGCAGGCCGTTGTGGAGGACGCCGACGCGGCCGCCGCCACCGGGCGCGCGCCGGCCCCACGACCGCTGATCCGCGGCTCCCGGGTCGCCGATCTGACCCACGCCTTCGGCAACGACTTCCCGGTGCTGGAGCCGATCGTCCTGAAGCCCCGGATCGACCACTTCGCGCACATCGCCGACGAGGGCTTCAACGCCAACAAGCTGGAGATCGACGAGCACACCGGCACCCACGTGGACGGCCCGGCGCACCTGGTGGACGGCCCGATCTACACCGACGAGATCCCGATCGACAAGCTGATCGCCCCGCTCTGCGTGGTCCGGATAGCCGACCGGGTGGCCAAGGACCCCGACGCCACGCTGACCGCCGACGACATCCTGGCCTACGAGCGCCGCTACGGCCGGATCCCCGACGGCGCGCTGGTCGTCATGGACTCCGGCTGGTGCGACCGGATCAACACCCCGGGCGCCTACATCAACCGGGACGAGTCCGGCGTGCCGCACTTCCCCGGCCTGGGCTTCGACGCGGCCGAGTTCCTGGTCACCCAACGGACCGTGGTGGCCGCCGGCACCGACACCCCCAGCCTGGACGCGGCCAAGAACCTCCAGGTGGAGGACCCGGGCGCACACCGGATCGTGCTCGGCGAGCAGCGCTACGGCGTGGAGAACATCGCCAACCTGTCCTCCGTGCCCGACTTCGGGGCCACCGCCGTGATCGGCCTGATCCGCCACCGCAAGGGCTTCGCGGGCCCCTGCCGGGTGTTCGGCATCTACTGAGCCATCCACCGAGCGCCCACCGAGCCCCGGGAGGACTCATGGCCGACCTGGCCACCCTGACCGCACTGACCGCACCGACCGGCCCCGGTGACCTGCTGGCCGCCACCCCCGGGGTCACCGCGCTCGCCGCCCGGCTGGCCCGCACCGCCGACGCCGAGCGCCGGCTGTCCGCCGAGACCGCCACGGCGCTGGTGGACGCCGGCTTCGCCCGGCACTTCGTACCCCGGCGCTGGGGCGGCGTGCAGGGCTCCTTCACCGACTGGGCGGAGGCGGTCAGCGCGGTCGGCACGGGCTGCGCCTCCGCCGCCTGGTGCGCCGCCCTCTACGCCAACTTCGGCCGACTGGCGGCCGGGCTGCCCGAGACCGGGCAGCGCGCGCTGTGGGGCGCCGGCCCGGACGTCCGGATAGCCGGCGCGGTCGCCCCCGCCGGCCGGGCCGAACCGGCCGGCGACGGCTGGCGGTTGACCGGCAGCTGGTCGTACCTCAGCGGGGTCGACCACGCCGACTGGGTGCTGCTCTGCGCCCGTCCCGACGACCGGCCGGAGACGGTCCGGCTGTTCGCCGTCCCCCGCCACGACTGCCTGGTCAGCGACACCTGGCACTCCCTCGGCATGCGCGGCACCGGGAGCAACACCGTCCGGGTCGACGGCGTGTACGTCCCCGGGCACCTGTCGTTCGTCCGGGCCCAGGACGCCGTCGGCCGCTCGGTCAGCATGCTGGCGTTCGTGGCGGCGGCGCTGGGCGCCGCCGCCTCGGCACTGACCTGCTGGGAGCAGCGCCTGGCCGAGGCCCGGCGGGACGGCCGGACGCCCGCCCGGGCGTCCGTCGAGGCCACACTGGCCCGCTGCGACGGCGAGGTGGAGGCGGCCCGGCTGCTCGTCCGACGCGCCGCCGGTGTGGCCGACGACCCCGAACGCACCCCCACCGAGTCCCTGCGCGGCGTGCGCGACCTCGCGCTCGCCGCCGACCTGTTGCACACCGCGCTGACCCGGCTCTACCGCGCCGCCGGCACCTCCGCCCAGTCCGACCCCCGCATACAACGCCCCTGGCGGGACGTCACCTGCGCGACGGGCCACGCCCTGCTCGACTTCGAACCAGCCGCCCTCGCCTGGGCCGACCACCGCCTCACCACTCGCGAAGGAACGCACCGCCATGACCAGCACCGCCGCAACCACTAGGTACGCCCTGATCACCGGCGCCAACAAGGGCCTCGGCCGGGAGACCGCACGGCAGTTGGGCCGGCTCGGGATGACCGTGCTGATCGGCGCCCGGGACGACGAGCGGGGCGAGCGGGCCGCCCGGGAACTGCGGGAGGACGGCCTCGACGCCCGCTTCCTGCGGCTCGACGTCACCGACCAGGCCGTCGTCGACCGGGCGGCGGCCGACATCCGCCGGGAGTACGGGCGACTCGACGTCCTGATCAACAACGCCGGTGTCGTCGAGGCCGACCAGAACCCGAGCGAGACCACCGTCGAGACCACCGAACGGATCTACCGCACCAACGTCTTCGGCGTCATCGCCGTCACCCACGCCGTGCTGCCGCTGTTGCGCGCGGCCGGCGCCGGCCGGGTGGTGAACGTCTCCAGTCGGCTGGGCTCACTGCACAAGGCCGCCGACCTGGCCGCCCCGCACCGCGCGCTGCTCGCCTACAACTCGTCGAAGGCGGCGCTCAACTCGCTCACCCTGCACTACGCCCGGGAGTTCGCGGACACACCGCTGAAGTTCAACTCGGTCACCCCCGGGGCGGTTCCCACCGACCTCAGCTGCCACCAGGGCAACCGCACCGTCGAGGAGGGCGCCCGCGTGGTGGTCCGCCTCGCCACCCTGGCGGCGGACGGTCCGACCGGCGGATTCTTCGACGACCACGGCCCCGTGGCCTGGTAGGGGGTTCGACATGACCATCACCGCTCCGGACATCTCGCTGGACGCGCCGCTGGCCGGCTGGACCGTCGCCGGCACGTCCCGCACCACGGCCGGCGCGCTGGCGCTGCGCCACCTCGCGGAGCTCGGCGCCGGATCGGCACCGGCCGACACCGACGCGTTCGGGCGGCCGGCCGTCGACACGCTGACCGTCACCGGGCCGGACGGCCCCATCGGTCAGGTCCGCTGCGACCTCGGCTGGCTGCCCGAGGACCTGGCCGCGCCCGGCTCGGAGACCCTGGTCCAGGCCATGACCGGGCTGATGGCGGTGCACGGCCGCAAGTGGGGCGGGGTCGGGCGGATCCCCGTCGACTACGCCTCGACCTGTGCCGGCGTGCTGGCCGTGCACGGCGTGCTGGCCACCCTGATCGCCCGCTCGCGCGGCCTGACCGGCCGCGGCGCTCCCACCGTGGGGGTCTCGGTGACCGGCGCCGCACTGCTGACCGTCTCGCAGTACCTGGCGGCGGCCACCGCCCCCGAGGAGGAGGAACTGCCCGACCTCACCGGCACCCAGCCCCCGCCGTTCCGCAGCCGGGACGGGGTCTGGTTCGAGCTGGAGACCCTGGAGGCGCTCCCCTGGCGGGAGTTCTGGGCCGCCCTCGGACTCGGCGGGACGCTGGTCGGCCGCGGCTGGCGGGCGTTCGCCGCGCGCTACGCCACGGCGGTGTCGCCGGTCCCGCTCGCGCTCCACCAGGCCCTGGCCGAGCGCGAGTTCGCGGAGATCCTGGACGCCGGCGCCCGCTCCGGGGTGAGCGTCTGCCCGGTCCGCTCGCTCGCCGACCGGCGCCGTGACCTCGGCCTCGGCCCGGACGGCGGCCGGGTCCCACCGCCCTGGCTGCTCCGGTCGCTGCCGGTCGGCGGACCGGCGCCCCGGGAGGCCAGCCAACTCCCCAGCTACGAAAGGCCGTTGCAGGGGATCACGGTGGTCGAGGCGACCCGCCGGATCCAGGGCCCGCTGGCCGGACGGATCCTCCAGCTGCTCGGCGCCCACGTCATCAGGATCGAGCCGCCGGACGGCGACCCGCAGCGCGGCATCCCGCCGATCGCCGAGGACTGTTCGGCCCGCTTCCTCGCCCTCAACGGCGGCAAGGAGGTGGTCGAGGCCGACCTGAAGACCGTCGAGGGCCGCGCCACCATCCGTCGGCTCGCCTCCCGGGCCGACGTGTTCCTGCACAACTGGGCCCCCGGCAAGGCGGCGACCTTCGGGCTCGACGTCACCGACCTCACCGCGCTCAACCCCCGCCTGGTGTACGCGCACGCGGCCGGCTGGCCGCCGTCCGAGGGCCCCGACGCCTACCTCGGCACCGACTTCATGGTGCAGACCCACTCCGGGCTCTCCTGGCAACTGGCCCGCGGCGGCGAGGTCCCGCACCCGTCGTTGATGACGCTGATCGACGTGCTGGGCGGCCTGGTCTCGGCGGAGGCCGTGCTGGCCGGGCTGCTCGCCAGGGAACGCACCGGCCGGGCCCAGCAGGTCCGCACCTCGCTCTCCTCGGCCGCCAGCCAGTTGCAGCTGGGCGAGCTGGAGGCACCGCTCGACGCGCCCGTGCCCCCGCTCGCGCCGGAGGGTCCGTTCGCCTGTGCGACCGGCAGCCTGGCGCTCGCCCTGCCCACCGCGGCCGCGGTGCGAACGCTCTGCGCCGCCCTCGGGATCGACGCCGAGCCGGTGGGCCTCCCGGCCCGGATCGCCGACCGGCTGCGGGAGCACCCGGCCGAGGCCTGGCCCGCCCGACTGGCCCGGTACGGCGTCGAGTCCACCGTGGTCCGCGAGAACCTGGCCGACCTCCCGGCCGACCCCCGGCTGGCCAAACAGCTCCACCAGGGGCTCTACGCGGGCGTCCTGCCGCCATGGCGATTCGAGTCCAACTTCCTGCCAGACTTCGGAATATGACGAACAATCATGCCAACATGATGTCCGGGAAGGCCGTACTGATCACCGGTGCCAGCAGTGGCATCGGGGCGGCCGCCGCGCGGGTCTTCACCCGGGAGGGCGCGGCGGTCGTCCTCGCCGCCCGCCGGGAGGACCGACTGGCCGTGCTGGTGGCGGAGCTGCGCGAGAAGGGCCACGACGCCTCGTACGTGGTGGCCGACCTCGCCCGTCCACGGGACGCCCAGCGGGCGGTGACCCTGGTACTGGAGCGGCACGGCCGCCTGGACGCCGCCTTCAACAACGCCGGCATCGGCGGCGACCAGGTCCCGCTCCACCTCCTGGGCGACGAGGTCTACGACACGATCATGGACACCAACGTGCGCGGCCTCTGGAACTGCCTCAAACACGAGATCACCGCCATGCTGGCGGCCGGCGGCGGCGCCATCGTCAACAACAGCAGCGTCGGCGGCCTCCTGGCGATACCCGCGGCGGCGCCGTACGTGGCCTCCAAACACGCGGTCATCGGGCTGACCAGAGCGGCCGCGCTGGAGTACGCGCGGCACGGCATCCGGGTCAACGCGGTGGCCCCCGGCGCGACGCGCAGCGAGATCACCGTCGACTGGTTCGGCCGGCACCCCGGGCTGGAGGAGGCGGTCCACCAGCAGACCCCGCAGGCCCGTACCGCCGGCCCCGAGGAGATCGCCGAGGCGGCGCTCTGGCTCGCCTGCGACCGCTCGTCCTACGTCACCGGGCTGGCCATGCCGGTCGACGGCGGCTACTCGGTGTGTTGAGCACGGCAGTGGAGGCCGCCGGCGCCGACGGCCTCCACTGCCCCACCACCCTCGTCAGCTCGCGGCGGCCGGGCCGATCAGCACGGTGGAGAAGGCCTGCTGGCCGCCCTGGTGGCCGGTCACCCGCACCGCGGTGCGCAGCCGGCTGTCGGTCGGCACCGGCGCGGCCTCGATCCAGCACGGCTCGTCGAACTCCACGTACTGGCTGAAGCCGGCGGACACCGAGATCGGCTCCAGCGGAACCGGCTGGGACAGGGCGCGGGCGGCCTGGTGGGCGGCCTCGACCAGGACCAGCCCGGGCACGTGGTCCACCGGGTGGTCGAAGTAGGCCTTGTTGCCGAAGTCGGTCCGCAGCAGCCAACGGTTCGCCTCACCCGTCGGGGCGAGCACCACGTCGGCCGGGTCGTAGCGGCCGACCAGCCGCGGGGCGACCGGCGCGGGAAGCGGCGGCTGCTCCCGCCGGACCGTCACATGACGTCCGCGCAGGCGGTGGTAGACCACCGGCGAGACCCAGGAGAACTCGGCCTCGGCCCAGGCGACCGCCTGACCCTCGTGGACGATGAAGACGTCGAGCCGCAGGCCGGTGAGCACCACTCCGCGCCTGCCCGCCGCCGAACAGAGCACCTCAACATCAAGAACGGTCGGTTTGTTATACGGAAGAGAGTGGTTCTGGTCGATCTGGAACCGCAGGTTCTGCAGCAGGGTCTGGTGCGAGAGCGGCACCCCGAAGGCGCCGTGGGCGATCAGCAGGCCGCTCTGACGGACCGTCTGGGCGATCACCGTCGGGTCACCGAACCCGCGGTGGGCTGGGAAGACACCGCCGTCCCGGTGGGGCCACACGGCCTTGAGCGCAAAGCGCATGTCCCCCCGGTGCCCCCACTCGGTGACGATCAGCCCCGCCTCGGACGTGAGATGTACGTGCTCCTTGCGGATCTTTCGCGAGTATCCGACTTCGTCGGGTATGCGCTGCAGCAGTGCCTCGGACATGGTTCCCCCTCCAGGTAGGCGTGGTACTCGCGCGACACTTGGACGATGGCCGTCCCGACCACGCTGGTAAGATACAGACCGACCGGTTTGCTAGTCAACGAGGAAAAGACAAGCGGGAGTTACCCATGGCACAACAGGAACGCGCGCTACGGACCAGGAAGGTGATCCTGAACGCCGCGGCGTCGGTCTTCAACGACTTCGGCTACGAGGCGGCCACCATCGCGCAGATCCTCACCCGGGCCGAGATGACCAAGGGTGCCCTCTACTTCCACTTCGCCTCCAAGGAGGACCTGGCCCGCGGGGTGCTCGACGAGGCCGTGACCACCGACGGCGTCCTACCCCAGCAGTCCAAGCTGCAGGAGTGGGTCGACGTGGGCCTGGCCCTCGCCCACCGGCTGCCCCGCGAGCCGCTGCTCAGCGCCTCGCTCAAGCTCTCCCTCGACCAGCAGGCCCGCCGGCTCTTCGGCACCCGCTGGCCGGACTGGGTCAGCCTGATGGCCTCCCTCCTCAAGCAGGCCAAGGCCCAGGGCGAGGTGCTGCCGCACATCGACCCGGACATCACCGCCCAGCTCGTGGTCGGGGCCTGGACCGGCGTCCAGGTGGTCTCCGAGGGCCTGTCGGAGGCACCCTCGCTGGAGACCCAGATCGCCCTGCTCTACGACCACCTGCTGCCCGCCATCGCCGTCCCCGGCGTCCTGGCCCGGCTCGACACCTCCCCCGACCGGGGCGCCCGCATCGTCGCCGAGTACCGCCGGGCCCAGCCCTGACCCGGCCCGCCCCCGCCCTCGCCACCTCCCGACCGGACGACCCGTCAGCCCGTCCGAGCCGTCCCCGGCCGCGGTAGCGCCCGGGACGGCGGAGCGCTACCGGCTGGCGCTCCGCCAGGTGCGGGCCGCCCCAAGGCCCCACCGGTGCCACCCGTGACCGGGGACGGCCCAACAGCCTTCCCCCGGACCGGTCGACGAGCGCTCCCGCTCCGCCATGCCCGCACAACGCGAAAATCCCGCCCGGCCACCAGGGCCGAACGGGATTTCCTGAACCGGCCTCGACCGGTTCGTTGGGTGGAGCTGAGGGGATTCGAACCCCTGACCCCCTCGATGCGAACGAGGTGCGCTACCGGACTGCGCCACAGCCCCAACGAGAAGAAACTCTAGCACCTTCTGGAGGGGGGTCGTGACCACCCCCCTGGTGGGCGGGGTGGGCTACTCGTTGGCGGCGCGCGGCCGGGACTCGTAGACCTCGGCGCGCGGGAGGCGGGCGTCCGCGACCGCGGCGTCCTCGTACTGGTCGAAGAGCGGGGTGCGGTGGCCCTCGGCGGGGCGGCCGGAGTTCCAGGTGCCCGGGGCGCCGAGGTCGAGGCCGCGGGTGACCCGAGGGGCGACCGGGGCGGTGACGTAGGTCGGCAGCGGGACCGGGACGGGCTCCCAGGAGTCCGGCCCGGCGGGCGCGCGCTCGCGCAGACCGTCCACCCACTCCTCGTGGTCGGTCGCCTCCACCAGCGCCTGCTGGGAGGAGGCCGGGCCGGGCGCCGGCGGGGCCGGCGACACGGGCGGGGCGGTGGCGGCGGCCTCCGGGCGGCTCATCGGCTCGGTGGGCGGCTCTGGCCGGCGCAGCAGCCCGGGCGGCGGCTCGTGCGCGACGGTGGCCTGCGCGGCCATCCGGGCCCGCTCCCGCTCCCGCAGGCGCTGGGCGGCCTGGGCGGCGCGGGCGCGGTCGAGCTTCACCTCGTACCGCTGGCGCTCCAGCCTGCGCAGGTGGCCGATGTAGAGGGTGAGCAGGATGGCGGGCAGCGCCGGCACCCAGAGGAAGGCGACCCCGGCCACCGCGGCCGTGATCGCGCCCAGCGCGAAGGCCAGGAAGAGCACGGTGACCATCCGCCGGCGCCGGGCCAGCAGCCGCGCCCGCCGCTGCGGCCCGGAGGGGACCGCGGCGGCTCCGGTCGGGACCGCCGGGGCGGCGACGGTGGACGGGTCGTCAGGGGTCGCCACCGGGCCGTCCGCCGCGGTGCCGTCGCCGACGGCACCGTCGGCCGGCGAGGTGCCGGTGGACGGCTCGGCGGCCGACTGGTCGCCGAGGGAGGGGTCGTTGTCGCCGAGGGCCCGGGACGCCCGCCGCTCCATCGCCGACCGCCCGGCGAGCAGGCGGATGGCGGTGCTGAAGCGTTCGGTCGGGCGCGATTCGTTGAGCTCGTCCTGCCTGCGGAGCCACATGGGCACCAGGTAGGCAGCCCAGGCCCCTACGATGACCGCGTAGATGAGGCCGCTACTGCTCACGTTTCACACCGTACGGGCGTAGGGGAAGGCCGGGCAGCAATTTGGCGCGGCGTGTCGCATGATCAAGCTGATTCTCTGACTATTTTGCCGGTATTTGTGGCCGCTTGCCGGGGCAGCGATGCCATATCGATATGAATTTCGAACATATATTCAATTAGGCTTCGCCGAGGCCCGCCCCCCGGGTCGAGCTCGCCTGCCAGCGGTTCAGCATCCCCTCCGGGACCTCGTCCACGGTGAGCGCGTAGACCAGGTGGTCCCGCCAGTCGCCGTCGATGTGGAGATAGCGCGGGCGCAATCCCTCGGAACGGAAGCCGAGTTTCTCCACCACCCGCCGGCTCGGCCGGTTCTCCGGCCGGATGCAGACCTCGATCCGGTGCAGCCCGAGCTCCCCGAAGCAGTGGTCGACCGCGAGCGCCACAGCCGTCGGCATGATGCCGCGGCCGGCCACCCGCTCGTCGACCCAGTAGCCGATGTTCGCCGAGCACATGGAGCCCCAGGTGATCCCGCCGATCGTCAGCTGCCCGACCAGCTCGCCGCGGTACTCCAGGACGAACGGGAGCATCCGGCCGGCCGAGGCCTCGCCGCGCAGGTAGCGGACCATCTGACGGTAGGTCGGCCGCGGGCCGGACGGACGACCCGCCGGGGCCGGCGGGACGGTGGCCTCCCAGCGGCGCAGCCAGTCACGGTTCCGCCGACTCGCCTCCTGCCAGGCCTTCTGGTCGCGGTACCGGATCGGCCGCAGCAGGATCTCGCCCTCCCGCAGCTCGACGGGCCAGGCCGCGCTCAGGGGGCACTCCGCGGGTGGTCCCCGCCGGCCAGCTGGTCGACCGCGTGTGCCAGCAGCGGCTCCAGCACCGCCAGCCCGTCCTTCACGCCCCCGGTGGAGCCCGGCAGGTTGACGATCACGGTCCGCCCGGCCAGCCCGGCCAGGCCCCGGGAGAGCGCCGAGGTGGGCACCTTCTCCCGGCCGTACGCCCGGATGGCCTCGGCGATGCCGGGGACCTGACGGTCGATCACCCGGGCGGTCATCTCGGGGGTCAGGTCCATCGGCGAGATGCCGGTACCGCCGGTGGTCAGCACCACGTCGTACCCGGCGGCCACCGCCTCCCGCAGCACCGCCAGCACCGGTTCGCCGTCCGGCACCACCCGCGGCCCGTCCACCGCGAAGCCCATCCGCTCCAGCCCGGCGACCAGCAGCGGCCCGCCCTCGTCCTGGTAGACCCCGGCGGCGGCCCGGTTGGAGACGGTGACGGCCAGTGCCCGCATCACGCCTCGCCCCGGGACCAGTCGCCGCTCTTGCCGCCGGTCTTGCTGAGCACCCGGACGTCCTCGATGGCCGCGGCCTTGTCGACCGCCTTGACCATGTCGATCACGGTCAGCCCGGCCACCGCCACCGCCGTCAGGGCCTCCATCTCGACGCCGGTGCGGTCCGCGGTCCGCACGGTGGCGGTGATCTCCACCGCCTCGTCGGTGACCGCGAGGTCGACCGAGACCCCGGAGATGGCGATCGGGTGGCAGAGCGGGACCAGCTCGGGCGTCTTCTTGGCGCCCATGATCCCGGCGATCCGCGCGACGGCCAGCGCGTCGCCCTTGGGCACGCCCTCGCCGCGCAGCAGCTCGACCACCCCGGGCGCTACCCGGACCCGTCCGGCGGCCACCGCGGTCCGCACCGTGGTGGCCTTCTCGGAGACGTCGACCATGCGGGCGGCGCCGGTTTCGTCGACGTGGGTGAGGCGGTCGCCGGGGGGTGTGGTCACGTCATAACTCCAGCAGGACGGGGTGAATACCGCGCTACCGTACCGCTCCCGCCCTGCCGGACCGTGCGCGGTCCGGCAGGGGAACACCCGGCGGCGGACGTCAGTCCGTCAGAAGGACCACGTCCACGCCCTCGCCGGCCGGCACCGCCAGCACCTCCTCGGGGACGGTGATCAGGCAGTTCGCCCGGGCCAGCGCCCCGACCAGGTGCGAGCTCTCGCCGCCGACCGGCTCGACGGTGCCGTCCGCGGCGGTGTACCAGCCGCGCAGGAACTGCCGCCGACCGGCCAGCGAGCGCAGCGCCGAGCCGCAGACCGCGCGCACCACCGGGCGGTGCACGTCCGGCGCGCCGAGCATGGTGCGGATCGCCGGGCGGACGAAGAGCTCGAAGGAGATGTACGCGCTGACCGGGTTGCCCGGCAGCGCCAGCAGCGGGACACCGGCGCCCCCGCCGATCCGGCCGAAGCCCTGCGGCTTGCCGGGCTGCATCCTCAGCCGCCGGAAGTCGACCCCGCCGTAGCTCTCGAAGACCTCCTTGACCACGTCGTGCGCCCCGACGCTGACCCCACCGCTGGTGACGATCAGGTCGGCCCGGCCGAGCTGGTCCTCCAGCACCGAGCGCAGCACCGCGGCGTCGTCCGGCACCCCGCCCACCCGGTACGCGATGGCGCCGGCCTCCTGGGCGGCGGCGGTGAGGGTGAAGCTGTTGGAGTCGGAGATCTGCCCGGGGCCGACCGGCTCGCCGGGCTGCACCAGCTCGCTGCCGGTGGAGAGCACCACCACCCGCGGCCGCGGCCGGACCCGCACGGTGCCGCAGCCGATCGCCGCGAGCAGCCCGAGCTGGGTGGGGCCGAGCCGGGTGCCGGCGGTGAGCACCCGGTCACCGGCCCTGACGTCGCTGCCCCGGCGGCGGACGTGGGCGCCGGCGGTGACCTCCCGCAGCACCCGCACCTCCTCCTCGGGCAGCGGCGCGGTCATGCTGTCGGCGGCCCGGCCGGTGCCGGTGCCGCCGTCGGTCCACTCGACCGGCGCGACCGCCTCGGCCCCCGGCGGCATCGGCGCGCCGGTCATGATCCGGGCGGCCTGCCCGGGGCCGACCTTGGGCAGCTCGCCGGCGCCGGCCGCGATCTCGCCGACCACGCCGAGCACCGACGGGTACCGCTCGGTCGCCCCGACGGTGTCGACGGTGCGGATCGCGTAGCCGTCCATCGAGCTGTTGTCGAAGGGCGGCAGGTCACCGGGGGCGAGCGCGTCCTCGGCGAGCCGGCAGCCGCGGGCGTCCAGCAGCTGGAGCTCGATCGGGGGCAGCGGGGCGACCTGGGCCAGGACGTCCGCGAGGTGCTCGTCCACCGTCCACGTCCGTGCCGCGGGCGGGTCGTCGCAGCACGCGTCGGGGTTCCGGTTCGGGTCGCTGGGTGTGGTCATCGCCACCGCTGCCTTCCGCTCGAGTGTCAGGCCTGCATCTCCGTGCCCACGAAGCCCCGCAGCCAGCTGCGGAACTCCGGGCCGAGGTCCTCGCGCTCGCACGCGAGCCGGACGATGGCGCGCAGGTAGTCGGCGCGGTCACCGGTGTCGTAGCGGCGGCCGGTGAAGAGCACGCCGTGCACCTTGCCGCCCTCCTCCTCGGGCAGCGTGGCCAGCGTGCGCAGCGCGTCGGTGAGCTGGATCTCGCCGCCGCGGCCGGGCTCGGTCTTCTTCAGCACCTCGAAGACCGCCGGGTGCAGCACGTACCGGCCGATCACCGCGTAGTTCGACGGCGCCTCGGTGGTCTCCGGCTTCTCGACCAGGTCGGTGACGTGGAAGACGTCGTCGCCGAAGCCGTTCGCCTCGACCGCGGCGCAGCCGTAGAGGTGGATCTGCGCGGGGTCGACCTCCATCAGGGCCACCACCGAGCCGCCCAGCTCCTGCTGGACCTCGATCATCCGGGCCAGCAGCGGGTCGCGCGGGTCGATCAGGTCGTCACCGAGCAGGACGGCGAACGGCTGGCCCGCCACGTGCTGCTCGGCGACCAGCACGGCGTGGCCGAGGCCCTTGGGGTCGCCCTGCCGGACGTAGTGCATGTTGGCCAGCGAGACCGACTCACGGACCCGGCGGAGCTTGTCCTCGTCGCCCTTGCGGGCGAGCAGCTCCTCCAGCTCGTAGGCCCGGTCGAAGTGGTCCTCCAGGGCGCGCTTGTTGCGGCCGGTGACCATCAGTATGTCGGAGAGGCCGGCCGCCGAGGCCTCCTCCACCACGTACTGGATCGCGGGCTTGTCGACGACCGGCAGCATCTCCTTGGGCGTCGCCTTGGTCGCCGGCAGGAACCGTGTTCCCAGCCCGGCCGCGGGGACCACGGCCTTGGTGACGGGCATCCGGGTGTTCGTCGTCGTCATGCGTTGACCTTACTCAGGCAGCTGACCGCTTGGGCCGGGGCGAGGACCGGTCCGCCAGGAGCGGACCTCGTCGGCGGCAGCCAGGGCAGGCACGGTGCGGATGGATCCGGCCAGGGCGGCGTGGCCCGACCCGGCACAGGCCGACAGACTACCGTGCGTTTCTGACCGGTCCCGCCCGTGCTTGGCCGCGGCCAGCGCGCGGTCGGCCGCGCGCAGCAGCGGCACCGCGTGGGTCCCGTCGGCCGGCAGCACGGCGACGCCGGCCACCGCGGTCAGGCCGCTGGCCAGCGGGGCCGGCGTGGCGCCGGCCGACGGGACCCACGAACCGGTCGGCCAGTCCAGCAGCCGGTGCCGCCGGACCGCCCAGCAGAGCCGCTCGGCGACCTTGGCCGCGCCCGCCGCGTCGGTGCCCGGGAGCACCGCCAGGAACTCCGCGTCGCCGTACCGGCCCAGGGTGTCCGAGCGGCGGATCTCCACGCTGAGCCGGTGGGCCAGTTCGCGCAGCAGCACCGTGCCGGGTCCGCGGCCGTGCTCGGCGGTGATCGCGTCGAACCCCTCGACCTCCAGCAGCACCACGGCCAGCGGCCGCGGCCCGGCCTCCTCCTGGGGCCGGCCGTCCTCGGGCCGGCCGGCCGGCGGCCGGGTGCAGCGCTCGATCTCCTGCTCCAGGGTGGCCCGCAGGTGCCGGTAGTTCCAGACCCCGGTCTGCGGGTCGTGCGCCGCGGCCCCGGCCAGCTCCTCGCAGCGGCCGGCCAGCTCGGCGAGCTGCTCGCGCAGCCCGGACTCGCGGAGCCGGCCGGACCGGGCCGCGCGCCGCAGCCGCACGGCGAGCACGCCGGACAGCCCGGCCAGCGGGACGCTGAACAGCGCCAGCGCCTGAACCAGCAGCGGGGTGGGCATCGGACCGCCTTCCGTGGCCGGCCCCGGTCGGGCCGGCACCAGAGTGGGACACCAGGTGGGGGAGGATCGTCGCGAAGACCGCCGCACCGGAGGAGCAGCACGTGAGCGACGATCCCTTTCATAACGACAAGTCCGGCCTGAGGTCACGGCTGCTCGCCGAACGCCGCGCACTGTCGCCCGAATGGCGGGATTCGGCGGCCACGGCGCTGGCCGGGCGGGCGCTGCCGCTGGTCCCGGTGGACGCGCCGGTGGCGGCCTACGTCTCGGTCGGGGCGGAGCCGGGCACCCGTCCGTTGCTGGAGCTGCTGCGCGGGCGCGGGGTGCGGGTGCTGCTGCCGGTGCTGCTGCCGGACAACGACCTCGACTGGGCGCTCTACCGGGGCCCGGAGCACCTGGTCGCGGCCGGGCGGGGGCTGCTGGAGCCGGACGGGCCGCGGCTGGGCCCGGCGGCGGTCTGCACGGCCGGCCTGGTGCTGCTGCCGGGGCTGGCGGTGGACCGCCGGGGCCTGCGGCTGGGGCGCGGCGGCGGCAGCTACGACCGGGTGCTGGCCCGGCTGGAGCGGGCCGGGGCGCACCCGCTGCTGGCCACCCTGCTGTACGACGGCGAGCTGCTGGAGCGGGTGCCGGCCGAGCCGCACGACCGTCCGGTGCGGGCCGTGGTCACCCCGTCCGGCGTGCACCGCCTCCCCGAGCGGCACGACTCCCCCGGATAGCACGACACCGCCGGCGGTGGCCCGCCGGCGGTGTCTCCCCTGAGCCCCGGTCAGGGGCTGAGGGTCAGCCGGTTCTTGGTCGCGGCGTCCACCGCGGCCGGCGAGGAGACCCAGGTCAGCATCTTGCCCTGGCTCCAGAGGTCGGTCTGGTCGTCGTAGTTCGGGCTGAAGGCGTGCCCGGACTCACCGCCCACCAGGATCCAGCGCGAGGCGTCCAGGTCGCTCAGGTCGACCACCATCCGCATGGACGGGACCCAGTCGACCTGGTAGCCGGCCGCCGCGTTCCAGCTGGAGGCGTCGACCGCGGCCGAGCCGCCGCCGATCTGGTACGGACCGCGGTTGAGCAGCCGGTGGATGACGCCCGAGGCGAAGGAGTCGTTGTCCACGCCCAGGGTCTGTTCCTTGAGGTTCAGCGGGTGCAGCCGGCCCCAGCTCCAGGTGTTGGTGTCCTTGCCGAGCTGGGCGGTGAGGTCCTGGCGGGCGTCCTTCATGGCCTCGGCCAGCAGGTTGGTCAGCCCCGACTGCTGCTTGTGGTTGGAGTCCACGAAGGTCCACCACGGGCTGTTGGGGTTGTTGAGCTGCTGGCGGACCACCTCGGTCCAGCGGTCGCCACCGTCCGGCTGGGCCTGGCTGGGCGTGCGGGTGCCGCACTGGGTGACCACCTGGGTCTCGCCGCCCAGCGAGCCGGCCGGCTGGTTGTTGTCCACCTTCTGGCTGACCAGCAGGCAGTCGCCCTGGGCGCGCATGTCGGCCGGGAACTTCTGACCGAACGCCAGGATCAGCAGCTGGCGCCAGACGCCGTTGTAGTAGGCGGCGGCGGCCGAGTCGGCGTCCTGGTTGTAGTTCCACTCCTTGAGCAGGTTCTGGGCCTGGCGCACGTACGGGTCGCTGATCGGCACCTTGAGCAGCAGCGGGACCAGGGTCTTGGCCATCACGCTGGTGTTGTCCAGCTGCATCGACTGCATGTCGTCCGGCGAGATCTTGCCGCCGTTCTGCAGCTTGGCCTGGATGTCGTCGGTGATCTCCTTGGCCCGGGTGCCGTACTCCCAGTCCTTGGTGATCAGCGGCTTGTAGGACGGGTCGACGATCGCCTGGTTGGCGGTGACGATGTAGCCGGACGGCGGGTTGTAGACGTACGGCAGCGACTTGAACGGGATGTACCCCTGCCAGTTGTAGCTGGGGTCCCAGCCCGGGGCCGGGTAGGTGCCGTCACCGTTGCCGCGGATCGGGATCAGGCCGGGGGCCTGGTACCCGATGTTGCCCTGGGTGTCGGCGTAGATCAGGTTCTGCGCCGGGACCGCGAAGTCCTGGGCGGCGGCGCGGAAGTCGCTCCAGTCGGCGGCCTTGTCCAGCTCGAAGACCGAGTCCATGGTCTTGCCGGGGGTGAGCGCGGTCCACTGCAGCGCGACGCCGTAGCCGGTGGTCCCGCGGTCGGGTGCGGCGTTGCCGACCGGCGCGTAGGTGCCGACCTGCTGCATCTCGCTGCTCTGGTCGGAGATCAGCGGACCGTTGTTGGTGCTGCGGACGGTGATCACGCGGTCCGGGCCGCCGGCCACCTTGATGGTCTCCTGGCGGGTGGTGAACGGGACGTTCTGGCCGTTGTAGAGGTAGGTGTTCGGGCCGGTCACCTTCTCCAGGTAGAGGTCGGCGACGTCGGCGCCCATGTTGGTGAAGCCCCAGGAGATGTTCTGGTTGTGGCCGATCATCACGCCCGGCATGCCGGCGAAGGTGAAGCCGGTCACGTCGAACGGGCAGGCGCTGCTGACGGTGTTGCAGTGCAGGCCCATCTGGTACCAGACCGAGGGCAGGCCGGGGCCCAGGTGCGGGTCGTTGGCCATCAGCGGCTTGCCGGTGGTGGTGTGGTCACCGGAGACCACCCAGGAGTTGGAGCCGATGCCCTGCCCCTGGGTGCCGAGCAGTTGGGGCAGGCCGCCGATCTGGTTGGACACACCCTGCAGCAGGCCCTGGGTGGCGGCCGCGGCCTGGGTGGTGGAGCCGCTGCTCGCGCTGCTTCCGCTCTGCCCGCTCCCGTCGGTCGGCGGCTGGTAGGTGCCGTTGGCGGAGAGCGTGCCGGTCTGCAGGATGGTGCCGTTGCGGTCGTACGGGTAGTCCGGGTAGAGCTGGGCGATCTGGTCCGGGGTGAAGGTCTGCGACAGCATCGAGCGGTCGATCTGGTCCTGCACGTTGCCGGAGAGGCTCCAGGCCATCGCCTTGAGCCAGGCCACCGAGTCCACCGGGGTCCACGGCTCGGGCTTGTAACCGCTGGTCACCGTGCCGAGCAGGGCGTACTCCAGCGAGGCGCCGGCGCCGCCGGGGTGCTGGGAGAGCCACGCGTTGACGCCGTCCGAGTAGGCCTGCAGGTACTCCTTGGTCTGCGGGGACAGGACGCTGTCGTACTCCTGCTGGGCGACGTTCTCCCAGCCCATGGTGCGGACGAAGGCGTCGTTGCTGACCTGGCTGGCACCGAACATCTCGGAGAGGCGGCCGGCGGTGATGTGCCGTCGGACGTCCATCTCCCAGAACCGGTCCTGGGCCTGCACGTAGCCCTGGGCCTTGAAGAGGTCGTCGGCGGTGTTCGCGTACACCTGCGGGATGCCGTTGGCGTCCCGCTTGACGACCACCGAGGCGTTCAGGCCGGGGACCTTGATGTTGCCGCTGACCTGGGGGAACGAGGCGCGCACGGTGTCCACCGCGTACCACCCGCCGGCACCGGTACCGGCCACCAGCAGCACAGCGAGCAGGAGCACGATCAGACGAGCGCGCCGGAACTTCTTCGGCCGGTTCGAGCGGGGCATCTGGGTCCTAGCAACAGGGAGCAAGGGCGACGTCACACAGCTGGGCGGCCGTGACCGCTCACCACATTAGGACGACTCAGGTGGCGCGGGTGCACCGGGGACGCCCACGGTGGGACACAGGGACCCTACCGGGCGGAGCTGAGAGGACGGAGCGGGTGGAGCCCGGCAGGACGCGGCGGTTCGCGGTCGGCGGTGCCCGGGGCGGGCTCGGTCGGTCGTTAGTTAAAAGATCCGGTAAAATGTTAGACTGAGTAACGATCCTTCGGATCACTCAGCTGATCACACCTCGGCCGTCCCGTCACACCGCAGTTGGCGGCGGCCGACCACCCAAACAGCTGTTCGCACTCCCTCCCGTGCCGCCCGCCCGTCCGTCGTCCGCGCCGCCCCCAGGGGCCGCTCCCGGCCGACACCCGCCCGCGACCCCGAGGTGCCCCTGCGTTGACCGTCGACCACCTGAACAAGCTCATGCTCGAATCGTCCCTGGTGCTGCTGGTCGCCGTGGTCGCGGTGCGGGTCTCGACCCGCTCGGGGCTGCCCAGCCTGCTGCTCTACCTGGGCATCGGGATACTGATCGGCCAGAACGGACTGGGCGTCACCTTCAACAACGCCGAGCTGACCCAGGTGCTCGGCTACGCCGCGCTGGTGGTGATCCTCGCCGAGGGCGGCCTGAAGACCAACTGGCGGGAGATCAGACCGGTGCTGCCGCCGGCCACCGTGCTGGCCACGGTCGGCGTGGGGATCAGCGTCTTCGTCACCGCCGCCGGGGCGCACTGGCTGGTCGGGCTGGACTGGCGGATGTCGCTGCTGCTCGGCGCGATCGTCTCGTCCACCGACGCGGCGGCGGTCTTCTCGGTGCTCCGGACGGTCCCGCTGCCGGCCCGGCTGAGCGGCCTGCTGGAGGCCGAGTCCGGCTTCAACGACGCCCCGGTGGTGATCCTGGTGGTCGCCTTCGCCACCACCGGCCCGTTCGACCCCTGGTACGTGCTGGTGGGCACGATCATCGCCGAGCTGGCGGTCGGCGCCGCGGTCGGCCTGGCGGTCGGCCGACTGGGCGCGCTCGGGCTGCGGCACGTCGCGCTGCCGTCCTCCGGCCTGTACCCGATCGCGGTGCTGGCGCTCACCGTGCTCGCGTACGCCGGCGGGGCGCTGCTGCACGGGTCGGGCTTCCTCGCCGTCTACGTCTGCGCGGTGCTGCTGGGCAACGCCAAGCTGCCGCACGGCCCCGCGGTCCGCGGCTTCGCCGACGGGCTGGCCTGGATCGGGCAGATCGGCATGTTCGTGCTGCTCGGCCTGCTCTGCACGCCGGACACCATGGGCTCGGCGGTGCTGCCGGCCCTGGTGATCGGGCTGGTGCTGGTGCTGCTGGCCCGGCCGCTCTCGGTGGTGCTCACGCTCACCCCGTTCCGGCTGCCCTGGCGCGAGCAGGCGCTGCTCAGCTGGGCCGGGCTGCGCGGCGCGGTGCCGATCGTGCTGGCCACCATCCCGCTGGTGGCGGACGTGCCCCTCGCGCAACAGGAGTTCAACATCGTCTTCATCCTGGTGGTGGTCTTCACCCTGGTGCAGGGGCCGACGCTGCCCTGGCTGGCGAAGCGGCTGCGGATCTCCCAGGGTGCGCTGGGGCAGGACATCGGGATCGAGGCGGCACCGCTGGAGCACCTGCACGGGCACCTGCTCTCGGTCTCGCTCTCCCCGGCCTCCCGGATCCACGGGGTGGAGGTCGGCGAGCTGCGGCTGCCCGCGGGGGCGGCGGTCACCCTGGTGGTCCGGGAGGGCAGCAGCTTCGTGCCGGACAAGGCGACCGTGCTGCGGGCCAACGACGAGCTGCTGGTGGTGACCACCGACACGGCCAGCGAGGCCACCGAGCGGCGGCTGCGCGCGGTGGACGGCGGCGGCAAGCTCGCGGGGTGGTTGTACGGGCGGTGAGGCCGTCTCCGGGTCGTCGCCCGCCGTCCACCTTGCGTTGACAGGTGGATTGCCCATTAGGCCGTAACATGGAAGAGAGTACTATCAGTACAACAGATGTGTTATTGACAGAAACCCGCAACATCTGCCTGATGCAGAGTTGGCGCGACCGCTCGGCGGCCGCGGTCCACGGCACCCTTGGCCCCGCTTCCAACGACTCGGCCAGCCGGACCCCGGTATCAACCCCGGTCGACGCGCGAGAGGACGACTCTCGGCGCCGTCGGGGCATTTCCCACACCCGGCGCGCTACCAGGCAGCAGGAAGGACCGACCGTGGCGGCCCGCCCAACGGTCGACGACCCCGCTGTGCCCGCTCGCGTCGGGTACACCTCGCTTCTGCGCACTCCGCGTGCGTGGACGTTCCTCCTCCCCGCCTTCGCGGCGCGACTGCCGTACGCCATGCTCAGCCTGGGCATCGTGCTGCTGGTCGAGCAGACCTACGGCTCCTACGGCTCGGCCGGCGCGGTCGCGGCGATCTCCGCCGTGGCGCAGGCCCTGGTCGGCCCGCAGACCGGCCGGCTGGCCGACCGGTTCGGGCAGGCCGCCGTGCTGGTGCCGACCGTGC
Organism: Kitasatospora sp. NPDC052896; assembly: GCF_044547075.1. Lineage (NCBI taxonomy): Bacteria > Bacillati > Actinomycetota > Actinomycetes > Kitasatosporales > Streptomycetaceae > Kitasatospora > Kitasatospora sp. NPDC052896. The sequence goes on from NZ_JBITZU010000002.1 coordinate 498,928, forward strand.
TGGTGCACGCCGTCTCGGTCGGCGCGCTGATCGCGCTGGCGCTGGGCCACGCGCCGCTCTGGACGCTCTTCGTGGCCGCCGCGCCGGCCGGTGCCACCATCCCGCAGATCGGCGCGATGGTCCGGGCGCGCTGGGTGGCCAAGCTGGCCGACCAGCCGCCGGGCTACCTGAACACGGCCTTCGCGTTCGAGTCGGTGACGGACGAGTTCACCTTCGTGGTAGGTCCGGTCATCGCCAGCGCCATCGCGACCGGAGTCTCTCCCTCCGCCGGACTGGTTGCCGAGGCGGCGCTCACCGTGGTCGGCGGACTGGCGTTCGCCGCGCAGCGCCGGACGGCCCCGGCCCGGCACCCCAGGGTGCCCGGCACCGGCCGCGCCTCGGCACTCGCCTCACCGGGCGTCCGGCTGCTGGCCGGCACGTTCCTCGGGGTCGGCTCCGTCTTCGGGGGCATGCAGGTATCGGTGACCGCGTTCGCCGGGTCGGTCGGCCAGAGCGATCTCAGCGGCACGGTCTACGGGATCTTCGCCGGCGGCTCGATGCTGGCCGGGGCCTGCTACGGCATGGTCTCCTGGCGCCGGGCGGCCCGGCAGCGGATGCTGATCAGCTACGCGCTGCTGGTGCTCGGCTGCTCGACGCTCTGGGCGATGCCCAACCTGACCGCGCTGGCCGTGGCCGGCCTGGTCTGCGGGTTCGCCATCGCGCCGACCCTGATCACCGGGTACACGCTGGTCGAGTCGCTGGTCGCGGACGGCGCCAAGACCGAGGCCTTCACCTGGCTGACCGGGGCGATCGGGCTGGGCCTGGCGGTCGGCTCGACGGTGGCCGGGATGCTGATCGACGCTCACGGGGCGTGGACCGGGTTCCTGGTTCCGGTCACCGGTGCGGGTGCCGGGCTGGTGGCGCTGGTCACGTTGCGGCGGCTGCTCGTCGCTCCGGGGGCCGCGAGCCGTACCGTTGCCAAGGGCGGGGCCGGCCCGCAGCAGCAGCTCGCGAGGGTCGGGGAGGGCTGAGGGGCTCCGCACGCCTCCGCAGGGCCTTCACCTGGGTGCCCCGACCCGAAGCGCTGGACTGATCCAGCGGAATACCGCATCATGGACCGTCGTTAGCACTCATCAGGCGAGAGTGCCAGGAGGAAGACAAGTGCCCACGTACCAGTACCAGTGCACCGAGTGCGGCAGCGGCCTTGAGGCGGTGCAGAAGTTCACCGACGAGGCCCTGACCGAGTGCCCGCAATGCCAGGGACGCCTGCGCAAGGTCTTCTCCGCGGTCGGCGTGGTCTTCAAGGGCTCGGGCTTCTACCGGACGGACAGCCGGTCCTCCTCCAGCAGCTCGGTGGGCTCCTCCTCGTCGTCCGCGTCGACCAACGGGTCCTCCGGGGCCTCGTCGAACGGATCGGGCTCGTCCGCCGCGAGCTCCTCGTCGTCGGCTGGCTCGTCGTCGGCCGCCGCGTCGTCGTCCTCCTCGGGCGGCTCCGCCTCGGCCTGACCGCGGCACCGCATTCGTCATACCGCAGGCCCCTGGTGGGTCGCCCCGGACGGGGTGGCCCACCAGGGGTTCTGTGCTGTTCGGGGGCGGCGTGGGCCATGCGGGGGGGGTGCGGAGTTGTCCACACCCCCGGGGTTTTCCACAGGGAAGGGGAAAATCCGCCGGCCGTGGGGCGGGGCGGGTCAACCTGATCCGGCAAGCGGGTTCTCCGGGACTCGTTCGCACTCCCCGTCGTGCTCTCCATCCAGTGAGGCGGTGCCGGATCCCATGTCCAGCGACCTGACCACCCACCCCAGCGGTCGACCGAGCGGCCCCGAAGGTCCCCTCGTCCTCGCCACCCCGCCGCCCGTACGGGCCCCCGTCCCGACCCCGGAGCCCGCTCCCGGTCCGGCTGCCTCCCGGCCGGCCGTGCCGCGCGCGCGGTCGTCCATCCCGCCGCGGCAGGTCGTCCACGACTTCGCACCGATCCGCTGCGGGGCGAGCCGGCGGTACCGCCTGTGGCAGGCGGTCCGGCACCGACCGGGGCTGCTGGCCGGCGGCCTGCTCGCCGCCGCGACGGCACTGGCCGTCGGCCCGGCACCGCCGGGAACGCCGCCGCCCACCGCGCCGGCGAGCGCCCGGGCGGACGTGGCCGCGACCGGCTCACCGCGCTGCGCCACCGGTCCCTGAGCTGGTCGGGCCGGTCGGCCGCTGTTCCGCTCGGCCGCCGTGCCGTTCAGCCGCCGTGGTGGGGCGGGCGCTGGCTCAGGTACCAGTCGAGGTCCCGTCCGCCGCTGCCGGAATCGCCCCAGCCGGCATCGGTGTCGTCCCGCGACGGACGGCTCAGCGGGTCGCTGAAGACGAGCTTGGCGGTCTTCGGCGCGGTGGTCGCCCGCTGCTCTGCCTCCGGCGTCCGCCCGCCCGTCGGTTCCCGCTTCTCGTCCTGCCCAGCCATCGTCCCGCCTCCGGTCTCGTCGGGCCTCGCCCGTCCCCGTCCAGCCTAGGACGACCGCGGGGGCCGGACGACCGTCCGACCCCCGCGGTTGTGCTGCCGTGCTGCCGCGCCGCTGGCCGGCTGGCTCAGCCGAGCTTGGCCTTGAGGAAGTTGGCCCCGTTGTAGGTGCCCCAACCGGTGACCTTGTCGTAGCCGGTGCCCGCGCTGTACGCCCCGTTGCTGCCGGACTTCACGTCGTGGAAGGCCGACGAGTAGGAGCTGGAGGAGGCCAGGTTGTAGATGGTGCTGTTCGCGAACCCGAAGGAGGACTTGCCCTTGGCCTTGGCCTCGCTGTTGTAGACGGCCACGAAGGCCGCCCAGTTCGGCGCCGCCGCGCTGGTCCCGCCGAACTCGGCCCAGCTCCCCTGGCTGTAGACCGCCCAGCCGGTGGACGGGTCGGCGGCGGCGGCCACGTCCGGCACGTCGCGGAACTTGCCGGTGTTGACCTTGCTCTGGAAGCTCGGCGTGCTGAAGTACGAGGAGATCCCGCCGCCGCTGCCGCTCCAGGCGGTCTCCTTGCTCCACGCACCCGAGGAGGAGGTGGTCAGCGTGGTGCCGCCGACGCCCGTGGTGTACGGGTCGGAGGCCGGGAAGTCCACCGAGGTGCCGCCGTTGCCGGCGTCGTCCGAACCGTTGTCCCCGGAGGCCGCGAAGACCGACTGCCCCTGGGCGGCCGCCTCCTTGAGGTCCGCGTCCACGGCGACCCGGTTCGAGGCGGTCTCGTCGGCCTCGTCGGTGCCCCAACTGGTGGAGATCACCGGAACGTTGTCACTGACCAGCTTGGAGTAGACCGCCGTCTCCCCGGCATCGCTGTTCGGGGCCTCGTAGACCTTGACCGCCGCGCCGGGTGCCAGGGCCTGCACGACCTCGATGTCCAGCTCGACCTCGTCCTCGCCCGACAGGTCGGTGGTACCACCGCCCGCGTTCACCACGGCCGGGGTCGACGGCTTGAGCCCGAACTGCTTGTCGTAGGTGCTGATGTTGGACTGGTCGAACGCCGAGAACTCCAGCAGTCCGATGGTCGAGCCCTTGCCGTTGTAGCCCGCGTTGATGGTGGAGGTGAGGTTGTACGCCGCCCGTGCGGTGGTCGGCGTCAGACCGGCGACCGGCGCCGCCTTGGAGGTCGCCGAGGAGGTGGACGGGGAGGCCGGCTGGGAGGCGGCGGCCTTCTGGCTGAAGTGGGTGAACTTGGCGTAGTCGTTCAGGCCGGCCACGTCGGTCACCACGGAGGCGATGTCCGCGGGCAGCTCGGGCGCGGCGGTGTTGGCGTAGTAGCTGCGGCCGTCCTTGTTGTCGCGGAAGGTGGCGAGGCTGGTGCCGAACGCCTTCTGCACCTGGGCCGCGGTGCCACTGGCCTCGATGGTGAGCCGGTTGGCGGTCACCCCGCCGACCTGCAGACCCTGCGCGGCGAGGTAGCCGGAGACCTTGGCCACCGTCTCGGGGGTCGCCCCGAAGCGGTCGGCGAACTGGTCGACCGTCAGGTAGTGCTGGTACTGGGCGGAGTTCGGGTTGGAGACCTGGGAGAGGAAGGTGTCGAGGCCGGCCACGTCCCGCTGGGCGAGGCTGACTGCCACGGATATCCGCTGTCCGCTCGCGACCTCACCGGTCCGGACCGAGTGGTTCACCGCCGTCACGACGTCGCTCTGCAGCGCGGCCGGCTGAGCGGCGGGCTGCGCGGCGAAGGCGGGAGAAGCGGCCAGCGCGATGATCGGCAGAGGCGCGGCAAGCAGCCCGATGACGGGCCTGATGCGGGACTTCACTGATGTCCTCCTGGGACGGCGCGATCGGCTGCGGGTGCCGGCTGGCTCGCTTCGCTCCAACTCGGCTCCCCGGACCGGGAGTGGATGACTCAACGCTAGATTTGGCCAGCCACCGTCAAAAGAGGGGTATCCCCTGCTGTTTGTGTGTCGCGGTCATGTCCGCCGATGTCCGCGAGGTGTGGGACAGCTGGTTGACGCTGCGCGGTGGGCGGTGAACAGGGAGCGGGCCCTGACGGGGAGGTGCCCGAATGGGCGGGAGGCACGACGCTTGCGGAGTGGGGTCAGGTGGAGCACCCGCGAGTGATCCGGATTGCGGCTGAGGGTGGTTGGCACCAAGGGCGGGCCCGGCGCGGGCGCTCGGCGGGTCTGCCCCGCGGCAGGGCACGACTGCGAGCCGGGGCGGCGCCGGCTCCCTCAACGAACTGGCCGGCGTTGGTCAGGGGTTGGCCGCCAGGGCTCGGGCCAGGGCTGTGCGGGAGCGGACGCCGAGCTTGCGGTAGACGCGGGAGAGGGTCCCCTCCACCGTCTTGACGCTGACGAAGAGGGCTGCGGCCACCTCCCGGTTGGTCGCGCCGTCGGCGGCCAGGCCGGCGACCCGGTGCTCGCTCGCCGTCAGGCCGGCGCCGTCCGGACCGGACCAGCCGTTGGACTGCTCCAACCGTTCCAACTCCCGTTCCACCCGGGCCAGTAGCGGGAGTGCCTGTCGCTCGGCGCAGATGTCGCGCGCTTGGAGCAGCGCCTCGCGGGCGGCGGAACGGTGGCGCGAGCGACGTTCGACCGTGCTGAGTGCGACCAGGGTTCCGGCGGCCTCGAGTGGCAGTCCTGCGCTCAGCAGCCGGTCGGCGGCCCCGCGCAGCCGGGCGGCACCCTCGCGGACCTGACCGAGGCCCGCCCGGACCAGGGCCTCCGCACGGTCCAGGGCGGCCCGGGTGCCCGCCCCGGCGAGCTCGCCGGGGAGCTCGGCGAGGAACTCGCCGGTGCGGGGGTCGGGGCGGGGGTCGGCCGGGTGCGCGGGAGTGGGTGCGGTGGCGGTGGGGGGTGCGGCGCCGGTGGGGAGCGTGGCGGTGGGGAGCGTGCGGCGCGGTTGCTCTGGGTCGCGAGCGGGTGGGGCGGCAGGGGCACGGAGGTCGGGAGGCCCCAGGAAGTCGGGTGGGTCGACTTCGAGGGGCTCGGGGCAGGACAGTTCCAGCCGGCGGGCCTCGGCGATCACCTGTGCGGCTTCTCCGTACTCCCCCAGGGCGACCAGGCCCTCGGCGAGCGTGCCGAGGCGCCGTAGGGCGGCCGCGTCCGCCAGGCCCGACTCCGTGCTGAGGCGGCGGGCCTCCTGGAGTGCCTCGACGCCTGCCGCCACCGCCGTGGAGTTGGCACGCAGCAACTGGGCCTCGCCCAGGACCCCGAGGGCCGCGAGCTGGTGCCGGCGGTCGCCGCGCGCGGTCGCCGCCGAGGCGGCCCGGGTGGCGGCGTCGCAGGCGCGGGACGCCTGGCCGCCGGCCAGCTCGGCGACGGCGATCGCGTGCAGGGCGAGGGCGGTCAGCGGGCCCGGGGTGGGCTGGTCGACGAGCCGGCCGGCGGGGTGCGCGGTCGAGGCGGTGGGCGGCGAGCTCAGCTGTTCACCGGAGCTCGCGAGCAGTTCGGCGAGCCGGGTCGCCGAGGCGAGGGCGGACGCGGCCGACCCGTCCGCGGCCTGGGCCCGCACCAGCAGGGCCAGTGCCCGGACGGTCTCGGTCAGTCCACCCTCCCGGTCCGCCCGGGCGAGCAGGGCGACCGCACCGGCCACGGCGGCCGACGGCTGGTCCGCCGCCAGCTGGAACGCGAGCCGACGGTGGCTGAGGTCCCAGGCCGGAGCGGCCGGGGCGGCGGCGCGCGCGAGGGCGCAGGCCTGGGCGAGGGTCCGCTGGGACAGGTCGGATTCGCCGCGTTGGGCCTGGACGGTGGCGAGCAGGCCGAGGCAGGCGGCGAGGCGTTCGTCGTCGTCCTCCGCCGCGCGCGCCAGTGCGACGGCGGACCGGGCCTCTCGCAGCGCCTGCTCGGTCCGCCCGGCCAGCAGCGCGTGCTCGGCCGCGCAGTGGCGCAACTCCGCTTCCAACGCGGCCCCTTGCTCCGGGGCGTCGCGTACCTCGGCGATCCCCGAGGCGATCAGGACCGGTGACGGGTCCACGACGGTGGCGGAGCGCAGCGCGATCACTCGGGCCCGGGTGCGCAGCGCGAGGACGGTGGTGGCGGCCCGGTGGATGCCGCACGGCGCCGGTGGCCGGACGACGGCACGGGTCGTGCTCGGCGCGGCCCCCGGCTGGGACTCCGGCGAAACCGCGGGTGGCAGCAGGGCGACCGCCCGCGGTGCACCCGGCGCGGCCGCGCCGGACTGCGCCGGCGTCGCCATCGGCTGTTCGACCAGGCGGGTCAACAGAGTTGACGGCACGGCCGCGCCCCTGGACCGGCCGGGCGCGCGGGCCGGCGGCTCCGGGGTGGTGGTGGCCAGGACGGCGTGGGCGAGCTGTTCGGCCTCGTCGAAGTGGCCGGCGTCGTGGGCGAACTGCGCGGCGGTCAGCAAGCGTTCCGCGCGGGGGTGCGGCGTGCGGGCGTGGCACGCCTCGAGTGGCGTGTGCTGGACCGCGAGGAGTGCCAACTCAGCTGCCTGGCCGGCCCGGCCGGCGGACCGAGCCCGGGCGGCGGCGGTCGCGAGCCGCGCCGCCGTGGGCTCGTCCGGCCCGCCGCCGCCTGCCAGGGCGCGCAGGCGTGCCCGCTCGCCCGGATCGGCGGTGACCGCGGCGAGGTCACGACGAGCCGCCGCGAGCTCGGCCGGCGAGGTTTCGGCCAGCAGCACGGCCCGGACCAACGGTTCCACGAATCGCAGCACCCGGCCGGCCGACCCCCCGTCCGCCACGGGCGCGTCCGGTGGGCACCGGCGGTCGTCCGGCAGGGCCAGCTCGATCAGGTCGGACCGGAGGAGCGCGACGAGCACCGGCTCCGGGTCCTCCCAACCACCGGCCGCCCGCAGCTCGGCTGGCGTCGGCCGGGCGCCGGCCGCCACCAGCAGCAAGGCCCGGCGCGCCGGCGCGGCGAGGCGCGGCAGCCGCTCCCGGACCTCGCGGCGCAGCACGGCCGGCAGCGGGATCGGCGTCGGAGTCGGCCGCGCACCGCCCGACGGCACGTCCGTGCGGGCGAGTTCGAGCGCGTACCGGGGGTTGCCGGCGGCCAGGGACTGGACACCGCGGAGGAGGGCGGCCGGCAGCGGGGCGAGCAGTTCGGCGACCGCGCTGGGAGCGAGCAGGGGCACGGCGAGCCGTACGGTCTCCGGCGGGCAGACCCCGGCGGCGTCGGCGGATCCCACGTCCGCCAGGGCGGTGCGCTCGGTGGCGAGCACCCGGATGCCCAGCCGCCCGGCCCGGCGCAGCACGAAGCGGAGAACCTCCGCCGTGGGCGCGTCCAGCCACTGCAGGCCGTCGAGCACCAGCAGCAGGCTCCCCGCCCGGGCCCCGGCCACCTCCGCCTCCGCCAGTGCCCGCAGGACGTGCAGCACGCCGACCCGCAGCGCCAGGCGGTCCGCCGCCCCCGACGGCCGACGGCCGCGCAGCAGGGCCGCGCGCAGGGCCGCGCGCGGAGCGTCGGCGAGTGGGTTGAGCAACGCGTCGAGCCGCTGCTCGGGCAGCTCGCCGAGCAGGTCGTTCAGGCCGACGTACGGCAGCTCGCGCTCCTCCCGGGCCGGCGCGCAGTGCAGCACGGTGGTGCCCGCCCCGACCCACTCGACGGCCAGCGCGTCCGTCAGCGCGCTGCGCCCGATCCCGGCGGGCCCGGCGAGCAGTACCGCCCCGGTCGACCACAGCGCCGCCCGGGCGGCCCCTAGGACGGACTCCCGTCCGACCAGGCCGGTCGACCGGTGGCCACCCCGGTGCCCGTCGCCGCCTCGCCCCGTCCCGTCCGCGCGCATCTCGGACCGCCCCTCCCGTGGACCCCGCACCACCAGGCACCCGCCATGACCCTGACACCTCAGAGCAGACGGATGTTCATCTTCAGCCCCGCACCCGGTGGCCCGTCAATGCATTCGACAGCACCGGTGCGGACACGAAACGTAGAGTTCACACGGCTTGACCGGGCGTGACGAGAAGTCAGCCCAGCCGACTCCCCCGGCGCGCACCCCGGGGACGGTCGACCGGCGACGGGAGGACGGATCGGACGGCGATCAGGCGGCTTCGAAGCCCGAGTGCCCGGCGATCTTCTTCAGCTCCGCCAGCGCGTGCTTCTCGATCTGCCGGATCCGCTCCCGGGTCAGCCCGTGCTGCTTGCCGACCTCGGTGAGGGTGCGCTCGCGCCCGTCCTCCATCCCGTAGCGGGAGCGGATGATCGAGGCCGTCCGGTCGTCGAGCCGGCCGATCAGGTCGTCCAGCTCCTCCCGGCGCAGCATGACCAGCACCGCGTCCTCCGGCGAGACCGCGCCGGTGTCCTCGACCAGGTCGCCGAACTGGGTCTCCCCCTCGTCGTCGACCGCCATGTTGAGGCTGACCGGGTCACGGGCCCAGTCCAGCACGTCCTTGACCCGGGCCTCGGTGGTGTCCAGCTCGGCGGCGACCTCAGCCGGCTCGGCCTCCCGGCCCAGCTCCTTGGACTTCTCGCGCTGCACCCGCCGGATCCGGCCCAGCTCCTCGACCAGGTGGACGGGCAGTCGGATGGTCCGCGACTGGTCGGCGATCGACCGGGTGATCGCCTGCCGGATCCACCACGTCGCGTACGTGGAGAACTTGAACCCCTTGGCGTAGTCGAACTTCTCGACCGCGCGGACCAGGCCGGCGTTGCCCTCCTGGATCAGGTCGAGCAGCGGCAGGCCGCTGCGCGGGTAGCGCCGGGCCACCGCGACCACCAGCCGGAGGTTGGACCGGATGAAGACGTCCTTCGCGCGCTCGGCGTCGGCGGCTATCGCCTCCAGCTCCTCGTGCGTGACGCCCTCGGGGAGCGCGGACCCGCCGTGCTCGGTCTCGTCCAACAGGTGCTGGGCGTAGACGCCGGCCTCGATGCGCAGCGACAGCTCGACCTCCTCGGCGGCGTCGAGGAGGGGCGTCCTGGCGATCTCGTCGAGGTACATGCCGACCAGGTCGCGGTCGGTCTCAAGGTTGGTCGGGCGGGCCGTACGAGTCCGGTCGGCCCTGTCGCGAACGACGGCACGGGTGGCCATGCTTGCTCCTTGCTGATGGTGCCGGAACTGGCTCTCGGCGACGACACGCCTCCTGACGTGCGACCCGAAGGTCTCGCACGTAACGATCCAACGTGCAGATTCCGGACAACATTCCCAAGTCGCTCAGATTCTTCGGGAGATGCAGTATCCTGCCCGTTTTCACCCCGACCATGGACGCGCGGTGACTGATCCGGCACCTGACGTGGCGGATGACCGAGCACCCACAGGGGTCGCACACCGCACGCGCCGGGTCCGCCGTCAGGAGTCCCAACGCCGGGACGGGCCGAATCGATCCCCGACCCTCCAAGCGCAAGAGATGCCAAATCGCTATACATCCCCCATCGGAACGACTCGCCCCGCGGGGAAGGTGTCAGCCATGCACCTGACGAGTCCCAGCAGTCCGCGCCCACAGCGCGTCCGACTCCCGCGCTACGCGGCGATCGCCGGTGGCGCGGCCCTGCTCTTCGGACTGCTGCTGACCCTGGTCGACCACCACTGGGGCCCGCTGGCCCGGCTGGACCAGGGCTGGACCGGCGGCCTGCACGACGTCGCCCGAGGCCACGCCGCCTGGACCGCCTCACTGCTGACCATGACCGCCCTCGGCGGCCCGACCGCGATGCGGATCCTGCTCGCGCTGGCCGCCGCCTGGCTCTGGGCGATCGGCGCCCGCACCCTGGCCGGCTGGACCGCGGCGCAGGCCGTGGTCGGCTGGGCCGCGCACCGGGCCGCCGCCGCCCTGATCGCCCGGCCGCGACCGTCCTTCGCCGACCCGGTGGCGCACGCGGCCGGCCCGGCCTTCCCCTCCGGGCACGCGACCGCCTCGGCGATCACCACCGCGGCCCTGGTCGCCCTGGTCTGGCCACGGGCCCCCCGGTCCGGCCGGATCGCCGCCTGCGCGCTGGCGGCCGGGGCCACCGTGCTGATCGGCTTCACCCGGGTCGCGCTGGGGGTGCACTGGCCGAGCGACATCCTGGGCGGCTGGTTCCTGGCGGTCGCGGTGCTCGGCTCGACCACCGTCGTCGTCGAGCTGCTCCGCCCGGGCGCGCTCTCCCGCGACGTCCGCCGGGTGGACTGGCGAACCAGACCGCGGGTGCAGAGCGTCCTCGCCTCCACAGTGCCGTTTCCGGAGTTGCCACCCCCCGGGAAGCTCCACGGGGAGTTCGAGGCGAGTGACTCCGACCCGCGGTGAGATACCTCACACGAGTGGTCCGGTGGTCCAGCGGGAGAGAAGAGGACAGTGCAGTACCAGCCGTGCCAGTCCGGGCGCAGCCAGGACAAATGCGGAGTAAATCGGGCAATTGGCAGCGAATTTCGGCCAAGTTCACCTGACTGCCCCTCGGTCGACCTGGCTGGTTCGCGCGCTGGAGATCTCTGCCACATGGCACCGGACTCCACATCGAGTGCCCAGGTAGGGCAGACTGCTACGCCTGGGCATAGCCATGCCCGGAGCGGGGGAACCGGGCACGACGGCACGGCGACCGCCGGTCGTCCGGACCCCGCGCCAGCACGGCGGGTCCGCAAGCCGACCACCCGCCGCGCCCGCACTGCGGCAGTCCCGCAGCAGCACCTGCCCAGGCACCGAGCGACGGGGGTCCGATGACCACGCACACGTCGGGGGAGCCGTACGGTTCGTACGGCCCGCCCGAGTCGTACGGGTCACCCGGAGCGCAGGGGGCCTACCCGCAGGAGACGGCCTACCAGCAGGGGTCCTACCCGCAGCAGGACGGCTACGGCCAGCAGGGCGGCTACGGAACGCCGGAGCCGTACGGCTCGTACGGTCCGCCCACCGGCTACGGGCCGGCCGAGGCCCAGCCCGTCCCGCCGCAGCAGCGACCCGCCCCGGTCGCCCCGCCGGCGCAGCCCGTCCGGCCGCCGCACGACGACCAGCCCACCATGGCCCTGCGCCCGATCCCGGCCCAGGGCTTCGGTCCGGCCGACTCCTCGTACGCGCCGCCGGCCGAGCAGCTGCCGAGCCAGCGCGGCCCTGCCGAGCAGCCCGCCCCGCAGCAGGAGCAGCCCGGCAAGGCCGCCTCGGACGGCCGCAACGGCCTGATCATGGCGCTCGGCACGCTGGCCTCGCGCGGGCTGGGCTTCGTCCGCGCCTCGATGATCGTCGCCGCGCTGGCCACCGGCCCGCTGGGCGACTCCTTCAACGTCGCCAACTCGCTGCCGAACACCGTCTACATGATGCTGCTCGGCGGCGTGCTGGCCTCGGTCTTCGTCCCGGAGCTGGTGCATGCCGCGCAGACCCACAAGGACGGCGGGGTGGCCTACACCGACCGCCTGCTGACCATCTGCCTCGTCGCCCTGGTCATCCTGACCGCCGCCACCTGGCTGTTCGCCCCGATGGTGGTCGACCTCTACTCGCACTTCCCGGGCCCGCAGCGCGAGCTGACCATCGCCTTCGCCCGCTGCTGCCTGCCGCAGATCTTCTTCTACGGCGTGTTCACCCTGCTCGGGCAGGTGCTGAACGCGCGGGACAACTTCGGCGCGATGATGTGGGCGCCGGTGCTCAACAACGTGGTGTCGATCGCCGTCTTCGGCCTCTACATCGCCACCGCGCACGGGGTGCACGACATCGGCCGGGTGACGAGCGGCCAGGTCGCGCTGCTCGGCTGGGGCAGCACGCTGGGCATCCTGGTGCAGACCCTCGGCCTGATCCCCGCGCTGCGCAAGGTCGGCTTCCGCTGGCGCCCGCGGTTCGACTGGCGCGGCGCCGGCCTCACCAAGCCGCTGCGCTCGGCCACCTGGGCCCTGCTGCTGGTCCTGGTGACCCAGCTGGCCTTCGCCGTGATCACCCAGCTGAGCACCGGCGCGGGCACCCTGGCCGAGAAGGCCGGGATCAAGGCGGGCCTCGGCAACTTCGCGTACACCAACGCCTACAACCTGTTCGTCATGCCGCAGGGCGTGATCACCATCTCCCTGGTGACCGCGATCCTGCCCCGGATGGCCCGCTCGGCCACCGCGGGCCGGCTGCAGGAGATCGGCGCCGACATCTCCCAGGTGCTCAAGAACTCGGCCGGCATGATCATGACGGCCACGGTGCTCTTCGTCGCGCTCGCCTCACAGATCTGCAACCTCGCCTACCTGCACGGCGCGGCGACCCCCGGCGACACCTGGGTCATCGCCCAGCTGCTGATCGCCTTCGCGATCGGCCTGCCGGCCTTCTGCGCCCAGTACGCGCTGGCGCGTGGCTTCTACGCGCTGGGCGACGCCCGCACGCCGTTCTGGCTGACCGTGGTCAGCTCCGGGACCAACGCGGCGCTCTCCGCCGTCGCGTACTTCGCGCTGCCGCCGCGCTGGATCGTGATCGGCATGGCCTTCGCACAGTCGGTGGCCTGCGTGGTCAACGTGGTGATCACCGGCCGGGCGCTGGGCCGCCGGCTGCGCCGCGGGGCTCCCGTGCCGCCGGAGCCCGCGCCCACCGGCTCGCCCGAGGAGACCATGGTGCTGCGCACCCCGGTCACCACTCCCCCGATCGTCCGGACCGGGCGCAGCGGCCTGGACGGGCGCCGGGTCTTCGGCTTGCACCTCGGCCTGCTGCTGGCCTGCCTGCCCGGCGCGTTCGTCGGGCACTGGCTGGCCGCCCAGTGCAACGGCCTGCTCGGTTTCGGGATCCCCGGCAACCTGGTCGCACTCGGGGTCGGCTCGGTCGCCGTGCTGGCCTCGCTCTTCCTGCTCGCCCGGGTGTTCGGCGCCGGCTCGGCGGTCGCGCCGCTGGCCCGCAAGCTGCGGATCCCCTACCCCGAGCCGGCCGTCCTCGCCGGCAAGCACCGCCGCTGAGGCTCCCGGTCGGGAGCGACCCGGTCAGGTCGGGGCGCAGAGCAGGGCGGCCCGCAGGTCCAGCCGGTCATCCAGGTGGCCGAGGTCGCGGGCGGTCAGCTCCTCGATCCGCCGCACCCGGTAGTGCACGGTGTTGACATGCACGTGCAGCGCCTGCGCGGTGCGGGCCCAGGAGCAGTCGTGGGCCAGGAAGCTGACCAGGGTGGCCAGCAGCGCTCCGCCGGTGGCCCGGTCGTGCTCGACCAGCGGGTCCAGTAGTCGGTGCCGGAAGGCCGCGGCGACTCGGCCGGGATCCCGCGGACCAGCGCGGCCAGCGAGTCCAGCTCGGCGCTGGCACCCACCGAGCAGCCGCGTGGCCCGGCCGTGGCGGCCGCGTCCAGCGCGTAGCGGGCCTGGCCGAGCCCGGCCGCCAGTGCCCCGGCCCCGCCGGCCGTGCGCGGGCCGACCCCGGCGCGCAGGTGGTCACCGGAACCGCGCGCTACACCTTCGACCTGGACGACCACCGTGCACCGGCAGATCAGCGCCGGCGCGGTGGGCACCACCCCCGACCGGGTGGCGATCCGGCAGTCCGACACCGACGTGGTCCGACACGACACCGGCGCGTTCGGCTCGACCGGCACGGTGGTGGCCGGCAAGGCCGTGCTGAAGGCCGGCAACGCGCTGGCCGAGCTGCTGCTCGGCTTCGCCGCCGAGCACACCGGCACCCCGGTGGAGCGCTGCCGGCTGGTCGAGGACGCCGTGCTCTGCGGCGAACGGCGGCTCGCGCTCGAGGAGTTGCGGGCGGCGATGGTCGCGGCCGGCCGGGACACCGGCGCCGACGGGCACTGGGGCGGCACCCCGCGCTCGGTGGCGTTCAACGCCCAGTGGTTCCGGATCGCCGTCGATCCCGACAGCGGCGAGCTGCGGATCCTGCGCAGTGTGCACGCGGCCGACGCGGGCAGGGTGATGAACCCGATGCAGTGCCGCGGCCAGGTCGAGGGCGGGGTCGTCCAGGCGCTCGGCGCCACCCTCTTCGAGGAGGTCCGGGTGGACCGCCGGGGCGAGGTGGAGACCGCCGCCTTCCGCCGGTACCACCTGCCCGGCTACGCGGACACCCCGCGCACCGAGGTGCACTTCACGGAGACCGCCGACGCGATCGGGCCGTTGGGCGCCAAGTCGATGAGCGAGAGCCCGTTCAACCCGGTCGCCCCCGCGCTCTTCAACGCGGTCCGGGACACCACCGGCGTGCGCTTCACCAGCACGCCGCTCGGCCGCGACAGACTCTGGCTCGGCCTCCGGTCGGCTCGACCGACCGGGTGATCACCACGGCCCCCGGACCGCGTCCGCCAGTGCCGCACGCCGGCTCTCGTCGCAGCTGCGAGGGGACGGCCCGGGCACCTCCAGCGGGCTGTCTACGGTGGGTGCGGCAGGCCCCCGCGAGCAGATCGAGGTGTTTCGGCGATGACCCTGAGCATGCGCAACCAGCTCTCCGGCACGGTGCTCTCCGTCACCGAGGGGGCGGTGATGGCGACCGTCCGGGTCCGCACCGCGAGCGGTCGGGAGCTCACCTCGGCGGTGACCACCGACGCGGTCGCCGAACTCGAGCTCACCGTGGGCGCGCCGGTCACCCTGCTGGTCAAGTCCACCGAGGTGTCGCTGGCCACCGGGTCGGTGGACGGCCTGAGCATCCGCAACCGGATCCCCGGCACGGTCAGTCGGGTCACCACCGGCGGCGCGATGGCCACCGTCAAGGTGACCGTCGAGGACGGCGAGCTGACCGCGGCGGTGACCAGGGAGGCGGTCGAGGAACTCGACCTGGCCGCCGGCTCCCCGGTGACCGCGCTGGTGAAGTCCACCGAGCTGTCGCTCGCCTCGGCCTGAGCCCTCAGCCCTCCGCACGCAGTGGACGACGCACCCGCCGCCGCCACCGCTCCCCCCGGGCCAGGCTGCGCAGCCGGCCGAACCTGGAGAACCGCTCCCGGTCGGCCACCGAGGCCCGGTCCAGCTCCTCCATCAGCCGCCGGGAGCGGTGCTCCAGGTCCAGCTCGTCCAGGATCCGGTCGAGCTCGGCCAGCAGCGAGCCGTGCAGCTGCCAGGCCTTGGGGTACTCCTGGACCTTCTGCAACAGCAGCTGGGCCAGGTTCTCCCGGCTGGCGAGGGCGGCCGACAGCTCCGCGGCCAGCCGCTCCTCGGCCCCCTGGGCGTCCCGGCTCACCTGCGTGGTGACCAGCACGGCGAAGCTCACCATCGCCCCGCCGATGTGCGCGAGCAGCTCCTCCAGCGCCACCGAGACGTCCCCGGGGAAGAGCGGTTCGTCCGGCCCGCGCCGCTTGGCCAGGTCGGTGAGCGAACGGGCCAGCACCCGCACCACGACGACGCAGATCTCCAGGGTGTCCAGCCCGGTCCGGAGCACCAGCCGGGAGAGCAGGCCCTCGCGGATCCGCGGGTTCAGCCGCAGGCTGTCCTCGGCCTGCCGGAGCGCGGCGTCCACGTCGGCGACGGCCTGGTCGAGCCGGCGCGCCTCGTGCAGCCGGGCGGCGGCCCGTTCCACCGGGGTCGGGCCGCCCAGCTCGTCGGCGATGCTCAGCAGCAGGTGGCGGGCCCGCCGGGCGAGGCCCTCGATCGACTCGTTCGCGGTGTCCACCCACACCGGTGGCGCGAACAGGAAGTTGAACAGCAGGCCCACCCCGGCCCCGATCAGCGTCTCCAGCACCCGGTCCCAGGCCTGCGAGGCCAGCCTGGTCACCCCGAGCACCAGCATCGCGCTGATCGCCACCTCGTTGACGAACTCGTCCACCCGTACGAAGTGACCGATCGTCAGCGCGGCCAGGATGATCAGCCCGAGGCTCCACCAGGAGAGCCCCACCACCGAGCTGAACCCGATCGCGATCAGCACCCCGACCACCACCGAGTTCACCCGCCGGATGCTGGTGGTCAGCGTGGAGTAGAGCGTCACCTGCACCACCAGCAGGGCGGTCAGCGGCGCGGTCAGCGGCGCCGGCTCGTCGCTGAGCTGCAGCGCCACCACGTACGACAGGGTCGCCGCCACGGTCGCCCGCACCGTCTGCTCGACGACGGGCTCCCGCAGCCGGCGCCTCACCACTTCGATCACGTCACGACGTACCGGCATCCCCCTCTTCTTCCCGCCCGGCCGCCGTCACACCGGCGAGGCCGCCCGCGACAACCCGGATGCGCCCCCAACAGAAAGGCCACAGGCCCCGACCCGGCTGGGCGGAGGCCTGTGGCCTGCGGTTTCACTGTGCCCCAGGCAGGATTCGAACCTGCGACACCGGCTTTAGGAGAGCCGTGCTCTATCCCCTGAGCTACTGAGGCGGGGGCCTGTCGGGAACCCTGTCGGGAACCCGGCTGCGGGTCCTCGGCGAGGGTGAACAGGCGCCCAGGTCAGACAGCGCGCCGACACCCTCGGCAGCTCGTGGAGGAGATACCGTGCGGGCCGACAGCGGGATAGCCGACTGACCGATGACAGACTAGCGGATCGGGTCGCCCTGGAGGTCCGGGTGGCCGCGGGAGGGGTGGGTCCGCGCGCTTACACAGCGCTGACCAGGGGTTTTCGGGCCACCTCGGCGGAGCGGGCGGACCGGTTCCTCTGGCCGTCCGTCAGGTGGCGGTGTCCGGGCCCTCCGCTCGGGCCCCCTCACACCCCGGCCAACCGCCCGGGCGCGGGCCGCAGGTGGACGGCCCAGGTCAGCAGCAGGCAGAACCCGTAGTAGCCGAAGAAGCTGGACGGGCTGCGCGGGGGCGTGCTCCCGGTCTGCGTCGGCCCGGTCCGCGCCCAGCCGCTGGCCGACCTGGCGGTGCCCTCGCTCTGCCCGGAACGCGGCCGCCTCGGCGCCATGGTCCGCGCCATCGAGCTCGAACGGCAGCGCACACCGGAGCACGGCGATCAGCCGCATCAGGACGCACGGCGCGCGGCTGGCGCGGTGCGGCGTCCTGCGATACGAACACTACCTCCAGGCAAGTGTTGTCGTATGCAAGACTTCTTGCGTGGAAAACATACAACCTGACCATTGCGCTTCCTCTGGTCCCACCGATGAGGAGGTCCAGGCGTTCCAGACCGCCACCCGCGACCTGATCGGCGTGGCCCTGCGCAGCCTGGAGGTCCTGGCGGGCGAGGTCTCGCTGCCGCAGTTCCGGCTGCTGCTCGCCCTCGGCGACCTGGGACGCGTGCCGTCCTCGCAGGTCGCGCAGGCGCTCGGACTCGGAGCGTCGTCCGTGACCAGGCTGGCCGATCGGCTGCACGCCTCCGGCCACATCGTCCGCGGCGGCGAGGCGCACCACCGCAGCGTGGTCACGCTGGAGTTGACCGAGCGCGGCCGCCGGCTGGTGGAGGACGTGCTCTCCTGGCGCCGGCGCGAGCTGTCCCGGCTGCTGTCGACGCTCTCCCCCGAGCAGCGGGCCGCGACGGCCGAGGGCCTGACGGCCCTGCACCGGGCGATCGACTGCGCCGACGAGCTGGTCCAGCACGGGCCGGTGCCGTTGTGAGCGGGATCGCCGCCCCGGCGGCGCGCGGCGGCGCGAAGCCGCACCGCGGCGCCCATCTCGGCGACTTCACCGTCGGCCCGCGGATGCTGCTGATCACGGGCTGGGCGCTGCTGGTCGGCGCCGCCGGGGCGCTTGCCACCTTCGCCCTGCTGCGGCTGATCGGGCTGGTCACCAACCTGGTCTTCTTCCAGCGCGTCAGCACCACGATGACGGCGCCCGGCGGGCACCATCCGTGGTGGCTGGTCCTGCTGGCGCCGGTGGCGGGCGGTCTGGTGATCGGCCTGATGGCCCGCTTCGGATCGGAGAAGATCCGCGGTCACGGCATGCCGGAGGCGATCGAGGCGATCCTGACCGGCGGCAGCCGCGTCGCCCCCAAGGTCGCGTTGCTCAAGCCGGTCTCGGCCGCGATCAGCATCGGCACCGGCGGCCCGTTCGGCGCCGAGGGGCCGATCATCATGACCGGCGGGGCGATCGGCTCGATCCTCGCGCAGTCGCTGCGGCTGAGCGCGGACGAACGCAAGACGCTGCTGGTCTCCGGCGCGGCGGCCGGCATGGCCGCGACGTTCAACTCGCCGATGGCCGCGGTACTGCTGGCGGTGGAGCTGCTGCTCTTCGAGTGGCGGCCGCGCAGCTTCGTACCGGTGGTGGGCGCGGTCGCGGTCGCCACGCTCTGCCGGGGTCCGCTGCTCGGCACCGCGCCCGTCTTCCCCGTGCCGACCGCCGGGCTGCACGTCTCGACCGCGGCCGACGCGCTGTGCGTGGCGGCGGGGCTGATCGGCGGCGGGCTCGCGGTGGTGGCGACCTGGCTGGTCTACCGGGCCGAGGACGCGTTCGCCCGGCTGCCGTTCCACTGGATGTGGTGGCCGGCGATCGGTGGCGCGATCATCGGGGTCGGCGGCCTCTTCGAGCCCCGCGCACTGGGTGTCGGTTACGACGTCATCGACCAGCTGCTGACCGGACGCGCCACCACCTCGCTGATCATCGGCATCCTGGTGGTCAAGACCCTGATCTGGTCGCTGTCGCTGGGTTCGGGCACCTCCGGGGGCGTCCTCGCCCCGGTCTTCATGATCGGCGGCGCGCTGGGCGCGGCCGAGGGTCTGGTCTTCCCGCACGTGCTGCCCGGCTTCTGGGCCATGACGGGCCTGGCCGCCGTCGTCGGCGGCGTGATGCGCTCCCCGCTGACCGGCGTCGTCTTCACCCTCGAACTCACCCACGCCTGGCCGGCCGCGCTGCCGCTGCTGATCTCCTCCACCGCCGCCTACGCGCTCTCCGTCCTGCTGCTCAAGAGGTCGGTGCTGACCGAGAAGATCGCCCGCCGCGGCCTCCACCTGACCCGCGAGTACTCCACCGACCCGCTGGAGACCTTCTTCGTCGAGGAGGTGATGGACCGGCAGGTCGACCTGTCGACCCCGCCGGCGGGGAAGCCGCCCGCGGTGTTCGTGCGCCCCGACGACACCCTGCGCCAGGTGGCCCACCTCTTCGCCGAGCACGGCATCACCGAAGCCGCCGTACTCGCCCACCACCCGGCCGACCGAGCCATCGGCGTGATCCGGCTGCCGCACCTGCTGCACGCCCGCCTGCACGACCTCACCGAGGAGCACCACCGCCAGCGGCACCTGCCCCGGCCCGCCTCCTCCGAGCCGGCCCCGGTCACCGGCGGCACGCCGACGGACGGCAAGCAACCCGTCCTGGAGCACTGAACGCACGGCACCACGCACGACACCGCCCGGCGCAGTCGGGCACCGTCACGGGGCCCGTCAGTCCGTTGCCAACCGCTCCCCGCAGCGGCTGCAGTACACGGGGGCGACACCGTCGGGCACCGCGCCGCACCCGGGGCAGACCTGATGAAGCCAGCAGGCGGCCTCACCGCCCTGGTCGTCCACGGGCGCGACCCGTCCGGTGCCCCGAACGGCCAGGCCGGGACGCCGCCGGTGGACGGTGAGGTAGACCAGCCCGTCGGGCCCGGCGCGCAGGCCGCGCCGGGCGGCACGGGGCAGCCAGGCCAGGGCGCCGGCCCCGAGCGGCACCGTCCGCGCACCGTCGAGCAGGGTCCCGTCGCCCGCCACGACGAGCAGGAGCACGTCCAGGTCGTTCTCCCGGTGCTCGGCCACGACGGCGCCGGCCGGCAGGCGGATCAGGTTGGCGTCGAGCTGCCGGGCCGGCTCGGTGAGTCTCCACAGTGCGCCGCGCCGCTCCGGGCCGGCCTCGGCGACGCACTCGCTCAGGTCCGCCAGCAGGCGCGGCGTGTTGGTGGGGGGCATCGTCTGGGTCCTTTCCGACATCATCCGGTCGCCCGGTCCGGCGCCGTCCGGGGCACCGTCGTCCGCACGCCAGGCTCGCCGTGGGCAGGGCAAGTCTGGACCCTCGGACGGAACCCGCGCCGATCGGGCGACTCCCGGGCGAGCGTTCGCGCTTCCCCGCCGGCACGGCGTGTCGAGCACTCCGGACGGAGCTGTGCGAAGGTCCGAACCCGCCGGTAACCCATGGATCGACCTTCACTCGTTCGGCGGTATCCCGGCGGCGCCCCGGCGATCCGTCCACGGAAGGTGGGGAGGAGGTCGTCGCCCCGGAGCACCGAGGGAGCCCCCGATGCGGATAACCGTCTGCGCCAGCCAGGACCTGCCCGCCTGCCTGGCCCTCAACCGCCTGGTGCCGGCCCTCTCGGGCCACCACGTGCAGGTGCTGCTCTCGCACCTCGCCCCACCGCCGGAGACCGCGCACGGACCGCTCGCCCGCCTGCGGGCCTTCGAGCGGGACGTGCCGAACGAGGTGCTCTTCCCCGCCCTGGACCGCGCACCGGAGCCGAGCGGGCGCACGCTCACCTTCCACCACCTCAGCCGCCGGCACGGGTTCCCGCTGCACCCGGTCCGGCAGATCAACGCCGGCGACGGGCTGGGCCTGCTGGAGTCGTTCCACCCCGACCTGGTGGTCGCGATCCGCTTCGGCCACCCGTTCCGGGCTCCGGCGCTGCGGGTGCCCCAACTCGGCACGGTCCAGCTGCACGCGGGCGAACTGCCGCGCCACGCGGGGCCGTTCGGGCCGTTCCGGGCGCTGCTGGAGGGGGCCTCCTCGCTCGGCTGCCCGGTGCACCTGGTGGACGGCGAGCGGGTGGACAGCGGCCCGCTGCTGGCCATGCCCCGGCTCCCGGTGGACCAGCGGCACTCGCTCGCCTGGCACGTGGTGCACGCCTACCCGCTGGGGGTGCAGGCGCTGCTGGAGTGCCTGGGCCGGATGGCCGCGGGCGAGCTGCTGCCGGTCCGGCCGCAGTACGGCCCGCGGCACCTCCAGGGGCTACCGGGGGACGTCGAGCTGGCCGACTTCTCGGAGCGTGGCTGGCGGCTGGTCGACCCCTCGGACTACGCCGACTTCCTGCGCCCGTTCGCCTCCCCCGACCCCGAGCCGCACGCCACCCCGAGCGGCTACGGCCCGGCCGCCCCGGCGACCGCCACCGAGGCACTCGGCTGACACTTATCGGATGTTGATCGGCGCTCGCTAGCGTCCCGGCATGAGCGAAACGATCACCACTGACCTGGACAACTTCGTCCTCCTGCTGGAACGCCTCAAGGACTCGTTGGCCGACGACCTCGCCACCGCCGACCCGCCCGCCGCCGCCCGCGCCGAGGGCTGACCGCGGGCGGCCGTCGCGCACCGTGGCCGCCCGGTACCCCTCCGGTGCCCGGCTAACGGCGGGGGTCCTCGGGTCGCTACCATCGGCCTTGGTGATGAGCCGTACCAGTACGTCCCGGCGGACCTGACCGGGGTCCCTGCGAGCGGTCTTCACTCCGACCGGCCAACATGATCGTGGGCTGACGGTGTCGCCCCCGGTGCACAGGACCGGTGGCGAGAGATGAGATGCGATGCCGTGTCCAGGGGGACGCGGCGCAACCCGAAAGGCTCGTACGTGACTGCGCCCCAGGAGCACTCCTTCGCCGACCTCGGCAAGGTGCTGGTCATCATCCCGACCTACAACGAGGCCGAGAACGTCGAGAGGATCGTCTCGCGGGTCCGGACCGCCGTCCCCGAGGTGCACGTCCTCGTCGCCGATGACAACAGCCCCGACGGCACCGGCGAGATGGCCGACAAGATCGCCGAGCGCGACGGCCACGTCCACGTCATGCACCGCAAGGGCAAGGAGGGCCTCGGCGCGGCCTACCTGGCCGGCTTCCGCTGGGGCATCGACAACGGCTACGACGTGCTGGTCGAGATGGACGCGGACGGCTCCCACCAGCCCGAGGAGCTCTACCGGCTGCTGACCGCGCTGCGCGGCGCCGACCTGGTGCTCGGCTCCCGCTGGGTGCCCGGCGGCAAGGTGGTGAACTGGCCGAAGTCGCGCCTGCTGCTCTCCCGCGGCGGCTCCACCTACTCGCGCCTGATGCTCGGCGTGCCGATCCGGGACGTCACCGGCGGCTACCGCGCGTTCCGCAAGGAGACCCTGCTGGGCCTGGGCATGGACGAGGTCGCCTCGGCCGGCTACTGCTTCCAGGTCGACCTGGCCTGGCGCACGGTGCGGGCCGGTTTCAAGGTCGCCGAGGTCCCGATCACCTTCGTCGAGCGCGAGCACGGCGCTTCCAAGATGAGCCGCAACATCGTCTTCGAGGCGCTGGCCCGGGTCACCGCCTGGGGCCTGTCGGCCCGGATGGAGAAGCTCACCGGGAAGAAGAAGCGGTAACCCGCTCCCGGACGGGGGGGGGGGGGGGGGGCCGCCGGGGGGGGGGGGGCGCGCGGGGGGGGGGGGGGGGGGGGGGGGGGGGGGGGGGGGGGGGGGGGGTTGTCGGGGGGGGGGGGGGGGGGGGGGGGGGGCCGGGCCCCCGGGGGGGGGCGGGGCGCCGCGGTGGTCCACGACCCCGCGCCCCCCCCCGCGGCCCCCCCCCCCGGGCGGGGGGGGGCCCCCCCCCCGGGGGGGGGGGGGGCCCCACGGCGTTCGCGCGGGGTGCTCAGAGCGTCCGGGTCAGCCGGGACATGATCGACGGCGGTGCGAGGTCGCGCTGCAGCGCCACCGGGATCTGGAGCTTCTGGTCACCGTCACCGACGGTGATGGTGCCGACCTGGGTGCCGGCCTTGGCCTGGTGGCCGATCCCGCCGGACTGGCTCAGCGCGAGGGTCACCGTGACGCCGGCGAACCCGGTGGCCGTGACGTCCTTGGTGGCCACCAGCGGCACCTTGTCGCCCAGGCCGTCGTCCAGGTAGCCGACCACCTCGCCCTGCTTGGCCAGCACCTGGCCGGTCACCGCCTTCTGCCCGGCCGCGATGACCGGGGCACTGGCGAACTGGGCCGCCGTCAGGATGGTCTGAGTTCCGGTCGGCTGCTGACCGAGGGTCACCCCGAGGATCAGCTGCTTGGTCCCGTTCACGTCCTTGGTCGCGGCCCACATCAGGCAGCTGCCGGACGGCGTGCTGGAACCGGTCTTGGTGCCGATGATCCCGTTCTGCGGGCTCAGCAGGTAGTTGGTGTTGAAGATCCGGGTGCCGTTGATGGTGGTGTCGGGTTCGGCCACGATCTGTCGGAACACGTCGTTCTTCATCACCTGCTCGGCCAGCTTGAGCTGGTCCTGCGCGGTGCTCTTGGTGTTCGGGTTGTAGCCCGCCGCGTCGGCGTAAGTGGTGTTGCCCATACCGAACTTGGCCGCCTGGGCGTTCATCTTCTGGACGAACGCCTGCTCCGAGCCGGCGTCCCAACGGGCCAGCAGGCGCGCGATGTTGTTGGCGGAGGGGAGCATCAGCATCTCCAACGCCTCGTACTGGCTGATCTGTTCGCCCTCGGTGACCTTCGCCGTGGACTGGTCGGCGTCGCCGGACTCGTCCGCGGCGGCCTTGTCGACGGTGAGCATCGGACCGGTCTCGCCCTTCTTGAGCGGGTGGTCCTGCAGGATGATGTAGGCGTTCATCACCTTGGTGACGCTGGCGATCGGAGCCGGGGTCTCCGGGCCCGAACTGCCCAGGCTGCCCACCCCGACCACCTCGGCGGCGGCCTGACCGGCGGTCGGCCAGGGCAGCGTGGGCTGGGCACCCGCGAAGGTGTACGAGGTGGACAGGCTCATCCGGGTCTTGGCGGCCGGCAGCGGGCGCAGCAGCTGGGCGACCACCACGACACCGAGCACGAACCCGACGAAGACCGTCCAGATGGTGATCCGCTTGAGCGCACGGCGCAGCGGGGAGACCGGACGGGCGCTGAGGGCGGCGAGCACCTCCATCGCCTCGTTGGTGGTCTCCGGGACGGGCTGCGGGGCGGCGGGCGGCGGGGAGGTCGGCGCGGCGGCGGGGCGGGCGGCCCAGCTGGGCGCGGCGGAGCCGACGGCCACCGGCTCGCGCTCGACGGCGGGCTTGCCGGCGTCGGGCTTGGGCTTGGGCTTTCCGGCGTCGGGCTTGGGGTCGGGCTCGGCCTTGGGGTCGGGCTTGGGGTCAGTGGACTCCTTGGACTCGGCGGGCGCCGGGCGGCTGAGCAACATGGTGCGATCGCGGGCCGGAGGCTCCTCCCCCTCGCCCTCGTCGTCCTCGCCCTCGTCTTCCTCAGCAGCCTCGTCAGCCTTGGTGGGCGCCGGGCGGCTGAGCAACACGGTCCGGTCCCGGGCCGGAGGCTCCTCCTTTTCGGGGGCGTCCTCGCCCTCGCCCTCTTCCTCGGCCTCGCCCTCTTCCTCGGCCTCTTCCTCGGCCTCGTCAGCCTTGGTGGGCGCCGGGCGGCTGAGCAACATGGTCCGGTCCCGGGCCGGAGGCTCCTCCCCCTCGGACTCCGCGTCCTCGGACTCCTCGTCCTCGCCCTCTTCGTCCTCTTCCTCCGCCTCGTCATCTGCGGTGTCCCGGATGGCGATACGCGGGTCCGCTGAGCGGACGGGCCCGGGCACCTCGACGGTCAGCTCGTCGTCGGCCGCCTCGTCGGCTTCCTCGACGTCCTCCTCCGCGACCTCCGCCGCCGCAGGCTCCTCGGGCTCCTCGGGCTCCTCGGGCTCCTCGGGCTCCTCGGGCTCCTCGGAATCGTCGGTCGCCGCAGACTCGGCGAGCTCGTCAGCCTCCGCCGACTCCTCGTCAGCTCCCTCAGTCTCCTCGGCCTCCTCGGCCTCGGGCTCAGGCGCGGCCTCGGCCTCAAGCTCCGCCGCCGACTCCGCCTCGGACTCCTCGGACTCCTCGCCTCCCTCGAGCGCCCCGGCTTCCTCAGTCTCCTCGGCCGCCTCGGCCGCCTCGGCCTCCTCGGCTTCCTCAGCCCCCTCGGGCTCGGTCGGGATCCGTAGGAACGTCGTCCGCTGGTCCGCTTCGCGGACACGGAGTTGGACGGTCGAGCCACGCGGCCCCCCGGCCCGCTCGCCCGCCACTGCCGCCGCATCCTCCGTCGGCAGCTCCCGCTCCCCGTCGTGCCGCACCTTCTCCGGGGCCTCGCCCACGTATCCCGACCTCCTCATGCGCTCCGCGGGGCTCCCGCCGCCGCCCGTACACCGGTACAGTCTCCGCCACCGGAGCCTGATCGCCGTCGTCACACCCCGTCCGACCGGCAGTTTTTCCGTATGATCGGCCTATCCCCCGCAGTGACGTCCTCCCCTCGACCCCTGGTTCCCCGTGCAACGGGCCCCCTCCCCGCGGTTCCCGTCGCAAGGTCACGATTCGGAGGCGTACTCGACAAGTCCGTGTGAGAGGCGTCACTCTGTCATTCATCCACGCGGGGAGGCTTGGATGGGCAAGAGCCGCAGAACAATTCCCGAGGAACTCTTGCTGCTCGCACTGGACCCGACCACGGGTACCACGGCGCAGCCGCAGACCCTCGACCTCGGACTCGCCGGGGCACAGCTCGTCGAGCTGTCCCTGGCTGGACGGATAGTCCCGGACGGGGACCGGATCGCCGTGGTGCTGCCGCGGCCGACCGGTGACCCGACCCTGGACCACGCCCTGGAGCTGCTGCGCCGTCGCGGCAGCCCGGTGCGTGCCGCGCACTGGATCGGCGGGCCCCGACTGGGGCTGCGGCAGACCTATCTGGCGCACCTGGAACGGTGCGGGATGGTCGCCGCGGTGCCGGGCCAGGTGTGCGGGGTCCTGCCGACGACGCGTTACCAGGCGTCGGACGACTGCACCAACGCTGCCATCAAGCAGCGGCTCGACACCGCGATCCGCACCGGCGTCCCGCCGGATCCCAGAACGGCCGCCCTGGCCGCGCTGGCACACGCGGTGGGCCTCGGGAAGCACCTCTATCCCGGCAACGAGGGCCGGTCCTCACGGTCCCGCCTGCGGGACCTGATCCGCTACGACCCGCTCGGCGGGATGGTCGCCCACGCCGTCATGGACGTGCAGAACGGCCTTCCGACCCAGCAGAGCCGTACCGGCGGGCGGGCTCCGGCGGCGCGCAACGGCGCGGAGCCGGCCGGCCGACCCAGGACGGCGGCCGTGCCCGGACCGTTGGGCGGCGCCCGCGGCTCGGCCGGCCCGGTCGGCGTGCGCTGACCGACCGGCACCGGCCGGCCGGCCCGCAGGGCGCGCCACGGGGTGCGCGCCACCGGTGCGCACCCGGCCGGACGGCGCCGGAGCACCGTTTCGCGCCACACGGCACGGCCGGGCCCCGAGACGAACGGGGCGGTCGCACCCGGCACCCGCCGGGGCGCCCGCCCCGTCGGCGTACCCGCCCGGACCCAACGCTCCGCATACGGACCGCATATCAGCTCGGACACCAATAGTGCAAGTCATCCCGGACAGGTCGGGCAAATCCCCGGCGGCGACCTGACTCGGGATGACATGCTGCTGAGAGCCAGGGGGTTGGCACGAACACCGAAGCAGTCCGAGGCAGCAGGAAGGACCCGCCACTCCTGTCGCGTACAGCCCGTACACCAGAGGTACCGCCGGAGGTCGATGTGTCCGCCAGCATCAATCCCACTGTCCGCCGCAGGAGACTGGGCGCCGAGCTGCGCCGCCTGCGCGAGAGCAAGGGGATGACCGCCGAGGAGGTGGCCGGTCGGCTGATGGTCTCCCAGTCGAAGATCAGCCGACTGGAGAACGGCCGCCGCAGCATCAGCCAGCGCGATGTCCGCGACCTGTGCGACGTCTACAACGTGGACGACGCCCGGATGCGCAACAGCCTGATGGAGATGGCCCGGGAGTCCCGGCAGCGCGGCTGGTGGCACGAGTTCGGGGACATCCCGTACAGCGTCTACATCGGCCTGGAGGCCGAGGCCTCCTCGATCCGCGCCTACGAGTCCTCGTTCGTGCCCGGGCTGCTGCAGACCCGGGAGTACGCCGAGGCGGTGGTGATGGGCACCCAGCCGGACACCGAGGCCGACGCGATCCGCCGCCGGGTCGAGGTGCGGCTCAAGCGGCAGGACCGGCTCACCGGCGAGGACCGGTTCGCCAGCTTCTGGTCCGTCATAGACGAGGCGGTGCTGGCCCGGGAGGTCGGCGGCAAACCGGTGATGTCCGACCAGATGGCCCGACTGCTGGAGGTCGGCGAGCAACCCAACGTGACCATCCAGGTGATCCCGTTCGTGCACGGCGCGCACCCCGGGATGACCGGGACATTCTCCCTGATGGAGTTCCCGGAGTCCGCCGATTCCACCGTCGTCTACTTCGAAGGTGTGACGAGCGACCTCTATCTGGAGAAGGACGTGGACGTCCGCCGCTATACCGGTCTCTATGACCACCTGCGGGCCGCGGCGCTGAGCGTCGTCGAGTCCCGGGCGTTGATAGTCAACTATGCGGAGGCGTACCAGAGATGAGCACCAAGACCCTGACCGTCGATCCGGCCTGGCGCAAGAGCAGCCACAGTGGCGGCAACGGCGCTTGCGTGGAGGTCGCGGTCCCGGCGTCCAGCACGGTCGCGGTCCGCGACTCAAAGGACCCTGAGGGTCCGCAGTTGCGCTTCTCGCCCACCGCCTGGGCCGCCTTCGCGATCGCCGCGGGCGCCGGGGAGTTCGGCGCGGCTTGAGTCCGGAGGCCACCCGTCCGGCCCGGGGTCGGGCCCGGCGGGTGGCCTCCGACACCGCAACCAATTCAACAGAATGCGGAAAACCGGCCATCCGGGAGCCACGGCACGCCTGCCCGGGCTCCTCAACCTCCCGGCCACGACCGCCCCCCTTCGCCTTCCCGCGGCGGCCACCGCACTGACCACCGCGCTCTCGATCGGCGCCGCCTCCCCCGCGCTCGCCACCGCCCCGCGTCAGCGGCCTGCGCGACCTGCGCGACCTGCGCAGCCAGCTGCTGGTCGGCTGACCCCGGACGCGGTGCGGGGGCCGGCGAATCGGGTCGGCCCCCGCCCGCACCGGCTCACACCACGTCGGCGAGGTCCCGCAGCAGCCGGGCCTTGGCCCGCGCCCCCACCATCGACTTCACCGGCTCGCCGCCGCGGAACACCATCAGGGTCGGCATCGACAGCACCCCGTAGGCCGCCTGGGTCTCCGGGTTGCGGTCCACGTCCAGCGTCACCACCTTGAGCCGGCCCGCCTCCTCCTCCGCCAGCTCGGCCAGCACCGGCGTGATCATCCGGCACGGCGCGCACCAGTCCGCCGTGAAGTCCACCAGGACCGGCCCGTCCGCCGCCAGCACCTCCGCCGCGAAGGTCCGGTCGGTCACCTCTGCCACGTTCCCCGCCATCGCCGTACGTCCTCTCACTCGCCCTCGGGTGTCAGCTCGCACCGGGGCCCGGCGGTGCCGGCCGCCAGCTCCGCGCTGGCCCGCTCGGCGCTGGCCAGCTGGGCGGCGACCCGCTCGCGGACCTCGCCCAGCCGGTCCAGGCAGGCGTCCAGCTCGGCCAGCTTGCGGCGGTAGACCACCAGCGAGGCCGGGCAGGAGTCGCCGGCCGGGTGGCCGGCCCGCAGGCACTCCACGAACGGACGGGTGTCCTCCAGCTCGAAGCCGAAGTCCTGCAGCAGCCTGATCTGCCGCAGCAGGTCGAGGTCCGCCTCGTCGTAGCTGCGGTAGCCGTTCCCGGTGCGCCGAGCGGTCAGCAGGCCGCGCGACTCGTAGTAGCGCAGCGTGCGGGCGGTCGTCCCGGCCCGCTCGGCCAGCTCTCCGATCCGCATGGCGTCCTCCCTCTGCTCGGTGCTCCGACGCTAGACCTTGCCGTCGGCGTCAACGCCAGCGCGCGGCGGATCAGTCCAGCACCGGCAGCAGCTTCGGCAGGTGGCCGTCCGAGGCGAGGGCGGCGGCCCGGCGCTCGGGCGGGACCTCTCCGTAGAGGGTGGTGCGCTGGCGGGACGGGCGCCCGGCGGCGGTCGCGATCGCCTCCAGGTCGCGGACCGACTTGTAGCTGCCGTAGGCCGAGCCGGCCATCCGCGAGATGGTCTCCTCCATCAGCGTGCCGCCCAGGTCGTTGGCGCCGCTGCGGAGCATCTCGGCGGCGCCCTCCGCGCCCAGCTTCACCCAGCTGGTCTGGATGTTGCGGATGTGCGGGTGCAGCAGCAGTCGGGCCATCGCCACCACCACCCGGTTGTCGCGCGCGGTCGGGCCGGGCCGGGCGATCCCGGCCAGGTAGACCGGCGCGTTGGTGTGGATGAACGGCAGCGTGACGAACTCGGTGAAGCCCCCGGTGCGCTGCTGGATCCCGGCCAGCAGGCGCAGGTGACCGAGCCAGTGCGCGGGGGTGTCCACGTGGCCGTACATCATCGTCGAGGAGGAGCGCAGGCCCAGCTCGTGGGCGGTGCTGACGACCTCGACCCAGGTGGCGGCCGGCAGCTTGCCCTTGGTGAGCACCCAGCGGACCTCGTCGTCCAGGATCTCGGCGGCGGTGCCCGGGATGCTGTCCAGGCCGGCCTCCTTGGCCCGCTGCAGCCAGTCCCGGATCGACAGGCCGGTCCGGGTGGCGCCGTTGACCACCTCCATCGGCGAGAAGGCGTGCACGTGCATCCCGGGCACCCGCTCCTTCACCGCGCGGGCGATGTCGAAGTAGGCGGTGCCGGGCAGGTCCGGGTGGATCCCGCCCTGCATGCACACCTCGGTGGCACCGACCTCCCAGGCCTGCGCGGCCCGGTCGGCCACCTGGTCGAGCGAGAGGGTGTAGGCGTCGGCGTCGGTGCGGCGCTGGGCGAAGGCGCAGAACCGGCAGCCGGTGTAACAGACGTTGGTGAAGTTGATGTTCCGGGTGACGCAGTAGGTGACGGTGTCGCCGACGGCGTCGTGGCGGACCGCGTCGGCGATCGCGCAGAGCGCGTCCAGCGCCGGGCCGTCGGCGTGCAGCAGGGCCAGTGCCTGCTGGTCGGTCAGCCGGGTGGGGTCGTCCGCGGCCGTCGCCAGGGCGGACCGGAGGTCACCGTCGATCCGCTCCGGCGCCATCGCCCGGACCTGCTCGCGCAGCGCCTCCCAGTCGCCGTAGACCTCCTCGAAGTCGGCCCGGCGGTCGGCGGATCTGCCCTCGGTGTCGATGGTCCGGTGCAGGTCGGTACGGCCGGCGGCGGCCGGCAGCTGCTCCGGCTCCTGCCAGCGCAGGCCGACCGGCCGGGCCTCCTCCCGGGCCAGCAGGGTCTCCGGGTCGACCAGCGCCTCGACGTGCGGGCGCAGCCGCGGGTCCAGCCAGGGCTCGCCGCGCTTCAGGAACTCCGGATAGATGGTCAGCCGCTCGCGCAGCTGGAAGCCCTGGGCCGCGGTCAGCTCGGCCAGTCGCTCGATCTGCGGCCAGGGGCGTTCCGGGTTGACGTGGTCGGGGGTGAGCGGGGAGACGCCGCCCCAGTCGTCGATGCCGGCGCCGATGATCAGCGGGTACTGGTCGTCCACCAGGTTCGGCGGCGCCTGCACCCGGGCGGACGGGCCGAGCACCACCCGGGTGACCGCGATCGTCGCGGCCAGCTCCTCGAGTTCGGCGTCCGGCACGTCGCGCATCGCGGTGTCCGGCTTGGCCCGGAAGTTCTGGATGATCACTTCCTGGACGCCCTGGTACTGCCGGGCGATCCGGCGGATCGCGAAGATCGACTCGGCGCGCTCCAGGTGGGTCTCGCCGATGCCGATGAGCAGCCCGGTGGTGTACGGGACGGCGCTGCGCCCGGCGTCCTCCAGCGCCCGCAGCCGGACGGCCGGCTCCTTGTCCGGGGAGCCGTGGTGCGGGCCGGAGGGCTCGGACCAGAGCCGGGTCGCGGTGGTCTCCAGCATCATCCCCATCGAGGGCGAGACCGGCTTCAGGCGCTGGAAGTCGGTCCAGCTCAACACGCCCGGGTTGAGGTGCGGCAGCAGGCCGGTCTCCTCCAGGATCCGCACCGAGATCGCCCGGACGTAGGCGATGGTGTCGTCGTAGCCGTGCGCGTCCAGCCACTCGCGGGCCTCCGGCCAGCGGTCCTCGGGCCGGTCGCCGAGCGTGAACAGGGCCTCCTTGCAGCCCAGTTCAGCGCCCCGGCGGGCGATGTCCAGCACCTCGTCGGGGGACATGTAGAGCCCGTGGCCGTCCCGCCGCAGCTTGCCAGGCACGGTGACGAAGGTGCAGTAGTGACAACGGTTGCGGCAGAGCCGGGTGAGCGGGACGAACACCTTCTTGGAGTAGGTGATGATCCCTGATCGGCCGACCGCCGCCAGGCCCGCGTCGCGCAGCCGGGAGGCGGTCGCGCAGAGGTCGCCCAGGTCGTCCCCCCGGGCCTGCAGCAGCACGGCGGCCTCGGCGGTGTCCAGCGCGACCCCGTCGCGGGCCCGGCGCAGGGCCCGGCGCATGGCGGTGGCGGTCGGCGGGGCGGGGCGGGTGGAGTCCATGGCCAGACCCTAGCCCAGCGGGAGGACACCCGTACGCCGGGAGGAGGACCCCTCCCCCACCGCGACCCTGAGACCGGGTCAGGGTCGGGTGCCCCCGGAGATGTACCGGGTCTTGGACCCGTGGGCCGATGCCGTGAGCGGGCGGCTGCCATCTAATGGAGTCGGATCAGCGGAATGCCGACGGAGGGCGGGACATGACGCGGTACGCGGGGTTCGAGGAGTTCGAGGACGCGGAGACCGGCCAGGTCTTCCACGCCCGGCGGCGGACGGCCGTCCGGGTGCTGGTGCCGGTGGCCATCGCGGCGGTGGCGGCGACCGGCATCGGTCTGGTACCGGCGCTGGCCGACTCCGGCGCACCGGCACTGCCGCAGCTGACGGCCCAGCAGCTGGTGGCCAAGGCGCTGGGCGGCGGTGCCCAGCAGTTGAGCGGGACGGTCCAGGTCTCCGCCGATCTCGGCATCCCCGCCGAGCTGCTGGACGCGGCGGGCCACGGTGGCGCGGCGGCCGCCGTGACGGGCACCGCGGGCGCGGCCGGCGGCAGCGGCCAGGCCCAGCAGGGCGACAACGCGGCCGCCGCCTCACCGGAGTCCCGGCTGACCACCCTGTTGGCCGGCGACCACACCCTGCGGGTCTCGGCGGACGGCCCGGACCGGCAGCGGGTGGCCCTGGTCGAGGACCTGGCCGAGTACGACCTGATCCACAACGGCGACCAGCTCTGGGCCTGGGACAGCGCGAGCGACCAGGCGGTGCACCTGACGGCCCCGCAGGACCACACCGCGCGGGACCACCGGCCGCAGCTCCCGACCGACCTGCCGACCACGCCCGCGCAGGCCGCCCAGCAGCTCCTCGCCGGCTCCGCGAGCACCAGCACGGTCACCGTGGCCGGCACCACCACGGTGGCCGGGCGCAGCGCGTACCAGCTGAGCGTGAAGCCCAGGCAGGCCGGTTCCACCATCGGCGAGGTGCGGATCGCGGTGGACGCCGCCAACGGCACGCCGCTGGCCGTGGTGGCCACCTCGACCGGCGGCTCGACCGTGCTGGACGTCCACTTCAGCGACGTCTCGTTCACCGCGCCGGCCGCCAGTACCTTCACCTTCACGCCCCCGAAGGGCGCCAAGGTGACCGAGCAGCCGGCCGGCCCCGAGAAGCCGAGGACCGGCGGGAAGGCCGGTACCGGCGAGCACGGCGTGTCGGTCACCGGGACCGGCTGGACCACCGTGCTCTCGCTCCAGCTGCCCACCGACCAGGCCACCGAGGCGGCCGGCGGCAACGACCGGGCCGGCCGGGCCAAGGGCCGTCACCAGGGCGTCCCGAGCACCTCCGCGCTGGTCAAGTCGTTCGGCAAGCCGGTCGACGGCGGCACGCTGATCAGCACCAACGTGGTCAACGTGCTGATCACCAACGACGACCACGTCTACGCCGGCGCGGTCACCCTGCCGGTCCTCCAGGCCGCGGCCGGGGTGAAGTAGTGACCGGAGCTCCGCCGCTGGAGACCACGACGGGGGGCCGGGCGGCCGAGGCCGGCCCGGCCCCCGCCGGGGGTGCTCCGGTGATCCGTACCCGGGGGCTGACCAAGCGTTTCGCCGGCGGCCAGCTCGCCGTGGACGGGCTGGACCTGACGGTCCCGCGGGGCAGCGTCTTCGGCTTCCTGGGCCCCAACGGCTCGGGCAAGACCACCACCATCCGGATGCTGATGGGCCTGATCGCCCCGACCTCGGGCGTGGCGACGGTGCTCGGCGCCTCGATGCCGCAGTCGGTGGGCAGCGTGCTGCCCCGGGTGGGCGCGCTGATCGAGGGCCCGGCGCTGTACGGCTTCCTCTCCGGGCGGGACAACCTCGCCCGGTACGACGCCGCCGACCCGACCGCCGACCCGCGCACCCGGGGGCGCCGGATCGCCGAGGCGCTCGACCGGGTCGGCCTGACCGCGGCGGCCGGCAAGAAGGCCCGGGCCTACTCGCTCGGCATGAAACAGCGGCTCGGTCTCGCCTCGGCGCTGCTCCAGCCGCGCGAGCTGCTGGTGCTGGACGAGCCGACCAACGGCCTCGACCCGCAGGGCATGCGGGAGATCCGGGCGCTGGTCCGCGAGGTGGCGGCGGAGGGCACCACGGTCTTCCTCTCCTCGCACCTGTTGGACGAGATCGAGCAGGTGTGCACGCACGCCGCCGTGATGTCCAGGGGCCGGCTGGTGGTGCAGGGCACGGTCGCCGAGCTGGCCGCCCGGGCCAAGGGCCGGCTGGTGGTGCGCACCCCGGACACCGAGCGGGCCGCCGAGGTGCTGGCCGCCCACCGGGTGACCGACCTGCGGACCGGCGAGGGCCGGGTGGACGGCGAGGCGGCCGGCCCGGACGAGACCCTGCTGCCCGGGCTCTGCGCCGCACTGGTCGAGGCCGGGGTGCGGGTGCACGGCTTCGGCCTGGAGCGGGGCACGTTGGAGGACGCCTTCGTGGCGCTGACCGGGGAGGGTTTCGATGTCGCAGGTTGAGGCCGCGCCGACCACCGAGGCGGCCGGGCCGACCGCCGCCGCGCCGCCGGCCGGTCCTCGGCGGCAGACGACGGCCGGGTTCCTGGCGCTGTTCGCCAGCGAGCTGCGGCTGACCTTCCGACGGACCAGGACGCTGGTCCTGCTGGGCTTCCTGGCCGCGCTGCCGGTGCTGATCGGCGTCGTGGTGAAGATGGAGACCGGCGGCATGCACGGCGGCGACGGCGGCCCGGCGTTCCTCGCCCAGGTCACCCAGAACGGCGTCTTCCTGACCTTCACCGCGCTGGCCGTCTCGCTGCCGATCTTCCTGCCGATGACGGTGGGCGTGGTGGCCGGTGACGCGGTGGCCGGCGAGGCCGCCACCGGGACGCTGCGCTACCTGCTGGTGGCGCCGGCCGGGCGGAACCGGCTGCTGGCGGCCAAGTTCACCGCCGTACTGACGTTCTGCGCGGCGGCCACGGCGGCGGTCTCGCTCGCCGCGCTGGCCACCGGCGCCGCGCTCTTCCCGGTGGGGCGGGTGACGCTGCTCTCCGGCGACACCATCGGTCTGGGCCAGGCGCTGCTGCGGGCCCTGCTGATCGCCGTGGTGGTGGCGCTCTCGCTGTCCGGGCTGGCCGCGATCGGGCTCTTCGTCTCCACCCTGACCGGCAGCGGGATCGCCGCGATGGCGACCACGGTCGGCCTGGTGGTGATCGTCCAGGTGCTGGACAGCTTCCCGCAGCTGGCCGCGATCCAGCCCTGGCTCTTCACCCACCAGTGGCTGAGCTTCGCCGACCTGCTGCGACAGCCGATGTACTGGGACGGGGTGCTGCGCGACCTCGGACTGCAGGCGCTCTACGTGGCCGTCTTCGGCTCGGCCGCCTGGGCCCGCTTCACCACCCGGGACATCACCGCCTAGGGGGCCGGTCCGGGGCCCTCAGCGGGTGACCGCCGGGGCCGCCCCGGCACCCTCGGCGGGCACCGCGCGGGCCGTCGCGCGCTCCGCCCGCACCCGGCGCAGCGCGTCCCAGCTGAGCACCGCCAGCGCGACCCAGACCAGGCCGAACCCGGCCCAGCGCTCCGGCGGCATCGACTCGTGGAAGTACGCGACCCCGATCGCGAACTGGAACACCGGCGCCAGGTACTGCAACAGCCCCATGGTGGAGAGCGGCACCCGGATCGCCGAGGCGCCGAAGCAGAGCAGCGGGATCGCGGTGATCAGACCGCTGAGCATCAGCAACGCGGTGTGGCCGGCACCGTGCCCGAAGGTGGTGTGCCCGGTCCCGCCCAGGTAGAGCAGGTAGCCGAGCGCGAAGGGGAAGATGAAGGCGGTCTCCAGCGCGAAGCTCTCCGCGCCGCCCAGCCCGACCTGCTTCTTGAACAGGCCGTAGAGCGCGAAGGAGAACGCCAGGGTGAGCGCGATCCAGGGCAGCCGGCCGTAGCCCAGGGTCAGCACCACCACCGCGAGCGCGCCGATCCCGACGGCGACCCACTGCACCGGGCGCAGCCGCTCCTTCAGGACGAGCACGCCGAGGGCGATGGTGACCAGCGGGTTGATGAAGTAGCCCAGGCTGGTCTCGACGACGTGGCCGGAGTTCACGCCCCAGATGTAGGTGCCCCAGTTGATCGAGATCACCGCGGCGGCCGTGGCCGACATGGCGAGCCGGCGGGGCTGGCGCAGCAGCGGCCGCAGCCAGGCCCAGCGCCGCTGGACGGTGAGGATCAGCAGCGCGACGACCAGCGACCAGACCATTCGATGGGCCAGGATCTCGCCGGAACCGCTGGGCTCCAGCAGCGGCCAGTAGAGCGGGAAGAGGCCCCACATCCCGTACGCGGCGGCGCCGAGCCAGAGGCCGCGGCCCTGCTCGTCGCCGTCACGGGAGCGGCCGGGCGGCCGCCGGGACTCCTGTGTCGACATCGTGTCCCTCCCTGCTGACCGGCGCTGATCCGTGCCGACGGTAGCGGCCGCGAGCCAACGCTGTCATCTCCATAACCAGAGTTCGGTCATGACAGTGACGCCGGGTGACGGAGCGCGGCGACCCGGCCCCGCTCATCCGGCCCCCGCTCATCCGGCCGACGGGCGCAGGCCCGCCAGCTTCTCCGGATTGAGCTGGGCCCGCAGCGCCTGGATCCGGCCGTCCACCAGGTCGAGGGTGAGCGCGCCGGCCGGCGCACCGCCGTACGAGAAGACCACGCCCAGCTGCCCGTTGACCTCGGCCGGCTCGGCCACGATCCCCTGCGCGGCGGGCTTGGCCAGCACCCCGAGCAGCCAGCGGGCCACGTGGTCGGGGCCGTACAGCGGGCGGCGGGCCGCGCTGACGATGCCGCCGCCGTCCGACCAGGCCACCACGTCCGGTGCGAGCAGTTCCAGGACGGCGGACAGGTCGCCGCCCGCGCAGGCGGCCATGAACCGCTCGGTGACCCGGCGGCGCTGCTCGGGATCGGTGTCGTAGCGCGGGCGGCGTTCCCGGACGTGCGCCTTGGCCCGGTGCGCGATCTGCCGCACCGCCGGCTCCGGACGGCCCAGCACCTCGGCGATCTCGGCGTGCGCGTAACCGAACACCTCGCGCAGCACGAAGACCGCCCGCTCGACCGGACCGAGCGTCTCCAGCACCACCAGCAGCGCGGTCGAGACCGAGTCGGCCAGCACCGCCTCCTCGGCGGTGTCCGGTGCGGTCAGCAGCGGCTCGGGCAACCACGGCCCGAGGTACGCCTCGCGGCGCAGCTGCGCCGACCGCAGCCGGTTGATCGCCAGGTTGGTCACCGCCTTGACCAGGTACGCCTTCGGGTTGGCGACCGACGCCCGGTCCACCGCGGACCACCTGAGCCAGGTGTCCTGGAGGATGTCCTCCGTCTCGGCCACGCTGCCGAGCATCCGGTAGGCCGTGCCGAAGAGCAGCCGGCGGTGCTGGAGGAACGGGTCGGTGGCGTCCTGAGCGGTCGCGGAGTCGATCACCCGTTCAGGCTGCCAGTCGCCCCGGTGCCCGGCAAGGGGCTGCCGGGCACCGGGGCGAGGGCCGTCAGTCGACCGTCCAGGTGTCGCTGCCGGCCAGCAGCGCGGCCAGCTCGCCCGGACCGCTCCGGTCCACCGCGGCGGCCAGCTGATCGGCCATCAACGAGTCGTAGACCGGGCGTTCGACGCTGCGCAGCACTCCGATCGGGGTGTGGTCCAGGGTGTGCGCGTCGGCGAGGCGGGAGAGCGCGAAGGCGGTGGCCGGGTCGGCGGCGTGCGCGTCGTGCACCAGCACCTCGCCCTCGTTGGCCGCCGTCACCTCCGCGGTGAACAGGGTGCCGCTGGCCGGGTCACGGAAGACGCCCTGGTCGGCGAAGCGGATCGGCTGGCCGTGCTCCAGTCGGATCAGCGCCCGCTCGGCGGTGCTGGCGTCCTTGAGCACCTCGAACGCGCCGTCGTTGAAGATGTTGCAGTTCTGGTAGATCTCCACGAACGCGGTGCCCTCGTGCTCGGCCGCCGCGCGCAGCACCGACTGGAGGTGCTTGCGGTCGGAGTCGATGGTCCGGGCGACGAAGCCGGCCTCCGCACCGATCGCCAGCGAGAGCGGGTTGAACGGCGCGTCCAGCGACCCCATCGGCGTGGACTTGGTGATCTTGCCGAGCTCCGAGGTCGGCGAGTACTGGCCCTTGGTCAGCCCGTAGATCCGGTTGTTGAAGAGCAGGATCTTCAGGTTGACGTTCCGGCGCAGCGCGTGGATCAGGTGGTTGCCACCGATCGAGAGCGCGTCGCCGTCCCCGGTGACCACCCAGACGCTGAGGTCGGTGCGCGAGGTGGCCAGCCCGGTCGCGATGGCCGGCGCGCGGCCGTGGATCGAGTGCATCCCGTAGGTGTTCATGTAGTACGGGAACCGCGAGGAGCAGCCGATCCCGGAGACGAAGACGGTGTTCTCCCGGCGGATGCCCAGCTCGGGCATGAAGGCCTGCACGGCGGCCAGGATCGCGTAGTCCCCGCAGCCGGGGCACCAGCGGACCTCCTGGTCGGTCTTGAAGTCCTTGGCGCTCTGCGGCGATTCGGCCTTCGGGACCAGCTTGAGCGAACGGAACGGCGTCTCGGTCATGGCGGTCACTCCCCTTCCAGTGCGCCGATGGCGGCCCACAGCACATCGGCCAACTGGGCCGCCTTGAAGGGCAGTCCGCGGACCTGGTTGTAGGACTGCGCGTCCACCAGGTACTTGGCGCGCAGCAGCAGGGCGAGTTGCCCCAGGTTCATCTCCGGCACGATCACCTTGTCGTAACCGGCCAGCACCGTACCGAGGTTGGCCGGGAAGGGGTTGAGGTGGCGCAGGTGCGCCTGGGCGACCTTCCCGCCGTCCGTCCGGACCCGGCGCACCGCGGCGGTGATCGGCCCGTAGGTCGAGCCCCACCCCAGCACCAGCACCCGGGAGTCGCCGTCCGGATCGTCAACGGTCAGCTCCGGCACGGTGATGCCGTCCACCTTGGCCTGCCGGGTGCGGACCATCAGGTCGTGGTTGGCCGGGTCGTAGGAGATGTTCCCGGTGCCGTCCTGCTTCTCGATGCCGCCCACCCGGTGCTCCAGGCCGGGGGTGCCGGGGATCGCCCACGGCCGGGCCAGCGTGCGCGGGTCGCGCTGGTAGGGCCAGAAGACCTCGCTGCCGTCCTCCAGCACGTGGTTCGGCCCGGTGGCGAACCCGGGCTCGATGGCCGGCAGTTCGTCCGGCTCGGGGATCCGCCACGGCTCCGAGCCGTTGGCCAGGTAGCCGTCCGAGAGCAGCATCACCGGGGTGCGGTAGGTGACCGCGATCCGGGCCGCCTCCAGCGCGGCCGTGAAGCACTCGGCCGGGGTGGCCGGGGCCACGATCGGCACCGGCGCCTCACCGTTGCGCCCGAACATCGCCTGCAACAGGTCGGCCTGCTCGGTCTTGGTCGGCAGCCCGGTGGACGGCCCGCCGCGCTGGATGTCCACCACCAGCAACGGCAGTTCGAGCGAGACCGCCAGGCCGATGGTCTCCGACTTCAGCGCCACGCCCGGCCCGGACGTGGTGGTCACGCCGAGCGAACCGCCGAAGGCCGCACCGAGCGCGGCGCCGATGCCGGCGATCTCGTCCTCGGCCTGGAAGGTCCGCACGCCGAAGTTCTTGTGCTTGGACAGTTCGTGCAGGATGTCCGAGGCCGGCGTGATCGGGTACGAGCCGAGGAAGAGCGGCAGTCCCGACCGCTCGGAGGCGGCCACCAGCCCGTACGCCAACGCCAGGTTGCCGGAGATGTTGCGGTACCGCCCGGGCGCCAGCTTGGCCGGCGGCACCTCGTAGGAGACCGCGAACTCCTCCGTCGTCTCCCCGAAGTTCCAACCCGCCCGGAAGGCCGTGATGTTCGCCTCGGCGACCAGCGGCTTCTTGGCGAACTTCTTCCGCAGGAAGCTTTCGGTGCTCTTGGTCGGCCGGTGGTACATCCACGACAGCAGCCCGAGCGCGAACATGTTCTTCGCCCGCTCGGCGTCCCTGCGGGCCAGCCCGCTGTCCTTGAGCGCCTCCAGGGTCAGCGTGGTCAGCGGCACCTTGTGCAGCCGGTAGGCACTCAGCGAGTCGTCACCCAGCGGGTCGGCGGCGTACCCGACCTTGGCCAGTGCCCGCTTGGTGAACTCGTCGGTGTTGACGATGATCCCGGCGCCGCGCGGCAGGTCCCCCAGGTTCGCCTTGAGCGCCGCCGGGTTCATCGCGACCAGCACGTCGGGAGCGTCACCAGGGGTCAGGATGTCGTGATCGGCGAAGTGCAACTGGAAACTGGAGACGCCCGGCAGGGTGCCGGCGGGCGCCCGGATCTCGGCCGGGAAGTTCGGCAGGGTGGACAGGTCGTTGCCGAACGAGGCGGTCTCCGAGGTGAACCGGTCACCGGTGAGCTGCATTCCGTCGCCGCTGTCCCCGGCGAACCGGATGATCACCCGGTCCAGCCGGCGGATCGGCTTGCCGCGCACCGCCGCATCCGGCTCCGCACGGCCCTTCGGGCCGCCCGGACCGCCGCTCGCTGTCTCTGCCTGATCGACCTCGCTGGTCACTGCCGCGGACCTCCCTCAGGGGCACCAGCCGCGGGCGTGAGCCGTGTGCCCCGTCCGCCTGGTGCACCGAATCGCATCCTATGCGGCTAGAGATTTCCTGGGTTGTATCTAAAACCCTGCGTCCTCAACCTGCGTTCGGTGTCAACAATCCGTGCCGCAAAGGCATTCCCGCGGGAGCCGGGACCCTCAGGAGTCGAGGTACCTGAGCACCGCCAGCACCCGGCGGTGGTCCTCCGGGCTCTGCGCCAGCCCGAGCTTGAGGAAGATGTTGCTGACGTGCTTCTCCACCGCGCCGTCCGAGACCACCAGCTGCCTGGCCACCGCGGCGTTGGTGCGCCCCTCGGCCATCAGCCCCAGCACCTCGCGCTCCCGCGGGGTGAGCCCGGCCAGCGCGTCGCCGCGCCGGCTGCGGATCAGCAGTTGCTGCACCACCTCCGGGTCCAGCGCGGTGCCGCCGCCGGCCACCCGGACCACCGCGTCGACGAACTCGCGCACCTCGGCCACCCGGTCCTTGAGCAGGTAGCCGATTCCCCGGGTGGAGCCGGCCAGCAGCTCCGAGGCGTAACTCTGCTCGACGTACTGCGAGAGCACCAGCACCCCCAGCTCCGGGTACCGCCCGCGGAGCGCCACGCAGGCCCGGACGCCCTCGTCGGTGTGGGTCGGCGGCATCCGGACGTCCGCCACCACCACGTCGGGCAGCGCGCCGGACGCCGCCAGCTCGCCGACCGCCCGCAACAGCGACTCGCCGTCGCCGACCCCGGCCACCACCTCCAGGCCGCGGTCGCTGAGCAGCCTGGTCAGGCCCTCCCGGAGCAGGACCGAGTCCTCGGCGATGACGACGCGCAGCATGGTGGCCTTCCCCCTGAGTGGTTGAACGCTCACATGGTACGGATCGCCACGGTGTCGCAGAGGCCCTGCAACGCCGCCTTGGCCGGCCCCTCCGGCAGCGGGTCGAGCAGCGCGCGGGCCTCCTCCGCGTAGCGCAGCGTCTCCCGACGGGCCCGCTCCAGCGCCGGGTGGCGGCGCAGCAGGCGCAGCGCCTCGGCGTGCCGCCGGTCGTCGGTGAGGTCCTGCCGGAGCAGCTCGCGCAGCCGGGCGTCCTCCGGGTCGCTCTCGTCCACCGGCATCGACTCCAGCAGCAGCACGGGCAGCGTCGGCACGCCCTCGCGCAGGTCGGTGCCGGGGGTCTTGCCGGACTCGTGGCCGTCGCTGGCGATGTCCAGCACGTCGTCGGCCAGCTGGAAGGCGGTGCCCATCCGCTCGCCGTACTGGGTGAGGATGTCCACCACCCACGGCTCGGCGCCGGCCATCAGTGCGCCGAAGCGGCCGGAGACGGCGATCAGCGAGCCGGTCTTGCCGGCGATCACGTCCAGGTAGTGGGTGAGCGGGTCGTCGCCGGGGCGCGGGCCGGCGGTCTCCAGGATCTGGCCGGTGACCAGCCGCTCGAAGGCGTCGGCCTGGATCCGGACCGCCTCCGGGCCGAGGTCGGCCAGCACCTGGGAGGCGCGCGAGAAGAGGAAGTCGCCGGTGAGGATGGCCACCGAGTTGTCCCAGCGGGCGTTGGCGCTGGGCGCGCCGCGCCGGACCGGGGCCTCGTCCATCACGTCGTCGTGGTAGAGCGTGGCCAGGTGGGTCAGCTCGACCACCACGGCGGCCGGCACCACGCCGGGCGCGTACGGGTCGCCGAACTGGGCGGCCAGCATCACCAGCAGCGGGCGGAAGCGCTTGCCGCCGGCCTCGATGAGGTGGCTGGCGGTGATGGTGATGAACGGCACGTCGCTCTTCACCGCCTCGCTGAGCGCCGCCTCCACCGCCGCCATCCCGGCCTGGACGTCACGGGTCAGATCGCGGTCCTGCACGCTGAGCCCGAAGGGTCCCACGACGGTCACGAAGACCACTCCTGTCGCCGGTCGATCATGCGGTCCGGTCCCTGATGCCGCCGCTGCCGTTCCCCAGCAGCGTATCCGGTCG
Source organism: Kitasatospora sp. NPDC052896 (assembly GCF_044547075.1). Classification (NCBI taxonomy): domain Bacteria; kingdom Bacillati; phylum Actinomycetota; class Actinomycetes; order Kitasatosporales; family Streptomycetaceae; genus Kitasatospora; species Kitasatospora sp. NPDC052896. The sequence continues at coordinate 540,664 of NZ_JBITZU010000002.1, forward strand.
TGAGTGGATCACTGCACGGGCGTGCGGGTACGGGGCGAAGAACGGTCCGGGCCAGGGGCCTGACGCCCCGGACCCGGACCGTGCGACACGCGCTACCTGACGAACAGGGCGGCCTTGGAGGCGAGATCCAGGAAGTACTGCGGGAGCACTCCCAGACCCACCGTCACCAGCACGCCGAGCGTGATGGCCGCGGCCGTGAAACCGCTCGGGATCACCACCGCCGGGCCGTTCGGCTGCGGGTCGGAGAAGAACATCAACACGATCACCCGGATGTAGAAGAACGCCGCCACCGCGGAACTCAGCACACCCACGATGACCAGCGGGGTCGCCCCGCCCGCCGCCGCGGCCTGGAACACCGCGAACTTCCCGGTGAATCCGCTGGTCAGCGGGATCCCGGCGAAGGCCAGCAGGAAGAGCGCGAAGACCGCCGCGACCAGCGGCGAGCGCCGGCCCAGCCCGGCCCAGCTGGACAGGTGGGTGGCCTCGCCCCGGGAGTCGCGCACCAGGGTGACCACGGCGAACGCGCCGAGCGTCACGAAGGAGTACGCCAGCAGGTAGAAGAGCACCGCGCCCAGGCCCTGCCGGTTGGTGGCGATCACGCCGGTCAGGATGAACCCGGCGTGCGCGATCGAGGAGTACGCCAGCAGCCGCTTGACGTCCTGCTGGGTGACCGCGAGCAGCGCCCCGGCCACCATGGTCAGGATCGCCACGCCCCACATGACCGGTCGCCAGTCCCAGCGCAGGCCGGGGAAGGCTACGTAGAACAGCCGCAGCAGCGCCCCGAAGGCGGCCACCTTGGTGGCGGCGGCCATGAACCCGGTGACCGGGGTCGGGGCGCCCTGGTAGACGTCCGGGGTCCAGGCCTGGAACGGGACGGCGCCGACCTTGAAGAGCAGGCCCACCGCGACCATCGCCAGCCCGATCAGCAACAGCGCGTCGTTCTGCGTGGTGTTCGCCAGCGCCGGGGTGACCGGGGCGACCCCGGAGATCACGTCCGCGATGTCCGGCAGCCGGAAGCTGCCCGCGTAGCCGTACAGCAGCGCGCTGCCGAACAGGAAGAACGCCGAGGCGAAGGCGCCCAGCAGGAAGTACTTGACGGCCGCCTCCTGGGAGAGCAGCCGGCGCCGCCGGGCCAGCGCGCAGAGCAGGTAGAGCGGCAGCGAGAGGACCTCCAGCGCCACGAACATGGTCAGCAGATCGTTGGCGGCCGGGAAGAGCAGCATCCCGCCGACCGCGAACAGGGTCAGCGGGTACACCTCGGTGGTCCGGAAGCCGGCCCTGGTCGCCTCCCGCTCCTGCTCGCCGCCCGGGGTGGCCGCGCCCTGGGCGGTGAAGGCGTCGGTGGCCGGGCCCTCGGTCCGCGGGTCGAGCGCGCGCTCCGCGTAGGTCAGCACGGCGACCACCGAGACCAGCAGGATCACGCCCTGCAGGAAGAGCGCCGGGCCGTCCAGCGCCACCGAACCCATCGCCAGCAGACCGCTCTTGGTGCCCGCGTAGCCCTGCGTGGCCAGCACGACCACCATGACGAAGGCGGCCAGCAGCCCAGCCAGCGCCAGCGGGATCTGCACGGCGCGGCGGGCCCGGCGCGGCACGAAGGCCTCCACCAGGACGCCCGCCACCGCCGTGCCGAAGACGATCAGCATCGGGGACAGCTGGTGGTACTCGATCTGCGGCGCCGGGATGCTCACGGTGCTGCCGGGCCCGGCGGCCATCCACAGGCTGTGGACGGTTGCCGTGGGGGCTGCGCTCACTTCTGCTCACCTCCTGCGGTGATGGCCACCGGGTGGGCCGGGGCCGGGTCGGTGCGGTGGACCTGCGAGAGCGTGGCGGCCACCGCCGGGTTCACCAGGTCGGTGAGCGGCTTCGGGTAGACGCCGAGCACCACGGTCAGCGCCACCAGCGGTGCCACCACGAGGAGTTCGCGCGCCCTGAGGTCCGGCATGGCGCGCACCGCGGGCCGCACCGGACCGGTCATGGTGCGCTGGTAGAGCACCAGCACGTACAGCGCGGCGAGCACGATGCCCAGGGTGGCGATGATGCCGAGCGCCGGGTAGCGGGTGAAGGTGCCGACCAGCACCAGGAACTCACTGACGAACGGCCCGAGTCCGGGCAGCGACAGGGTGGCCAGGCCGCCGATCAGGAAGGTCCCGGCCAGCACCGGGGCGACCTTCTGCACGCCGCCGTAGTCGGCGATCAGCCGCGAGCCGCGGCGGGAGATCAGGAACCCGGCGATGAGCATCAACAGCGCGGTGGAGATGCCGTGGTTGACCATGTAGAGGGTGGCGCCGCTCTGGCCCTGGCTGGTCATCGCGAAGATGCCCATGATGATGAAGCCGAAGTGCGAGACCGAGGCGTAGGCGACCAGTCGCTTGATGTCCTTCTGGCCGACCGCGAGCAGCGCGCCGTAGATGATCCCGACCACCGCGAGCACCAGGATCGCCGGCGCGAAGAACTTCGAGGCGGCGGGGAAGAGGCCCAGGCAGAACCGGAGCATCGCGAAGGTGCCGACCTTGTCGACCACCGCGGTGATCAGTACGGCCGTGCCGGGGGTCGACTCGCCCATCGCGTTCGGCAGCCAGGTGTGCAGCGGCCAGAGCGGTGCCTTCACCGCGAAGGCGAAGAAGAAGCCCAGGAAGAGCGCCCGTTCGGCGGTCGGGTCGAGGGTGAGCTTTCCGTCCGCGACCGCCGTGGTCAGGCTCTGCAGGTCGAAGGTGCCGACCCCCTGGTTCTGCGCCAGCACGTACAGCCCGATCACCGCGGCCAGCATGACCAGCCCGCCGAGCAGGTTGTAGAGCAGGAACTTGACGGCGGCGTAAGAGCGTTGGCGGGCCGCCTCGGCGCCGCCGATCCGGTCGCCGAAGCCGCCGATCAGGAAGTACATCGGGATCAGCATGGCTTCGAAGAAGACGTAGAACAGGAAGACGTCGGTGGCCAGGAACGAGACGATGACCATCGCCTCCACGGCCAGGATCAGCGCGAAGAAGCCCTGGGTGCGGCGCCTGTTCTCGAACGTGCCGTCGGGGCCCGGTTCGGGCCCCCGCTGCCCGGAGGCGGGCGGATCCGCGTCGTGCCAGGAGGCCAGCATCACGAAGGGCACCAGCACCGCGGTGAGCAGCACCAACACCACGCCGATGCCGTCCACCCCGAGCGAGAAGGTGATCCCGAACGAGCGGATCCAGCTGTGGGACTCGGTGAGTTGGAACCGCGCGCCGCCCGGCTCGAACTCGGCGGCCACCGCGGCGGCCAGGCCCAGGGTGAGCGCGGAGACGCCGAGCGCAATCGACTTGGTGGTCCGCCGCCGGGCGTCCGTGGTGCCCGCCGGCAGGGCCGCGGTCAGGATCGCCCCGGCGGCCGGCACGGCGCAGGTGGCGGTCAGCAGTTGGCTCATACCGACCTCATCAGGAGAGTGGTGGCGACCAGCACCAGCGTGCCGCCGAACATGGAGAGGGCGTAGGAGCGGACGTAGCCGGTCTGCACCCGGCGCAGCCGGCTGGAGATCCCGCCGATGGTGGCGGCCAGTCCGTTGACGAAGCCGTCCAGGCCCTTGCTGTCGAAGTAGACCAGCGCGGCGGTGAGCCCCGAGCCCGGCCGGACCAGCACGGCGTGGTTGAACTCGTCCTGCAGCAGGTCGCGGCGGGCGGCCCGGGTGAGTGCCGAGCCGACCGGCGGGGCGACCGGCACCGGGCTGCGTCCGTACACCAGGTAGGCGACTCCGACGCCGGCCAGCATGCAGACCGTGGCGATCAGCGAGACCGCGGTCGACGACAGCGGCGAGTGGCCCTCGCTGTGCCCGGTGACCGGCTCCAGCCAGTGCAGGAAGGAGCTGTTGAGGGCGAAGAGGCCACCGGCGAAGACCGAGCCGAAGGCCAGCAGGATCATCGGCAGCGTCATGACGCTCGGCGACTCGTGCGGGTGCGGCTCCTCGCCGGTGACCGGGTCGGGCTGCCAGCGCTTCTCGCCGAAGAAGGTCAGGATCATCACCCGGGTCATGTAGAACGCGGTGATCGCGGCGCCCAGCAGGGTGACCGTGCCGAGGATCCAGCCCTCGGTGCCGCCCGTCGCGAAGGCCGCCTCGATGATCTTGTCCTTGGAGAAGAAGCCGGACAGCCCGGGGAACCCGATGATCGCCAGGTAGCCGAGGCCGAAGGTGACGAAGGTGATCGGCATCGACTTCCGCAGGCCGCCGTAGTGCCGCATGTTCACCTCGTCGTTCATGCCGTGCATGACCGACCCGGCGCCGAGGAACAGCCCGGCCTTGAAGAAGCCGTGGGTGACCAGGTGCATGATCGCGAAGACGTAGCCGACCGGGCCGAGACCGGCCGCCAGCACCATGTAGCCGATCTGCGACATGGTCGAGCCGGCCAGCGCCTTCTTGATGTCGTCCTTGGCGCAACCGACGATCGCACCGAAGAGCAGCGTCACCGCACCGACGCAGACCACCGCGGTCCGGGCGTCCGGCGCGAGGTCGAAGATCGCGTTCGAGCGGGTGATCAGGTAGACGCCGGCGGTCACCATGGTCGCCGCGTGGATCAGCGCGGAGACCGGGGTCGGGCCCTCCATCGCGTCCCCGAGCCAGGACTGCAGCGGCACCTGGGCCGACTTGCCGCAGGCCGCCAGCAGCAGCATCAGCGCGATCGCGGTCAGCCGGCCCTGGCTGGCCTGGCCCGCCGTGGCGAAGACCGGGCCGAACGCGAAGCTGCCGAACTGGGCGAACATCAGCATGATCGCGATCGACAGTCCCAGGTCGCCGACCCGGTTGACGATGAAGGCCTTCTTGGCCGCGGTGGCCGCGCTGGGCTTGTGCTGCCAGAACCCGATCAGCAGGTACGACGCGAGCCCGACACCCTCCCAACCGACGTACAGCAGCAGGTAGTTGTCCGCCAGCACGAGCAGCAGCATGGCGGCCAGGAAGAGGTTGAGGTAGCCGAAGAACCGGCGCTTGCGCTCGTCGTGCGCCATGTAACCCACCGAGTAGAGGTGGATCAGGGTGCCGACACCGGTGATCAGCAGCACGAAGGTCATCGACAGCTGGTCGAGCTGGAAGGCCACGTCGGCCCGGAACCCGCCGACCGGTACCCAGCTGAACAGGTGCACGTGGACCGGGCGTTGGCCGGTACTGCGGCCCAGCATGCTCGCGAAGAGGGCCAGCCCGAAGCCGAACGAGAGCGCGGCGGCCAGCGTGCCCAGCCAGGGGCCGACCCGGTCCAGCGCACGGCCGCCGAGCAGCAGCAGGGCGGCACCGAGCAGTGGCGCCGCGACCAGCAGCGGAATGAGAGAGTTCACCGTGGGCCCTCCGCCTACAGCTTCATCAGGTTGCTGTCGTCGACCGAGGACGAGTGCCTGGTCCGGAAGATGCTCACGATGATGGCCAGCCCGACCACGACCTCGGCCGCCGCGACCACCATGGTGAAGAAGGCGAAGACCTGGCCGTCCAGGTTGCCGTGCAGCCGGGAGAAGGTGACCAGGGCGAGGTTCGAGGCGTTGAGCATCAGCTCGACGCACATGAAGAGCACGATGGCGTTCCGTCGGATCAGCACCCCGCTGGCCCCGATCGTGAACAACAGGGCGGCCAGATACAGGTAGTTGACCGGATTCACTCCGACTCCTCCTCGGCTCCCGGCACCAGCTCGCGGCGGGGCTCCGGCGCCTGTTCGACGCCCGGCCGCGGCCGGGCGGACGGCGGGCGGCCCAGCCAGTCGGCCGTGCTGCGCTCCAGCTCCGCCATCCGGCCGAGCATGTCCTGGCTGACGTCACGGATCTGACCGCGCTCGCGCAGCGTGCCCATCACCGAGTCCTCGGCGATGGTGCCGTCCGGCAGCAGCCCGGCGATGTCCACCGCGTTGTGCCGGGCGTAGACGCCGGGCGCGGGCAGCGGCGGCACCTGCTTGTTCTCCCGCACCCGCTGGGCGGCCAACTCCCGCTGGCTGCTCGGGGCCTTGACGTGCTCGCGGTGGGTGAGCACCATCGCGCCGACCGCCGCGGTGATCAGCAGCGCGCCGGTGACCTCGAAGGCCCAGACGTACTTGGTGAAGATCAGCCGGGCCAGGCCCTGCACGTTGCCCTCGGCGTTCGCGTCGGCCAGGCCGGTGAAGGCGTGCAGCCTGGCGTTGGCCAGGCCGGCGATCAGCAGCACGCCGAAGCCGAGCCCGCAGAGCACCGCGGCGACCCGCTGGCCCTTCAGTTGCTCCTTCAGCGAGTCGGCGCTGCTGACGCCGACCAGCATCACCACGAAGAGGAAGAGCATCATGATCGCGCCGGTGTAGACCACGATCTGCACCACGCCCAGGAAGACCGCGCCCTCGGCCAGGTAGCAGACCGCCAACGCCAGCATGGTGGCGGCCAGGCAGAGCGCGCTGTGCACGGCCTTGCGCATGGTCAGCATGCCCAGCGCGCCGCCGACCGCGATCACCGCCAACACCCAGAACTGGACCGCCTCGCCGGTGGAGGTCATGAGGTCACCTCGCGTTCGTGCTTCGGCTGGGTCACCGTGCCGGGCGCCGCGTGGGTGACCTCACCGCGGTAGTAGGCGCCCTCGTCGGTCCCCGGGTACGTCACGTGCGGCGGCTCGACCATGCCCTCGGTGAGGCCGACCAGCAGCTGCTCCTTGGTGTAGATCAGGTTCTCCCGGGAGGAGTCGGCCAGCTCGTAGTCGTTGGTCATGGTGAGCGCCCGGGTCGGGCAGGCCTCGATGCAGAGCCCGCAGAGGATGCACCGGGCGTAGTTGATCTGGTACACCGCGCCGTAGCGCTCGCCCGGGGAGTAACGCTCCTCCTCGGTGTTGTCGGCGCCCTCGACGTAGATCGCGTCGGCCGGGCAGGCCCACGCGCACAGCTCGCAGCCGACGCACTTCTCCAGGCCGTCCGGGTGCCGGTTGAGCTGGTGACGGCCGTGGAAGCGGGGCGCGGTGGGCTTCTTCTGCTCCGGGTACTGCTCGGTCAGCCGCTTCTTGAACATGGCCTTGAAGGTCACGCCGAAGCCTGCGGCCGGTCCCAGGATTGACGGCTTCTCGTCCGGTTCTGGCATCTCGGTTCAGCTCCCCTCGGAATGGTCGGCGCCGTTCAGCGCGTCCTGGAGTTGGCGCGCCCGGCTGCGGCGGCGCGGCACCGGCGGCAACTGCTGCCCGGGCAGCGGCGGGACGGGGTAGCCACCCGCCATCGGGTCGAACCCTCCCCCGGCCTCCGGCCGGGAGGTGCCCCCGAGCGGGCCCGCTTCCTCCTGCCTGTCGGGCTTGGCCCGGAAGGCGTCCCAGATCAGCGAGAGCAGCAGCACCGCGCCGACCGGCGCGCCCACGTAGAGCACCACCTGGCCGAAGCCGTGACCCTCGTTGCGCAGCGCCCGGACGCTGGCCACCATCACCAGCCAGACCAGCGAGACCGGGATCAGCACCTTCCACCCGAGCTTCATGAACTGGTCGTAGCGCAGCCGGGGCAGCGTGCCGCGCAGCCAGATGAAGAAGAACAGCAGCAGCTGGATCTTGATCACGATCCAGAGCAGCGGCCACCAGCCGTGGTTGGCGCCGGCCCAGAACAGCGAGATCGGGTACGGCGCCCGCCAGCCGCCCAGGAAGAGCGTGCTGGCGACCGCCGAGACGGTGACCATGTTGATGTACTCGGCCAGCATGAACATCGCGAACTTCAGCGAGCTGTACTCGGTGTTGAAGCCGCCCACCAGCTCGCCCTCGGCCTCCGGCAGGTCGAACGGCGCACGGTTGGTCTCGCCGACCATCGAGACGATGTAGACGATGAACGAGACCGGCAGCAACACCGCGAACCAGGTGGGCTGTTGGGCCGCGACGATCTCCGAGGTGGACATCGAGCCGGAGTAGATGAAGACCGCGGCGAAGGAGAGACCCATCGCGATCTCGTAGGAGATCATCTGCGCCGAGGAGCGCAGACCGCCGAGCAGTGGGTAGGTCGAGCCGGAGGACCAGCCGGCCAGCACGATCCCGTAGATCCCGATCGAGGCGGTGGCCAGGATGTAGAGCAGCGCCACCGGCAGGTCGGTGAGCTGCATCGGGGTGCGGGTGCCGAAGATCGAGATCTCGTTGTCGGCCGGACCGAACGGGATCACCGCGATCGCCATGAAGGCCGGGATCGCGCAGATCACCGGCGCCAGGACGTAGACCACCTTGTCGGCGCCGCGGACCACCAGGTCCTCCTTGAGCGCCAGCTTCACGCCGTCGGCCAGCGACTGCAGCATGCCCCACGGCCCGTGCCGGTTGGGGCCGATCCGCAGCTGCATCCAGGCGACGACCTTGCGCTCCCAGACGATCGCGATCAGCACGGTGAGCACCAGGAAGGCGAAGCAGAACACCGCCTTGAGCAGGATCAGCCACCACGGGTCCCGGCCGAAGAATCCGAGCGTCTCGTAGGCGGCGAGGTTCGCGTAGCCCATCACTCCTCCTCCCCTGCCGGGGCGATGGTCACCAGGTGGCCGACCGTGGTGCCGAGGGTGCGGTGGGCACCGCCCTCGGTGCTGTTGAGCGGGATCCAGACCGTGCGGTCCGGCAGCTCGGGGGTGATCTCCAGCGGCAGGCGCAGCGAGCCGGCCGGGCCGGTGACCCGCAGCAGCCCGGTGGCGCCGATCTCCGCCGCGGTGGTCGGCGAGAGCCGGGCGACGGCCGGGTGCCGGGTGCCCGCCAGGTGCGGGTCACCCTCCTGCAGCACGCCGCGGTCCAGCAGCAGCCGCCAGCCGGCCAGCACCGCCTGGCCGGTGGCCGGCCGGGGCAGCGGGGCCGGGTGGCCGGCCGGTGCGGCCGGGCGGTCGCCGGTCCACGGCGGCAGGGTGTCCAGCTCCAGCCGCGCGGTCCGGACGTCGGGCAGGCCGAGCCGGTGACCCAGCGCGTCCGCCAGCATGCTCAACACCCGGACGTCCGGGGCGAGATGGCCACCCATCTGTTGGTCGGGCTTGAGCGCGGCCTCGAACATCCGGACCCGGCCCTCCCAGTCCAGGAAGGTGCCGGCCTTCTCGGGCACCGCGGCGACCGGCAACACCACGTCGGCGTGCGCGGTGACGGCGGAGGGGCGCAGCTCCAGCGAGACCACGAAGCCCACGCGGGTCAGCGCCTCCTCGGCCAGCGCCGGGTCCGGCAGGTCGTCCAGGTCGACGCCGCCGACCAGCAGCGCGTCCAGGTCACCGTGCACGGCGGCGGCCAGGATCTGGCCGGTGTCCCGGCCGAGCCGGGTCGGCAGCTCGGCGACGCCCCAGGCGGCGGCGACCTCGGCCCGGGCGGCCGGCACGGCGACCGGACGGCCTCCGGGCAGCAGTCCGGGCAGCGCGCCGGCCTCCAGCGCGCCACGTTCGCCGGCCCGTCGCGGCACCCAGGCCAGCGCGGCACCGGTGGCGTGCGCGAGCCGCAGCGCCGCGGTGAGCGCGCCGGAGACGGTCGCCAGCCGCTCGCCGACCAGGATCACCGCGCCCGGTCGGCGGAGCAGCTCGGCGGCCCGGCCGGCGTCGTCGCTGAGCGGCTCCTCGGCGGCCAGCGCACCCAGCCACTCGGCCTCGGTGCCGGGCGCGGCGGGCAGCAGCGTGCCGCCGAGCTTGGCCAGCCCGCGCGAGCGGTGGCTGGCCACCGAGAAGACCGGCAGCCCGGCCCGGTTGGCCTTGCGCAGCCGCAGGAAGACGATCGGCGACTCCTCCTCCGGCTCGAAGCCGGCCAGCAGCACCACCGGCGCGCTCTCCAGCGCCCGGTAGGTCACTCCGTACCCGGTGAGATCGACCCCGCGGCCGGCCACCGCGGCGGCCAGGAAGTCGGCCTCCTCGGCGCTGTGCGGCCGGGCCCGGAAGTCCACGTCGTTGGTGCCGAGCACCACCCGGGCGAACTTGGCGTAGCCGTAGGCGTCCTCGACGGTGACCCGGCCACCGGTGAGCACGGCGGTGCGCGAGCCGGTCAGCCCCTCCGCGGCGGCGGCCAGCGCCTGGGGCCAGGAGGCCTCGACCAGCTCACCGCTGGCCCGGTCGCGGACCAGCGGGGTGCCGAGCCGGTCGCGCTGCTGCGCGTAGCGGAAGGCGAACCGGCCCTTGTCGCAGTTCCACTCCTCGTTCACCTCGGGCTCCTCGCCGGCCAGCCGGCGCAGCACCTTGCCGCGCCGGTGGTCGGTGCGCTGCGCGCAGCCGGAGGCACAGTGCTCGCAGACGCCGGGCGAGGAGACCAGGTCGAACGGGCGGGAGCGGAACCGGTAGGCGGCCGAGGTGAGCGCGCCGACCGGGCAGATCTGGATGGTGTTGCCGGAGAAGTACGACCGGAAGTCGTCCCCCTCGCCGATCCCGACCTGCTCCAGCGCGCCGCGTTCCAGCAGCTCGATGAAGGGGTCGCCGGCGACCTGCTGGGAGAACCGGGTGCAGCGGGCGCAGAGCACGCAGCGCTCCCGGTCCAGCAGCACCTGGCTGCTGATCGGGACCGGCTTCTGGTACGTCCGCTTGAGGCCCTCGAAGCGCGAGTCCGCCTGGCCGTTGGACATCGCCTGGTTCTGCAGCGGGCACTCGCCGCCCTTGTCGCAGATCGGGCAGTCCAGCGGGTGGTTGATCAGCAGCAGCTCCATCACGCCGCGCTGGGCCTTCTCCGCCACCGGCGAGGTCACCTGGGTGCGGACCACCATGCCCTCGGCGACCGGGATGGTGCAGGAGGCGACCGGCTTGCGCTGGCCCTCGATCTCCACGATGCACTGCCGGCAGGCGCCGGCCGGTTCGAGCAGCGGGTGGTCGCAGAACCGGGGGATCTGGACGCCGATCCGCTCGGCCGCGCGGATCACCAGGGTTCCCTTGGGGACCTGGAGTTCGACGCCGTCGATGGTGAGCGTGACGAGGTCGGTGGCGACCTTCGCGGTCGGCTCGGTCATCGTCATGCGTGCACCTCCCTCTCGGTGGCGGGCTGGGGGGTGGGGCCGCGGTCGGTGTCCGCCCAGACGGTGGCGGCGGCCGGGTCGAACGGGCAGCGCCGCTCGGTCAGATGCTGCTCGTACTCGGCGCGGAAGTACTGCAGCGAGGAGGCGATCGGGCTGGCCGCGCCGTCGCCGAGCGCGCAGAACGACTTGCCGTTGATGTTGTCGGCGATGTCGAGCAGCTTCTCCAGATCGCCGTCGACGCCCTCCCCGGCCTCGATCCGCCGCAGCAACTGCACCAGCCAGTACGTTCCCTCCCGGCACGGGGTGCACTTGCCGCAGGACTCGTGGGCGTAGAACTCGGTCCACCGGGTGACCGCGCGGACCACGCAGGTGGTCTCGTCGAAGATCTGCAGCGCCTTGGTGCCGAGCATCGAGCCGGCCGCGCCGACGCCCTCGTAGTCGAGTGGCACGTCGAGGTGCTCGTCGGTCAGCATCGGCGTCGAACTTCCGCCCGGGGTCCAGAACTTGAGCCGGTGACCGGAGCGGACCCCGCCGCTGACGTCGAGCAGCTGACGCAGCGTCACCCCGAGTGGTGCCTCGTACTGGCCGGGGTTGGTGACGTGCCCGGAGAGCGAGTAGAGCGTGAAGCCCGGGGACTTCTCGGTGCCGAGCGAGGTGAACCACTCCTTGCCGCGGGCCAGGATGGCCGGCACCGAGGCGATCGACTCGACGTTGTTCACCACGGTCGGGCAGGCGTACAGGCCCGCGATGGCCGGGAAGGGCGGGCGCAGCCGGGGCTGGCCGCGGCGGCCCTCCAGGGAGTCGAGCAGCGCGGTCTCCTCGCCGCAGATGTACGCGCCGGCGCCGGCGTGCACGGTGACGTCCAGGTTCAGGCCGGAACCGAGGATGTCCCTGCCGAGGTAGCCCGCCGCGTACGCCTCGGCGACCGCCGCGTGCAGCCGGCGCAGCACCGGGACCACCTCGCCGCGCAGGTAGACGAAGGCGTGGTCGCAGCGGATCGCGTAGGAGGCGATCACCATGCCCTCGATCAGCGCGTGCGGGTTGGCGAAGAGCAGCGGGATGTCCTTGCAGGTGCCCGGCTCGCTCTCGTCCGCGTTGACCACCAGGTAGTGCGGCTTGCCGTCGCCCTGTGGGATGAACTGCCACTTCATCCCGGTCGGGAACCCGGCGCCGCCGCGCCCGCGCAACCCGGACTCCTTGACCAGGGCGATCAGCGCGTCCGGCTCCATCGCCAGGGCGTTGCGCAGGCCCTGGTAGCCGTCGTGGCGCAGGTAGCTCTCCAGGGTCCACGGCCGGTGGTCGTCCCAGTGGGCGGTGAGCACCGGGGTGAGCAGCTTCTCGGCGGGTTCGGTGGCGTTCATCACTGCTCCGCCCCCTCGTTGCGCGGCGAGACCACCCGGGCGCCGGCGGTGCCGGGCAGGCTCTCGCCCTTGGCGAGCCGCAGGCCGGCCAGCGAGGGCGCGCCGCCCGCACCGGAGGCGTCCACCACGCCGGGGCGCTCGTCCGGGAATCCGGCCAGGATCCGGGCGGTCTGCCTGAAGGTGCAGAGCGCGGCGCCACGGGTGGGCTGCACCTCGGCACCCGCCCGCAGGTCGTCCACCAGCCGCGTGGCGCTCTGCGGGGTCTGGTTGTCGAAGAACTCCCAGTTGACCATCACCACCGGGGCGTAGTCGCAGGCCGCGTTGCACTCGATGTGCTCGATCGAGATCCGGCCGTCCTCGGTGGTCTCGTTGTTGCGGATGCCCAGGTGCTGCTGGAGTTCGGCGAAGATCTGGTCACCGCCGAGCACCGCGCAGAGCGTGTTGGTGCACACCCCGACGTGGTACTCACCGGCCGGGCGGCGCCGGTACATGGTGTAGAAGGTCGCGACCGCGGTCACCTCGGCCGTGGTGAGGCCGACCTGTTCGGCGCAGAACCGGATCCCGGTGGCGCTGACGTACCCCTCCTCGGCCTGCACCAGGTGCAGCAGCGGCAGCAGCGCGGAGCGGGCCTGCGGGTAGCGGGCGATCAGCTCCGCGGCGTCCGCGGCCAGCCGCTCGTGCACCTCCGGCGGATACGGTTCGGCCGGCATCGCCGGCAGGCCGAGTTCGACATTGCTCACCGGTCCACGCCTCCCATCACCGGGTCGATCCCGGCCACCGCCACGATCACGTCGGCCACCTGGCCGCCCTCGCACATCGCCGCCATCGTCTGCAGGTTGGTGAACGACGGGTCGCGGAAGTGCACCCGGTACGGGCGCGTCCCGCCGTCGCTCACCACGTGCACGCCGAGCTCGCCCTTGGGCGACTCGACCGCCGTGTACGCCTGCCCGACCGGCACCCGGAACCCCTCGGTGACCAGCTTGAAGTGGTGGATCAGGGCCTCCATCGAGGTGCCCATGATCTTCCGGATGTGGTCCAGCGAGTTGCCCATGCCGTCCGGACCGATGGCGAGTTGGGCCGGCCAGGCGATCTTCTTGTCGGCCACCATGACCGGTCCGGGCCGCAGCCGGTCCAGACACTGCTCGACGATCCGCAGTGACTGCCGGATCTCCTCCAGCCGGATCAGGAACCGCCCGTAGGAGTCTGCGGTGTCGGCCACCGCCACCTCGAAGTCGTAGTCCTCGTAGCCGCAGTAGGGATCGGACCGGCGCAGGTCGTGCGGCAGGCCGGTGGCCCGCAGGATCGGGCCGGTGGCACCCAGCGCCAGGCAGCCGGCCAGGTCGAGGTGGCCGACGTCGACCAGCCGGGCCTTGAACACCGGGTTGCCGGTGGCGAGTTTGTCGTACTCGTGCATCCGCGAGCGGAGCAGCTTGACCGCCTCGCGGACCTGGTCCACCGCGCCGGGCGGCAGGTCCTGGGCCAGCCCGCCGGGCCGCACGTACGCGTGGTTCATCCGCAGGCCGGTGACCAACTCGAAGACGTCCAGGATGACTTCGCGATCCCGGAAGCCGTAGATCATCAGTGTGGTGGAGCCGATCTCCATGCCGCCGGTGGCCAGGCAGACCAGGTGCGAGGCGATCCGGTTGAGCTCCATCATCAGCACCCGGATCACGCTGGCGCGCTCCGGGACCTGCTCGGTGATGCCGAGCAGCTTCTCGACCGCCAGGCAGTAGGCGGTCTCGTTGAACAGCGGGGTCAGGTAGTCCATCCGGGTCACGAAGGTGGTGCCCTGGACCCAGTTGCGGAACTCCAGGTTCTTCTCGATGCCGGTGTGCAGGTAGCCGATGCCGCAGCGGGCCTCCTTCACCGTCTCGCCGTCGATCTCCAGGATCAGCCGCAACACCCCGTGGGTGGAGGGGTGCTGGGGACCCATGTTGACGATGATGCGCTCGTCGTCGGCCCGGGCGACGGCCTCCACGACCTCGCCCCAGTCGCCGCCGGTCACGGTGAAGACCCGGCCCTCGGTGGTCTCGCGCGAGGCCGCTGCCTCCGCTTCGTGGTGGGTGCTGCTCATCAGGAGTACGACCTCCGCTGGTCGGGCGCCGGGATCTGGGCGCCCTTGTACTCGACGGGGATGCCGCCGAGCGGGTAGTCCTTGCGCTGCGGGTGGCCCAGCCAGTCGTCCGGCATCATGATCCGGGTGAGCGCCGGGTGGCCGTCGAAGACGATGCCGAAGAAGTCGTAGGTCTCCCGCTCGTGCCAGTCGTTGGTCGGGTAGACGCCGACCACCGACGGGATGTGCGGATCGGCGTCCGGCGCGGTGACCTCCAGCCGGAGCAGCCGCCCGTGCGTGATCGAGCGCAGCTGGTAGACGGCGTGCAGCTCGCGGCCCTTGTCGGCCGGGTAGTGCACGCCGCTCACCCCGAGGCAGAGCTCGAAGCGGAGCGCCGGGTCGTCGCGCAGCGTGCGGACGGTCCGCGGCAGGTGCTCGCGGTCGATGTGGAAGGTCAGCTCGTCGCGGTCGACCACGGTCTTCTCGATCACGTCGAACGGGTCGAGGCCCTGCTCCTCCAGGGCGCCCTCCAACTCGTCGGCGACCTCGTCGAACCAGCCGCCGTACGGGCGCTCGCTCGGCCCGGGCAGCACCACGGGGGCGGACAGGCCGCCGAAGCCGGAGGTGTCGCCGGTGCCCTGGGCGCCGAACATGCCCTGCCGGCGGCCGACCACCTCGACCGGGATCTCCTGGCGGGTGGCCGGCACGGCCGTGGTCCCGGGATCCGGAGTACGGGGTTCGTCGCTCATCGCAGCAGCCCCATCTCGCTGGTCGGGACGGCCCGCAGGGCCTGCTGCTCGGCCTCCTCCTCGGCCCGGCGCCGGTTCACCCCGAGCGGCTCGTGCTGGATCTTGTCGTGCAGCTTGAGGATGGCGTCCATCAGCATCTCCGGGCGCGGTGGGCACCCCGGCAGGTAGATGTCCACGGGCACGATGTGGTCGACGCCCTGGACGATCGCGTAGTTGTTGAACATCCCGCCCGAGGACGCGCAGACGCCCATCGAGATGACCCACTTCGGGTTGGCCATCTGGTCGTAGACCTGGCGGAGCACCGGCGCCATCTTCTGGCTCACCCGGCCGGCCACGATCATCAGGTCGGCCTGCCGGGGCGAGCCCCGGAAGACCTCCATGCCGAACCGGGCCAGGTCGTAGCGGCCGGCGCCGGTCGTCATCATCTCGATGGCGCAACAGGCCAGCCCGAAGGTGGCCGGGAAGAGCGAGGCCTTTCTCACCCACCCCGCCGCGGTCTCCACGGTGGTGAGCAGAAAGCCGCTCGGCAGCTTCTCCTCGATTCCCATCTACCCATCCCTCTCAGTGGCCTCAAATCCCGCTGGCTGCACGGCCGGTACGACCGGCCGGCGACGCTCGCCGGTGCCCGTGGTCACGAGTCCCGGTTCGCTACTCCCACTGCTCGCTAGTCCCACTCCAGGCCGCCGCGCCGCCAGACGTAGGCGTAGGCGACGAAGACGGTGGCGATGAAGAGGAGCATCTCGACCAGCCCGAAGATCCCCAGGGCGTCGAAGCTGACCGCCCACGGGTAGAGGAAGACGATCTCGATGTCGAAGACGATGAAGAGCATCGCCGTCAGGTAGTACTTGATGGGGAACCGACCGCCGCCCACCGGCTGCGGGGTCGGCTCGATGCCGCACTCGTACGCCTCCAACTTGGCCCGGTTGTAGCGCTTCGGGCCGGTCAGGGCGGCCATCGTGACGGAGCCGACCGCGAAGGCCGCCGCGATGGCACCGAGTACGAGGATCGGCACGTAGGCATTCATTGCCGCCGCTCCCTCCGTCCAGTCCAGTCGTCCTTGACTGCAGATCGGAACTGCCGGGTCACTGTGCGGTGAACCGGCGATCCGGTTCCCGGGATCCACCTCATGTGAGGCAGTTCACAAAGCCCGGATCGAGCGCATCCTATGCCTGTCTGCTTGTGATCTGCGACACGCAGTCGGAGCGGATCTTTGTGATCTACACCACCTCGCGAACCGGTCGCAATGGCGGCTTGTCGCGAGATATGAACGCAACGAACGCAAATGGTCGCAAAGCGTCACTTTTTTCGGCGAACCGGCTGGTCAGAACCGTGTTCCCATATCAACTATGCGTCGCTCTTAGCAAATTTCTGAGCTTCATGTTGACGTGCTAATGAGCCTCACCCGCACGAGTGGACAACCCGCGCCACGCGCTTGACCGTGCGTTCACAAATGCACAAGGCGCGGGCCGGGACGGGGCCTTGGGTCAGGCCGCGACGGGTCCCCCGACCGGCTCCGCCGACGCACCGGGCAGGGCGCGGCGGCCCCACTCGGTGCCCGCCAGCACCAGCGCGCCGCCCAGCGGCCCGAGCGCGCCCAGCCGGTCGCCACCCAGCCACTCGGCCCGCCACAGCCCGGCCGGCCCGCGCCGGGCCGCCACCCCGAGCGGCGGCAGGACGACGGCGAAGCGCGGTACCGGCATCGGCACCACGGTCTCCGGCCTGGTCAGCCGCTTCACCGCGAGGTAGCCGGATCCCCGGACCACCGCGACCAGCAGCACCGGCAGGTCCTGGACGGCCCCGCGGGCCGCGGCTTGTGAAGACGTTCGCATGGGCCGTCGTTCCGCGCCGCCGTCGAACGGATCAGCGCCGTTTCACCCCGTGGACACTGGGCACGATGGAGTGAACATGTCACGCACCGTCAGTTCCCGCTTCCCCCGCCCCGGAGGTCACCCCGTGCCCCGCAGAAGAAGACTCGCCACCGCCGCGGCCGCCGCCACCCTGGTCCTCGCCGCCACCAGCGCCGCCTCGGCCGCCACCGTCACGCCGAACGCCCAGCCCGCCCCGGCCCCGCCGACCACCACCACCTGCGGGTACAAGGCCGCGGTACCGGTCGACGACTTCAAGGGCATCCCGGTCTTCGACGCCAGGAAGGCCGCCAGGCCGTACCAGGCCACGCTGCGCACCAGTCAGGGCGCGATCACCTTCCAGGCGCTGACCGCCCAGGCGCCGTGCACCACCTACTCGTTCCGCTTCCTCGCCGAGCGCGGCTACTTCAACGGCACCCACTGCCACCGGCTCACCACCAAGGGCATCTACGTACTGCAGTGCGGCGACCCGACCGGCACCGGCAGCGGCGGCCCCGGCTACTCCTTCAACGACGAGAACCTCACCGGCGCCACCTACCCCGCCGGCACCGTCGCGATGGCCAACGCCGGCCCGAACACCAACGGCAGCCAGTTCTTCTTCGTCTGGAAGGACACCCAACTCCCCGCGGCCTACACGCCGTTCGGTCGCGTGACGGCGGGCCTGGGGGTCCTCCAGAAGATCGCCGCCGGCGGCGAGGACGACCAGAACGGCCCCGGCGACGGCTACCCGACCCTCCCGGTGAACATCAACCACGTCCGCATCGGCGGCCGTTGACCCGAGCCGGACGCCCGGCGCCCGGCACCCGGCCGGGCGTCAGGCGTTCGGGGCGACCTTGGCCAGTCCGTTGATGATGCGGTCCATGGCGTCGCCGCCCTGCGGGTCGGTGAGGTTGGCGAGCATCTTCAGGACGAAGCGCATCAGCAACGGGTGGGTGAGGCCACGTTGGGTGGCGAGCTGCATGATCTTGGGGTTGCCGATCAGCTTCACGAAGCCCCGGCCGAGCGTGTAGTACCCGCCGTAGACGTCCTTGAGCACCGCGGGGTAGGCCTGTAGGGCCCGCTCCCGGCCGCCGGCGGTGACCCGGGCGTGGGCCTGGATGATGGTGCGGGCGGCGATCTGGCCGGACTCCATGGCGTAGGCGATGCCCTCGCCGTTGAACGGGTTGACCATGCCGCCGGCGTCACCGACCAGCAACAGGCCGCGGGTGTAGTGCGGTTGGCGGTTGAAGGCCATCGGCAGCGCGGCGCCGCGGATCGGGTCGGTCATGTTCTCCGGCGTGTAGCCCCACTCCGCCGGCATGCTCGCGCACCACGACTTGAGCACCTCGCGCCAGTCCAGCTCGCCGAAGGCGGGCGAGGAGTCGAGGATGCCCAGGCCGACGTTGGAGGTGCCGTCGCCCATCCCGAAGATCCAGCCGTAGCCGGGCAGCAGCTTCTTCTCGCCACCGCGGGTGTCCCAGAGCTCCAGCCAGGACTCCAGGTAGTCGTCCTCGTGCCGGGGCGAGGTGAAGTACGTGCGGTAGGCGACGCCCATCGGGCGGTCCTCGCGGCGGTGCAGGCCCATCGCGATCGAGAGCCGGGTCGAGTTGCCGTCCGCGGCGACCACCAGCGGGGCTCGGAAGGTCACTTCGCGCTTGTCCGCGCCGAGCCGCGCGGTGACACCGGTGATCCGGCCGGTCCGGTCGTCCAGCACCGGGCCGCTGACGTTGCACCGCTCGTAGAGCCGGGCGCCGGCCTTCTCGGCCTGCCGGGCCAGCAGTTCGTCGAAGTCGGCGCGCTTGCGGACCAGGCCGTAGTCGGGGAACGAGGACAGCTCGGGCCAGTCCAGCTCCAGCCGGACGCCGCCGCCGATGATCCGCAGGCCCTTGTTGTGCAGCCAGCCGTTCTTGGTCGAGACGTCGATGCCCATGTCCACCAGCTGCTTGGTGGCGCGCGGGGTCAGCCCGTCACCGCAGACCTTCTCCCGGGGGAACTCGGTCTTCTCCAGCAGCAGCACGTCCAGGCCCGCCTGGGCGAGGTAGTACGCGGTGGCCGAGCCCGCCGGACCGGCCCCGACCACGATGACGTCAGCGCTGCTCTCGACGGCGGTCTCGGTCACGGGGGCAGTCACGAGGGCACACTCCTGAGCACTGCGGGGGTACGGAACCCGAGCAGTCTACGGGGTGCCCACGACGGCGGTTCGCGACGTGTCAGACCCGGGTCGCGCGGTGCAGCGCGACGATGCCGCCGGTGAGGTTGCGCCAGGCCACCTTGGACCAGCCGGCCTGCTGCAGCCGCGCGGCCAGGCCGGCCTGGTCCGGCCAGGCCCGGATCGACTCGGCAAGGTACACGTACGCATCGGGGTTGCTGCTGACCCGGGTGGCCACCGGCGGCAGCGCGCGCATCAGGTACTCGGTGTAGACGGTCCGCAGCGGGGTCCAGGTCGGCGTGGAGAACTCGCAGATCACCACCCGGCCACCGGGCTTGGTGACCCGGTACAGCTCGCCCAGCGCCGCGTCGGTGTCGTGCACGTTGCGCAGCGCGAAGGAGATGGTGACGGCGTCGAACGAGGCGTCGGCGAACGGCAGCCGGGTCGCGTCGCCGGCGGTCAGCGGCAGTTCGGGGTGCCGCTTCTTACCCTCGGTCAGCATGCCGATCGAGAAGTCGCACGGGACGACCCGCGCGCCCGCCGCCGCGAACGGGAGCGAGGAGGTGCCCGTGCCCGCGCCGAGGTCGAGCACCAGGTCGCCCTCCCCCGCGCCGACCGCGTCGGCCACCGCGCGTCGCCAGGCCCGGGCCTGGCCGAGCGAGAGCACGTCGTTGGTCAGGTCGTACTTGGCCGCGACGTCGTCGAACATGGCGGCGACTTCGTGGGGCTGCTTGTCCAGAGAGGCTCGGGTCACGGACCCCATTCTTCACCCTGTGCCGCGCACCCCGGCGCGCGGGCTCGGCGAGCGCTCCCGGAGCACCCCACCCGCGACCCGGGCACCCGGCTCAGCGCAGCGCCCGCCGGCCACCCTTCTTGCGGCGCCGGGAGCGCTTGCCGTGGGTGATCGCCGGCATGCCCTCGGCCAGCGCCTCGGCGGCCAGCGCCACCGTGGTCCGCACCCGGGGCCGCTTGAACCAGCTGCCGGCCGGCGCGTACTGCTGCCGGTGGCGCAGGATCCGCCCGACGCAGAGCAGGCAGAGCAGCAGCGCGACCGGCACGCTGATCTGCGCCAGGCGCACGCCGACGGCCTGTGGGTAGTGCTGGTCACAGACCCGGACCGCCCCCGGGTCGTCGGCGGCGCGCTCCAGGCAGATCGGGTCGCCGACCTTGGCGCCGTCCGGCAGGGTCAGGTCGGCCGCGGTGTGCTGCTGCCCGCCCGCCGGGTAGCTGACCGAGCTGTAGGTCGCGCTGCCGCCGGAGAGCTGGGTGATCGTGCCCTGGACCCGGACCGGATCCGCGGCGATCTTGTCCGCGAGGTCGGCCTGCCGCCAGCCGAGCAGGCACATGCCCAGCGCCAGCACAGCGCTGAGCACCGCTCCGAGGTACCAACCTCGACCGATCCTGGGTGCCGCGGACGACGATCGCATGCTCTCGGGGGACCTGGCTTCCGGGTCGGGACCTGGGGGCAATTGGGGATCGTAACCGCTGGTGGGCCCTCAGGTCACGGCGAGACCGATTCAGAACGTCGACCGGAGAAGGGAGTTCGGGTACGGATGGTCGTTCGGGCCGGCGGCTCAGCGGCGCCGGAAGAGCAGCCGACCGGCCAGCACGGTACCGAGGCAACCCGCGCCGAAGACCGCGAAGTCGGCCCGACCGCCCACCTCCAGCACCCCGTACGGCACCGCCGCCTCGAACCCCGGCAGGTCGTCGCCCGTGGGCTCCCCCGCGAACGGCGGTCCGAACGGCACCACCACCAGCAGCCCCGAGCGGCTCACCGCGGTCCGCACCGCCGGCTGCTCGAACGGCCCGGCCAGCGCCGTCGTGCCGTGCGCCAGCATCCGCTGCAGGCCGCGCCGGGCGCTGCCGCCGAGCGCCGCCTGGTCCAGGCCCGGCGGCAGCGGGAGCGGCTGCTCGCCCAGCCCCTCGCGCGGGTCCGGGTGGTAGCGGTGCTCCAGCAGCGGGCCGCCGTACGGGTGAGCCAGGCCCGGCGTCAGTCGCCCGTCCCACTCCCGCACCCGGGCCCGTGGGTGCGCCGCGGCCAGCTCCTCGTACCGGCCGAGCGCGGCCACCTCGTCCCCCCGCACCAGCACCGCCCCGTCGGGGATCGACGGGGCGGTGGCGGCGGGCCGCAGCTCGGCGGCCCGGTGCAGGGTCAGCATCGGCGGACCGGGCTCAGTCGAGGATCTTCAGCTCGGGGTGCGCGGTGCCACCCTCGATCGCGGTGGAGGCGATGTGCGAGGCGACCCGCGGGTCGACCGGGTCGTTGGCCGGGTCGTCCAGCACCCGCAGGTGCTGGTACGTGGTGGAGCGCTGGGCGGGCACCCGGCCGGCGGTACGGATCAGGTGGATCAGCTCGGTGAGGTTGGAACGGTGCTTGGCACCGGCGGCCGAGACCACGTTCTCCTCCAGCATGACCGAGCCCAGGTCGTCCGCGCCGTAGTGCAGCGAGAGCTGGCCGGCCTCCTTGCCGGTGGTCAGCCAGGAGCCCTGGATGTGCGCCACGTTGTCCAGGAAGAGCCGGCTGATCGCGATCATCCGCAGGTACTCGAAGACGGTCGCCTGGGTGGAGCCCTTGAGGTGGTTGTTCTGCGGCTGGTAGGTGTAGGGGATGAACGCCCGGAACCCGCCGGTCCGGTCCTGCACGTCGCGGATCATCCGCAGGTGCTCGATCCGCTCGGCGTTGGTCTCGCCGGTGCCCATCAGCATGGTGGAGGTGGACTCCACGCCCAGCCGGTGCGCGGTCTCCATGATCTCCAGCCAGCGCTCGCCGGACTCCTTGAGCGGCGCGATCGCCTTGCGCGGCCGCTCCGGCAGCAGCTCGGCGCCGGCGCCCGCGAAGGAGTCCAGGCCGGCCCGGTGGATCCGGGTGATGGCCTCCTCGATCGACACGCCCGAGATCCGGGCCATGTGCTCGACCTCGGAGGCACCCAGCGAGTGGATCACCAGCTGCGGGAAGTCGGCCTTGATCGCCGAGAAGGCGCGCTCGTAGTACTCCACCCCGTAGTCCGGGTGGTGGCCGCCCTGGAACATCACCTGGGTGCCGCCCAGCTCCACCGTCTCGGCGCAGCGCCGCAGGATCTCGTCGAGCTCCCGGGACCAGCCCTTGTCGCTCTTCGGCGGCACGTAGAAGGCACAGAACTTGCACGCCGTCACGCAGACGTTGGTGTAGTTGATGTTGCGCTCGATGATGTACGTCGCGATGTGCTCGGTCCCGGCGTACCGGCGGCGGCGCACCGCGTCGGCCGCCGCCCCGAGCGCGTGCAGCGGCGCGGAGCGGTAGAGCTCCAGGGCCTCCTCGGCGGAGATCCGACCCCCGGCGGCGGCCCGGTCGAGGACGGCCCGCAGGTCGGTGGCGGGCACGTCGAGGGGCGCTGCGAGCTCGGTCACCTGGCGGCCTTCTTTCTGTCCAGGGGGGCCGGGACGGCCCGGCGGCATGACCGAACCAGCCTACGCCAGCCCTTCCGCACCGCCGGGCGCCCCTGCCCGCTCAGCCCGCGGCCGCCACCGGCTCCAGCAGCCGGACCGTCACGTCCGGGGCGAAGCCGCTGTCGTGCGCGATCCGGCGGGCGAACTCGGCGATGCCCGCCAGCTGCCGCTCGCCGAGCGCGAAGTCCAGCGCCTCGCTGAAGTACCGCTCCAGCAGCTCGGCGTCGAAGTCCTCCCAGCGCGCCGCCTGCTCGGCCACCCGGTCGGCCTCGGCGAGCGACAGGTCACGCGAGGCCAGGAAGGCCCGGTGCACGGCGGCCACCGCCGCCGGCCGCCGCTCGACGAACTCCCGTCGGGCCGCCCAGACCGCGAAGACGAACGGCAGGCCGGTCCAGTCCTTCCACATCTGCCCGAGGTCGTGCACGGTGCAGCCGCGGTCCGCCGCGCCCTGCAGGCCGGCCTTGAGCGCCGGGTCGCCGATCAGCACCGCCGCGTCGGCCTCGGCCAGCATCCCGTCCAGGTCCGGCGGGCAGCTGAAGTACTCGGCCCGGACGCCCTCGCGCTCCTCCAGCAGCAGCCGCGCCAGGCGGACGGACGTGCGGCTGGTCGAACCCAGCGCGACCCGCTTACCGTCCAGCTCGCGGAGCGGAAGTTTGCTGACGATCACGCAGGACATCACCGGCCCGTCGCTGCCGACCGCGATGTCCGGGAGCACCAACAGTTCGTCCGCGTGGCGCAGGTACTCCACGCAGGTGATCGGGCCGATGTCGAGCCGGCCGTCCACCAGCTGGTCGCTGAGCTTCTCGGGGGTGTCCTTGGTCAGATCCAGGTCCAGCAGGCTGCCGGTGCGCGCCAGCCCCCAGTAGAGGGGCACGCAGTTCAGGAACTCGATGTGCCCGACCCGCGGCCGCACCGGCCGCGCCGCGCCGGAACCGCCCGCGCCGTCCGTCAGCACAGCACCTTCCACCAGACCAGCCACCGCTTGCTCCCTCGACCGTTCGTCCTGTCGTCGCAGCGTATGCCCGCCCGTTCGACGGTCCTGCCACCACCCCGCCGGACGCTCTCCCACCACCCCGCGCGGCACCCTCCCCGCACGCCGTGCAGCACCCTCCCACCGCCCCACGCAGCACCCACCCGGCGTTCCCCAACACCCGTCCCGACACACCCTCGCGACTCGTCAAGTCACCCCTGGTCGAGCCCGCGCCCCCGTGCTACCGTTCCATCCAGTTGCAGTTTGATTCCCCTTGCAGTACTTGAAGCCTGCGGAGCATGTAACCGCGGGCTTTTTGTAGTTTTTCAGCTTTATCGAAAAACTCCGGACCCGTCCGGAGGCAGGGCGATCAGCGCAGCGGACCGGATGCCACACGGTGTGGCCTCCAATACGTCCCTCGCAAGGAGAACGGCATGGCCACGGGAACCGTCAAGTGGTTCAACGCTGAGAAGGGCTTCGGCTTCATCGCCCAGGAGGGCGGCGGCCCCGACGTCTTCGTCCACTACTCCGCCATCAATGCGAACGGCTTCCGTTCGCTGGAGGAGAACCAGCAGGTGACCTTCGACGTTACCCAGGGCCCGAAGGGCCCGCAGGCGGAGAACGTCACCGCTATCTGATCATCCTCCCGATGACCTGATCGCTCTGGCCCAGCCCCGTGCCGGGTCACCGGCGGCCCGCTCCCGGGCCGTGGAGCACGACTTGTCCCACCAAGGGGGCCCCCGGTCAGCAGACCGGCGGGCCCCCTGCCGTTCCCGGGCCCGGCCGCCCGGACAGCACGACGGGTCCTGCCCCCTCAGGAGGGGGCAGGACCCGTCGGCCTGGGTCGCTCAGACCGTCGCGGTCACCCGGTCGGCGGCACCGGCCCGGACCGAAGCGGCGGCCGGAGCCGCAGCCAGGTCACCCGTCGGATGGTCGTACGCGGCGCGGTCGAGGATCCCCTCCCGGGCCGAGACGATCAACGTGGTCACGACCTGACCGGCCACGTTGGTCGCGGTCCGCATCATGTCGAGGATCGGGTCGATCGCCAGCAGCAGCCCGACGCCCTCCAGCGGCAGGCCCAGGGTGGAGAGGGTCAGCGTCAGCATCACGATGGCGCCGGTGAGCCCGGCCGTGGCGGCCGAGCCGATCACCGAGACGAAGGCGATCAGCAGGTAGTCACCCACCCCGAGGTGGATGCCGTAGACCTGCGCCACGAAGATCGCGGCGATCGACGGGTAGACCGCGGCGCAGCCGTCCATCTTGGTGGTCGCCGCGAACGGGACGGCGAACGAGCTGTACTCGCTCGGCACCCCGAGCCGCTCGGCGACCCGGCGGGTGACCGGGAGCGTGCCGACCGAGGAGCGCGAGACGAAGGCCAGCTGGATCGCCGGCCAGGCGCCCTTGAAGAAGTTGACCGGGTTGAGCCCGGCGGCGAAGCGCAGCAGCAGCGAGTAGACGACGAACAGCACCAGCGCGCAGCCGACGTAGATGTCGGCGGTGAAGGTGGCCATCGGCCGGAGCAGGTTCCAGCCGTACTCCGCGACCGACTTGCCGATCAGGCCCAGCGTGCCGAGCGGCGCCAGCCGGATGACCCACCAGAGCGCGGTCTGCACCAGCTCCAGCAGCGACTCGCTGAGCTTCAGCACCGGGGCCGCCTTCTCGCCCGCCTTGAGGATGGCCACACCGGCCACCACCGCGAGGAAGACGATCTGCAGCACGTTCACCTTGAGGAAGGCGTCCACCACGTTGGTCGGGATGATCCCGGTCAGGAAGTCGACCCAGGAGCCGGACTCCTGAGGAGCCTTCAGCCCGCTGGTGGAGAGGTTGCTGCCGTGGCCGGGGTCGGTGAGCAGGCCGATCGCCAGGCCGATCGAGACCGCGATGAGAGAGGTGATCAGAAACCAGAGCAGTGTTCTCGCCGCCAGCCGGGCGGCGTTGGTGACGTTGCGCAGGTTGGCGATGCTCACCACGATCGCGGTGAAGACCAGCGGCGGGACGGCCAGCTTGAGCAGCTGGACGAAGAGCTTGCCGATGGTGTCCAGGGTGCTGGTCAGCCAGCCGACGTCACCCTGTCGGGCGACGAAGCCCAGCGCGACGCCGAGCACGAGGCCGCCGACGATCTGGGCCCAGAACGGGGTCCGGCGGACCGTGGCGAGGAGTGAGGGGCCCGTCGGGGCGGGGGCGGTGGACATGGGAGTGCGGCTCCGGGGTGGCACGAAAACGGGCGGGAGGGGGGAATCGGGCAGCACGGGCCGGCCGGGGAGAGGCCGGGTCGGACCGTTCGGGCCGGGCCGTCGGGCGGACGCGGGAGCCGTGCTGCCTAGCTACAGCCGGAGCGGCGACAGCCGTCCACCACACCGATCAGGCGGCACGGCCTCGACGGCAGCGCGCACGGCACGGGCGAGTCGCCCATGTCCTGCTGCCGGAGTGCGCCTGAGGTGGTCATGGCCCACACGTTAGCAGTAAAGGTTTGAGATGTTCAAAGTTGTTGTTTGAGATGCGCCCACGAACGACCCGCCCCCGCGCCTGCCGACCTCCACCCGCACGGCTTGACCGACCATCGGTTATACGTATAACTTGAGGAGTCTCGCCGCCCCCTGCCGCCCGGGAGTTCCCCCGTGGGCTACCTCGCCCTGCTCCGCGCCCCGCACGTCACCCGGCTGCTGGCCGGCACCCTGCTCGGACGCCTCCCGGCCGGCATGACCGCACTGGTCATCGCCCTGGCCCTGCGCCAGGCCGGCGCGCCCTACAGCCGGATCGGGCTGGCCACCGCCGCCTACGCGATCGCCGCCGCGATCGGCGGCCCGGTGCTCGGGCGGATCGTCGACCGGACCGGCCAGCCGCGGGTGCTGCTCTGCTCCGCGGTGGTCGCCGGCCTCGGCTACGCGCTGCTCGCGCTCGCGCCCGGCAGCCCGACCGGTGCGCTGGTCGGCGCCGCGATCGCCGGGCTCGCCATGCCGCCGCTCGAACCCTGCCTGCGCTCGCTCTGGCCGGCCGTGGTCAGCGAGGAACAGCTGGACACCGCCTACGCCTTCGACTCCGCCTCGCAGCAGATCCTCTACGTCGCCGGCCCGCTGGCGGTCGCCGCCATCGCGGCCGGCCCCGGCCCGGTCGCCGCGCTCTGGACGGCCGCCGGCCTCGGCCTGGCCGGCGCGCTGGTGGTGGCCACCACCGCCCCGGCCCGCGCCTGGCAGGCCCCACCGCGCGGCCACGGCTCCGGTCTGCTCGGCCCGCTGCGCTCGCCCGGCCTGGTGCTGCTGCTGGTCGGCCTGGCCGGTGCGGGCTGGACGGTGGGCTCGCAGAACGTCCTCTTCATCGCCTACGCCGAACACCACTCGCACCGGCTCCCCGGTGGCGCCGGCACCCTGCTCGCGCTGGCCGCGCTCGGCGGGCTGCTCGGCGCGCTCGGCTACGGCGCGGTGGACTGGCGCAGCAGCACGGCGACCCGCACCTGGCTGCTCGCGCTCGGGATGGCCGTCTCGTACCTCCCGTTGCTGCTGCTCCCCGGCCCCTGGCCGATGGCCGCTCTGGCGCTGCTCTCCGGGCTGGGGCTGGCGCCGCTGCTGGCCGCCGCGTTCGTGCTGGTCGCCGAGCTGGCGCCGGTGGGCACGGTGACCGAGGCGTTCGCCTGGCTGGTCACCCTGTTCGCCACCGGCAACGCGCTGGGCTACGCGGTCTCCGGCTCGCTGGTCGCCACCTCGCTGCGGGCGGTCGCCTGGTGCGCGGTGGGCGGGATCACGCTCGGCGGCCTGCTGCTCCTCGCCACCCGCGACCAACTGCGGCCGCCCGCCCCCGCGCCGGCCGTGGCCGAGCCGGTCGAGCTGCTGGTCTGACCGCTCAGGCCCGGGTGGTGGACGCCCGGACCACCAGCGCGGTGGGCAGCGGCGCCACCGCCGGCACCGCCGTGCCCGCCAGTACCCCGGCCAGCGCGGCCACCCCGGCCCGACCCAGCTCCTCACCCGGCAGGTCGACCGTGGTCAGCGGCGGGGTCAGCAGGGCGGCCACCGCGACGTTGTCGATGCCGACCACCGAGACGTCCGCCGGGATCCGCAACCCCAGCTCGGCGGCGGCCTGGTAGAGCCCGGAGGCCACCACGTCGTCGTCGCAGACCACCGCGCGCGGCCGGTCCGGCCGGCCGAGCAGCTCCGTGGCGGCGGCCCGGGCGGCCGACTCGCCGAGGTTCAGGCTGACCCCGAGCTCCAGCACCTCGAGACCGCGCGCGGCCTGCTCGAAGGCGGCCTGCCGGACCCGGAAGGTGTGGGCCGAGTGGATCGACCGCAGCCGACCGAGCCGCCGGTGGCCGAGCCCGGTCAGGTGCTCCACCGCCGCCCGCATGCCGCCCGCCAGGTCGAGTTCGACGGTGGGCGCGCCGCCCGCGTCGGCCGGATCGGCGTCCAGGAAGACCACGGGCGTGCCCGGCGGCAGCGGGCCGAGCTGGCTGTCGTCCGGGGAGCAGATCAGCAGGCCGTCGAAGCGGCTGGTGGTGGCCGCCTCGGCCAGCGTCTCGGCGTTCCAGCCGGAGCTGACCACCACGTCCAGCCCGTGCCGGGCGGCCTCCTCGTGCACCCCGGCCAGCACCCGTCCGAAGAACGGCCCCTGCAGGTTGGGCACCGCCAGCAGCGCCATCCCGCTGCGGCCCAGCCGCAGCTGCCGGCCGGCCGCCTGCGGGCGGTAGCCCAGGTCGCGGGCGGCCTCCAGCACCCGCTGCCGGGTCGCGGCGGAGACCCGGTGGCCCGCCTCGGTGCCGGAGAACACCAGCGACACGGTGGCCTGCGAGACCCCGGCCACCCGTGCCACGTCCCGCCCGGTCGGGCGGCGCGACCGCTCACCGGCGCGACCGCTGCCCCCGGCCGCCGCTGCCGTCCCTGCCGGGTCGGTCCCGGACACCGCTGCCACGACGCGACCGTCTACTGCGCCGCCCGCGCGGCCTCGTCGGCCGCGTCCTCCTCGGCGTTCTGCTCCGCGATCCGCTGGGCGGTGCGCGACTTCATACCGGAGACCTTGTTGACGATCTGCTCCGACATCTCGTCGCGCTGCTTGCTCAGCACCACGTAACTGACCGGCGCCGAGACCAGGGCCGCCAGCAGCACCAGGAAGACGAAGCCGGTGGTGCCGGTCACCGGAATGATCCCGAAGTGCCCGAGCAGGGTGGTGATCAGCAGACAGCCGAGGAAGATGCTGGCCCGCAGGGAGGTGTATCGGAGCGTGGCGTGCGACTTGCTGCTCACGGGTGGCGTCCTTCTCGGCCGGTTCGAACGGGGGCGGTCTCCCAGTGAAGCATGCCGAAGTCGACGATCTCGGACGGGGTACGGGCCCGGGTCAGCGCAGCTCCAGCCAGAAGGTGATGTCGTCCCGGTCGTCCCCCGGCGCGACCCGGATCGCCCCGGGCACCCGCCCGGCCTCCTGGTAGCCGCAGCGCTTGTAGAACGTCTCCAGGCCCATGCCGCCGCGCGCGGTCAGCCGCAGCCCGACCAGCCCCCAGGCCCGGGCGATCCGCTCGGCCTCCGCCATCAGCGCCGCGCCGCAGCCGCGCCCCTGCAGCCGGGGGTCGACCATGACCCGGGAGAGCAGCCGCCAGTGGCTCATCAGCCCGAACCGCGGGTGTTCGAAGAAGAGCACCGCGACCAGCCGGCCGGAGTCGGGATCGCGGGCGACCAGCAGCCGGTCGGACCACGGCTCGGCCCCCTGGTCGGCCCCGGGCACCACGTCCAACCGCGCGAACTGCCGCTCGGCCGTGCCGCGGACGTCCTCCTCGGTCACCGGCGGGACGAAACCCACCGACCCGCCCGCGTTGCTGACGTCGGTCCACAGGGTGAGGACCTCGGCCCGCAGCTCGGGCGTGACCACCGGATCCAACTCGAACTCAAGGTGCATGTCCGGATCCTACGGACCGGGTCCGGCACGGCCGCCGGCCCGGTCAGCCCGCGACGCCCGCCGGGTGACGGCCGTTCCCGGCCGGCCGCGCCGGGCACGGGCCGGCGCGGCCACCAGGTACGGGCCCTGACCCGCACGGCGGCGCTCCGCACTCGCCAAGGAGCTGCGGCCCGCGCGGCGGCGACTCCGCTCCCCCTGACCAGCGACCCCTTGGCGTCCCCTCGCAACGGAGAGCTGACCCAAGGGTGATCAGGTGGATACGACACGTCAATGGTTCGTCCGAAATTCGGAATGGTTGCGTTGGCTTTCAGCCGGTGAACGATGGTGGACCGGCCACGTGACGCCGCTTTTTGTCGGATGATCCGTCAAATTGCCAGCACGGTGACGCCAACGGCCACACCGATCGGCTCCTCGGCCCGGGCGATCTCGCACCAGACCCGCTTCCCCGAGTCCTCCGGGTACCAGCCCCAGCGCGCGCAGAGCAGTTCGACCAGCTCCAGCCCGCGCCCGTTGCACGCGTCCTGCCCGGCGCAGCGCGGCGCGGGCGGCGTGTCACTGGCGTCCGCCACCTCCACCCGCAGCGGCCCGGCACCGGGCGGCCAGACCAGCCGCAGCACGGCCGGCCGCCCGGTGTGCACCACCGCGTTGGTCACCAGCTCCGACACCACCAGCACCAGCGTCTCGACGTACGGCTCCCCGGGGTCGACGTCGAGCGCCAGCAACCGGGAACGGACCCAGCGCCGGGCCCGGCCGACCTCCGCTGGGTCGGCCGCCACTGCCAGCTGCACCTGAAGCACCTGCACCGCTCCACCACCTGCGTGACGATCTGGTCGGACTGTCCATGACTTCGGCACGAATACGGCTCAGGATGATCCGGCGGAACCGGAGCAGCAAGCGCTTCGGGCATATTCCAGCGATCGGGGGACAAGCCGGTGCATACTGTCCCGCTCGCTTGGGCGAGCGTCGCGCTGACGAGCGCCGCCCCGCCGACCGGCGCCCCGGGGGCGGCGCGCCGACGGTCGGTGCGACGGACTGCGCCGGCCGGCACGAACCTACCGCCCGGCCCGCGCGCCCCCGCGCTGGGCGCGCGACGAACCACCCGTGCGACATATGTCCGAGTCTGTTCGAACAGGCCACCACTCTCTTCGAGGAATCGTCCCGCCGTCGCACACCCCGGAGATACCGTGGTGGCATGACCGCCCCCGACTGGGACCAGCAGATGCGCTCGCGGCTGGACCGGGGTGAGGAGACGGCCCTCGGCGAGCTGTACGACCAGCTGTCACCCCTGGTGCACGGCCTGGCCGGTCGGATCCTGGCCGACGAGGCCGCCGCCGCCCAGCTCACCCGCGAGGTCTTCGCCCATGTCTGGGCGCACCCCGAGGAGTTCGACCCGGGCGCCCGATCGCTGCGCTCCTGGATCGGCGAACTCACCCACCGTCGGGCGGTCGAACGGCTCCGCCAAAGTTCCCTGGCCGCGGCGGAGATACGGGCCCGGGCGGCCGCCGCCCGGGCGCAGTACGTGGTCGCCGCGCTGCCGCCGTCGCTGCGGGAGACCATAGAGACCACCGCGTCCGAGTGCCGGACCTACCAGGAGACCGCCCGCCGGCTCGGCATCAGCGAGCAGGCGGCCAAGCAGCGGCTCCGGCTCGGCCTGCAACTGCTCTCCGCCGAGCTGGAGTTCGGATCGTGAACGGCGGACGTCTGGCCAGCGCACCGGTGCTGGGCGAATCGCGGCACGAGGAGCTGCGCGGCCTGCTCGGCGCCTGGGCGCTGCGGGCCTGCCCCGCCGCCGAGGCGGCCGAACTCGAACAGCACCTGGACCGCTGCCCGGACTGCGCCGAGGAGGCCGCCCGGCTGCGGCACGCCGCCACCCGGCTGGGCCCCGACGACCCGCTGGACCGCCCGGACAACCTGCGCCGCCAGGTCCTCGACTTCTGCCTCGCCAGACGCCCGGCCGCGGTGCCGCTCGCGCCATGGGCCGGTCCGTACGCCGCGGAGACCGCGAAGTTGGACGCCCTGCTGCGCGACCTGGGCCGCGGCGAGTGGCTGGAGGTGGCCGAACTGCCCTGGCACGGCGGGGTGCTGCGGCGCCGGCCGGCCGAGGTGCTGTGCCATCTGGCGGCGGTGGACGGCCTGGTCGCGGTCGCCCTCGGGCTGCCCGACCCGGTCGGCGCCGCCCGTCCCCGACTACCCGGCCGCGGCGCGCCGCCCGCCCCGCCCTGGGAGGTACTGGTCGAGCGGACCGAGCGGCTGACCGACGAGCAGGGCGACCGGCCGCCGGACGCGGTCCGCGGCTTCTGGCGCCGGCAGAGCCTCGACCTGATCCGCACCGTCGCCCCGGGCACCGAGGCCGAGGTCGACTACGGCGTGGCGACCCTGCCGGTCCGGGACGCCTTCATCGACCGCGCCTTCGAGTGCTGGATCCACGCCGAGGACGTGGCCCGCGCGGTCGACTACCCGTACGCCGCGCCCGCCCCGCAGCACCTGCGCCAGATGGTCGACCTGGCCGCCCGGATGCTGCCCGCGGCGCTGGCCGGTCGGCGCGGTGCGGCGGAGCCGGCGGACCGGGCGACCGGCCGGGTGCTGCGGCTGGTGATCGAGGGCCCGGCGGCCGGCGAGTGGCTGATCCCGCTGGACCCCACGGCGGACCCGGCCCCGGCTGGTCCGGTGGCCGAACTGGTGGTGGACGGCGTGGAGTTCTGCCAGCTCGCCGCCGCGCACCGGGATCCGGACCGGCTGCCGGTCGGCGAGTTCGGCGACCGGGCGGCGATCCGCGAGGTGCTCACCGCCCTGCCGCTGCTCTCCCGCCCGTGACCACCGCGTCCGTGACTACGGGAAGACGACCGTCCGGGTCCCGTTGAGCAGCACCCGGTGCTCGCAGTGCCACTTCACCGCGCGGGCCAGCGCCTGGCACTCGACGTCCCGGCCGAGCGCGACCAGCTGCTCCGGCGTCACGCCGTGGCCCACCCGGGCCACCTCCTGCTCGATGATCGGCCCCTCGTCCAGGTCCGCCGTGACGTAGTGCGCGGTCGCACCGATCAACTTCACGCCCCGGGCGTGCGCCTGGTGGTACGGCCTGGCGCCCTTGAAGCTCGGCAGGAAGGAGTGGTGGATGTTGATCACCCGACCGGAGAGCGCCTTGCAGAGGTCGTCCGAGAGCACCTGCATGTAGCGGGCCAGCACCACCAGGTCGACCCGCTCGGCCTCGACCAGGTCCAGCAGCTGCTGTTCGGCCTGCGCCTTGGTCTGCCGGGTCACCGGGATGTGCACGAACGGGACCCCGTACGAGGCGGTGAGCTCGGCGAAGTCGGTGTGGTTGGAGACCACCGCGACGATCTCCACCGGCAGCGCGCCGATCCGGCCGCGGAACAGCAGGTCGTTCAGGCAGTGCCCGAACTTGCTGACCATCAGCACCACGCGCATCTTCTCTTCCACCGAGTGGATCGACCAGTCCATCCGGAACGAGTCGGCGATCGCCGCGAAGCTGGCCCGCAGCTTCTCCGCGCCGACCGGCGCGTCGGCCGTGAAGTGCACCCGCATGAAGAAGAGCCCGCTGTCCGGGTCCCGGTCACCGAACTGCTGGCTGTCGATGATGTTGCAGCCGGTCATGAAGAGGTAGCTGGAGACCGCGTGCACGATCCCCCGCTTGTCCGGGCAGGAGAGGGTCAGCACATACTGGGCCGGCTCCACTGCGCTCTGCTGCTCCTGCACGCTCTGTTCCGTCCTCACGTCGCTACGTCACTTGGGGTTGCGGTAACTTCCCAGCCTGGCACAGCCGGCGGCCGTTCAGCCGACCCTGGTGAGAATCCTCAGCACTTCGAGCGAGCGCGGCGGGGTGGCCGGGTCCTCCCCGTCGTTGACGCAGAGCAGCACGTGCGCCTCGCGCGCCGCCGCAGCCGCCTCCGACCAGCCGGGGTGGCCCAGGTAGGCGGCGGCCGGGGCGTCCGCGCCGACCTCGTGCAGGATCCGCAGCACCCGCAGCACCGCCGCGTCCACCAGCGCGGCCTCGGCCGCGTCCCGGACGATGGTGCCGATGTACTTCTCGGCCGACCAGCGGTCCAGCCAGCTGTCCTCGACCAACCGGTAGACGGCGTCGGTCACGTCGCCGAAGCCGTCCCGGCCGGCGGCCCAGTAGTCCTGCTGGAACTGTGGGTCGCCGAGCATGTGCAGGGCGGAGCGGATCCGGGCGCGCCAGCGCCACCAGGGCAGATCGTTGAGCGGCATGCCGCCCATCGTGCTGGAGCGACGCCCCGCCCGAGAAGAGTTTCGCGCAGAGCTGTCCGAGGAATCTGTGCTGTCCGCCATGGGAGACGATCGTACGTTCCTGATGTGTCGGCCATCTACACGCGTCCACACACGGTGTTCGCCCCCGGGTCACCGGATGTTCGCCCAGCTGCCCGCTGAGCTTGCCGCACCGCGCCAAGGCTGGTTCGCGCTGCCGACGTTACCGGAGGGGGAACCCGAGATGACCGAGCCCGCACGACATCCGCACAGACGCACCGCCGCCCGCCGGGCGGCCCTCGCCCTCCTGCCCGTGCTGCTCGCCGCGTCGGCCTGCGGGGGGCCGGCCGACGCCTCCGGCAGCGGCGCCGGGATCACCGTGATGACCTGGGCGCCGACCGACTCCGGCGCCGCCGCCGCCCACCCCGGGATGACCGCGCTGGCCCAGGCGATCGGGCGGCAGCTCGACGGCCAGGGCGGCCTGGCCGGTCACCGGCTGCGGGTGCTGACCTGCGACGAACACAACACCGCGGACGGCGCGACGGCCTGCGCGGAGCAGGCGGTGAACGCCGGCGCGGTCGCGGTGATCGGCTCCTACAGCCAGTTCGGCGACAGCTTCATGCCGGTGCTGGAGAACGCCGGGATCCCCTACCTCGGCGGCTACGGCCTCTCCGACCCGGAGTTCACCAGCCCGCTCTCCTACCCGGTGAACGGCGGCATGCCCGCGCTGCTCGCCGGCAGCGGACGCCAGTTGGTCGCCGCGGGCTGCCGGACGGTCGCGCTGATCCGGCCGGACACCCCGGTCGGCGACCAGCTCGCCGACGAACTGGCCGGCGCGCTCAACCCGTCGGACGTCCGGCTGGTGGACGTCCCGGCCCAGCAGGACTCCACCGACTACACCGCCACCGTGCGGCAGGCGATCGGCGACGACGCGCCCGGCGACTGCGTGACCACCGTGCTCGACCCGGTGCCGACCCTCAACCTGCTGGACTCCTACCGGCGGTCGGACCACCACGACATCCGGCTGGCCTCGGTGATCGGCAGCGTCCAGCAGTCCGTGCTGGACTCCACCGGCGGCGACAGCGGGCCGCTCGGCGGCGCCTACGCGACCGGCTGGTACCCGCCGGAGGCGGCGACGGTCTGGGACCCCCTGCGCGCCACCATCCAGGCGGACGGGGACGGCAACCCGGCGCTGGACGACTCCGACCCCGGGGTGCAGACCACCTGGGTCGCCTACCAGGTCTTCCAGCAGGCCGTCCGGCTGCTCACCGGCAAGCCGGTGACCGCGAGGAACCTGCGCGACGTGCTGGACAGCGGCACCCCGATCACCACCGGTGGCGCCACCCCACCGCTAGCCTGGGGGCTGACCAACATGCTGGCCAGCGCGGACTGGCCCCGGCTGGTGAACACCTCGGTCACCTTCCAGCAGGTCCAGGGCGGTCGTCTGGTCGAACAGCGCCCCGGCTTCGTCGACACCCGCTGGGTCCTCACCGGCGGGAAACCCCCCGCCGGCTCCTGACCGCCCGCCCTCACGGCCCGGGCGGCGCCCCCTAGAGCTGCTGGTCGCTCAGGGTCGACAGGCCGGCCTGCTGGGCGATGGCGTTCCAGAGGGTGGCGGCCTGCTTCTTGGCCGTGCTCGCGGCGGCGCTGGACTGGTCGCCCGCCGTGTGGTTGGCGTTGGACTGGGACTTGCTCGGGTCGCAACCGCCCTGCAGGTCGCCCGCCCAGGCCGCGTACGACTGGTCCGCCGCCTCCGAGGCCTGCCAGGCCGAGGTCAGCTGGGTCACCAGCTGCGGTCCGGTGGCCAGCTGGTCCACCTTGAGCGCGGCCAGCGAGGTGATCAGCTGCTGGCGGCTGGCGGCGGCCTGGGTGAGCGCGGTCTGGGAGGCCGGCAGGTTGCTGCAGCCCTTGATCGAGGAGACCGCGCCGATCACCGCCTGCCGGCTGGCGTTCGCGGTGCCGAGCAGGGTGTAGAGCGCCTGGGCCTGGCTCTGCGCCGCCGCGCTCAGCGGCCCGCCGTTCACCGGGGCACCGGCCGCGCCGGAGGCCTTGCCGGCGGTGGACGCCGGGCTGCCCTGGGCCACCGGGGTCTTGGCCGTGCTGGTGCCGCCTCCGCCGCCGGTCAGCACGGCGACCAGGACCCCGCCCACCACGCAGGCGCCCACCACACCGGCGATCAGCTTGGTCCGCGAGCCGCGCCCGCCGCCGGACGAGCCCTGCGCCCGGCTGCCCGAGCCGCCCTGCGCGCCGTAGTCCGCCTGACGCTGCCCGTACTCCGCCTGCTGCCCGAACGACTGCTGCCCGCCGTACGACGGCTGCTGCCCGCCGAAGGACTGCTGGGCCCCGAAGCTCTGCCCGCCGAACGACTGGCCGCCGCCGTACTCCGGCTGCTGCCCGTACTCCGCCTGGTGTTGCCCGTACTCCGCCTGCTGCCCGAACGACTGCTGCCCGCCGTACGACGGCTGCTGCTCACCGAAGGACTGCTGCTCACCGAAGGACTGCTGGCCCCCGAAGCTCTGCCCGCCGAACGACTGCTGCTCGCCGCCCCCCGCCGACGGGTCACCGGTCGGGTACGGCGGCAGGTACTGCGTCGCCGGTGCCGGGTCCGCCTCCGGGAAGCCGGCCGGCACGCTCGGCATGTACGCCGTCGCCTCCTCGCCCCAGGCCTGCCCGGTCTGCGGCTGCGGCCCGGGGAACGACGGCACCGCGGCGCCGGGACCCAGGTACTCCGGAGCGCCGGTGACGGCCTGGCCACCGGGCCCGCCCTGGACCGGCGGTGCCTGGTGCTCCCCGGCCGCGGGCTCCGGACGGAACAGATCGTCCAGATTGAAGTCACCGGAGTTGGGGTACGAGCGGCGCTGGCTCAACGCGATTCCTCACCTGTGCACGGCTCCGGGCACGCCGGGACAGCCAGGGGCGATCGGGCGGCATCCGGCCACCCGCCCTGTCTCTCCGGTCTGAGCACCCGGGCCTTCCTCGGTTCTTCCGCGCGCTCGCTGACGGCGGACCACGTCTGGGGGTTCTACGGAACGTCCCGCCCACGCTACCCGTTCACCGCCACGGGTGACTACGCGGGCAGACGTTCCAGCCTTTCACCCTTCCGACGCGCGGGGTCCCCGCCCCGTTCCGCCACGGCCGTGCCGGCCGCGTCACAGCCGGGCCCGGCAACCGCTCGCCGGACCCGACCCTCCGTCACGCCGCTTCCACCTCGGCACGCTGCTGGAACTCGCGCACCACCCGGTAGTCGCGGTACGGCTCCAGGCGGCGCCGGAAGTCGTCCAGGTACTCCACCCCGCGGTTCGAGCGCAGGCCGTTCAGCAGCCGCATCGCCTGAGCCCCGGTCTCGCAGGCCCGTTCCACCTCACGCTGCTGCAACTGCGCGGTGGCGAGCAGCACCAGGTCCACCGCCCGCCGCCGGACCCGGGTCGGCGGGTGCAGGTCGAGCGCGATCCGGGCCTGCCGCTCGGCCTGCTTGGCCTGTTCCAGGTCCCGGTAGCAGTGCGCCAACTCGTCGGCCAGGTAGGCCTCGTCGAAGTGCGCGATCCAGTCCGGGTCGTCCTCCGGGTTGCGCTGCTCCATCGCCGCGACCGCCCGGGCCGCCACCAGGTCGCAGGACCGGGCGTCGCCGAGCAGCGCGTGGCCGCGCGCCTCGGCGGCGTAGAACATCGCCATCGCGGTGGGGGTGGCCACCGATCGGGCGCCCTCCTGGGCCGCGCGGGCGAGTTGGGCGATCTCCCGCGGGTTGCCCAGGGTGGCCGCCAGGTGGCTCATCGAGGCGGCCAGCACGTAGCCGCCGTAGCCGCGGTCGTCGGCGGCCTGGGCGAGCCGCAGCGCCTGGATGTAGTAGCGCTGGGCCAGCCCCGGTTGCCCGGTGTCCACCGCCATGTACCCGGCCAGCTCGGTCAACCTGGCCACCGCCGCGAACAGTTGGCGCCCGGTCTCCTCCCGGTAGCCGCCGCTGAGCAGGCCGGAGACCACGCTGTTCAGGTAGTGCACCACCACCGGTCGGACGTGGCCGCTGCCGAAGCGGTGGTCCAGGTCGACCAGCATCTCGGTGGTGGCCCGGATCGCCGCGACGTCGGACGGACCGACCCGGGGGCCGCCGCTGCGCGCCACCACCGGGTCGGGCGGGGTGATCAGCCAGTCCCGGCTGGGCTCGACCAGTGCCGAGGCGGCCACCGAGGCGCCGTTCAGGAAGTCGCGCCGGCCGACGTCGCTGCGCCACAGCTCGCAGACCTGCTCCAGCGCCCCGCTCAGGGTCGCGGCGAACTGCAGCCCGACGCCCGAGGTGAGGTTCTTGCCGTCGGCCATGCCGATCTCGTCGACGGTCACCCCCCGGCCGAGTTTGCGGCCGAGCGCCTCGGCGATCACCGCCGGTGCCTGGCCGCGCGGTTGCTGGCCGCGCAGCCAGCGGGCGACCGAGGTCTTGTCGTAGCGCAGGTCCAGCCCGTGCTCGGCCCCGCAGAGGTTGACCCGGCGGGCCAGCCCCGCGTTGGAGCAGCTCGCCTCCTGGATCAGCGACTGCAGGCGCTCGTTGGGCTGTCGTGCGACGAGTGGTCTCGCGGCCATGGGCTTCGCCTCCCCAGCGCCCTCCGGTTCCGGCCGGCGGGCGTCGACTCTGCTGCTCTGGTACCTGCGGCCGACCGAGCCCGTCGGACTCATGGCGCGCCGACTACCCGGCCAGTGAAGGAACTTGAGGCCAGGTTAGCGATCAACGACACCATCGGGATACCCATGCGGACGACCCGTTCCTCATACGCGCCCGGCAAAATGCTCCCGTGCGCCCCCGTTGCGCCCGTCCGGACCCAAACGTCGGACGCGGGCCCGACGCCACCCCGATCGCCGCTCGATTCCACTCCGTACGCCTGGCTCCGGCGGGCCCGGCGGCGGGTTCGACGCCACCCACGCACCCACGGCCCGCCCTTCACGCGCCATGGCTCGCGCCATGGTCCACGCCACCGCAGGCGCGGACCGCCGGCGGCGGTCCCGACGGCGCACGGCCCCGTGCGCCACCCCCGGCCGGGTGTCCACCTCCGACCGCCGCTCACCGGTTCGGGTGACATTACCGACTCCCGGCCGGCCGCCCCGCACCCGGCCGTAACCCGCTCCACGCAAGCCAGTTGAGCAGCACGTGGAACAGACCCCAGGAACCCCGGAGCAGGGCAGTGCCGGCACGATCCCCCCATTGCTGATCGAGGCGGTCAGATACGCGGAGGACCGGCACTGGGAGGTCGCACCCGGCACCTGGCTGGTCGAGGACGACGGGCCGGCCCGCTGCTCGTGCGGCGACCCGCGCTGCCCGATGCCGGGCGCGCACCCCACCGGCCAGGACTGGCGGCGGCGGGCCAGCGCCGGCCCGGGCGTGGTCCGCCGCTGGTGGACCGAGCACCCGCAGGCCTCGATCCTGCTGCCGACCGGACGTTCCTTCGACGCGCTGGACGTGCCGGAGCGGGCCGGCTGCCTGGCGCTGGCCCGGATGGAGCGGATGGAGCTCCAGCTCGGCCCGGTGGTGGCGGTCCCCCCGGCGCCCGGGCAGCACGGTCGCCGGCTGCTCTTCCTGGTGCTGCCCGGGGTGCAGGCCAAGCTGCCGGAGATGCTGCGCAAGCTCGGCTGGGCGCCCGGCCGGCTCGACCTGGTGACCCGCGGCGAGGGCGACTGGATCGTCGCCCCGCCGTCCCGGGTCGGCCCGTACCAGTTCGCCCAGTGGGCCCTGCCGCCGTCCGAGCTGAACCGCTGGCTGCCGGACGCCGCCGAGCTGATCAATCCGCTGGCGTACGCCTGCGGGCGCGAGGCCTCTCCCCCGCGCCCGGTTCAGCCCCCGCAGCCGGCGGCGGTGCGCTGACCCGGCGTCATCTCCCCCCTGCCATGGTGGGCCTGGACTCCAGGCCCACCATCGGCGTGCCCGGAT
This sequence comes from Kitasatospora sp. NPDC052896, assembly GCF_044547075.1. Classification (NCBI taxonomy): domain Bacteria; kingdom Bacillati; phylum Actinomycetota; class Actinomycetes; order Kitasatosporales; family Streptomycetaceae; genus Kitasatospora; species Kitasatospora sp. NPDC052896. Next base: position 580,063 of record NZ_JBITZU010000002.1, read on the forward strand.
AAGACACCGGTGTACCCGTTGATCGGCTCCAGAAGCCGCTCGGACGAGTGACAGCGCTCAAGGATTGGCGCGATCTGCCGAGGGGATGAATCCCTCCGAGCGCGGATGGCCACAAAGCATCAGGAAAGGGGCAACTCGGGGATTCTGGACCGGGGGAGCCGGAGGGGACGCCTGGACGGGGAAGCCGGGCGTGGCACGGAGGGGAAACGGGAGGGAACGGGGGGCAGGGAGGGAAACGGGTGGGGAGCGGGGTGGGACCGTGGGGGGGGGGGGGGGGGGGGGGCCCCCGGGCCCCCCCCCCCCCCGGGGCGGGCGCCGGGGGGGGGGGCGGGCCCGGGGGCCGGGGGGGCGGGGGCGGGCCCGGGGGGCGGGGGGCGCGGGGGGGGGCGGGGGGGGGCGGGGGGCGGGGTGGGGGGGGGGGCGGGGGGGGGGGGGGGGGGGGGGGGGGGGTGGGGGGGGGGGGGGGGGGGGGGCCGGGGGGGGCGGGGGGGGGGGGCCCCCCCGGCCCCCGACGCACGTGCTCCTCGGCTACAGCTGGGCGGCCACGAAGACGTGCGCCGCGATGTCCTTGCCCAGCTCGGCCGCGTTCTCGCCGCTGCCCACCAGCACGCCGCCGAGCGCCGGCGCCACCTGCACGGTCGCCCCCGGGCGGATCCCGGCCCGGCGCAGCGTGCGCATCAGGTCCTCGTCGGTCTGGATCGGCTCGCCGATCCGGCGCACCACCACGCTGGCGCCGTCATCCCCCGGGCGCAGCGAGTCCAGGGTGACCAGGGCGGCGTCGAAGCCCTCACCCTCGGCCTTGGTGTCGCCCAGCTCGTCCAGCCCCGGGATCGGGTTGCCGTACGGCGACTGGGTCGGGTGCCCGAGCATCGCCAGCACCTTGCGCTCGACCGTCTCGCTCATCACGTGCTCCCAGCGGCAGGCCTCCTCGTGCACCTCCTCCCACTCCAGGCCGATCACGTCGACCAGCAGGCACTCGGCGATCCGGTGCTTGCGCATCACCCGGACGGCGAGCCGGCGGCCCTCCTCGGTCAGCTCCAGATGGCGGTCCCCGGCGACCTGGAGCAGCCCGTCTCGCTCCATCCGCCCGACCGTCTGGCTCACCGTGGGGCCGCTCTGCTCCAGCCGCTCGGCGATCCGGGCCCGCATCGGGGTGATGCCCTCTTCCTCCAGCTCCAGGATGGTGCGAAGGTACATCTCAGTCGTATCGATCAGCCCAGACATCGCCGCCGGCTCCGTTCCCTCGGTGTCCTCACCGCCAATTCTGACGTACCGGACCGACAACCGAGGCCGCACGACCGGTCGGGGGAGACGTTTTCGTCCCTGTTGACAGCGGGACGCTCCAGGCCGCACGGTGCTCGCCGTAGCTTTCTCCACTGGTGGCAGGGAAGATCTCATGGACGACCTGGTCGGGCAGTACTTCGACACCGCGGTGGCCCACCTCCAGCGGGTGCGGACCGAGGAGGCCGAGAACGTCGCCCGGGCCGCCCGGCTGCTGGCCGACGCGGTGACCGAGCGGCGCCGGGTCTTCACCTTCGGTGCCGGCCACTCCGCGCTGGCCGCCCAGGACGTGGTGTACCGGGCCGGCGGCCTGGTCCCGGTCAACCTGCTGAACGTCCCCGGGATGGCCGGCGTCACCGTGATGCCCGCGCCGCTCGGCAGTGCCCTGGAGCGGGTCTCCGGCCTGGCCACCGCCGCCCTGGACCTCACCCCGGCCCGGGCCGGCGACCTGCTCTTCGTGGTCTCGCTCTCCGGCCGGCAGGTCATGCCGGTCGAGCTGGCCGCGCACGCCCGGGCTCGTGGCCTGCACGTGGTCGGGCTCACCTCGCTGGCCTATCCGGGGCGGGTCAGCTCCCAGCACCCGTCCGGCAGCTTCCTGAAGGACCACTGTGACGTGGTGCTGGACAGCAAGATCGCGGTCGGCGACGGCGAGCTCGGCCACCCCGGCGCGGACACCGCCTTCGGCTCGGTCTCCACCATCGTCACCAGCGCCCTGATGCAGGCCGTGGTGGTGGCCGCGATCGGCCTGCTCGCGGACGCCGGGCACACTCCGCCGCTGTTCCGCTCCGGCAACGTGGACGGCGGCACGGAATGGAACGCCAGGCTGATGGCCGAGCACGCCGACCGGATCTTCTACGCGTACTGAACGGGGCTTTCAGCCCCGCGCCCGCCGGTTCCCCGCGCCCACCGCCCGCCACCGCCACCCCGCGAGCCCCCCTTCACTCCGCCGCTCCCGAGAACGGCGCGTACCGACCTGTCCGCGGCGGCCCCGACCGCTCATACTGGCCGGACGCCAGGCGTAGTCGCCCTCCCCCGAGGGCAGTACGTCAGCGTCCGGACGACACGACGCCGCGCTACGGGGGGACCGGATGGCAGCCGGTACGGGACCGACGGGCTTCGTCCGCGAGGCCGAGCTGCTGCCTGAGCTCTTCCGGATCGCCGACTCCGCCTCGCTGCACGGCCAGCGCCGGGCCGTCAACCTCTCCCGTGGCGAACTGCTGCTGCTCACCGCCGCGGCCGCGGCCGGCTCGGTCGGCGGGGCGCCCAGCGCCTGGCTGGCCACCGCCGCCTACCTGGCCACCGCCTGCCTCGCCGTGCTGCTCAGCCGGCAGAACCCGCAGGGCCTCTGGTACGAGGGGCGGGCCGCGGCCGAGTCCGTCAAGACACTCGCCTGGAAGTTCGCGGTCCGGGCCGACGCCTATCAGCCACCGCCGACCACCCTGCCGGACGCCGAGGGCCTCTACCGGCTCCAACTGCGCGGCATCCTGCGCGGGTTCGAGCACAGCCGGGCGCTCCCCGCGGACGCCGTCGCGCGGGCCGGCGGACTCACCGCGGCGATGCGGGAGTTGCGCGAGCAGCCGCTCACCGTGCGCCGGGAGGTGTACCTGCGCGAGCGGGTCCGGGCCCAACACGACTGGTACCAGGCCAAGGCCCGCTACTGCGCCGCCGCCAACCGGATCACCGGGCTGCTCGGGGTGGCCCTTCCACTGCTGGGCGTGGCGCTGGCGGTGCCGCGCGCGCTCGGCCGGCTCGACCACGCCCCGCTCGGAGCGGTCTCCGCCGTCGCCGCGGCGGTCACCGCCTGGGCCCACCTGCGGCAGTACCAGCCGCAGGCCACCGCCTACCAGCTCGCCGCCGACGAACTGGAACTGATCCGCACCCAGCTCACCGGCCTGGACCTCACCGCGGCCGACGCGGAGGAGCTCTGGGCCCGGCTCGCCCGGGACGCCGAGGACGCCGTCTCGCGCGAGCACACCACCTGGCAGGCCCGCCGCGAGGAGCGCGGGCTTGACCGCTGACCGCTCGTCCGGAACGCACAGCACCACCTCGTCCCTGTCCCCTAGGTATCGGAGGCCCCGGCGTGCAGCCGCGACTGGTCAAGACCGCCGACGGCCGGAAGCTGGCGGTGGAGACCTTCGGATATCCCGCCGGCAAGCCGGTCTTCCTGCTCCACGGAACGCCCGGCAGCCGCATCGGGCCCACCCCACGCAGCACCGTGCTCTACAACCTGGGTGTCCGGTTGATCGCCTTCGACCGCCCCGGCTACGGCGGCTCGGACCGGCTGCAGGGCCGCCAGGTGGCCGCGGCCGCCGCCGACGTGCAGGCGATCGCCGACGAGTTCGGGCTCGCCCGGTTCGCCGTGGTCGGCCGCTCCGGCGGCGGCCCGCACGCGCTGGCCTGCGGCGCCCTGCTGCCCGGCCGGGTGCACCGGGTGGCGGTGCTGGTCAGTCTGGCCCCCTGGGACGCCGAGGGGCTGGACTGGTACGGCGGGATGACCCCCTCCAACGTCCGCGACTACCGGGCCGCCGAGCGCGACCACCAGCGGATCGCCGCCACCATGGAGCTGCGCGCCCGCCGGATCCGGGACGACCCGGCCACCCTGCTGGCCGGCCTGCGCCGCGAACTGCGCGGCAGCGACCGGGCGGTGGTCTCCGACGCGGGCATCCGTCGGATGCTGCAGCGCAACTACCGTGAGGCGTTCCGGCAGAACGCGGACGGCTGGATCGACGACGTGCTGGCCTTCACCACCGACTGGGGTTTCAAGGCCCAGGACGTCACCGCGGCCACCTGGCTCTGGCACGGCGCCGACGACGCCTTCTCCCCGGTCGACCACTCCCGCTGGCTGGCCACCCACATCCCCGACGCCACCCTCTTCCTGGAGCCCGGCGCGGCCCACTTCAGCTCGTTCCGCGTGCTCACGGCGGCGCTGAAGTGGGCGGCGGGCTGAGCCGCGCCCCCGGGGCCGCGTCCGGGTGCCGCCGGCCCGGTGGGCCTCCGGCACCCGGACGCTCAGACCGGCTGCGGTTCCAGGTCGCGGTTGATGCGCTTCCAGCCACGGGCGGAGACCGTGTTGGGGTGTTCCTCGCCCAGCTGGCGGATGAACTCGGCGACCGCGCGGGCGCGGAGTTCGGCGGCCTGGTTGGCGCGGCCGGCGCCGCGCAGGGTGATGGCGAGGTTGGCCTGACAGGAGACCGCGTCCGGGTGGCGCGGGCTGTAGCGGACGCACAGGCCGCGGTAGGAGGTCTGCTCCAGCTCCTCCGCCTCGGCGAACCGGCCGAGGTCGCCGTAGCAGTTGGCCAGGTTGATCATGCCGTTGAGGGTGAACGGGTGGTCCGGGCCGAGCACCCGGCGCAGTGCGTCCACCGTCGCCCGGCCCAGCTCCGCGGCCTCCGCGACGCTGCCGCTGCCGCGCAGGTAGATCACCAGGTTGTTGGCGCAGGCCAGGGTGAACGGGTGCTCCTCGCCGAAGAGTTGCTGGTGGCCGACGTGCACCTGGCGGGCCAGGTCGCGGGCCGCGTCCTTGTCGCCGCCGGCGCTGTAGTCGGCGGCCAGGTTGAGCGCGCAGGCCAGCGTGTCCGGGGCGTTCTCGCCGTAGCGCTCCAGGTAGCGCTCGTAGGTCTCCTTGGTGAGCCGGCGCGCCTCGGCCTGCCGACCCGCCTTGCGCAGCGAGACGGCCAGCGACTTGGCGTTGCGCAGGATCTCCGGCACGTCGATGTCGAGCACCTCGGCGTAGGCCTCGACGACCTCCTGGTGGATCGTCACCGAGCCTTCGTAGTCGCCGCCTTCGCGCAGGTCGCGGGCCAGGTTGGACTTGCTGGAGAGGGTGTACGGGTGCTTCGGCCCGAGCACCAGGGCGCGCCGGTCCAGGGTGTCCTGGTCCAGCTCCTGCGCCGCCGTGCTGTCGCCGACCAGCCGGTAGTCGATGGCCAGGTTGTTGGCGATCGACAGGGTCCGCGGGTTGTCCTCGCCGAACTGCTCGCGGAACCGGTCCAGGATCTCCCGGTCCAGCTCCATCGCCTTGGCGAACTCGCCCAGCGCCCGCCGGTCCGCGCTCAGCGAGCCGGCGGTCATCAGGGTGTACGGGTGGTGCTCGCCGAGCACCCGGCGCTGGCGTTCCAGGGTGTCCTCGTCCAGCTCCATGGCGTCCGCGTACTGGCCCTGCGAGCGCATCACGTTGGCGAGCTGGAAGCGCAGCAGCAGGGTCTGCCGGTCGTCCTGGCCGAGCTTGGCGGTCCAGGCCTCGTCCAGCAGGTGGCCCATCCGCCGGGCCTGCGCGAACTCGCCGCGCTTCCACAGGTAGCGGACCCGGTCGATCATCAGCTGGCGGGTGTCGGACTCGTCGCAGTCGTGCGCCCGGGACGGCGACAGGTGCGGCCAGATCTCCTCGAACGCCGGCCAGTTGGCCGGGTCGTCGGTGTCGCCGACGACCGGCCGGGCGCCGATCAGGATCCGATGCACCTCGTGCACGGTGTCGTTCTGCTCCTCCGGGGTCATCTCCGAACGGATGACCTCCTGGACCAGCCGGTGCACCTGGATGCTGTTGGCGCCCGCGTCCACCTTGGCCAGCGCGTACCGGCCGATCGCCTGGATCACCCGGCCGAGCAGGAACTTGTCACTCAGCCCGGGGTCGAACGGGACCAGCGCCCGGATCATCTGGTCGCTGTAGAAGAGGTTCATCGAGATCGGCTCGGGCGCGAAGTACGCGCAGAGCTGGAGCATCCGGGCGGCGGCCGGGGACTGCTGGCGCAGCCGGGCGATGGAGACCCGCCAGGTGGCGCCGACGGTCATCGGGTAGTCCACCGGCCGGCCCAGCTCCAACACCCGGGCCGCCTCGGACTGCAGCGCGGCGATGTACTCGGCGACCGGGGTACCGGTGGCCTTCAGCCAGGCGCCGGCGACCTCGACGGCCAGCGGCAGGTCGCCGACCGCCTCGGCCACCGCGTCGGCGTCGGTCCGGCTGAGCGCGCCCTCGGTGCGCCGGGTCAGGTGGTCGATGCTCTCGCCACGGGTGAAGACGTCCATGGTGAGCGCCTCGGCGTGGGTGGACCAGGCCTGGTTGCGCGAGGTGACCAGGATGTGGCCGGACCCGCCGGGGAAGTAGCGGCGGATCTCGGACGGCTCGTCGGCGTTGTCGAAGATCAGCAGCCAGCGCTTGGCCCGATCGCCGCGGCGCAGCGCCTCCAGTGCTATGTCCGCCGCGAGCGCCACCGGCTCGTTGCTGGCCCGGCCCATCTTTCGTGCGAGCTCGGCTAGTTGACCCTGGATCTCCTCCTCCTGCTCGGCCGAGATCCACCACACCAGGTCGTAGTCGGCCATGAACCGGTGCGCGTACTCCTGGGCCACCTGGGTCTTGCCGACCCCGCCGAGTCCGTACAGCGTCTGCGGCACCGGCAGCACCGCCGTGGTGCCGCCGCCGAGCTGGTTGCGCAGCCGTTCCAGCACCTCCGCCCGGCCGGTGAAGTAGGTGTTGCGCGGCGGCACGTTCCAGATCTCCGGCTGGGTGCCGGGGAACCGCGGGCCGACCGTCGGGTCGATGTGCGGCAGTTCGTCCCGGCCGAGCGCCTTGACCAGCGCCGCGAGCGCCTGCGGCTCCTTGAGGTTGACCAGGTCGACCGGGTTGCGGCTGCTGAACGGCGCGGCCAGCGGGGTGGAGCCGACCCGGACCGGGATCAGCTGGCGCCGGGTGCCGGACGGGTCGGAGCCGACCACCGACTCCCACAGCGCCCGGGCCTGCGGCGAGCGCAGGTAGGCGGGCGAGAGCACCGCGACGGTCCGGAACGCGGCGTCCACCGAGCGCTCGGTCTCGGCCCGGGTGTCCGAGCCCGCGCCGACGTCCCGCGGCAGCACCCGGAACCCGGCGGCGCCGAGCACGTACTCGATCCAGTCCGCCCACATCCGGTCCTCGGGCACGTAGCTGAGGTAGATGTCGGCGGGCACCGCCGGTCGGCGTCGGGTGAACGCCTCGATGTAGCGCAGCCGCACCTCCTCGTCCATCGGCGGCAGCGCGGAGACCCGGCCCTCGGTGAGCACGTCGCAGAGCCGCTCGCAGGCGGAGAGCATGGTGGTCGGGGTGCCGGGCTTGTCGCCGAAGGTGGCCAGGATCTCCTCGTAGGCGTAGAACGGCCGGTACGGGATCTCCACCGAGCCCCAGTAGTGCACCAGGTCCTCGCCGACGTAGCCGGAGGGCAGACCGTCGAAGCGGATCCGGGCCAGCGAGCGGCCGGCGTCCGCCTTGTCCTTCTCGAAGTCGTCGATCCGCATCGGGACCGGCAGGATCCGGATGCCGCGGTCGCGGTAGCGGTCGGCGATGTGCTGGGCGATCCGGGAGGCGCCGTCGATGCTCTGGTCGCTCAACGTGAAGCAGACCACCAGGTCGTCGGGCATCTGCACGGTGCAGATCTCGGCCGTGTCGGAGAGTCCGGTCCGGCTGTCGATCAGCACGTAGTCGTAGCGCCGGCGCATGTCGGCCCGGAGCGCGTCGAAGAACTGCCCACCGTCGAACCGCTCGTAGAAGATGTCCCAGTCCAGGCCGCCCAGGGTGCCGGAGTAGTCGCGGTCCTGCCGGCCGGCCGAGAGGAACTCGATCCTGCCCCCGCCGGGGAACCCGTTCCAGGAGAGCGGCAGCGCGTGTCCGGCCACCTTGGCGTAGTCCAGGTGCCAGCCGGGGGTGTGGCCGATCGAGGCCAGCTCCTCCCGGTAGCGCTCGGGTTCCAGCAGGGCGTCGGCGTGCAGCTCGGTCTCCCGCAGCGCCTCCTCCCGGTAGTCGTTGATCAGCGTCATCACGCCCGGGGCCTCGACCAGTTCGGCCGGGTCCAGGAAGGGGTGGAAGAACTTGGCCAGCCCGGGGGCCTCCAGGTCCCAGTCCACGGTGAGCACCCGGAAGCCGTTGGCGGCCAGGATCCAGGCGGTGTTGGCCAGCGCCATGGTGCGCCCGGTGCCGCCCTTGTAGGAGTAGAAGGTGATGATCCGCCCCTGGCGGTCCTCCTGGTCCCCCCGGGAGGGCGCCGGGGCGGCCGCCGGCGCCTGGGCCGAACTGCGGCCGCTGACGCGGAGGTTACGGGTCCGTTCAGACGTCATGGAAGCCTCCGTCGTCGTCCTCGCCGGGCTCTGCCGGTCTGCTGGGAAGTGTGCGTGCGGTACCGCTGAAAGCCCCCTGGAAGCTGGGTCGGCTCTCGCCGCCGCCGGCCGCCGGCCGGGACAGCCCGCGTTCCTTGAAGGCCTTCTGGGCGCGGATCGCGGCGTGCTGGAAGACCAGGCCGAAGTCCCGTGCGGTGGGCACGCCTTCGGCGTCGGAGCCGTCCACCGGGCCGGGCCGGAAGGACGGTCGGGCGGAGGACCGGCCGCGCTGGCGCAGCACCTCGTCGCTGAGGGCCGCGAAGGCCGCGTTCTCCGCCGCGCACTGCGGGTCGTCCCGGTTCCACGGCTCCACGACGGTCACCCAGGCCGGGTTGCGGCGGGCGAACTCACGGACCACCTCCCGCCGCCCGGGATCGCGCAGCACCCAGCGGTCGACCAGGACGACGCCCGGGCCGAGCGGCTGCTCCAGCTCCATCAGCCGGGCCGCCTCGACGTCGAACTCGTGGATGGTGGGGTTGAGATCGCACTGCCGGGCGAGCTGGGCGGCCTTCTCGGCCAGCGCGACGTCCGAACCCCGCAGGTACGGCTGCCAGTCGACGCGGCGCTCGCCGTAGTACGCCGGGTCGCGGTGCGCGGGCAGCTCGGCGGCGGTGAACGACAGCACGGCTATGGTCAGTTCGTCGGCCGGCGAACGGCCGGGGAACGCGGAGGGGTTGGTGGTGAAGTCGACCGGCTCGACCACCGGGACGACGGTCTCCAGCGCCACCTCGACGATCCGCCGGGCGAGCTTGTAGACCACCTTCTCGTACAGGCCCTGGTGGTGCCGCTGGGCCATCAGCGCGTACAGACCGTCCTCGGTGTAGGCGCGCGGAAAGCTGGAGTGGTTGTACTGCACCGCACTCGCCACCGGCGGCAGCGCGCCCTCCCGCATGCCGACCCAGAGCACCGGCACGATCGCGCTGTTCTGGGCCGGGCCACCGGGGGCGTTGGCGGCCCGCTGCGCGAAGGTGTACCACTCCTGGCCGCAGGGCGTGCTGCGGAACAGCCGCGGGTGGTAGAGCGGCACGAACACCCGGCAGGTGGCCAGCGCCTCGGAGATCTTCGCCGCCCAGTTGTCGCCCTGGTGCATGGTCTCGTCCATGAAACCCACCGGCTCGGCGGTGGGCAGCGGCGTCAACTGCAGGACGGCTTCGCAGAGGTCCTCGTAGAACTGGCTGACCCGCAGGTTGGGGTTGCGCGAGCCGACCGGCGGCATGTGCGCGTAGCTGAGGAAGAAGTGCGGCTTCGCCGAGGCCTTCCGCTCGCCGTCAGCGTCGTTCACCCGCGCCTCCCCCGGGCCAGTCGACCATCTGAACCCCCGCCGGGGCCTTCAGTGTAGGAAGGTCGGCTTCCCCAGGGGAATAGCGCAACCAGCCAACCCTCTGATCATGCGGCAGAGCACCGTCAACTGTCAGTCCCTTTGCCGGATCTGGCGATCAGCCAGGCCGGAGGTCAGCCCTCGAGCTGGTCGGCGAGCCAGCGGGTCGCCTGGTCGACGGCCGGGACGACCGGCAGCAGCACCGCCCGGGCCGCCCCGACCGTCCCCTCGCGCACCTCGGTGAGCCGCGGCCGGACGGTCTCCAGCATCCGCGGGAAGTGCCGGTCGTCCAGGTCGACCCCGTCGAACCGGAGCCACTCGGGCCGGCCGTCGGCGCCCAGCACCCGGCAGCCGTAGCGCTTCCGCGGCACCTGCGGAAGGCGGTACTCGGCCAGGTGGAAGACGGTGCAGCGGGTCAGCGGCGCGCCCAGCATCAGCACCTGGGCGCCCGCCTTGTAGAGCCGCCCGACCGGGGAGCGCTCGCCCAGGTGGCACTCCGGCGGGTGGTCCTCCAGCAGCTCCCGGGCGAGCGGGCCGAGCGCGGCGAACGAGGTCTGCGGATGGGCACTGCGCAGCGCGCCCGGCGTGGTCCGCAGCTCCTCGGAGAGCCGGCCCATGGTCGGTGAACAGGGCGTGCGCAGCGGGTCGAAGGGCGGCATGGCGGCCCGGTAGGCGGCCAGCGCCGCGGCGTCCAGCCCGGCGGTGGCCTCGGCGTGCAGCCGGGAGGTGTCGGAGTTCTCCGGCGTCGCGGTGTAGCCGACCACCGTGCCCTCCGGGCCGAGCGCGGCGCGCAACGCGGCCAGCAGCCCGGTCGAGCCGCCCGCCACCGGGCCGACCGCGCGCAGCGAGGCGTGCACCAGCAGGACACCGGTACGCGGCGACAGCCCGAGCTCCCGGAGCGCGCCGGCCAGCTCCTCGACGGCGTGCCGCTCGACGGGGTGCACGGCCGTCAGGACCCCGCCGGCACCGGCGCGGCCCGCCGGGCCTGCCAGGCGGCCTGGTTCTCGGCGATCGCCCGCTCGGCGGCGGCCGTCGCGGCCGCCCCGACCGGGACGGCCAGCCAGGGCGCCACGGCGGTCCGCATGCCGCCCGCGAAGCGCTCGCCGAGCGGGGTGAGCGCGCCGGAGCCGGCCAGCGTGTCGATCGCCCGGTCGGTCAGCGCCCGCCAGGTGGCCAGCTGGGTCCGGGCGTGCTCGGCCGGCTCGCCGGGCAGCCCGTCGTAGGCGGCCACCCGGGTGCCCCAGAACTCGGTGACCGCGAGATGCGCGTACGTGCCCTGCAGCAGGCCCTCCAGCGGGCGCGGGTCGGGGCGCCAGGGGGCGTGGTAGCGGCCCTGGTCGGCCGGGTCGTAGAGGTCGTGGAAGTCCAGCACCGCACCCAGCTTGACGTGCTGGAACTCGTGCGCGACGAGCAGTGCGAGGATCGGCGCGGTGGCCGGGCGGGCGATCCCGACCGCGCCGAAGGCCTGCCGGGCGGCGGCGCTGACGTCCCGGCCGGCCGGACCGGGCCGCAGCGGGGTCAGGGTGCCGAGGCCGGCGGCGATCCCGGCCGCGTGGCCGGGCAGGTCACGGACGGTCAGTTCCCAGGCCTCACGCAGCGCGCCGGTCCAGCCGGCCAGCGCCTCGGCGGAGAGCCGGGGCTCGACCGGCCACTGGTGGCTGTCCCGCTGGGGGTCGGTGTCCTCCAGGGCCACCGTCCAGCCGGGCAGCGCGACCCGGCGGACCGGCTGCCAGCGCTCGTCGGCCTCCTGGTCCCAGCCGATCCGCAGCCGCTCGCCGTCGGGGGTGCGGACGGTGCAGCCCTCCGCCGTGCCGCGCAGCACGGCCGTGCCGCTGCCGCCGGTGAACAGCCGGCCCAGCGTGGGCAACTGGACGGCGCCGGCGCGAACCGGCAGCGCCAGCTCGTCCTGCCGGCCGGCCCGCAGCATCGCGGCGGCCGCCACCTCGGCCAGGCCGCCCTGGTCCGCGCCCGGCTCGCCGCGCAGGCAGCGCACCGCCCAGGTCCGCAGGTAGGGGTGGGCCAGCACCGCGTCCACCGCCTGCGGCGCGCGCTGGTCCAGCTCGGTGAGCAGCGCCCAGGCCTCGCCCGGCGCGTCCGCTCCGACCGCCGCCAACAGGCCGCGGCTGAGCCCGAGTTCGGCCGCCGCCAGGGCCCGGACGGCGGCCTCGCCACCGTGACCGCGGGCGAGCTCGTCGAGCTGGGGCTCGGTCAGCACAGGCGGCTGCGGCTCCCCGGCCGGCGGGGCGCCGGCCGCCTGGGCCGGCAGGGCGGTGGCGGGGACGATCCGGTCCCGGATCGTGCCGATGAGCTGCATCAGGTCTCCGCAGAAGACGGACGGGTTGTCGAAGCCGCTGCCGGTGCGCCAGCGGTGCGCGTAGAGGCCGCCCCCGCAGCTGCGGACCACCGGGCAGGCCCGGCACTGCGCGCTGAGCCCGGCCAGGCCGGACTGCCGGGCCAGCATGCCCGGGTGCCGGGCGACCTCGTCGAGGCTGTGCCGGAAGACGTCGAAGCCGGTCGCGGGGGCGCCGTCGTAGGCGGTCTTCAGGCTGTCCGCCTGCTCCAGCGTGCCGTCCGTCTCGACCACCACCAGGTCGGCGGGGTCGAGGCCGATCGACTCGGTGAGGCTGGAGGCGCCGCGCAGGGTGCGGTGCACGGAGTCGAAGGTGCGGACCGGCACCGGGCGGCCATCGGCCTCCCAGCGCCGGTGGACGGCCAGCAGCCAGTCCGCGTACGGGGTGGGCCCGGCGCCGCCCGGGCGCGCGGGCGGGGTGTCCCAGGTGGCGTGCGGCAGCAGGAAGTCGATCCGGGGCGGTTCCAGCGCGACCAGCGCCCGGTAGACCGCGGTCGGGTCGTTCGCCACGTCGATGGTGCAGAGCAGGCCGGCGTAGAGGTGGCGGTACTCGGGCCGGCGCAGCAGGGCGACGGCGGCCAGCACCTGCGGGTGGCTGCTGCGGCCGTCGGCGAAGCGCCGGTGCCGGTCGTTGGCGGCCCGGTCACCGTCCAGCGAGATGCCGACCTTGATGTCCAGCTCGGCGAAGAGCTCGCAGAACGCCCGGTCCAGCCGGACCCCGTTGGTGTGGATCCGCAGGTCGAGCGCGCAGTCCGGCGGGAGCGCGGCGCGCAGGCTCTCGGCGGCCCGGCGCAGCAGCACCGGGCCGGCGAGCAGGGGTTCCCCGCCGTGCAGCACCACGTGGACGGCCGGCAGCCGGTGGGCGGCCGCGTGCTCCGCGATCCGCCGGGCCGTCTGGTCCAGCACCTCCGGGGCGATCGCCCTGGGTCGGCCCCGCCAACTGGTGTCGGCGTGTTCGTAGACGTAGCAGTGGTCACAGGCCAGGTCACAGCGGCTGTGCACCTTCACCACGAACTGCGAGAAGGGGACCGCGGGGTGCGTCATGCCGATCTCCCGCCGAGGAGGTGGCCGCCCGAGGGGTGCGGTCAGATCGAGGAGTTGAAGGCCGCGACCGGGACCAGGCCCGAGTCGTCGGCGGGCAGCGCCCGTCGGTAGGCCGCCGTGAGCCGATCCGCGCCCTGGGCCGAGAGGGTCTCCAGTGGGACCCGGACGACCTGCTGCTCGATCTCGTCCACTGGCTTGACGTCCAGCATGGTAGGCATATCTGAGATCCCCTCAGAAATGATGCGCTTCAAGTGCATCGGGTGTGGGTAGAGAAGAGCATCGGGCGGATCCAGACACCCGAGCGTCCAAGGTATCCGCCCAGCAGGCGATTATCACTCCCTGAAGTCGGCACACTTCGCCCCGGTTTGGCGCCGTGTGCTGCCGCGAGCTGCGCGGACGATCCCCGACGGGCCGATCGAAGTGAGCCGGTCAGCAGCCAGAACCACCCCCCAGGGTGAAATCGGGCTACGTCATTCGGCGTACCCGTGATCATGCCCGGCTACGCCGCCGTCCGCGCCGGCTGGACGCCCTGACAACGGTCGCGCCCCCGGCGCGCGAAACGGCGGAACCGGGGGCGCGCGGTACGTCGGTCGCCGGCCTCAGGGACAGAGCCGCTCGACCCGCCAGCCGTCCGGGGCAGCGGCGTAGCGGAGCCGGTCGTGCAGCCGGTTGAGTCGCCCCTGCCAGAACTCCACGGTCTCCGGCACCACCCGGTAGCCACCCCAGAACGGCGGCACCGGCACCCCCTCGCCCTCCGGGTAGCGGGTGGCCAACTCGGCGTACCGCCGCTCCAGCACCGCGCGGGAGTCCACCGGACTGGACTGCTCGCTCGCCCAGGCGCCCAGCTGCGAGCCGTGCGGCCGGGTCCGGAAGTACGCCGCGGTCTCGTCCCGGCCGGTCTTCTCGACCCGGCCGACGACGATCACCTGACGGTCCATCGGGTGCCACGGGAAGAGCAGCGACGCGTACGGGTTGACCGCCAGCTCGACGCCCTTGCGGGAGCCGTAGTTGGTGTAGAAGACGAAGCCGCGCCGGTCGAAGCCCTTGAGCAGGACGGTCCGCGAGCTCGGCCGTCCCTCGGCGTCCGCGGTGGAGAGCACCATGGCGTTGGGCTCGACGACCCCGGCCTGCTCGGCCTCGGCGAACCAGCGGACGAACTGGGCGACCGGATCGGCGGCCAGATCCTGCTCGGCCAGGCCGGCCAGGGCGTACTGGCGGCGCATCGCGGCCGGATCGGGCACGGTACTCAGGGGCGCGGGCTGGGCGCGTTCCGGGGTCTGCACGTCAACATCATCCCGTACGACAAGCGACGGGCCGAGCTTCGCCTATGGAATCTCGACATCGAGAGATATGGTGTCTCGCCACCGCTTCGCCGCCCCTGCCTCGAAGATCTGTCCGGAATCGCCGGGTATGACCGGAAGATCCCCGGCCCATCGCCGGCCCGGCGCGGAGGAAGCCGCCCCATAGGGGAAACATCACCGCAGTGGTGTATGGCGCAATGCACCCAGTGCCTGTCACTCTGGCACCGAGTGCCAAACACCCACTAACGGTCACAGGCCGCACCACCCACGGCGGCCGGCCGGTCACGTCACTGAGGAGCCGCGTGATGTCCGATTTCGTACCCGGGCTTGAGGGAGTCGTCGCCTTCGAGAGCGAGATCGCCGAGCCGGACCGCGAGGGCGGTGCGCTCCGCTACCGCGGCGTCGACATCGACGACCTGGTCGGCCACGTCTCCTTCGGGCACGTCTGGGGCCTGCTGGTGGACGGCCGCTTCAACCCCGGCCTGCCCGCCGCCGAGCCGTTCCCGATCCCGGTGCACTCCGGCGACATCCGGGTGGACGTGCAGTCCGCGCTCGCCATGCTGGCACCGGTCTGGGGCCTCAAGCCGCTGCTGGACATCTCCGCCGAGCAGGCCCGGGACGACCTCGCCCGGGCCGCCGTGATGGCGCTCTCCTACGTGGCCCAGTCGGCCCGCGGCCAGGGCCTGCCGATGGTCCCGCAGCGCGAGATCGACAAGGCCGAGACGGTGGTCGAGCGGTTCATGATCCGCTGGCGCGGCGAGCCGGACCCGAAGCACGTCAAGGCCGTCGACGCCTACTGGACCTCCGCCGCCGAGCACGGCATGAACGCCTCCACCTTCACCGCCCGGGTGATCGCCTCCACCGGCGCCGACGTGGCCGCCGCGCTCTCCGGCGCGGTCGGCGCGATGTCCGGCCCGCTGCACGGCGGTGCGCCGTCCCGGGTGCTCGGCATGATCGAGGAGATCGAGCGCACCGGCGACGCGGCCGGCTACGTCAAGAAGGCACTGGACAAGGGCGAGCGGCTGATGGGCTTCGGCCACCGGGTCTACCGCGCCGAGGACCCGCGCGCCCGGGTGCTGCGCCGGACCGCCAAGGAGCTGGGCGCTCCGCGCTTCGAGATCGCCGAGGCGCTGGAGAAGGCCGCCCTGGAGGAGCTGCACAACCGCCGCCCGGACCGGGTGCTGGCGACGAACGTCGAGTTCTGGGCCGCCATCATGCTGGACTTCGCCGAGGTCCCGGCGCACATGTTCACCTCGATGTTCACCTGTGCCCGCACCGCCGGCTGGTCGGCGCACATCCTGGAGCAGAAGCGCACGGGCCGGCTCGTGCGTCCCTCCGCGCGCTACGTGGGTCCGGGCCCGCGCAGCCCGCGCGAGGTCGAGGGCTTCGAGGCCATCGCCGGCTGATCCGCGGCGCCGCCCGGCCCGGTGCGTTCCAGGTGAACGCACCGGGCCGGGCGGCGGCGCCTTCCGGCCCGCACGGCCGGGGACGTCTCAACGGAGATGTCTCAACGGCCGGACAATCGGCGGACATCCACGATGTGGACCAGTAGGCTGCCCGGGTGGCCCAGATCCAGATCCCCGCTGACCTCAAGCCCGCCGACGGCCGTTTCGGCTGCGGCCCGTCCAAGGTGCGCCCCGAGGCCCTCCAGGCCCTCGCCGCCACCGGTACCTCGCTGCTCGGCACCTCGCACCGCCAGGCTCCGGTCAAGGACCTGGTGAAGCGCGTGCGTGCCGGAGTGGCGAGCCTCTTCTCACTCCCCGACGGCTACCAGGTGGTGCTCGGCAACGGCGGCTCCACCGCCTTCTGGGACATCGCCGCCTTCGGCCTGGTGCGCGAGAAGTCGCAGCACCTGACCTTCGGTGAGTTCTCCTCGAAGTTCGCCTCCTCGGTCAAGGCCGCCCCCTGGCTGGCCGAGCCGACCGTGGTCAAGAGCGAACCCGGCACCCACCCGCTGCCGGTCGCCGAGGCCGGGGTGGACGTCTACGCGCTGACCCACAACGAGACCTCGACCGGCGTCGCGATGCCGATCCGCCGCCCGGCCGGCGCCGACCAGGACGCGCTGGTCCTGGTGGACGCCACCTCGGGCGCCGGCGGCCTGCCGGTGGACATCACCGAGACCGACGTCTACTACTTCGCGCCGCAGAAGTCCTTCGCCTCCGAGGGCGGTCTCTGGCTGGCCGTGTTCTCGCCGGCCGCGCTGGAGCGGGCCGCCGCGATCGCCGGCTCCGACCGCTACATCCCGCCGTTCTTCGACCTGCCGACCGCGATCGACAACTCCTCGAAGGACCAGACCTACAACACCCCGTCGATCTCCACCCTGTTCCTGCTGGCCGACCAGCTGGACTGGCTGAACGGCAACGGCGGCCTCGACTGGGCCGTCGCCCGTACGGCTGAATCCGCCGGGCACCTCTACGGCTGGGCCGAGAAGTCCCCGGTGGCCCGTCCGTTCGTCGCCGAGCCCTCGATGCGTTCCCAGGTGGTCGGCACGATCGACTTCGAGGACGGCGTCGACGCCGCCGCGATCGCCAAGGCGCTGCGCGCGAACGGGATCGTGGACACCGAGCCGTACCGCAAGCTCGGCCGCAACCAACTGCGGATCGCGATGTTCCCGGCGGTCGACCCGGCCGACGTCCAGGCCCTCACGGCCTGCATCGACCACGTGGTCGAGCGGCTCTGACCCGGTACCGGTGGAGGGGGTCAGCGCCCCCTCCACCGGCCATGCCAGCAGCTCACTTCAGCAGGTCACTTCAGCAGGGAGCCGATCACCACGGCTGCCAGCAGCAGCAGCAGAGCGCCGGTGACGATACGCATACGAGTCTTGGGGTCCACAGTCCCCGAGCGTACCCGGGCCGCCCTCAGCCCGTGCGGGCGGCCGGTTCGGCCCCGGCCAGCGGCCAACTGCGCAGCACCGTGTAGCGCGACCGCCCGCCCGTGAAGTCGCTGCGGACCAGGTGGAACTCCGCCACCTCCCACTCCGCGCCGCGGAAGTCCGCCAGCGCCGCCGCCTCCTCGCGCAGCGCGCCACGCCGCCGGTGGCGCCCGGAGCGGGCCACCGTGAGGTGCGGGTGGAACGAGAACTCGCCCTCCCCGCAGCCGAGTTCACCGGCCACCTGGGTCACCGCGCGGGCCAGCGCGTGCAACGCCCAGGTCTCCCCGTCCAGTCCGACCCAGAGCGTCCGGTCACCGAACCGCCCGCCGCCGGCCAGCCGCAGTCGATGCGCCCGGTAGCCGGCGGCCGCCTGGGCCAGCCCGTCCTCCAGCGCGGGCACCCGCTCCTCGGCCACCTCGCCGAGGAAGGCCAGCGTCAGGTGCCAGCCGTCGACCGGCGCCCAGCGCAGCTCGGCGGCGCCCGGCAGCGCGCGCAGCGGCGCGACCTCGGCAGCGAGCTCCGCGAGCGCCCGTTCGGGCGGCATCACGGCCACGAAGAGCCTCATGGCTCCATCCTGCCCCGCCCTCTCCGCTTCCGCTCCGAGCGGGCCGGAAGCGGAGAGGGCGGGAAAGGAGTGCGGCCTCAGCAGGCGGTCGCCAGCTCGGACGCCGGCTTCGCCGCCTGGCGCGGCACGAAGGCCACCACCCGACTGCCCCGGTGCAGGTCCACCCGCAGCCGCAGGTCGGCGCAGCGCGCCAGCACCAGGCCGACCGAGACCGCCGCCACCGCGGAGACCGCGCCGCAGGCCAGCAGGCCCACCCGGGCGCCGTAGGCACTGGTCACCCAGCCGACCAGCGGCGCGCCGATCGGCGTCCCGCCGGTGAAGACCAGCACCAGCAGGCCCATCACCCGACCGCGCATCTCCGGCTCGGTGGCGAGCTGGATGAACGAGTTGACCGAGGTGTTGAAGGTCAGCCCGCAGACCCCGACCAGGGTCAGCAGCACCGCGAAGGTCCAGTAGTCGGGCGCGCCCGAGGCGGCCACCTCCAGCACGCCGAAGCCCACCGCGGCACCGACCAGCCAGCGCAGCCGCGGGGCACCGCGCCGCGCCGCGTAGAGCGCGCCGGCCAGCGAGCCGAGCGCCATCGCGGTGTTCAGCAGGCCGTACTGGCCCGGACCGACGTGGAACGTGCCGTACGCGAAGCCCGACAGCAGGGTCGGGAAGTTGAAACCGAAGGTCCCGATGAACCCGGCCAGCACCAGCGGCCACATCAGCTCGGGACGCTCGCGCACGTAGCGCAGCCCCTCGCGGAGCTGGCCCCGCTCGCGCGGAATCCGTTCCACCGGCCGCAGTTCGCTGGTCCGCATCGCCAGCAGGCCGCCGATCACGGCCGCGAAGGAGAGCGCGTTGAGCGCGAACGCCCAGCCGCTGCCGACCGCCGCGATCAGCAGACCGGCCACCGCCGGGCCGACCAGGCGGGCGGTCTGGAAGTTGGCCGCGTTCAGGCTGACCGCGTTGCTGAGGTGCTCGGGGCCGACCATCTCGGAGACGAAGGCCTGCCGGGTCGGGGTGTCCACCACGGTGACCATGCCGAGCAGCAGCGCGAAGGCGTAGACGTAGTACGCGGTCACCACACCGCTCATGGTCATCGCGGCCAGGCCGGCGGCCAGCAGGCCCATCGTGCCCTGGGTGACGACCAGCAGCCGGCGCTTGGGCATCCGGTCCGCGAGCACGCCGCCGAACAGGCCGAGCAGCAGCGTGGGCAGGAACTGCATGGCGGTGGTGATGCCGACCGCGAGCGGGCTGTGGGTGAGGCTCAGCACCAGCCAGTCCTGCGCGATGCGCTGCATCCAGCTACCGGTGTTGCTGACGATCTGGCCGGCGAAGAAGTACCGGTAGTTGCGCACCCGCAGGGAGGAGAACATGCCTCCGGGTCGGGTGAAGCGGGCCCTGGTGGGGCCGGTCGCCCCGCTGGGGCCGGATGCGACGGGGAAGTCCGCCGCGGTCCGTTCGCAGGGGTCGTCGTCGCCGGGCAGGTTCACCGGCGCGGGCACCGCGGCGGCAGCGGCCGGCGGTACGGGGGTGGTGGTCGAGGTCTGGGCGGTGGTGTCGTCGGGACGGGTTGCGGCGCTGGCGGCGGCCGGCGTGGTCACGTTCTTCTCCCCTCGGTGCGCGGCTGTGGCCGCGCTGCTGGTTTTCCTGGACTGGGCTGCGGTGATGCCGTGTCCTCTCGTTCCGACCCGGCGGGTACTTCCCGCCGGGGCCGTCCCCCGGTGGCCGGGTCCGTCCCGGCCGGGGCCTGCTTCGGCTGCTTCTTGCTTGACCGCTTACAGGTGCGCGAGCTTGTACAGCGCGGGAGCCGCCGCGCGAACGGTCTCCCACTCCTCCTCGGTCAGTCCGGAGGCCAGTTCGGCGAGCCAGGCGTTGCGCTGCCGGCGGCTCTCGACGAGGATCTCCTCGGCCTGCTCCGTCATGCTGACCACCACCTGGCGGCGGTCGTCCGGGTGCGGCTCGCGCCGCACCAGGGCCTTCTCCTCCAACATCGCGATGATCCGGGTCATCGACGGCGGCTGGACGTGCTCCCGCCGCGCCAACTCCCCCGGGGTGGCGCTGCCGCACCGGGCGAGCGTGCCTAGCACGCCCATCTCGGTCGGGCTGAGCGACTTCTCGACGTGCTGGTGCCGCAGGCGGCGGGCAAGGCGCATCACGGACGACCGCAGCTGGCTGACGGCAGCGAGGTCGCCCTCGGACATCTCGGGCATGTGCTTAGCTTAGCTCATTACTCTCTCTAACAAAAACTGATTAACACTTCTTCCACCCCAGCGTCGGATGCGGTTCACCTCGCACGCCTTGGTTTGGCCGCACCGGAGCGGGGTTCGACCTTGCTTTCCTTGGAGCGCGGCGACGCAGCCGGGCCCGGGCTGCGCCATTTCGGCGACACGCGACGCGCGTCAGAAGAATCGTTTCACCTCAGGTCGGTCACCCTAGGGTTTCACCCAGCAACCCTGAGCGACCAGAAGAGGGGTCTCCCATGCGTTTCCGCCAGACCGTCGCCGCCGCACTCGGTGCGCTCGCACTCGTCGTCGCCGTACCCAACTCCGCCTACGCGGCCACCGGCAGCTTCGAGTACAAGTTCGGCCCCGGCCTGCCCGCGACGCTGCACGACCCGGAGAGCGGCCGGTGCGTCAACCTGTTCGGGGCCACGCCGAACGACCCGGCCTTCGCCCCGAGGAACTTCACCGACGCCACCGCCACGGTCTTCCTCGACTTCAACTGCGACGGCGACACCTACTACGTGATGAACCCCGGCAAGCAGCTGGGTGACCGCCTCAAGCTCCGCTCGGTGATCTTCTCCTGAGACCTCAGCGCGGGAAGGCCCGGCGAGCCCGCCAGCTGGTGTGCTCCCGGGCCACCGCGTCCTCGACGTCGCCGGCCAGCCGCGACCAGGCGGCCTCCGCGTCCGGCCCGGCGAGGTCCAGGGTCGACAACTTGCCCCACACCAGGTCGAGTTCCTTCGCCGCCAGCTGGTACGCCGAAACCAGCGGGCGCAGCTGCTTCAGCTGGGTCCAGGCGATCACCGCGGTGGCCCCCGCCGAGCAGGCACCGAACAGGTCCAGCGAGAGCGCGCCGGCGGCCTGCGCCACCGCTGCCGCCGCACCGAGGATCATCAGGGCGGCGATTCCGAGGCCCCAGGAGACCGACTGCGACTCGCAGGCATCGGCCTTGGCCCGGTACCAGGTGCGCTGCCCCTCGACCCGCAGCCGCAGGTAGAGCATGCGCCGGGCCATCAGGTTCGATGCGCGCAACTCCCGCATGCCCTCGGTGATTTCGGGCATGGCACCGGGGGAGATCACCCCGGAGTCCTCGAACGCCCGCAGCACGTCGGCCACTTGCTCCCGGTAGTCCTCGTCCACCTCCAGCGAGTCCGCCGGACCGTCGAACGGCCGGGCCCGCACGGTGTACTTCCAGGCCAGCGTCTTCACCGACTCGGCCGCCGCCCGGGCCTCGTGCCAGCGCGCCTGCGGGTTGCTCTGCCGCAACCGGGTCCAGAAGTATCCGGCCACCAGGAACGCCGCCACCGACACCAGCGGCGCGAGGTTGGTCCGCCCGTGCTCCGGCGCCCCGGTCACCGCGCTGACCACGGCGGCGGCCACCAGCATCAGGATCAGCCCGCGGTGCCAGCGCAACGCCTGCCGTTGACCGGAAATCGACGCCTGGTCTGCCGTCTGGAACGACTCGGGCAGGAAGTCCGCCTCGCCGATCACGGTTGGGTCCCATCGCGCCATCAGCCAGTGCCCCCTCACGACTCACCGGCCAGTATGCCCATCTCCCAACTCCAATACACAGCACGCTTTTCGGTCATCCACCGGCCCGACCGAGCCACCCGCTTGATCAGCGTCTCCCCCGGCCTTGGTATATCTGTCGCCCTCGAACCATCAACCGGGCCCGACAACGGCCCCGAGGGGGAATCCATGCGGGAGCGCTCAGTCGCCCCGAGACGTCGGCTGCCCGGCCTGGCCGGACGGCTCGCGGCCGTCGCCGCACTGACCACCCTGGCGGCCGGCCTCGCGGCCCCCGCCCAGGCCGCCGCCCCTCACGCGGCCGCCGCCCCGGGGGCCGCGGTCCCGGGCGACCTCACCGGGGACGGTAGTCCCGACATCACCGCGGCCGTCGACTATCCGGGCGACCTCAACGTCTTCCCGGCCGGCGGCGCGCCGTTCAACGCCTCCTCGGCGTCCCAGAGCCCCGAGGGCGGCAAGTGGAACGCCTACCTGGTCACCCACCACGGCAGCCTGACCGGTTCCCACACCGACGACCTGTACGCACTCAGCACGGGGTCGCACAAGCTCTACGCATACCCCAACGACGCCAACTACGGTGGCACCCCCGGCCACTTCACCCATCCCGAGCACGCCACGGTGATCACCAAGCCCGCCTGCGCCGCGGGCACCGACTGCACCAGCTACGACCCCACCTGGGCGTCCACCACCCAGATCGTCGCCGTCGACGGAACGGCGAACAGCGCCGGCCTGCCCGACCTCATCACCGTCGAGGGCGGCAAGCTCTGGTACTACCCGGGCAAGGCCGGCTCGCTCCTCGGCAGCCCCGTACTGCTCGGCACCAGCGGCTGGTCGGACACCACCGTGGTCGCCCCGGGCGAGATCGGCGGGACGCCCACCCTCTGGGTCAGGGACAACCCCACCGGCGCCCTGCTCAGCCTGCCACTGACGCTGGGAGCCGACGGCATCCCGAACGGCCCGCTCGTCGCCCCCGCCAGTACGTGGATCCAGTCGGCCGCCACTCAGAGCAACGGTGACCACCTCTGCCTGGACACTGACAACGACGGGACGTCCACAGCCGACGAGTGCACCCCGGTGCCCGGGCTCGACCACGCCGACAGCCTCGACTGGCTGCTCGGCAGGGACGGCACCGTGCACAGCGAGGGCTGGTGTCTCGACCCCGGGAAGGGCGCCGGCGTCAACGGCGGTGCGGTCGCCGTGCTGCCCTGCGACGGCCGCGGTTCCGAGCACCACTGGCAGGTCGGCCCCAACAGCTCACTGGTGGACACGGTGTCGGGCCGCTGCGTGACCGTCGGCGGGGACGGTACGGACGGCAGCCCGGTCGTCCTGGCGAGCTGTGCCGGCACGCCCGCCCAGAGCTGGGGCACGCCCGCCCGGACGGGAGTCGGTCCGCTGCCGGCCCCGCTGGCCCTGTCCACCACGACCTTCAGGCAGTACCGTGGCGCCGGCCAGACCCTCACCACGGCCGGTGACCTCGACGGTGACGGGATCACCGACCTGGTGATGGTCGGTTGGAACGTCGTCGTCTACCCCGGCCGCGCCGCCGTCGACGGCGTGGCCGAGTTCTCCCGCGACGGTTTCACGCTGGGATCCACCCAGTTGAACGACGGCGCCTACTTCAGCAGCATCACCACCGGCACCTCGTCATGGGCCGGAATCCCCGCCGCCGGCGCTCTCTACTCCAGCTGCGCCCGGCTCGCCATGGAGCCCGACGGCAACCTGGTGCTCCAGTCCTTCAAGGACAACCACAGCCTGTGGTCCAGCGGTACCGACTACGTCAACGGCGACGCCCTGCTGACCAAGGCGGGTGCCCTCGAGGTCGGTCCGTGGACCACACCCGTCTCAGCCGGGCCGGGTGCCTCCCTCACCGTCCAGGACGACTGCAACGTCGTCCTGCGCAACGCCTCCGGCACACCGGTCTGGTCCACCGGCACCTACGACCCCGCCTTCGACCACACCGGGCACGTCGTCACCGCGGGCAGCACACTGGCCGGCGGGAGCACCATCACCCTGCCGCAGACCCGGCTGGACATGCAGGCCGACGGCAACCTCGTCCTCTACTCCCTGCGCAGCGGACTACCCCTGTGGTCCAGCCGCACCTACAACCACCCCGGCGCCTACGCCGACATGCAGAGCGACGGCAATCTGGTCGTCTACGCCGCCAACGGCGCTCCGCTGTGGTCCACCGGCACCTACAACAACCCCGGCTCGCACCTCGTCGTGCAGAACGACAGCAACGTCGTGCTGTACAACGCCGACGACAAGCCGGCCTGGAACAGCGGTACCTACTACGCCAACCCGGCCCTGCTCGGCACCGCCATCACCAGCGGCAGCACCGTGCAGTCCGGCGCCGCCGTCGCCTGGAGCCACGGCACGCTGAGCATGCAGGCCGACGGCAACCTGGTGCTCTACACCACCAACAACCGCGCGGTCTGGAACACCGGGACCTACGGTCACCCCGGCGCCTACCTGACCATGCAGACCGACGGAAACCTCGTCCTCCACAGCGCCACCGGCAGCGCACTCTGGTACAGCGGCACCTACGGCAACCCCGGCGCCCAGGCGGTCATGCAGAACGACGGAAACCTCGTCATCTACACCGCCGACGGCAAGGCCATCTGGTCCACCAACACCTACGGCGTCTGACCCCGCAACACCCCGTGGCCCGGCACTTCCACAGTGCCGGGCCACGGCTGTTGCGCGGGCCCTCCCTGCGGATCCGTCCTCGGTCCTTGGTATACCTATCGCAGCTCATCACTGATCAGGCCTGTTCAGGCCCCAGGGGGAGGAACCCATGCGGGAGCGTTCAAGCGCCCCGAGACACCGTCTGTCCACCACCACCGGACGGCTGGCGGCCATCGCCGCACTGACCACCATCGCGGCCGGCCTCGCCGGGCCCGCGTACGCCGACGGACGTGGCCCCGCGCCCACCAACTCCGGTACGGCCACCACCGCCCAGGCCGCGCCCGCCGCCGCCCGCCCCTCGACCAGCTCGGTGCTCGGCGGCGGTTCGAACACCCAGCTCGCCGCGGGCGCCAGCATGTCCTCGGGCTGCGCGCAGTTGACCCTGCAGAGCAGCGGCAACCTGGTGCTGACCGAGCTCAAGACCGGCAAGGTGCTCTTCACCACCAACGTCCAGGCCACCAACGGCGCGGGCTTCCTCAACGTGTCGACCGCCGGCCTCACCCTGTTCGACGGCAGCGGCCGACTGGTGTGGCAGGCCGGCCCGTCCGCCGAGGGCGGCAACGCGACGCTCACCGTGCAGGACGACTGCAACCTCGTGTTGCGCAACGGCTCCGGCACCCCGGTCTGGTCCACCCGCAGCTACAACGCGAAGTACGACACCACCGGCCAGGTCGTCACCGCCGGCACCACCCTGCAGTCCGGCACCACGGTGACGGCCGCGCAGACCAAGCTCAGCATGCAGCCGGACGGCAACCTCGTCCTCTACTCGCTGCGCAGCGGCCTGCCGCTCTGGTCCAGCGGTACCTACAACCACCCCGGCGCGTACGCCTTCGCCCAGCGCGACGGCAACTTCGTGATCTACGGCGCCGACGGCACCGCGCTCTGGTCCACCTGGTCCTGGGGCAACCCCGGCTCGCACCTGACCGTGCAGAACGACAGCAACGTCGTGCTGTACAACGCCGACGACAAGCCGGTCTGGAACAGCGGTACCTACTACGCCAACCCGGCCCTGCTCGGCACCGCCATCACCAGCGGCAGCACCGTGCAGTCCGGCGCCGCCGTCGCCTGGA